>NZ_PXXX01000002.1 GCF_003367505.1 Lysinibacillus capsici
GTAGGACGTCGCTAGGCAAACAAAACAGTCAGCTGTGTGTTGGCTGTTTTTTTCTTTTATAAAAAGAGTAAGTACAAAGAATTTATTGTACTTACTCTTTAAAACATTTGTTATATATCAAAGTAAGCAGCATCACTTTAATGGGCTATAAAATAATGAGTTCCTTAGGAGAGTGAGTGATGACTTCCACACCTTCTTTTGTAACGATAACATCATCCTCGATTCGAACACCACCTACATTAGGTATATAAATACCCGGTTCGACAGTTAGTACCATATTTTCTTCTAACATGTCTTTACATATGGTAGACATAAATATGTTTTCATGGATATCTAAGCCTATACCATGTCCTGCACCGTGTCCGTAATTTTGTCCATATCCCTTTTTAGTAATGAAGTCTCGTGAATAACTATCGGCCTCTTGTCCAGTAATACCAGCCTTCATATTGGAAAGGGCATGCTGTAAGGCACCATAAACTATTTGATATACTTCTTTTAATTGCTCTAATGGTTCTCCAACAGCAATCGTTCTTGTCATATCAGAACGATAACCTCGGTAGTAAGCACCAAAATCCATTGTCAACATGTCACCTTGCTCCACTATTTTAGAGGATGCTACGCCATGTGGGAGTGCTGAACGATGGCCAGAAGCAATAATCATATCGAAGGCTGCACCTGTTGCACCATTTTTTCGCATATGAGACTCTAATTCATAGGCAATATCAAGTTCTGAAATACCTGGTTTGATGAATGTCAGAATATGATTAAACGCCTCATCGGAAATCCATGCTGCTTTCTTAATTATTTCAATTTCTTCTGGTGTTTTAATCATCCGTAAATCTTCTACAATAGTAGGCATTGGTTTTAATATAGCTGTCAATTTGCTCTTCATTAATTGATAGCTAAAATAAGTTACATGATGTTGCTCAAAACCAACAGTTTGAATTAATTCCTGTTCAAGAATTTCCTGAATGGTTTCATATAAATGGTTGCGATCAATCTCTAGTACTTCAAAGGTGTCACACTGATTTGTTGCTTGCTGAGTGTAGCGGAAGTCTACTAATAAAAGTGCGCGTGTCTTTGTTACAATAACTGTACCTGCACTACCTGTAAAACCTGTTAGATAGCGACGATTTTGAGCATTTGTGATAATAATTGCATCGGTATTGTGGAGCTGTAAGGCTGCTTGTAATTGTTCTAATTTTGACATGTAATGTTTCCCCCTTCAAAGTTAAATATACTGCAAAATTTGCATCATGTTTAGAGCTTATATGAAAGTAGATGTTGATTATGTGGAAAATGCATTTCAGGATAACCTCTATCCTAGATTAAAGAGTGTTGGAAAATATATTAAAAAAATGTGAAAAAAGATATTGTATATCTATATTTTCTATGATATATTTATAAATGTCTTAAAGAGGTCCCGTGGTGTAGCGGTTAACATGCCTGCCTGTCACGCAGGAGATCGCCGGTTCGATCCCGGTCGGGACCGCCATTTAAATTGATATTACAGTCCTTATGATTTTACATCATAGGGACTTTTTTGTATGTGATTGGAGTATGGATCCAATTCATCTTTCAGGAGTTTATCAGTAAATTAAGTAGAAATTACATGACAAATGAATAATGTCGAAAGGATCAACACTGCCTAGTAGAAACACAGAGGCTAAAAGCATAACATTTTGTGAAGTATTTGAGACCAACTTCCCTTTATTATTTCATAAACAACATCTATTTCCCTAAAACATATCAAGTGTATCTAAAAAATGGCTTAAATCGCTGTGAAATGATCGATAATATTGCCATAAACATAGCGAATTTCATATATTTAACATTATCTAAAAATAGTAAAAATTACCGATAAATGATAGCGTTTCTATAAGGTAAAATTAGAGATGTTTCTAATATAAAGATTAGGGGTAAAAAAGTAGAAGTAATCGGATTGACTACGGAGGTGTTTATATGAGCAAAGATTATTCTTTTAAAAGTATTTATTTCCCTTTGCTTATTGGCTCCATGATAATGATGGTAGGCTGTGGAGATCCTATTATGGAGATTGAAGAATCAAATGCGTATCACTGGCAAAAAAATATGAACGAAGTAGAATTTGAGAAATTAAAAAATGATATGTCATATATTGAGGTAGTAGAAGCAGCAGGCGGCGCAGGTAAAAAAATCAAAAATAATGAATATCGTTGGAATGATGAAATCTTGATGACACAGGCCTATATAGTAAAATTTAAGGATGATAAACTAATTGGCAAAGAAATCATAGCAGTGAAAGGTCATTCAAACAGATAAATAGTTGTCACGTCTTTGTAAAAGAAGGCGTGTTTTTTTATTTAAATGGCTACCTATGTCATAAAATTAGGCTTTTTAACGAAGATAATCTATGTAGGATATAATGATATTGGATGCTTTGAACATTTTCGCTAGTTTAGGTAAACTAGAGGTAATGTAGTGATGAGAGGAAAAATGAGAATGTATGAAATAATCATGAATTCAGTTGATGATACAGAGCGTTTTGCCGTGACACTTGCAAAATTACTAGAAGCTCAAGATACAATTACATTAGAAGGAGATTTGGGTGCAGGCAAGACAACGTTTACGAAGGCCTTAGCAAAAGGGCTTGGTGTGAAAAGAACGGTCAACAGTCCAACATTTACAATCATTAAACAGTATGAAGGACGTTTACCCTTCAATCATTTAGATGTTTATCGTTTGGCTGAAAGTGACGAGGACCTTGGTTGGGATGAATTATTTTATGGAGATGCAGTATCAGTGGTAGAGTGGGCGCATTTAATAGAACAGGATTTGCCACGGAATCGATTAGCGATAGAGATTTATCGAATCGGAGACAATGAACGACGATTTGTGTTAATACCTAGTGGGGAACGCTATGAGGCACTATGTGAGGAGCTAATGAAATGATTTGGTTAGGAATAGAAACAGCGAATACACCACTTTCCGTTGCTATTGTGAGGGATGGAAAAGTGGTAGCTGAGCTGGTACAAAATATAAAATTAACACATTCAGCAGGCGCAATGCCCGCTATTGAAGAGGTATTAGCAAGAGCAGGTTTGAAGGCAGGCGACTTGGATGTTATTGCAGTGTCTGAAGGGCCAGGTTCGTATACAGGGGTCCGTATAGGTGTAACATTAGCGAAAACCCTAGCATGGACATTACAGATACCTTTAGTTGGTGTCTCTAGCTTAAAAGCATTAGCTGCAAATGCTACCCTTTATAATGGATTAATTTGTCCAATTTTTGATGCAAGAAGAGATAATGTTTATACAGCTGTTTATCAAGGAGTGACTCTAGAGGCTCTTGTGGAGGATCATCATGCACATATCGCTGATTTATTAGAGCGTTTAAGGGCATTAGATGCACCTATTTTATTTGTAGGAACAGATGTGGGCTTATTTTGGGATAACATTGTAGAGGAGCTTGGCGATAACGCTTTTCGTGCACCTTTTAGTCTTGACTTGCCACGTGCAACGGAAGTTATTCGTGTAGGAACTAAAGTGGAATTACCGAGTGTTGAAGCTACTCATCACTTTGTCCCACAATATAAACGAATTGCAGAGGCTGAAGCAAATTGGCTGAAAGAACAGAAGGAGAAAGAACATGAGTAGTGATGTAACTTATCGTAAAATGGTTTCTGATGATGTACCAGCAGTTTATGAAATTGAAGTAGCTTCATTTCCTGTACCTTGGACGTTGGATTCCTTTTACTATGAAGTACATGAAAATCAGTATGCCCATTATGTGCTGGCTGTTGATGCAAGTGGACGTATTATTGGTTTTTGCGGGATGTGGATGGTTATAGATGCAGCCCAAATTACGAATGTAGCTGTTATTGAGGCAGCTCGTGGACGAGGTATAGGCGAGGGATTAATGCGTGAGGCAATGCAAATAGCTCGTTTACATGGAATGGAGGTTATGACATTGGAGGTACGAGTAACGAACACAGTTGCACAAAATCTTTATCGTAAGCTCCAATTCCAAGATGGTGGTATACGGAAAGGCTATTATACGGATAACGGGGAGGATGCCCTTGTCATGTGGGTGAATTTATAATGAATAATGGATTGATATTAGCAATAGAATCAAGCTGTGATGAAACAGCTGCAGCGATTATACGAAATGGTCATGAAATCGTGTCGAATGTTGTTGCTTCTCAAATAGAGAGTCATAAGCGATTTGGTGGCGTTGTTCCTGAAATTGCATCACGCCATCACGTTGAACAAATTACGATGGTAATTGAAGAAGCATTAGCCCAAGCAAATTTAAAGCCGGTAGATTTGGATGCGGTTGCTGTTACAGAGGGTCCAGGTCTTGTAGGGGCATTGTTGATTGGCATTAATGCGGCGAAGGCTTTTGCCTTTGCGAACAACCTACCAATTGTAGGTGTGCATCATATTGCAGGGCATATTTATGCCAATGCGCTTGTTCAGCCGATGGAGTTCCCTTTATTAGCACTAGTAGTTTCAGGCGGTCATACAGAGCTTGTCTATATGAAGGAACATGGCTCTTTTGAAGTCATTGGTGAAACACGAGATGATGCAGCTGGTGAAGCTTATGATAAAGTAGCACGTGTTTTAAATTTACCTTATCCTGGTGGGCCACATATTGATCGTCTTGCTCATGAGGAAGGAGAGGCTGTTCCTTTTCCAAGAGTATGGTTGGAAGAGGATTCATATGATTTTAGCTTTAGCGGTTTAAAATCAGCTGTCATCAATTATAAACATAATATGGATCAACGAGGTGAAGCTATTTCACCAGCAGCTGTTGCCAAGGGCTTTCAGGAAAGTGTTATTGAAGTACTGACTGCTAAGACATTACGTGCTGCTCGCGAATATCAGGTGAAACAGGTTATTGCAGCTGGAGGTGTAGCAGCAAATAAGGGGTTGCGAATTTCTTTGGAGACTGTATTTGAAGAGGAAGGTATCCCGTTTTTTGTACCGCCGCTTAAATTGTGTACTGATAATGCGGCAATGATTGGCGCAGCAGCTATGCCGATGTTTGAGGCTGGTATTCGAGGAAACTTAATGATGAATGGACGTCCAGGAATGGAGTTAAAATCCTGGGTATAGTGTAAGAAAGAGGTATCTATATTTTTAGATATCTCTTTTTTTAATTGTCGAATAATTGTTGATAAAAAAGAACCGTGCTAAGGGAATAGTCAGTAGAGGCATCACAATTGACAAATTTTTCAGAAAATTATCCACAGGTAAAGGAGCGAATTAAATGGCGAACACGCGTACTTATGCACAAATTGTTGATAACTTGTGTATAACTTGTGATTATTCAATATATAGTAGCTGGTTTTATACGATAGAATGTGGATAAAATAAATTTTCATTGTGGACAATGTGGAAAACTCTGTTGATATGTTGGTACTACTAGATTTGTAGTGTGAATAAAACTGTGGGCATTTTTTGTCGAAAAATAGCACTTGACCAATATATATGAAAAATGAAGACAAGTAAAGAAAAAGCCATGTGACCTTTCACATGGCTTACATCATTTACATACTAATATTTTCAAGTTCTTCATTTAACTCAAGCCATTCTAATTCTAATAGCTCATGCTGTTCTTTAGCAGTTGCTAATTCTGCTTGAAGCATTGAAATTTTTTCATGGTCGGTAAAAATGGCAGAGTCACAAAGAGCTTCTTCTAGTCTTGCAACAATAGCAGATGTTTCTTGCATCTTGCTTTCTAAATCTTCAATCATACGTCTAATTTGACGTTCACGCTTTTTTGCTTCTTTATCAATTTTTGATGTAGAGGTTTTATCAGGTAGGTCTTGCTGTGCTTGTGGTTGGGAGGCAACTTTCATTTGTGCTAGCTCCAATAGTTCCTGCTTTTTCTCAACGTAATAATCGTAGTCACCTAAATATTCAAATGAACCCGTTCCAGATAACTCCACCACTTTTGTTGCGATACGATTAATGAAGTAGCGGTCGTGTGAGACAAATAGAAGCGTACCTGGATAATCAATCAAGGCATTTTCTAATACCTCTTTGCTATCTAAGTCCAAATGATTGGTAGGCTCATCTAGAATTAAGAAATTAGCCTTTTGCATCATTAGCTTTGCGAGTGCAAGGCGTGCTTTTTCACCGCCCGATAAAGAGGATACAACTTTATCCACATCTTCACCACTAAAAAGAAAACGCCCTAATACAGTTCGAATATCTTTTTCGTTCATGAGTGGCCATTCATCCCATAATTCTTTTAGGACACTCTTATTGCTCGATAGCTTTGCTTGCTCTTGATCATAGTAGCCGATTTGTACATTCGTACCATAACGAATACTACCTCCAAGAGGGGATAAATCTTTTACAATTGTTTTTAATAATGTCGATTTACCAACTCCGTTTGGGCCAACAAGGGCAATACGATCCTCACGAAAAGTGCGGAGGTTTATCCCACTAGAAATGGTACGATCGTTATAACCTATCGTTAATTCATCAACAGATAAAACATCATTTCCACTTTGACGTTCAATCGTGAAACCGAAACTAGCGGATTTCTCATCACCATCTGGCGATTCCATCCACTCGGTACGTTCAAGCATTTTACGTCGACTTTGTGCCATTTTTGTTGTAGAAGCACGTGCAATATTTTTTTGGATAAAATCCTCTAGCTTGGCCTTTTCATCTTGCTGACGTTCATAGAGTTTGACATCACGCTCATAATTTTTAGCTTTTTCATCTAAATATGCACTATAATTACCCGGATATTTGGTAACGCGATGACGAGATACTTCGTAGACAATAGAAACGACTTGGTCTAAGAAGTAGCGGTCATGGGAAACAATTAAAATAGCGCCTTCATAGCCCTTTAAATAGGATTCCAACCAAGATAGTGTTTCGATATCTAAATGGTTCGTTGGCTCATCGAGAATTAAAAGATCTGGTTTACTAAGTAAGAGCTTAGCAAGTGCTAAACGTGTGCGCTGTCCACCAGATAAGGAACTGATGGGTTTGTCATAGTCTTCGGAATAAAATTGCATACCATGAAGGACTGACCGTATGTCTGATTCATATTGATAGCCACCTGCATCTTTAAACGTATGCTGTAATTGATCGTATTCCGACATAACTTTCGCATACATAGTAGGGTTTTCATAGACAGTAGGATCAGCCATTTGTTGTTCAAGTGAGCGTAGCAGCTGTTCTTGGGCTAAAAGAGATTCAAATATAGTCATCATTTCATTCCAAATTGTTAGCGTAGAGTTTAATCCTGCATGTTGCTCTAAATAGCCTATTTGAATATCCTTTGGGATAATGATATCACCTGAATCATAAGACATTTGACCAGCAATTATTTTTAATAAAGTAGATTTACCTGCACCGTTTCGTCCTACTAAGGCAACACGGTCACGGTGTTGAACTTCTAATTTAACACCACTTAAAATTTCATCTGCAAGAAAGGATTTAGTTAGTTGATTGACCTGTAAAACAATCATTCTTGACACCTCAATTCTACCTTAGTGTAATGGATGAACGATTTGCATGCAATGTCCGTGCTTTACTTATTCCTAGCAGTCATGTAAGATTGAAACGATTTCTTTTTAGTTAGCTGCGTATAAGGCGCCATTAACTAAAGAGAAATACAGCAGGGGATTGCAAAAATGTTGTATATTGTTAAGGATGAATGTATTAAAATTAGTAGTTAAAGACAGTAAAATTGATGGAGGTACATCATAAGGAGGAAAAAGTTTGAAACAAGAATTAAAAATTCCACAAGCCACTACAAAAAGACTTCCTCTTTACTATCGATTTATTCAAAACTTTGCACAAGAAGGTATGGAACGTATTTCGTCGAAGGAATTGAGTGAAGCGATGAAAATAGATTCTGCAACTATTCGCCGTGATTTTTCTTATTTTGGTGCACTTGGGAAAAAAGGTTATGGCTACGATGTGCAGCATCTATTACAATTTTTTAGCCAGACGCTTGATCAACATGAAACGACAAAAGTAGCGTTAATTGGTGTGGGGAATTTAGGCAGTGCATTATTAAAATATAATTTTCAAAAAAACCATAATACACATATTGTGGTAGCATTCGATTCAAAAGCACCGAAGGATGGCAAAATGATCAGTAACATTCCGGTCTTTCATCCAGATTTATTGGAAGAAAAATATGCAGAATACGGTGCAGAGCTTGCTATTTTAACCGTTTCACCACGCTCCGCTCAAAAAATGGCGGATCGCTTAGCAGCCATGAATGCAAAGGGAATTTTAAACTTTACGCCAGAGCGATTAACAGTACCTGATAGAATGCAGCTTTTAACAATCGATTTATCGGTAGAGTTGCAAGCGCTTATTTATTTAATACGTAATCAGGAAGAGTGAAAACCATACATATTTTTTAGTGTAATTCACCGTTTCTGTCAAATAGATAATTTAAATAAAATGAGGTCAAATCAGTGAGTGTGACGAAAAACTTTCACATATAATTAGTTAGCAAAATGGCGAAATATGCGTTAAAATGATGGATATAAAGAGGAGGTGGCTGTAATGGGTGGTATTGGTCCTATGAGCCTCATTATTATCGGAGTTGTCGCGTTACTAATTTTTGGTCCTAAAAAGTTACCAGAGCTTGGTAAGGCATTTGGTTCAACATTACGTGAATTCAAAAATGCTACTAAAGGTTTAGCCGACGAAGATGATGATGATAAGAAAAAGAAAGAACTAGATAAGTAAGTTAGGATGTTTGAGGAATGAATCCAAAAGATCTAACTGTCATTGAGCATATAGAAGAATTAAGAAAACGGCTGTTCATTGTTGCCGTTTTCTTTGTTCTAGCTATGGCCGGCGCCTTTTTTGTCGCAAAGCCACTTGTAAAATACCTTCAAATGACTGGAGCCAAATATAATATAGAGCTTCATGCATTTGACGTAGTCACACCACTTGCAATTTATATACAAGTTGTTTTTATAATTGCATTTATTATTTCATCACCCGTGTTGATGTATCAATTATGGTCGTTTATTAGCCCTGGATTAAGGGAAGTAGAGCGTAAAGCAACTCTAAGCTATATTCCGTATTCATTTTTATTGTTTCTTGCAGGGTTATCTTTTTCGTACTTTTTACTATTCCCATATGTCATCAAATTCATGATGAATTTATCGAATGATTTGGAGATACAGCAAACCATTGGTATACATGAGTATTTTACATTCTTGTTTAAGCTTACAATACCGTTCGGTTTCCTTTTCCAGTTGCCAATTGTTGTTTTATTCTTTTCACGAATTGGCATATTAAGTCCGGAATTACTAATTCGTATTCGTAAATACTCGTACTTCGGTTTATTTGTATGTGCTGCGATTATTGCACCACCTGAGTTGGCTTCGCATTTAATGGTTTCAGTTCCGCTGTTTATTTTGTATGAAATTAGTATTATGATTTCACGAATTGGCTATAAGAAATATCTTAAATCCGAAGAGATTCGATTAAAAGAAGAACAGGAAGCGGAACAAAAGCGCCAGATTGAAGAAGCACTTGAGCAGCAACGACGACAAATAGAAGAATTGAATCAACAGTAATAAATAAAGCTCGGTGCCCTAAATGGGACACCGAGCTTTTGTGTTATTTTTGCATCTTACAATCGCTTTACAAAAATTTATTGCATTTTTTCGAGTTCTTGAAGAAACTTTTGCAATGGTTCCGCATAGAATTGTACAAGTGTCACAAATCCATTAAGCATGACGTGTGCAATAATAGACGTCCAAATGCGCTTTGTTTTGTGATATAAAAAGGCGAAAATTAAACCACAAATGGTATAAAGCAAGATATGTGAGAAGTCGAAGTGGATAATCGCAAAGAAAATGGCACTCACAATTGCTGCCACCCAGAAATTTGTTGTTTGGACAAGCGAGCCAAAGATCACTCTACGGAAGACGAATTCTTCTAAGATTGGCCCGAATACAACAATTGCTAATATGGCGATGGGAGCACCTTTAGCTATCGCGACAATATCTGCAGTATTTTGTGAGCCTCCTTCAATACCGAAAACAGCCATCTCAATAGCTGCACCAATCATTTGTCCAAAGAACACTAGGAAGAAGCCGATGATTCCCCACACAATGGTAAGAGGTATCGTTTCTTTTTTTCCTTGGTAAATGTTCCAAAATGCTTTATCTCGAGATGTAAGGATTAAGCTTAAAATGAGCGCTACCGCAAAACTTAGTGCGATATACCAACCTTGAGTAATAGGAGCCGCTTGTTCAGAAGCTAAACCAGTTACCTTCATGATGAGCCTATGGAACGGTAAGAGCAACCATCTGCTAGAGATTTGCATCAAGATATAAATCAGCAAAACATACAGGGCTGTTTTTTTATGTTTCGTTACTTTTTGAGAATTAGTCACAGTCAAAATCCTTTCCATTCATATGCTTCCTTTCTATTGTAGAGGAATATGGAAAGAAAACAAAATTTTTTGAAGTTCTGACTTGCAAAAAAAAGAGTGATTGATTATCATAATAATTGTGTTAGCACTCATTGATATAGAGTGCTAATAAATATCAACAATTATTTAACTATTAGGAGGTTGTTTCACTTGTTAAGACCACTAGGAGATCGTATTGTAATTGAACTAATCGAGGTAGAAGAAAAATCTGCATTCGGTATTGTACTACCTGACTCTGCAAAAGAAAAACCACAAGAAGGTAAAGTAGTAGCAGTTGGGACAGGTCGTGTATTAGAGAACGGGCAACGTGTAGAGCTTGACGTTAAAGTTGACGACCGCATTATTTTCTCTAAATACGCTGGCACAGAAGTTAAATTTGAAGGTAATGAATACCTAATTTTACGCGAAAGCGATATTCTTGCAATTATTGAATAAGAACTTTAAAGGCACCTTACGTAAGGTGAATACTTATTGTTTGCATAACAAATGTGACAATAAGGTGAAATTGATATAAATATATTGAAGAAGCTTAACGAATATTCCATTTCAGGAGGGTAAATTCTCATGGCAAAAGATATTAAATTCTCAGAAGACGCTCGTTCATTAATGTTACAAGGTGTAGATAAATTAGCAAATGCAGTAAAAGTAACATTAGGACCAAAAGGACGTAATGTTGTTTTAGAAAAAAAATTCGGTTCACCACTTATTACAAATGATGGTGTGACAATCGCTAAAGAAATCGAACTAGAAAACCCATACGAAAACATGGGAGCAAAATTAGTAGCAGAAGTTGCTTCTAAGACAAACGAAATCGCTGGTGATGGTACAACTACAGCAACAGTATTAGCTCAAGCAATTATTCGTGAAGGCTTGAAAAACGTTACAGCTGGCGCAAATCCAGTAGGTATCCGTAAAGGTATCGATAAAGCAGTTGCTGCAGCACTTACTGAATTACACGCTATTTCTCGCCCAGTAAGCAATAAGGAAGAAATTGCACAAGTTGCTGCTATTTCTGCTGCAGATGATGAAGTTGGACAACTAATCGCTGAAGCAATGGAACGCGTTGGTAACGATGGAGTTATTACAATTGAAGAATCAAAAGGCTTCACAACAGAGTTAGATGTAGTTGAGGGTATGCAGTTTGATCGTGGTTATGCTTCTCACTACATGGTAACTGACACAGATAAAATGGAAGCGGTTCTTGATAACCCATACATTTTAATTACTGATAAAAAAATTACAAACATTCAAGAAGTATTACCATTATTAGAACAAGTGGTGCAACAAGGTCGTCCACTTTTAATGATTGCTGAAGATGTAGAAGGTGAAGCACTTGCAACACTTGTTGTGAACAAACTTCGTGGTACATTTAATGCTGTAGCAGTAAAAGCACCAGGTTTCGGTGATCGACGTAAAGCAATGCTTGAAGATATTGCTATCCTGACAGGTGGCCAAGTGATTACAGAAGAATTAGGCTTAGACCTGAAATCAGCTGATATTTCTGCACTTGGTCGTGCAGCAAAAGTAGTTGTAACAAAAGATAACACAACAATCGTTGAAGGTGTAGGCGGAGCAGACGCGATTGAATCACGCATTGGTCAAATCCGTGCACAACTTGCTGAAACTACTTCAGAGTTCGATAAAGAAAAATTACAAGAACGTCTTGCTAAATTAGCAGGTGGTGTAGCAGTTATCAAAGTTGGTGCTGCAACAGAAACAGAGCTGAAAGAGCGTAAACTTCGTATTGAGGATGCTTTAAACTCAACTCGTGCGGCTGTTGAAGAAGGTATCGTATCAGGTGGTGGTACAGCACTTCTTAACGTCTATGCAGCAGTGGAAAAAGCGGCTGAAGCAGTAGAAGGCGATGTAGCTACAGGTGTGAAAATCGTTCTACGTGCTTTAGAAGAACCAGTTCGTCAAATTGCTAATAATGCTGGTCTTGAAGGCTCAATTATCGTAGATCGTCTAAAACGTGAAGAAGTTGGCATTGGTTTCAATGCAGCAACTGGCGAATGGGTAAACATGATGGAAGCAGGCGTAGTAGACCCAGCAAAAGTAACTCGCTCAGCTTTACAAAACGCAGCATCAGTTGCAGCCCTATTCTTAACAACAGAAGCGGTTGTAGCAGATATCCCTGAAGCAGCACCAGCAATGCCAGATATGAGCGGCATGGGCGGTATGCCAGGAATGATGTAAGATTTAGTTAGTCTATAAGCACAATCTTTTAAGTAATATGACCACTTTCCATAGTTTTATGGAAAGTGGTTTTTTATTTTGATTTTTTATTAGAACAGAGTTTAAATAAAAATCCTTAAATTTTCTTCGCTATATAATATCCGGAATTTACAATGAGCTGTTTTAATTTCTACCGGAACAATAATTTTAGCGAATTAAAACCCGCCAGTAGTGGAATATTTATCTACTGAATGTATGCATAATCTATAATTAAAAATTTTCCTGTTGTTTTTCAATGGATTATCACTTACAATACAAATGAAAATGATAATCGTTATCATTGATTAATAGTTAAATAGATAGAGGTGAAATCTTGAATAAACAGGAAGCTAACAGAATAGGGACGGGCAATATTTATTATGTTATTATCTTGCTTTTAATAGCCTCCATTTTAATATCTGCCGTTTTTTCTGTATCAATAGGACAAGTCAGCATTCCTTTCAAGCAATCGATGGATATTTTGCTACATACTATATCCAATGGAAAACTTGGAACACTTGATAGTGTGGAAAGTGAATCCTATTTGAATATTATTCTACAGGTCAGAATGCCGCGTGTGGTTTTTGCCTTATTGATTGGTGTCGGTCTTGCATTGTGTGGGGCTGTCATGCAGGCAGTTGTCCAAAACCCGCTTGCTGATCCATACATACTTGGTATTTCTTCAGGAGCGTCATTAGGTGCAACCTTTGCTATTCTAGTTGGTTTTGGGAGTAGTGCATTGTTAGCACAATTTGGAGTAGCCTTTGGTGCATTTGCAGGGGCGATGATTACCTCTATGGCAGTGCTTATCTTATCCAGCATTGGAGGTAAAGCAACCTCAGTAAAATTGGTTTTATCAGGGGTTGTTATCGGTGCATTATGTAGTTCGTTTTCAAGCCTTATCATCTTTTTTGCCAATAATGCAGAGGGCATTAAAACTGTTACGTTCTGGTCTATGGGGAGTTTAGCATCTGCCAGCTGGGACAAAACACCAATTTTAACAATCGTGATTGTACTAGGAGCTGCATTATTCCTTTTCCAACATCGTGTGCTAAACACAATGCTACTTGGAGATGAATCAGCTATCACCTTAGGGATCAATTTAAGTGCTTATCGTAAATTATATATGATTCTTACCTCGCTTATTACAGGAACGATGGTCGCTTATGCAGGTATGATCGGTTTTGTTGGTTTAATTATTCCTCATATCACAAGAGGTATTTTCGGTGCAGATCACAAACGATTAATGTTAGGAACATTGCTCTTAGGAGGCCTTTTCATGATTTGGGCTGATATTCTGTCTAGAACATTAATCCAAAATGTGGAATTACCGATTGGTATTATTACTTCTGTCATTGGGTCACCATTATTTATCTATATGATTGTAAAAAAAGGTTACAACTTCGGAGGGTAGAACAATGGAATTAGTAGCAAAGGAAATAGAAGTAAAAATCGGCAAAAAGGAAATCGTAAAAAACATATCCATTCATGTGAATAAGCAACAATTTGTGGGCTTAATCGGACCAAACGGATGCGGAAAATCAACTTTACTGAAAAGCATTTATAAAAGCCTAGTACCTCAAAAAGGGATGGTCTTCTTAGATGATTTAGATGTTTTAAAAAGCGCCGAAAAAAAGATTTCTCAACACTTAGGTGTAGTTGGACAATTCAATGAAATGCACTTTGATTTAACGGTACAACAAATGGTGATGTTAGGTAGAACACCTCATAAAAAAATGCTAGAGTCAGATAACCAAAAGGATTTTGACATCGTAGAAGAGGCATTGACAAGAACGAACTTACAATCTTATAGAGAGCGCAGTTTTCTTTCACTATCTGGTGGTGAAAAGCAAAGGGTTATTTTAGCTAGAACGATTGCCCAGCAGCCTAAATTTATGATTTTGGATGAACCAACAAATCATTTAGATATTCGTTATCAAATTGAAATACTATCCTGTGTAAAAAGTTTAAACATCGGTGTTTTAGCAGCTCTTCATGATCTAGAAATGGCAGCACATTACTGTGATTATCTTTATGCAGTAAAAGATGGTGAAATCTATGCACATGGTACACCCCAAGAAGTTTTAACACCAGAAACAATAGAAGCTTTATATCATATCAAATGTCAAACGTTTACTAATCCAGTGACGAATGGATTAGGCTTTGCATATGGACTGTAGGAGGAAAAACATGAAGAAAAAATTATTATTAGGAATTGGTTTAGCAGCTTTATTAACATTAACAGCCTGCGGTAACACATCAAAAGATACATCTAAGGAAACACAAACAAAAGAGCATTATCCACTGACAATTGAGAACTTTTCAAAGGCTGAAGGTGGATCAACATGGGAAAAGAAAGATCAAGTATTTGATAAAGCACCAGAAAGAATTATGGCAAATACACGCCCAGCTGCAGAATTATTATTACATTTAGGATTAGGCGATAAAATCGTTGGTGTTGGTGCAAACTTTGGTGCAGTTGATAAAGCTGTTGAAGAAGAGTATGCAAAGCTAAATATTTTAAGTGATGAATATGTTGGGAAAGAGGTTACATTAGGTACTGATCCTGATTTAGTATTTGGTCGTGGTGGCTTATTTGATAATGCTGAATGGGGAGTAGGGACAGTAGATTCGCTTAATGAAATGGGTGTAAAAACATATGTTTTAGAGTCATCCGTAACAGGCGGCACGTATGATTCTATTTATAAAGATATAAAGAATATTGGTGAAATTTTTAATGTTCAAGACAAAGCAGATAGCTTTATTAAAGAATTAAAAGGTCGACAACAAGATATTTCCTCAAAATTAGAAAGTATAAAAGAAGAAAAAACATTTGCCTATTTGCATACAAATGATCCAAAAGAGCTTTTTGTTTATCCAGCACACGATGAAACATTCTTTAATGATGCATTCAAAATGGTTAAATTAGATAATATTTTTAAAGATGAAACAGGCGATGTAAGTGTTGAAACATTAATTGCAGCAGATCCAGATGTATTAATTCTTCCTAACTGGGATGGTTCTGATTTGACAAAAGTACGTGAAGAAATTTATGCGAATCCTAAACTATCAAGCATGAAGGCTATTAAAAATAAACAAATGTATATTGTAGATTACAATTACATGTTTGGCTATGGCTATAACACAATTGATGGAATGGAAGCATTAGCAAAAGAAATGTATCCAGACTTATTTAAATAAAACAAAAAGTGCTGTCCTAGCGGGTCGAATAAATGACACGTTAGGGCAGCGTTTTCTTAATACGGAGGAATAATTATTGTTATGGCTGTAGAAGCTGCTCTTTATTTAATATTGTGGTTATTAACTTAGAATTTTCATTGTTCCAGCAGACGGATACAGGATGCTGCTGATCGAGATAGAGTAATTGGGTAAAAAGGTCTTTCCTTGTTTTTTTTATGTTGGTGGTATCAAGCAAATATGGCGATAGGATTGGCAACAAGCCTGTTTTAAAAAGAGCCTCTTTTAAAGTCCAAAACTCATAAAAAACATGTAAAGGCTGATGAGAGACCAATTGACGCTCTGTCTCAGAAAGCGCATATATCATCATATCTTCACTCACTGGCTTTATTTCTTCAACATCAATGCCCACTCGTCCGATAGTGGTGACTGCTAACACGATCCAATCCCCAGAATGAGAGAGATTAAAATCTCCCTGCCAATGAGGGTGTCCTGCAATATAAGGGCGCCCAAATTCATTATGAGCTAGTTGTAACAGAACGTCATCTATATAGGGAAGGAGTGCCCATCTAATAAGAGTGCTACCTAGCAACGCTCTTTGCTGATCCTGCCAGTGCTTGTATTGCTGAACTTTTCTTTGCACCTCAAAAGGGAGTACTTTAAGGAAAGCATCCCGTTCTGGTGGTGCTAACTGTACTCCTAGAGGAAGTGCAAATAACTGTATAGTTTGTTTTATCATCTTATATTGACTTGTTTTGGTTCAGGAAAGTAGCCTGTATCAATGCCATATTGAATCATTCTGTAAATAAAGGCTTTATTTGGTGCCGCACATTCAATCTTGGTATGAGCTAAAAATTCTATCGTTTTTTTGCAATTGAAGATAAATGGGGAGTCACTTGCTCCATCACCTTCAAGCTGCGCAATGGCTAACGATAAATATTCCTGTACATCTTTTGAATGATCACCATTTAATAGCCAATCTGTATACTCTTGTGTTGACACAATTGTTAGGTCATAACCAATTTCCTTAAGCATATCGATTAATTCTAAATAAGTAAGCGATACAGGGTTACATAAATGGAAGACATGGCCGTTGGTTGCTGGCTGGCTTGCCAAAGAAACAAGTGCCTGACTAGCATAATTGATTGGTGTGAAGTCAACATGCCATTGTGCGGTAGGTGTTTTACCTAAATAAAGCATTGATTTAATCATACGGTAAAAGGCATTGTCATCGATATTACGTTGGAATTTACCTGTTTCAGAATGACAGCTTAAATTTCCTACACGATAAATGGAGACAGGGATTGCATCCTGTACAGCGTTTCGAACAAGGTTTTCTGCTTCTAGCTTACTTTGAGTATAAACATTATCAAGCTTTACATTGTAATTGAAGTTACCTTTTGCTTCATTTGGTCCCCATTGTATGGCGGCTAGCTCCTCTGGAATGCCAATTGTAGATACATAATGGAAATGCACACCTGGTTTCTGTTTGGCTATTTCAAGCAAGTAGCGAGTTCCATTCACATTGACATTATTAAAATGATCAGCTGCACCAAAATGACGTACATCTGCACCACAATGAATGATAGCATTAATTTCTTTCATAATGATTTTTTCATCTTTATCAGATAAGTGTAGTCGTTGCTTCCCTAAGTCACCTTGGATAACAGTAATACGATCTTTCATCTGCTGAGCAATAGTATTGCCAAAATAAAATTGCATACTCTCTCTTAGTTTATCTTCAATCGTAGTTTGGGTGCTTGGTCGAATAAGGCAAAATATGTGCGCAGTTGTTGTTGCTAATAGCTCATATAATACATGACTACCTAAATAACCTGTAGCACCTGTTAGTAATACCGATGTCATTGGCAAGGGCTTCACATTTTGGGAGACTTTTAGAGGACTAGGCTCCATTAAGTCCTTGAATACAATGCTTTTAGCTGGCTCGTCTTGATCTTCAATCGCTTCTGGTTGATAATGACGAATATAATGATCTAGTTCAGCAATCGTTTGATATTGGAAGAAATCCTGAATCTTTAAGAATGGTATATGTTTTTTCACTTGTACAAGAATCTCGAGCACTTTTAGCGAATGCCCTCCGATATGAAAGAAGTTATCGTGAATGCCAATTGGCTCAATACCGAGTACAAATTCCCATGCAGTAGCAAGCATACGCTGTGTATCATTTTCTGGGGCAATATATGTAGTACTGCGTGATAAAGATAATTCCAATGAAGCTAAGTGTTTTCGATCAATTTTTCCTGTAGGGGATAATGGCATTTCTTGCAATTCAATAAATTGCTCTGGCACCATATAATCTGGTAAAAGATTTGCTAAGTAGTCCCTTAAAAGATTCTCCTCAAGCTGCATCCCACTTGCCACCGTATAGTAGGCAAATAAATGATTATTCCCATCAGCCATTTTCTTTGCAATGATCACAGCTTCCTGAATGCTCGTATGATTGCTCAATACTGTTTCGATTTCTCCAAGTTCAATACGGAAGCCTCTTACTTTAATTTGAGAGTCTTTACGTCCAACAAATTCAATGACACCAGTTGGCGATAGTCGAACTAAATCACCTGTTCGATACATTTTTTGATCTGGCTTTAAGAGATGAGGTACAAATACTTCAGCTGTTTTTTCAGGCTGATGTAAATAACCTGCTGCTAAACCAGCACCAGCAATACATAATTCTCCGATTACATTAACGGGACATAGCTGATCGTCCGTATTAATAACATACATTTCATAATTGGCGATTGGTCTACCAATAGGGATACTAGATTGCATGTCTGTTATCTGACTTTTCACCTTAAAATAGGAGGACAATACTGTACATTCAGTTGGTCCATACACATTAATAATTTCTGTAGAGAGTCCAAATTTGTCTTGCCATTTTTGAACAATGGCAGGCAATAGGGCTTCACCACCTACAGATAAATAATTTAATGTCGAAAGCTTTTTTCTATAGCTTACTGGTAAATGTGTAGCTAGCTGTGTAAAGAAAGCATTTGGAACAGTAGCGGTCGTTACTTGCTCACGGTCGATCATATCAGCAAATGCCTCAATGGACAAACGCTCTATACTTGTAAGCATATGAAGTCTTGCACCTGAAAATAAAGCGGTAAAAGTTTCTGTTATAGAAGGGTCAAAACTAAAAGAAATAAACTGGGAATAAACATCTTCTTTAGTTGAATGGTAGATTCGTTGATTATCTGTTATTAAATTAATGACAGCCTCATGCTTAAGCATGACGCCTTTTGGCTTACCTGTTGAACCAGATGTATAAATAATATAGGCTAAATCGAATGGAAGAATTTCACATTGGATATTTTCCTGTGAATATCCTTGCTCCATTTGGTTGATTGTGAACACTGTGCGTGTTTGGGAATCATTATGTATAAAATCATTCAGTAGAGCTGTATGTTCGTTTTTCGTTATGATAAATGGAGCACCTGTATCGTTTAATAGGTACTGACAACGTTCTTTTGGATAGCTCGGATCAATGGGAACATAAACTCCACCAGCTTTCAGGATACCTAACAAACTAATGACAGTTTCTTTACTGCGTTCCATAACTATCGCTACATAGTTTCCTTTTTGTAGACCGTTGGCAACTAACATATGAGCAACTTGGTTGGATTGTTCATTTAGCTGACGGTAGGTAAGTTTACCACCTTCATAGGATAATGCGATTCGTTCCGCAAATTTTTGTGCTGCCTGATAAAATACGTCAGGTATTGTGGTGTTTTGATCGTAGTCAGCTATTGTACGGTTTAACGTTTGATATGCGAGTAAGTCTTCTCTGTTTAATAATTGTGTACTATTGGATTGAAGTGTTTGTTGGTCAAAAGAAAGCATATTATTCTGTGATGGGTGTACATCAAATTCTTTTTTATTATTCAATTATGACAACTCCTATTTTAGAAAAGGGCCGACACCTATGAAGGAGCGATTATCGTCATTAGGTCCACAGTAGTGAATCGATCTGTGAGAAACTAACGGACATAACTCTCCTTAATAAGGGCAGCCCTTTCATTTTTTATTTCACTACAAAGGTATTAACAACATTCATTAATTCATCAGATAGCTCGGATAATACTTGAGCTTCTTCAGAAACTCGTTGTACTGTATTCAATTGAGAGGCAGAAGTTGCTGCTACTGCTCTTGTATTGTCCTTTGAATTGACTGAAAAATCTTCCATATCTTTTACGGCAGATGTTACTTCTTCCATACCAGCTGCCATTTCTTCAATTGTTGCAGAAAGCTCTTGAATTTGCCCTGTCACATGGTGAATGGAAGTTAAAATCTGGCTAAATGATTTTTCCGAATCATTGATCATGACAATACCATGATCTACTTCTTCTACAGCGTGAACCATGATATTTACAGATTCGTTTGTATCATGCTGGATATGAGAAATAAGTGTAGAAATTTCTCTTGCAGATGCCTCAGATTGCTCTGCAAGTTTACGTACCTCATCAGCAACCACTGCAAAGCCACTACCAGCCTCCCCTGCACGTGCAGCTTCGATTGCCGCATTCAATGCAAGTAAATTGGTTTGCGAAGCAATCCCTGTAATGATTCCTACGATTTCTTCTATTTTATTGGAATGATCGCCAAGTAATTTAACAGAAGCTGCAGATTGATTAACAGCTTTGCTAATAGCATTCATTTGTGCAACAGATTTATTTGTCGATTCATTCCCTCTTTCAGCTTCCTCTGATGCTAAAATCGAGGATTCTGAAATTTGATTGGACGTCATGGCAATACGTTGAATACCAATATTCATTTCTTCAATGGTAATTGTACTTTCTTTTGCCTTTTGTACTTGAAGATCAGCGCCACTTGCAATCTCCTGCATGGAAGATGCTACATTATTATATGAATCGGAAGCTTCTTGCATATTTACAGATAAAACATTGGCTGTGTTTGAAACACGCTCAGAAACAATCGTTGTACTCTTAATAACATTTTTTAAGTTATCGATCATAGAATTAAAATTTTGTGTGAGCATTCCTACTTCGTCTGTTGAAGTAACTGGTAATGGTTCCAGCTCTAAATTACCTTCTGCGACTTTTTTAGATTGTAAGGAAAGTTGTTGAATTGGTGTTAATTTTTTTCTTAAAAGAGTGTAAACAGCAATGGATGAACCAATTAAGAAAATAACCGTTACTAATAAAGTCCATAGGGCTTCAGACATCGCTTTTCCTGTTACCATTGATACGTCATAGTCAATGGCATAAGCAGCCAGCATATTCCCATTCTCATCCAAGATTGGTGTAAGGCCTGTTTTATAGCTACCATATTCATCGCTATAAATATCTGTTGCTGTTGCTTTTTTTGTATCAAAGACTTCTTTAATTCTTGCTAGGAAATCTGGAGATAAACCCATTGCAATCATATCTTGGTTATACTCTGCCCCTAGTTCAAGTATACTAGATGATAGAACAGGTGCATTAATATTTTCACCGTTAACTGTAATTAAAAATAGATTGGTAATGCTATCTGAATTATCATTGATTGCATCCATTTCACTAGTTAATCGTAGAGCATCAGGGTTACTATTTGTAGGATTCTCTAATATCGATTTTAGTGTAGTAATATCAATGGTTTTGGCTAGGATCATGCCTTTGTCAGAAAGAGATTGATTCATGTCTGTTAAATTACTATTTCTTACTATATAATAAGAAAGACCTAAAGTAACTAATCCAAATAATAATAAAATACTCACTACTATTGCAGTTAATTTCTTACTAATAGACATTTGCTGCTTCTTGCGTGTTTTCATGCTTTTCCTCCTAATATGATATAGCAAATATTTCAAGCTAAGGACTATAAATGGATAATTTAGTCAATGTACTACACATTGAAGATGTTGATGTTATTCGTAGAAGTCCAGATGCGTGTTAATTATTTATAAATGCAAAATAATCTATTTATCCCCTATCATTTAACTACTATACTGCCAAAAAAATTGATTCACAACCCAGAAAACTTACTATTTCAAGTCATGATTTCTATAAATAAATGATGATATATAGTTTTTTAGTCTATATATTTTTTAGGTTAGGTTAAATTTTTACAAAAAGCTATATATTTCCTAGTATAAAAAAGAAGTATGCTCAGATCTAACTTATTTTTAGTTGATTAAAAATTTGGCTGAAATACCAATTTCCAATTCCTTGTTAGGGCTTTTTACTTATTTTGTCATGACTTATATGTAAAGGGATTTGATGATTATTGTTATGGGAATAAAATGAAAAAAGGTTATTTCTTTATTCTTAAATAAAGAAATAACCTTTTCTATTGTTGCTAAGGCCGCGGATTACCAAATATGCCCGGTAAAATATTAGGGAGTCCAGGTATTAATGGTGGTGGGAAACCAGGATATTGCCCCCCTGGACGTGGCGGATAAGGTTGCGGTGGATAAGGCTGTGGTGGATAAGGACGTGGCGGATAAGGTTGCGGTGGATAAGGCTGTGGTGGGTATGGCCGCGGTGGATAAGGTTGAGGCGGATATGGTGGATATGGTGGATATGGTGGTGGGTATGGCGGCGGATAGGAACTACCAGGAGGTGTTCCTGTACCTGCAGCAGTGATTTGACTAACATCCACAGTCACTATTTGACCATTATCTAACTGAATTTCAGCAGTTCTTCCTCCAGTTCCGAATGTCCGAATTAATGTACCTGAATAAGTACCAGTAGGGAGTGTTACCCATATTTTCATACCTGGGCGAAATTGACTGTTAAAATCATCAGGGGCTAATCTAGGATAAACCAATGAAACACACCTTTCTTCATTTTTTCTAACATATGCCTATTACGATTTTTGTCATAGGCTATAGGCTATGGATGCTTAAGTTCGAATTTGTTATAAAATAAAACGATTTTCATTATAATAAGGGAAAAAGCTAAAAGGATGTTTAGCACATGGCAATTATTAAGATAAAAAAAATAAACATACAAAATTTACGAAATGTACGACAGGGTGAAATTGTTCTCACAGTAAATTTTGAGACATTTCTACAAGCGAATGTTGTTGGCCTATATGGACAAAATGGCTCTGGAAAGACAACCATTGTAGATGCATTTAGTTTATTGAAGACACTTCTATCAGGATGGCTTGCTGAAGTGAAGTTGCCCTCTCAAAAGAAGCGACTTATATTGGCAGGAGAGCAAACAGCTAGCATGGATGTAGAATTTCTAGTTCAGAATCAATTCGGTACATTTTTTGTGAATTACTATGTGGAGCTACAGGAGGATCAACATCGACTATATACTACGTTGGAGCGCCTTACCTATCGAGAAAACACGAAAGGGAAGCGATCAAAGATTTTAGTGGCTGTGACGGAGAGGGATGTACAAATTCGTCAATCGAAACTGGATGATTTGAGTGAACAAGCACGAATTCAATTACTGGTTATTCAACAGTTAGCAAGAAAACAATATATATCATTTCTATTCCATAAAGATATAAAGACATTATTACAGGAACGGCTTTCTGAGCTAGAAATGCAGTTGCTACAAAATATTGCTGTTGATTTTAGTCGAGACTTACATGTTGTTAATACTCAAAATATTGCCCCACTATTTGAAGAACGGATGATGCCATTCAGTATTCATTTAGAGAAAACAAGAGGTCTTATTCCTTATGATTTAAATGGACCAGCTTTATTACCAGAGGATGCATTCTATGCATTATGTGAAGTTATTGAACAAAGTAATCAAGTGCTCTCAGCAATTATTCCTGGTCTGACGATTAAAATTAATATCATTACAAAGCAAATGATGGACAGTGGCGAGCAAGGAATTCGTTTTGAATTTTTGTCTCAGCGTGGGGAGCAGGAATTACCGCTACGAACAGAGTCAGAGGGAATTTTAAAGATCATTTCTATTCTTAGTGTATTAATTGCTGTATACAATAATCCGAATGCATGCGTGGTTATTGATGAATTAGATTCAGGTGTATTTGAATATTTGTTAGGTGAGTTGTTAACAGTGATAGATGAGGATGGAAAAGGGCAACTTATTTTTACTTCCCATAATCTACGTGTGTTAGAGGTGCTAGCTATTAAAAATTTATGGTTTACGACAACAAATGAACATCACCGTTATATGCAGCTAAAAGGTATCAAAGAAGTGAATAACGCTAGAGATGTCTATTTACGTGCTATCCAGCTTGGCGGGCAAGAGGAAGAGATATATAAGGAAACTAAAACATTTAAAATAAAGCGGGCTTTTCGTAAAGCAGGTGTTCAACATGACTAAAAAAGTACTTTTGATTATTGTGGAAGGGCAGACGGAGCAAATTATTTTAGAGGATTATTTAGATGCTCATTTTGCGAACTCCACAATACGTTTTGATGTACAACGAGAAGATATCTTAACAAAGTGGGATGCGCACAAACGAATACCGAATATTAAAAACAGTGTTGTACGAGTGATTCAAAGCTATCTTGAAAAATATAAATTTTTAGCCAATGATTTAACAGCGGTTGTTCATATTACAGATGCAGATGGATGCTTTATTGCACCAGAGTGCGTCAAGGTAGATGAGCGTATCGAGCAAAACTTATTTTATACAGAGGATGCTATTTTAGTGAAGTCGGATAAACGCAAAGAACAAATAGAACAACGCAATGATATGAAGGCTAAGAATGCTAGAATTTTGATTGCCAACGACCACTTTAGCATTAACCGTATGAAAGTACCTTATCAATTATTTTATTTTTCTACGAATTTAGAACATGTCTTATGGAATGAGCGCAATGAAATCCCAACAGAAAAAATACAAAAAGCAGATAAATTTATGGACAATCTGACATGCACGATTGAGGAATATTTAAGCACCTATCTCCCAGTTAGTTCAGAGTTGTCTTATAGGGAAAAAATAAAGAAAAGTTGGTCATTTTTAATGGAAGGCTGTCATTCATTGCATCGTGGCACGAATGTACCGCTATTGTTTGAAATGATTAAAACAGATATAAAGTAAAAACAGGTGACGAATGGAGTCACCTGTTTTTATCTAGAGTACGTTAGTGCATTTGCTCATAGCTTCGAATATGAGTTAA
This sequence comes from Lysinibacillus capsici, assembly GCF_003367505.1. Classification (GTDB taxonomy): domain Bacteria; phylum Bacillota; class Bacilli; order Bacillales_A; family Planococcaceae; genus Lysinibacillus; species Lysinibacillus capsici. The sequence goes on from NZ_PXXX01000002.1 coordinate 24,908, forward strand.
TATAGCTGGATCTTTAATTTTTGTATCTTCACATAGTAATAAGAGCTTGGACATGATCTCAGCCGTCCGTGGATCATCATCCACCATCGGTAAGAAAATTCGTCCACGATGCTGAGATGGGACAGCAATAATTGGGATCATGGAACCGCCTATTTGATGCACCACACCACTTCCTAAATGTAAGGAGTAACTTGCTAGCTTACCTTCTATGAGGGCATGTTGTTTTTTCACTTCCACATTGTTTAGCTTCAATAATTTAGCCAATTCTTCTACGATAATGCTGCGCATTTCAACAGTAGAATGACTTGCCTCAGGGTCTACACCACCAACATGAGCTACGCTGACAACAAGATCAATATCTCGCATAACCTCAGAGAATATCGCAGCTGGAATATCATCTAAAACGATATCTTTGCCTGTTAGTCGATCATAGAAGTAAACACCTTCGATTGCAGGTGCTTCAATTTCTGCTGGCGTAAACCAATCTGCCTGTGCATACAAGGATGCCACAATATTTTCCTTATAATATACTTTACGTGGTCCTGTTTCATAGCTGATTTGCCAGCCACGTGTTTTCAACAGGGCTACTGTTTGTGAAGGATTTACTTGATGCCCTGCATAGCGCAATGAATGTTTCTGTGCTTTTTCATCAGCATTGATGAGATATAACTCACGGAACACTTGCTTAAATGGCTGTTTAATGTTGTGCTCAAACATATAGGATTGCCACTGTCTCCATTGACCGCTCTCTAGAAGATGGTAAGGATGAGCAATCTTTATAGAGGACGTAGGAGCAAGGTTCACAACGTCAGCCGATAAAAGCTGTAAACCTTCTGATGTCAGCATTCCAACGTAATTATCGCTAATAAATAGTAGTTTTTGTAACAGCGGAGCTAGAATCGGATGAGCTAATAAATGAATGAGCTCCTCGACCGAAAATACTGTTTCTAATTCCATTGCTTGCTCAAGCGCTGGGCGTGCTCGTTTATATTGCTCTTGTAAGTCTTTTCGGGCTTCCTGCAAGGTTACAATATCAGCATGCTTTTTTAATGCAGCAGGAACGTTCTTTAGACGTTTACCATCCTTTTCAACAATAATAGCTACAGAGGCATCATCCTCTATTTGTAGATGGGCTGTAATTTGCTCGATTTGTTGTGCTTTAAATAAATGCTTCATATCGTTAAAGGCAGATAACTCCATACGCCATGTGAAGCGAGTGGCTTCTCCATCCCCTGCATTGCGCGCTAAATTTTCTAGAGCGATACTTGCTGCTCGAGCCTCACTTGCGCGGCGTTGAGCACCAAATTGCTTACTTTCCTTCAAAAACTGTTGAATAAATTGATAGCGTGTCAGGGCGTCTTTGTCATCGGATTTTATTAAAGGGATAAGACCAAGTGCGCGCAGTTTATCTTTATTGCGTTTATCTTGAATTTCTTGCATTAACGGTTTTGGACTGAGCTTACCGATAGCTGTATCTGCATAAAGCTGTGCCCGACGATGGTTGGCTCCTTCAGAAGCATATTTTGCAGCATCATAAACAAGTTTGAATTTCTTAGCCCCAAGTGTTTGATAGGCGCTTTGGAACCAAGCTAAATCGAATGCACCATCACGGAAATCCTCAGCAGTTATGCTAGAGAAAAGGGCAATTTGATCTTTGGCATAGTCAGACAATGAATCTGTTGTGTGAGCAATAAAATACCAGGCTGATTCTTTTAGTCCATCCCAGCCAATCACTTCACTGACAAGGTCTATCCAATGTTGGTTATACATCATGGCTTCAATTAAACGTTCTTTAGAAATGTCTGTTTTCAGCCATGCTTCTTTTAATTGCTGGGCTGTTTCTTCTCTTTTAGGGTAACAGTTAGTTAGCAATCTGGAGAATACATCCTTTTTCGTTTCTGCCTGCCAAATATATCCTCTCGCAAGCTTTTCTCCGTCAAGTGCCTGTAGAATCTGTAAGAAATAATCAATACCCTCAAAATAAGAAATGCTACTAGCAAGCTTTGTTACAGCAGTAGGCGTATCACCACGTTTTAGCTCTATGGCTAAAATACGATCAATCGCTTGTTCACGAATAGCAAAGAAATCTGTTAAATCTTCAAACGATTGTTGATAGCGTTCTTGTAACTTAGTTGGCTCATTAAATATTTCTGAAGCGAGCGTGTTGGTAAATATGGCTTCAAATAGGTGATCTTGCGTAAATAAACCAACTTTCATGGCGTCTAAATATTGGAACAAAGATAAATTGTAGACGTTTGGGCTATAGCTTGCATTTTTCATACGCTTTGTTAGCTCTTCATTAACAGCTAGCATTTTGACATATTCACCATAGGTTGAGTAATCAGACCAGCATCGATCAACGAATGACTCAACGACATCTAAATCGATAATAGTAGAAGTGGAACGATAGTAATAATAACCCTTCTCTCGAACATCAAGTTGCCACTGATCAGCAGGGATTTGTTTGAATAGCTGTAACATTATGCCTACTGCCTGTTCGAAGCGATTAAATTCGGGTGCATGCTTTTCGAGTAATGAAAGTGCTTCCTGATGTAGCACTGTATCACCTGAGATTTTGTCGATGTCTTGGGATAGCACTGAGAAAATCTGTTGAATTGTATCGTCATATTTCAAGGAATTAAATTGCGCAACACGTACTTTTAAATCTTTGTATTGGAAGAACGGTTTAATTAGTGTATGAGCTGCTTCGGAAAGATCATGAGCAGCAGGGTATTCTGATAGATTATGGTAAAAATTAAAATAGGCTAAGTCCTCATTACTAAATAATGCTGTCTTCATCCATTGAACAATTTCTTCGGGGATAGGATAAGCATCAAGACTAGCATGTCGTTGATTATCCGATTTAGTTGCCATTACACTATATCTTTGTCCTAATGTAGTGCTAATGGGTGTGTCATTCCATTGGTATGTTTCATATTCTAGTTCAGCATGTTGATCTAAAACCTGAATAAGCTGTTCAAGCTTAGATAATAACTTATCAACATCATATTGAAAGAATTTTTCAAAAGGTGTAGGTGCCTGTACATAAAGTGGAGCAAGCTGTTGCCAAGGCTCTACACCATTCATTTGAATGGCTCCATCCGAAATACAGCCATATTGAATAGGGGGATGTGGTGTATACAAGCCAAAGCCATTACTCTCGTTATACTCAGGGACATCCCTTGTAATTAATTGCTCTAACAAAACTTGCTCGTTTTTAGTTACTTTTGGTAATAAGGAGCATAAAGCTGTAATTTGCTCGCTTGCTAAGTTGTGTCGCTTAGAGGCTTCTAATAGTAATTCAAGCCCTCCAAGTCTCTTTAACTGCTTACTATCTTTTAACAGCCTTTCAGCACTTTGTAACAGATTATTCTGTGCCTGAACTTTTAAGAGTGAAATAGCCTCTTTACGAAGTGCACCTGATTTATTAGCTAAAAGATCTTCAATTTTTGCTATTTCTTCTTCTGTTGGTGTTAGAGCATGTATTTTCTTTAACGCCAGAGAACGATTGATGGAACTGCGATCCCGTAATGAATTAAATAAAAATTCACGTTGACCTTCTGTGACAGGGTCAAGACAATAAATATTCAGTAGGCCGATTCTGCTAGATGGTGAGTAAGAATCTGCATGCTCAATAATCCGTTGGAATAATGCCTCGTCTTGTACATGATGGGCTAAAATAATTTGTGTTGAAATTAAATCTTCTAATGACAAATGGACATGGACAAAGGATAGAGGTTTACCTGTAATGTTAAGTCCATCTTTCGTAATTTCATTTTTTGCCCACTCAAGCTGTTCAAATAAAAGGTATTCAATCCCTTGTAACTGTGTGTTTTCTTGCATGAAGGTTTGAAGGATTTGCGCCCATTCATTGTCTCTTGCATACTCACTATTAATATGGTGATTAGCATAAAGAAAATTGCCCCATGCAAAGGCAAACAACTCGATATCTTTTGTTGATAAGATTAAATCCTTTACAAATGGCGCAGTGAAGGAAATTTTCGATAAGTTTTTCAAAAAGGCAAGCGTTGTAAGTTGGATATGCTTGTCACGCTTTAAGAGTATTGTTACAAGGTCATTTAATTTTGTATAGTCCTTTGTAGCAGTTGCCCATAATGCAACATAGATATCAATTGTACGTTCACTCGTTAACAGTTGTTCAACAAAGCTGTCTTCTTCGATTGCTTGGATGGCTAATGCAAGAACTTCCTCTGTTATTTTTTGATTTTCGAAACTATTATAGCCAAGTCCCATCCAAGTATCGACTGCTCGAATTACAGAGGAGAAGCGTGTTAGGCGATGTTCCTGAATAAGCTTCATCATGTTGAGTTGTGCATCAAGATTGCCATGGTCAATATTTTCTACTATTGCCTGTCGTAAACCTTCTTGTCGTGCAGCTGCTAATAAGAGTTTGCCAAGTGCATTATGCATCCGGTGATTACTCGATTTAAAAATACCTCGAATGAATGGATGACCGAAAAAGCTACTATGATGTTCATCAAATAAAATACCTTCTACTGCTTCTTCAATTGACGGGTTTTCTAATGATAGTTCTTCAGCAAGCAACTGCTCAAAGACATTAAAACCCATTACTTTTGTATTTTCATTCTTTAAGACATAGGAGCTATAGTTTGGATAGGTTCCATGCTCATATTGACGATGATTCGTTAACAACTCCTGCAAAGTAATTTCCTCAAATGTCAGCATTTCTTCTATTAATTGTAAACATTGAAACAGATGGTCTTGCACTGGTTGAGAAGAACGAAAAGATCGACGTAAAACACCTCTTTGGAACATTGTAGCATCAAAGCGTAATGCTAGTTTCTTGATCTTAAGTGCACGTTCTTGTGAAGAAAACATGGTAAGCACTTCAAATAATGGTCCACTAAATAGTTCTTCAAGTGATGAATATTGCTGAGCAGCTATAAGCGTTTCAATGTCATAATCTCTATTGTCCATGTATTTTAACAATGCAGCTGCTAAAGGCTGTATTGCTATAGGTGCAGAATCAACTATACTTTGAAAATGTATTTTTTGTTCATGTGAAAGTGTCATATAAATCCCTCCTTACCAAATTCGTCCTGCAAGCATAGTAAGTTTAATAAATGTAAAGACATCGTATTCCTGTATGTTTAATGGTGTAGAAAGAGAATCTAAAGATTCTTCATTATGAAGGACTAAAAACAGCTCGTCCTGAAAGGCTTGAAGCATTGTGGAAATAGCTTGATCCACTGACTGTACAGTATCCTTTTTCTTTTCTCCAAAATGTACTTTGCCATATTGAGCAGCTTCTTCTAGTTGCTGATCCGATAAATAAACATGAAGTGGTGTATCTACCATTTTCTCATTAAATTGTTGAACCTGCTGTGTAACAAGCTGAACAAGTAAATCTTGTAACGTTATGACAGGCTCTTCAATTGAAAATGAAATTTTTTCAAGTTTACGAGACTTCTTACCGATTACTTTTTGCTGGTAAAATAAACGCAATCTAACACCTCCTTACAATAATTTCATTATACAAGAGTGAGAACAGGGAAAAGAATAAGGCATATGACGCTAGTTGCGTAAAAAAATTTGGGAAAAGTGTTATCAAAAGTAGCCTGCTACAACTGATTTGTAGGGTAGAAAGTGGGTAAAAATTTACTGAAGATTATGCAGAAAATAGAACATTTGTACGATTATTGTTATCAAGATAAGTATCATTTTGCGTTTTTTTATTCTAATAACGGTGAAGAAGCAGAATATATTATTCATTTAACTTTTTAGACATACGTATTTAAAAGAACATTCTTTCATGAAATCTCATAAACGAAGATTATTATCATTAGTATTAAATAGGTGACATAATATAGCATACTATTTATTTGCTTTGAATAGTGGTGTACTTTTGTGGAGTTGTTAAGAGACATCTTTTCATCTCTGATTTCATAAGCTTTATAGGTATGATTTTATAAAGCTAGAAGGAGGCAAAATCATTCAAATACACGTTGTACGGGCTGGCGAGTCTTTATGGGGAATTGCACAGGCGTATGGGGCTACGGTTCAGAGCATTATAGATGCCAATCAAATTCCAGAGCCAAATCGTTTAGTTGTGGGGCAAGCTCTTGTAATCCCGATTGTCGGAAGCTTTTATTATGTACAGCCAGGTGATAGCCTATGGTCAATTGGCCAACGTTTCGGTATTAATTATGTAACACTTGCACAAGTAAATGGCATTAATCCAAATCAACCATTAGCAGTTGGAACGAGATTATATATCCCACAGCCACCAAAAACAAGGGCAGAAACATTAGCCTATTTAGAGCCGAGAGGAACATCAGTTAGTGAAGCACTCTTGAATCAAGCGAGGGAAGCGGGTCCTAATTTAACATATTTAGCTTTATTTAGCTATGAGGCTAGGCGTGAAGGTACTTTACAGAGGCCACCAAGCCAAGGTGTGACACAAATTGCAAATGATACGGGAGCATCAATGGCAATGGTTATTTCTAATTTGGAGAATTTTAGTTTTAGTGGTGAATTAGCGAGAGATATTTTTCAAAGTACAGCTGTTCAAGATTTATTATTTGATAATATTCTTGCAGAAGCAAAGCGACTTGGGGATGTTAAAGATATCCACTTTGACTTCGAAAATTTGCCAGCAGATCAACGACAAGCCTATAACAATTTTTTAAGAAGAGCTGTAGAAAAATTTCACGCTCAAGGATATACAGTGTCTACAGCATTAGCTCCTAAAACAAGTGATAGTGAACGAGGACCATGGACAGCGGCACATGATTATAGAGCACATGGGGAAATCGTGGACTTTGTTTTACTCATGACTTATGAATGGGGATATTCAGCTGGCCCACCAATGGCCGTTTCACCTCTCCCAGAGGTAGAAGCAGTTGTAAAATATGCGGTGAGTGAAATACCTGCAAGCAAAATTATGTTAGGGCAAAATTTATATGGCTACGATTGGACGTTACCTTTTGTTCAGGGGGGACCGTATGCAGAAGCGCTTAGTCCACAGCGAGCCATTGAAATTGCTAAACGTTATAATGCAGCAATTCAGTATGATTGGAGAGCCCAAGCACCATTTTTTGAATACTATGATGAGCAAGGTAGGGCGCATATGGTGTGGTTTGAAGATGCTAGATCTATTCAAGCTAAATTCAATCTCATTAAACAATATAACCTTCGTGGTATTGGTTATTGGAAATTAGGACTACCATTCCCTCAGAACTGGGTGTTAATTGGTGCCAATTTTGATGTGGTAAAGAAATGAGAAAATGAAGAAAAAAGGACGGATTGCCCAATGTATTTTCTTCGAAGAGGAAATTATCTGTAAAATTCATTTCTAATTAAGGGTAAATATATTATAATTATGGTAAATAGTATTTTAGGAGGTATATTTTGGGTAAATTTAAAAAGTTAGGTATTATTTTAACAACTACTGCATTTTCTGTTGGTATTCTAGCACCCGTTTCACAAGCTTCTGCAAATGTGAAAGAACCTTCAGAGCGTATTGCAATACAGTTGGCTGCCTCAGAGACGAAAGTGACAAAAGGTATGCTAATTAACAAATTACGTGCACTATTCCCTGAAGAGTTCAAATTTGTAGCTGATAATGAGTTTAATTCTGGAGGCGGTCATTTTTTTAGAGATGATACAACGGTCCGTTATGATTTAAACTTCCATAAAACGGTAAATGGTAAAGATGTATATGGTGGTTTTACATTTAAAGGTGAAGATTTAGAGTTAGAACATTTCTATTATCAGCCAGCTAATATCGCTGAAGCAGTATATCCCGCAAAATATTCAGAGACTGAAGCAAAAAAAATTGCAGATGACTTCCTAAGAAAATTTGCGAAAATAGAGAACTATAAACTCCGTGAAGATGGCTTCGGTTATTACAATGACATTAATCGTCCATTATCACAACCAATTACCTACTCATTTGTTTATTCACCAACCTATAATGGAGTGCTTATTGGCGATCAAAGTATCACTATAGATGTTCTTGCTAATGGTCAAATAACAGGAATGTATAAAAATACAGAATCAATTGGTAAAGCAACCTTTGATAGCTCAAGCCAGAAAAAAAATGAGGAAGAAATTGTTGCACAAGTACGTGATAACTTAGCAGTTGAACTTCGTTATTACGTTGACTATTTTAGCGATCAACGTAATGTGAAGCTTGTCTATATGCCAGCAACAGGATTTAATGGTGTACATGCATTAACGGGTCAATGGCAAACAACGAATGGCTTCTCTACACAAGTTCCTAAGACGAAAAGCCCTGAGAAAATATCCTCACAGCAATTACCACCAAGAAAAAGCGGTATGACAGTAGCAGAGGTTGAGGAATTCGCTAAAAATTTATTAAAAGTCGATGAAGACAAGGCAAAGCTCACTATTGATATGGTTGACGAAAGAGAAAATGACAATGGTGAAACGGTTTATACAGTAAATTACATGTATATGTACAATAATGGCGGGTCCGGTACCTCTTTAGAAATTAATAAGGCAACAGGCGATATCGTACAGTATCACGATATTATGAGAGATTTTATCAACACTGACAAAACAACTACCGTCTCAAAGGATGCGGCATTAGCAAAGGCTGTTGAATACTTAAAGCAATGGGCTCCATCCTATTTACATGAGTATTCGATGCCAATTGATGATCCTGTACATGATGATTATAGTAAAGATTATTACTTCTCCTTCCCACGCATCGTAAACGGAATTGCGGTTGTTGGAGATGAAATAAACGTAGGTATTGGCTCTGATGGATCATTACGTTCATTGAATGTTAATAAACAAAAGATTAATAACTGGCCTTCTCTTAGTCAAGTAATCTCTGCTGATAAAGCAAAAGAAGCCTATAGTAAGGCTCTTACATTACAACTACAATATGTAAAGCAGGATACTGAAGGTAAACAACATTATGATCTAGTCTATGCTCCAACTTACAACGGTAGCTTAGTTAATCAAATTGATGCAATTACTGGTGAATGGTTGTATGAGGTAGATGGCTCAAAAGAAAAGCAATCTATTTCACACCCAACAGCAGCCAATGAATTAAATTATCTTCTACATCAAAATGTATTAGAGATAAAAGATATAGCAAACTTTAATGCTGATGCTGCTGTGACAAAGGGAGAAGCATTAAAGATTCTACTAAAATCTTTAACATATGGCCATTTTGGTAGTGGCGATGGTGAAAAGCAAACCTTCAGCAATATCGATAAAAACCATCCATTATATGGAGTGGTTGAACAAGCTGTAAGAATGGGAATTTTACAGCCAGCAAACCAATTCGCTTTGGATGAAACATTGACTCGTCAAGAGCTAGCAGTATGGGCTGTTAAAGCAATGCAATTGGAGAATGTTGCAAAGTATAAGGATATTTACAAATTAAACTTTGCGGATGCAGCTTCTATTGATCCAGCGTATACAGGCTATATAGCAATAGCAAATGGGATGGGGCTGATTGATACACAGCAAAATAACTTTAATGCTACCAAGAGTGTGTCATATGCCGATTTGGCTGTGTCAACAGTTCGTTTAGCAAAAGCTATTCAAGAAAATAAAGTGGATCGTAACTTCTATTATTAAGTCGCATTCCATGAAAAGGGTATCTCCTTATTTGTAGGAGATGCCCTTTTTAGGTTAGTTTGTAGAAGAATGGGGAAATAATATGTAAAGAAAGGAGTGAATAAATTGAAATTGAAATTTATTTTAGTGATTTCTTTAATGACTGTTATTCTTTACGGCTGTAATAAGGATGAGGTAAAAGATGTGCCTGCAAATGCTCCAGCAGATCAGAATGCTACTCAACAGACGGGTGAGACGCCAACTGACCAAGTGACATTTAATTTTTTAGAGTTTTCTTTAGATGTTGATTACTCTGCAACGGAGTCTTATGAGGTAGAATATGAGGATAAAAAAACAGGAATAGAAGCAAAATTAGAAGATGATCGAAAAAATGAAAAACTGCAGGGCGATGAAGCTTATACTAAATTAGAGCCGTTATTTAAGCAGTTGAATTTTGATTCTACAACATCTAATGATGAAGTGATTGATCAAGTAATCAAAGTATTCAATATTGAAGATAACTATCAATCCATTGAAGTGGATGTCGAATTTGTAGACGGCAATGAAAAGGAATTTAAACGAATTAAATAATAAAAACAAGCCAGCTAGCTGATTTAATCAGTTAGCTGGCTTTACATTCATTTACATTCTCGTACCCAATGTCGATGTTTAGCAAGGGCATGAACAAAAGATTTTGGATCGGTTGCAACCCCATGTTTATTGGCTATATGCTGTAAAAATAAAACATTTTCCGTATAACCTATTGTTTTACAGTGCTGATAGGCTTGTTCAATAAACTGTTCTGCTTTTGCTTGTTCATAGGAATTCTGAAAGGCTCCTGTAACATAAACCCCATCATAAAGAACTGAGGAGGTAGTAGCAAATGTTTCGTGAATTTCATAACCGCTTACTATGCCTTGTTTATTACTTACTAGTTCAACTACGATATCTTCACTTAAAAATGTAGCAATAAGTTCATTTAATTTTTCACTACTATTTTCTGTAACAATTACAGCTACTTTATTAGATTTGACACTTTCCTTTGCATTGATTACTTGGCTAACAGCAGGAGAAGTTTGTTGAATATGTGGTACTTCCACTTCTACAGGTGGAACTATACCAATACGCTCAGCGATAGCTGAAGCAAGTGAGTAACTGACATGAGCATACATGTCTACAACTTGTTTTCGAATCGCTTTATTTTTTACTTTGCCAAGTTCAAAGCTAAAGGCATCGATAATATGCTTTTTCTCAATATCTGTCATACTAAGCCAGAATAATCTTGCTTGAGAAAAATGGTCTTTGAAGCTCTCACTACGTGCACGTACTTTATGCCCTTCAACTTTTTCTTCATAATGCTTATATCCACCATCTGCTTCAGAAACAGGATGTGGTGTATTATTGGCTAAGGAATTTTTATGGTAGCTAACTTGTCCCACATTAATGGTTTGTCGGCCATAGCCATCTCGTTGGTTATTATGAAATGGACAAATTGGTTTATTAATAGGAAGCTCATGGAAATTAGGTCCTCCCAGTCGTATTAACTGTGTATCGGTGTAGGAGAATAAACGACCTTGTAATAAAGGATCATTTGAAAAATCAATGCCAGGCACAACATGCCCGACATGGAATGCGGCTTGTTCCGTTTCTGCAAAAAAATTATCCACATTTTTATTCAAGGTCATTTTCCCAAGAATGCGTACTGGAATTTCTTCTTCAGGCCATATTTTCGTGGCATCAAGAATATCGAAGCTAAATTTGAATTCATCTTCAACTGGAATAAGTTGCACACCAAGCTCCCACTCTGGGAAATACCCACGTTCAATGGATTCCCATAAATCTCTGCGGTGAAAATCGGGATCTTTTCCAGCAATGATTTGTGCTTCATCCCATACTAATGATTTTACCCCAAGTACAGGTTTCCAATGAAATTTAACAAAGTGGGCTTTTCCTTCGGCATTGATAAAGCGATAAGTATTAACACCAAAGCCCTCCATCATTCGATAGCTTCGTGGAATCGATCTATCTGACATATGCCACATAACCATATGAGCAGACTCCTGATTATTTGCAATGAAATCCCAAAAAGTATCATGGGCACTTTGTGCTTGTGGTATTTCGTTATTTGGTTCGGGCTTTACAGCGTGTACAAAATCGGGGAATTTAATAGCATCTTGAATAAAAAATACTGGTATGTTATTTCCAACTAAATCATAATTGCCCTCCCGTGTATAAAACTTAGTAGCAAAGCCGCGTGCATCACGAACAGTATCTGCAGAGCCTTTAGACCCGGCAACGGTAGAGAAGCGGACAAAAACAGGGGTTTTAGTGCCTTTTCCATTTAAAAATTGAGCCTTTGTAATATCACTTGCGCATTCATATGTTTCAAAAATTCCATGAGCGGCTGAGCCACGTGCGTGTACTACTCGTTCAGGAATTCGTTCATGGTCAAAGTGAGTCATTTTTTCACGGAAATGAAAATCCTCTAGTAAAGTGGGTCCTCGCTCACCTGCTTTTAGTGAATGTTCATCTTCCGATATTTTTAATCCTTGATTGGTTGTGAGAGGTTGATCTTTATCACTTACTCGGAATGCTTCTAGCTGTTGTTGTTTTTGATTGACATCTTTTTTCATTTAGAATCCTCCTTTATAAGTTACAACTACCTTCTACCCGAACGAAAAGATGACAAACATAAAGAAACAAATTGTTTGCTGTTTAAAAATGTATATGTTATTATTATCTCGAATTAGAGATAATTAAATTCGAAGTAAAAAGAGGGAGTCGTATGAAGCAAAACAATCGTAACTTAAAAGCATTTACGGTCTTGTTCCGAGCATATCAAACGATTCAAGATGCAACTAGAAGAGATTTACTTCAATTCGATTTAAATCAAACTGAATTTTCGGTTCTTGAATTTTTGTATCACCATGGAGAACAACCAGTTCAAATGATTGGTAAAAAAATATTAATTGCAAGCAGTAGTATTACTTATGTGATTGATAAGCTCGAGCAAAAGGGCTATGTGTACCGTAAGGCATGTCCAAGAGATCGTCGTGTTACGTACGTATTACTAACGCTTGAGGGACAGGTTTTGATGGAGGAAATATTCCCTAAGCATGAACAGAAAATAAATGAGATATTTGAAGTATTGGAAGCCCAGGAGCTGGACAACATGATTTTATCACTTAAAAAAGTTGGCAAGAACGCCACTAACCAATAAAAAAATTTAAATATATATCTCGATATCGAGATATATAGGAGGAGCATACTATGAATCATTTAAAAGGTGTACACCATGTAACGGCTATCACAAGTAGTGCTGAAGAAAATTATAAATTCTTTACCTATGTTTTAGGAATGCGCTTAATAAAGAAAACAGTGAATCAGGATGACATTCAAACATACCATTTATTCTTTGCAGATGATAAGGGTAGTGCGGGTACAGATATGACGTTCTTTGATTTCCCTAATATCCCAAAAGGTGTACATGGTACAAATGAAATTTCAAAGACTTCTTTCCGTGTACCAACGGATGCTGCTTTAGATTATTGGATAAAGCGCTTTGACCGTTTAAATGTGAAGCATACAGGTATGAAAGAACAGTTTGGTAAAAAAACACTATCTTTCGTAGATTTTGATGATCAGCACTATCAGTTAATTTCTGATGAGCACAATACAGGTGTGGCGGCAGGTACGCCTTGGCAGAATGGCCCCATCCCACTTGAGTATGCCATTACAGGTTTAGGACCAGTTTTTGTCCGTGTCGCTAATTTTAAATACTTTAAGGATGTTTTAGAAAAGGTAATGCTTTTTACAGAGATTGCAGATGAAGGGGACTTCCATTTATTTGAAGTAGGCGAGGGAGGAAATGGCGCCCAGATTATTGTCGAGCACAACACAGTGTTACCCGTTGCTCGTCAAGGTTTTGGTACTGTTCACCATGCTGCCTTTCGTGTAGAGGATCGTTCGGTATTAGATGAATGGACTGCACGTTTCGAAAGTTTTGGTTTCCACACTTCTGGCTATGTAAATCGTCATTTCTTTGAATCATTGTATGCACGAGTAGCTCCGCAGATTTTATTTGAATTGGCTACAGATGGTCCAGGATTTATGGGCGATGAACCATATGAAACATTAGGAGAAAAACTGTCATTACCACCATTTTTAGAACCAAAACGTGAACAGATTGAAAGTCTTGTTCGTCCGATTGACACTGTAAGAAGTTCCATTATGTTCGATAAAGAATATGAGTAACACAATTTCATCCAGTTGGGAAAGCAAAGCCCCACTGGATGTATACATAACTGTATTGGGGGATAAAAAAATGGAATTTTCCAAGCTGATTGATAAGCGTCGCTCTGCTAATAATTTTATCAAGGACGTTAAAATGACTGAAGAAGATATACGCCCTATTTTGGAGGATGTTAAGCTTGCCCCTTCAGCATTTAACTTACAGCATGCTAATTATATTGTTGTGCTGGATGAGGATATGAAAGAAAAGGTGAGAGAGGCAGCATATGGTCAATATAAAGTACATTCAGCTTCAGGTGTAATTCTTGTACTAGGTGACAAGGAAGCATATAAAAATACTGCTGAGTTAAGTCAGGGCATGGTGGATTTAGGCATAATTACAGCGGGTGAACTAGAGGATATTGTAGCAGAGAATACAAGATTTTATGAGGATCGCGGTGAAGGATTCATGAAAGATGAAGCCATTCGTAATGCTTCTCTGTCTGCAATGTTATTCATGCTAGCTGCGAAAAATCGTGGTTGGGACACTTGCCCAATGATTGGCTTTGATAATCAGAAAATGCGTGAGCTTTTCAATGTGCCAGAAACACATGAAATAGCCTTAATGATTACTATTGGGAAAGAAAAAGAAAGCAGTCGTCGATTACGTGGGTATCGCAAGCCAGTTGAAGAATTTGCCATTTATTATTGAAATGGTATAAAATACAATAGCTATACAAATACTATGAATAATGTACATTTAGGAGGAAACATCATGAAAGTAGTAGCAATCGTAGGTAGTATCCGTAAAGAATCTTATAATATGCAATTAGCTCAATTTATTCAAAAACGTTATACAGAAAAGTTAGATCTTGAAGTATTAAGCTTAAAGGACCTACCAATGTATAATCAAGATATTGAAAATGAGGCTCCACAAGCAGTTCTTGATTTTAAAGCAAAAGTAAAAGCTGCAGACGCTGTACTTTGGGTTACACCTGAATATAATGGTACAGTTCCTGGGGTTATGGTAAATGCTATTGATTGGCTATCTCGTGTAGATAAAGTAATGATTGGCAAACCATCTATCATTATGGGTGCATCAATGGGGAACTTAGGTACTGTAAAAGCACAATTACATTTACGTGATATTTTATTCTCTCCAGGCATTAACTCACCATTACTTAGCGGTAATGACGTTTATATTGGTGCTGTTCACACTAAATTTGATGAAGAAGGCAATTTAACTGATGAAGGTACAGTGAAATTCCTTGACGTAGTTATTGATAATTTCTTAAGTTGGGCAAAAAAATACGTTTAATTAAAATATAACCCATAAGTATACAATATACTTATGGGTTATATTGTTGAAAAAAAGAGGATGTCACTAGCAAAAAAAGCTCTTTTGTTAAGGCGAATGGTTGATTTCGGTTCCGCTAGCGTCCGATGCCGCTTCCCTCAATTCCGTTCGCTCTAGGGTCTACTCTGTGACGCTAGCTCCTCTCCCATCAACCATACATCAAGAGATTATTTTTCATACAGCAGTAACGGATAAAATAGCCCATTAGAGAAAGGATAGGCACTTGGAGAAGTGATTAGTTACCCATAAAATCTTTGCTAAGATGGTAATTCTTGTGAAGCGGCAAGCCTTTTTCATACAAATTCTAATGAATGTTCAATACTATGACCCATAGGTATACAATATACTTATGGGCATTTTTTGTTTGGAAAGATGCTACTTCTGCATGAAATCTTCACACTTTCAAGATATACTTTTAAGAAATTCTAAAATGGTGGTTACGGATGAGAAAATTATCATTAAAGCTGGGCATTATCTTCTTCATCACATTGTTTTGTATTGAAACCTTTATGATGTTTTTTTTGCATGTTTCCCTGACGAATTCTAGAGTGGAAGAGGAACTAGAGCGTTTACAAGCGAGAGGAAATTCACATCGTACTATATTAGAACAGAACTTCAATAATGAAACACTAGCACATGTCGTTCTTATGGAATCAGAAGCAAGTACAGATGTCGTGGTGACTGACCATTTCGGGACAATCCTTGCATCCTCACAGCCACATCAAGAAATCAGTGATCTGATTCGTGAAATAGAGGGGGAAATACCTTATGAAGGAAGGGTTTTACAAGACAATTGGCAAGAAGTTAAAGCAATTGCGACTATAAGCCCTATTCAAAATCAGCAAGGAACGATTGGCTATGTATTTATGTTTCAAAATACCGATTCCATCCATGCATTAATGAAACGGCTGAATAAGCATTTTCTCATCGTGGGTATTGTATCTGGTCTAGTCAGTATTGCAGTCATTGTTGTTCTATCTCGTAAGCTGGCTAAGCCACTTATTCAAATGAAAGAGGCTACATTGAAAATGAGTAAGGGTGATTTTACAGTTGCTCTTTCTACGAATGGAAAAGATGAGCTTGGGGATTTATCAAATGCTATCCAGCTTTTATCCAATGATTTAAATCATCTAAGGCAAGAGCGTAAGGAGTTTTTATCGAGTATTGCACATGAGCTTCGTACACCGCTAACTTTTATTAAAGGCTATACAGACATTCTTGCTAAACGGGATTTAACAGGGCAAGATCGTCAAAAGTATTTAGCTATTATAATAGAAGAAACAAATAGACTTTCTAGATTAATCAAAGATTTATTTGATTTAGCGAAAATGGATGAAAACTCATTTGTAATTGAAAAACATTGCTTACATTTAGAGCCGTTTTTTACAAGCATTGAAGAAAAATTAAGTCCCGCTTTTCAAGATAAAGGTATCTATTTAGTTGTACGTTGTGATAATGGCTTAACACTATGTGCAGATGAAGCAAGACTTGAGCAAATTCTGATTAATCTATTAAATAATGCATTAATCTATTGTGCACCAGGAGATATGACTACAGTCACTGTAAAACAAGACAGTGGAATTTTAAGCATCATCGTTGAAGACACAGGGAAAGGAATTCCAAAGAAGGATTTACCGTATATTTTTGATCGGTTTTATCGAGTGGAAAAATCACGTAGTCGTGCTTTAGGTGGATCTGGACTTGGGCTTGCTATTGTCAAGGAGCTTGTACAAGCACATGGGGGAGAAATAAAGGTTAGAAGTGAAATAAATAAAGGGACTACTTTTGAATTATCATTTAAAGGAGTAGAAACGAATGAAAACGATTTTATGCATTGATGATGAACCAAGAATGTTAGATTTATTAACCCTTTATTTGGAACCACTATTTAATTGTAGAGCAATGTCTTCTATACAAGAGGCATTGGATTTTTTAGAAGAAGAGCATGTGGATTTAGTTCTTTTGGATATTATGATGCCAGAGATGGATGGGTGGCAGGTTTGCCAGGAAATTAGGAAGTTTTGGGATGTTCCTATCATTATGCTTACTGCAAAAGGAGAACACGCTGATATTGTAAAAGGTTTAAATCTTGGTGCTGATGACTACGTTTTAAAGCCTTTTGATGAGGAAGAATTGTTAGCACGCATACATGCTGTATTAAGAAGAACGATATCTGAAGAAAAAGTGATTAACTTTGAAGGGCTTTGTTTAGATAGAGAGTCCTTTGAAGTATATTTTCAACATAAGGCAATTCCATTAACACCAAAGGAATTTGCCATGCTCGCCCTATTTTTAGATTATCAAAATAGAGCATTTTCTAGAGAACACCTTATACATGCCGTTTGGGGATATGATGTAACGATTGAAGATCGTACCATTGATTCACATGTACGTAATTTACGAGAAAAATTAAGAAAAAGTGGTTTTCCGGCGGATGATTACTTGCAAACCGTTTGGGGCATCGGCTATAAATGGCATAAGTCTGCAAAGAGAAAGCAAATGGAACATAAAAGCTAGAAATTAACCTCTACCAGAATTGAAGGTAGAGGTTATTTCTATTATTTTGGACTAAGCTCTTCTTCTGTTACCCATTTATGATTTGTTACAGCTTCACCACTTGTAGTGGCAGTATAATCAACCATATATACAGTTGTTTGCACAGCCTCGTCAATAAGGACAGTCGCATTTTCCATACCTTCCATATGTGTTGCGTCCGTTTTTACTTCTGTTCCAGGAGCCAGTTGTGCTTCTTGTGGGTCAATTAATTCTTCATGAATTACCCACTTATGCTTTTCTATTCGCTTTCCACCAGTTGTAGGCTCATAGGAAATAACATAGGCAGTTGTAGTATAGGCACCTACTATTGTTGCTTCGGCCCCTTTCATACCTTCCATATGTCCATCTGTAATAATGGCTGTGCTTCCTATAGGAAATTTCGGATTTTCAGCTTTTTTTAACGTTACTGGTACTTCGCCAGAACTTGAATGGTTCATTGTAGAATGATCCATTTCTTCAGCAGCTTCATTAGAAGTGGACGCAGGTTTTGTTTGATCCTCTGTACAAGCCGATAAACTAATTAGAGCGACTACTGATAATAGTCCGACTGACCATCTTTTATTGAATTTCATATGATATCCTCCTCACTATGTGCTCCTAATGTAGCAAATAAATGTGCAGAAACGATGGATATAACCTATGAAAAACATTTCTTTAGTCTGGCGGGGAGATATGCTATTGAATAGGCATGATCTTCAATGTTTTTTGTAATCTATGGGCGAAGATACCAGCAAAAATAGCTAAAATAATATCTTTTGGTAGTGGAGGAATCATCCAAAGCCAAGCGAGCTTATATGAAAAATTCTCTGGCGCACTTGCCCATAGCTTATAGGCAAAAAACATCCAATTTGTTCCTATCAAATAATTTATAGCCGTTGCTACCAAAGCAGCTACGATAAAACTTTTCTTTGTTCTGCTTCGTTCTACAATTAACCCCGCAACAAATGCCGCAAATATAAATGTAATAATAAACCCAAAGGTAGGGCTTAAAATTTGGCCAATTCCACCACCGAAACGAGCAAAGACAGGAGCTCCTGCCAATCCTACGCACATATAAATTGTGCAGGCGAGCGCACCTTTTCTACTACCAAGAATAAGCCCTGCTAAAATTGCAAAGAAGGTTTGAAGCGTAATGGGTACACCACCAACTACCATAAAAGGTGCAAAGGAAGTGATATTAGCACCCACCATCATTAACGTTGTAAATAATCCAATGTAGGTAATGTCAACAGTTCTTAACTTATGGTGACTATGTTGTGTAACAGTTGCCATGATTTCACCTCGTTTTATAAGTTATTACTGCTAGTGTAAAAAACGAATGTATTTGTGTCAACCTTATTATTTATATAAGTTAACTCAATTGCTGAATTAAATTGAAGTAGACTATCTATCTATAAAAATGTATGATAGAACCGTCACAATTTTATAACTTCAAATACTATTGGTGTGACATTTTGAATGTCACTTAAAAGGGAAGTCGGTGGAAGTCCGACGCTGTCCCGCAACTGTAACGAGGAATCCTATAATATGATTTGCCACTGTTTAAGAATGGGAAGGCAATTATAGGATAGTGAATCGAAGCCAGGAGACCTGCCATTTAGTAATACCTGTAATGCCCACGAGGATGCAAGCAATTACGGACAATAGCTGGATATTTTTCTGACTTTGTTTAATCTTGGGTATTTCTATGCGCATTTTCGCATGGGATACCTTTTTTTATTGCTTCATTCATCAATATTCAGTAGGAGTTTAAAACAGATGAATAAAAAATTTATGTTATTTTCCTTCGTACTTTTCATGGTATTAATTGTTTCAATGACCTTTGCTGTAATGGTTGGCTCAGTTTCAGTTACACCGTTATATGTATGGAAAGTTATTCTTTCTAAAATTCCTTTTATACAAAATTCGATCGAGCAAGATTGGAGTCGCTCTCAGGAAATCATCATCTGGCAAATAAGAGCACCTCGTGTTTTGCTAGCTGCGATAGTAGGAGCGGGGTTAGCTATTGCAGGGGCAGCCATTCAGGCACTAGTACGTAATTCTATTGCAGACCCGTATATTCTAGGGATTTCTTCAGGGGCAGCTGTCGGAGCTACTTCTGTGATTATTTTAGGAGCCTTTTCATTTTTAGGTATTTACGCTCTTTCAGTATCCGCATTCCTTGGTTCATTACTTGCCATTGCACTTGTCTTTTTCTTATCACGTGTTGGGGGACGTGTCTCTATTTTCCGCTTGCTATTGGCAGGCATGGCTGTGTCCTTTATCTTAACGGCTATCTCTAACTTTATTTTAATGATGTCAAAGCAAGAAGGGGCCTTAAAGGCTGTTATGTTTTGGATGCTAGGTAGTTTAGCTGGAGCCAAATGGAATAATATTGTGATTCCAGCTTTCGTATTCTTGGTTGTATTTGGGCTACTGTGGCTACACTATCGCAATTTAAATTTATTATTACTAGGAGAAGAGGCGGCAGTGACATTAGGCGTTAATCTTCAGCAATTCCGTATTCAGTTAATACTACTAGTATCTCTATTAACAGGTGTGCTTGTCGCAGTTAGTGGTTCTATAGGATTTGTGGGATTGATTATTCCCCATATTGTGCGTTTAATTGTGGGCTCAAACTATAAATACGTAATACCTATCAGTGCTTTAATAGGTGGAATATTCTTAGTATGGGCAGATGCCTTTGCTCGAATTATTATTGCTCCTCAGGAAATGCCAATTGGTATTATTACGGCTTTTTGTGGAGGACCATTTTTCATTTGGCTTCTCCGTCGTAACAACTATTCTTTCGGTGAAGGAGATTAACTTCCATGACATTAGAAGCGAAAAAAGTATCATTCTCCATTTACGATCAGCGTATACTGCATGATGTAAGCATTCAAATAAAAGAAAAGCAATTTGTTGGATTAATTGGTCCTAATGGGAGCGGAAAATCAACATTGTTAAAAAATATGTATCGTCTCCTAAAACCTGAAAGTGGATCAGTAGTATTAAATGAGCAAGATATATTAAAGCAATCAAGTAAAGCAATTGCGAAAAATTTGGCTGTTGTAAGCCAAGAGACACCCGTATTATTTGATTTCACTGTGCATGATTTAGTCAGTATGGGAAGAACCCCACATAAAAAGCTGTTAGAGCTTGATCAAGAGAAAGATTTTCAAATTGTTAAAGAGGCTCTTAGGCAAACGGGCATATCGCATTTAGAGAAACGAAGCTTTAGTTCGCTTTCTGGTGGCGAGAAAAAACGTGTCATGGTTGCAAGGGCACTCGCTCAACAAGCACAGATATTAATATTAGATGAGCCGACGAATCATTTAGATATTCAACATCAACTTCAACTTATGGATTTAATTCAGACTTTGCATTTAACCGTAGTAGCAGCTTTACATGATTTGAATATTGCTGCTATGTATTGCGATCAAATTTACGTTTTACAGCAAGGGCGAATAGTTTGTCATGGTACACCAGAGGAAGTACTTACGCCAACAGTGCTGCAAGATGTATTTGGTGTTTTTGCGGATATTCAAATACATCCAATGACAGGGAAGCCGTATCTTACATATGTTCCTGAACAGTTCACTAAGGGGTTTAGCCAAATATAGAAAAGTGTCATCTTCTATTAGATACATAAAACATCCTTTAAGGAGTGACTGTATGCAAATAGCCTTTACGAAAATGCATGGTATTGGTAACAGCTATATCTACCTTGATCTTTTCCAACATGATTACAAGGAAGATATCTTTTGTGAATTGGCTCAAAAAATGGCCAATGTCCATACTGGTATTGGCTCAGATGGATTGATTATTATCCAACCCTCTAAAATTGCTGACTGTGGTATGCGTGTATTTAATAAAGATGGATCTGAGGGGACAAATTGTGGTAACGGTCTTCGCTGTGTTGCTAAGTATATTTTTGAACGTCATATTGTACGACAAGAGCTAATTACGATTGAAACGAAATCCGGGATTATGCTGGCACAGGTAGTGGTGCAAGACAATCGTGTAATAGAAGTGATTGTCGATATGGGCAAACCTCTCTTATTGCGCAAAGACATTCCGATGTTAGGAAACCCAAATGAGCTTGTCATCAATGAAATATTTCCTTTACCCCAACAATCTCTTTTAGTAACAGCTTTGTTTTTGGGCAATCCCAATACCGTAGTTTTTGTGAATGCGATCGAGCAAGCACCATTAAGAACATTAGGCGGTATTATAGCAAACGATATGAGATTTCCTTATCGTTGCAATGTTGAGTTTGTAGAGGTTGTTCATGAGAAGGCATTAAAATGCTGCGTTTGGGAACGAGGTTCGGGTATAACAGAGGCATGTGGGACAGGTGCTTGTGCAGCGGTAGTGGCTGCTATATTAAATGGTTTTTGTCAGAAGGAAGAAGAGATAGTAGTCCAACTTAGGGGCGGTGACTTAGTCATTCGATGGGCTGACAATGACCATATCTGGATGCGTGGACCTGCAGAATTTATAGCGGATGGTATTTATGAATTTTTATCTTAATTACTCCCATTTCATGCCATTTTAAATAAATGAATACAGGACGCCTCCGATTTAAGAGTGGCGTCCTATATTGTAAAGCCATTAAGATACTGCTTTTAAGCCTGCTACACCTATGATAATTGCTATGATACTGATAATACGTGATAGATTTTTAGATTCGCCAAAGAAAATGATATTTACGAGTACAGCTCCAACAGTACCAATTCCTACCCAAACAACATAGGCAATGCTTAACTGCAAATAGTTGAAGGATGCATATAAAAGGGCAAAAGACACACCAAAACCACCAATATAAAACATTAAGTTTCGTAATGTTTTATGCTGACTATAGAAGCGTAAGCCAACCACACCTATAATTTCAGACAATGCAGCTAAGATAATAAGTATCCAACCCATTATACATTCTCTCCTTTCGTTTGCATCTGCTCTTTAGAGGAATTATCCGCTAATTTTAGACCAATCACACCTAATAATAAAATAATCATGAACAGTCCTTTAATGGCATTAAATTCTCCTTCGAAAATGAAAATATCCATTAATGTGGTACCGATTGCACCTGCTCCAGCGAAAATAGCGTAGACTGTACCAGTAGGTAAGCTCTCACAAGCCTTCGATAAGAAATGAAAATCTATAGCAATGATTGTCACAATAATTATCCAATGCCACCATGAGCTTGCTACGTTAAAGCCAAATACCCAAAGCAATTCAAATAAACTTGTTAAAACGACGTACATCCATTCTTTTTTCATCAATAAAATCCTTTCTATTAGGTAATACAATGACTGACATTCAGTCATTTTCGAGGTAAAAGAGAACGTCACTTTTATGGGTGACGTAGGCCAAGTGCGTGAGATAGGAAGTCTATAAGCTCAAGCTTGAGCAATTTCATTGTTTCGTCCTTGCTATCATCAAATAAATAAATTTGTTCAGCAGCAGATTCAATTAGACCAATCATCAGTTTAGCAGAACGTGTTGGGTCAATTGAATCACGTATCATTCCCTGTTGCTGGCCAGATAATAAGAAATGACTCATCCAGTCATAATAGGGTGCATATATATTTTCCCATTCTTTTAAATGCTCAGTTTGCGCAATACCTGCATAAATAAGTGCAACGATATCTCCATAATCTTTCGTGATTAAGAAAACCATTTCCACAACCTCTTCAAGTTGCTGTTCAAAGGGCTTATGACTTGAAATACCTTCATCTAAGGTAGCAATAATTCTTTCTACCATATTTTTTGCAATAGCAGGCATAACAGAAAGGCGTGATGGGAAATAAAGATAAAATGTTCCTTGAGCGATCCCAGCAGCTTTAACGATATCTGAAACTTTTGTTTTTTCTATACCTTTTTCTCGAAAAACCTCAATGGCAGCTTGAATAATTTTTTCTTCTTTTGACATGCAATCCCTCACTTTTGCCTTACTTAATTATTATGTTATAGAATAAGAAAAATAATGTCAATAAAAAATGACTGATTATCAGTCATTTTTTATTATCCAATGTTCGTTCGTAATTCCACAATTATGCGAAGGAGTATATTTTCTATATTTCGGGGAATTGTATAATTGAAAGGATTGATGACCATGAAAGAAATTAAGTTTGCACAATTAGACCCGCAGCAACTAGAAAAAATTAATGAGCTTGAAGAAAAGATTGGTGTAACATTAGTTGCCTATGATGCTTCCTCCACACCATCACACGGTTCCGGCGCTTTTGAGTCAAATAATAGCACTACTACAAATCATCCATCATAATGAAGTGAGAAATGCCTTGCAGTAATGTAAGGTATTTTCGTTTTATAGAATGTATTTAAAGGAGTGTTTGAATTGAATGAATTCTATGCTGATTTACATATTCATATTGGACGTACTTCTAGTGGAAGGGCAGTGAAAATTACTGGCAGTAAAACGTTAACATTAGCACGAATTTTAGAGACGGCTAGTGCAAGAAAGGGATTAGACATCATTGGGATCATTGACTGTCACTCACCTGAAGTAATCGAAGAAATGGTGAGGATGATTGAACACGGAGAACTACAAGAACTTAAAGAAGGTGGTCTGCGATTTCAGGAAACAACTTTAATTCCCGGATCAGAGATCGAAATTTATGATCAACATTGTCAGGGTCCTATTCATGTGCTTGCTTACTTTCCTACACTAGAGCTCATGAAGCTGTTCTCAGAATGGATGTCACAACATATGAAGAATATCCATTTAAGTTCACAGCGTATTTATTGTGATGGTCAGACCTTGCAGCAAAAGGTACATGAATTGGGAGGTATTTTTATTCCTGCACATGTATTTACACCATTTAAAAGCTTGTTTGGCAAAGGGGTTCGTCGAAGTTTAACTGAAGTCTTTGATCCGCAGCTTATTGATGGTATTGAATTAGGTTTAAGCTCTGATACAAATATGGTAAGTCATATTAAAGAATTACAAGCATATACATTCGTTAGCAATTCTGATGCACATTCGCTTGGGAAATTAGCACGAGAGTATCAAAAGTTACGATTAGCAGAAGCGAATTTTACAGAATTAAAAATGGCCCTGCATGAGCAAGAGGGACGAGCGGTAATAGCCAATTATGGCCTAAACCCTTTGCTTGGCAAATATCATCAAACAGTTTGTGCAAAATGTAGTCAACAGCTAAGTAAAGAGGCTACCATTTGTACAAGATGTGGGAGTACTCAAATTATAAAGGGAGTAGCTACCCGTATACAGGAGCTATCTGAAGACTTTCCCAATAAACGAAATAGACCACCTTATATTCATCAGATACCACTTGATTTCATTCCAGGTATTGGTCCTAAAATGATGGAACGTTTAATCGAAGCATTTGGTACAGAAATGAATATTTTGCATCGTGTAACAATCGACCAGCTTGAACAAATTGTGCCACATAAACTAGCCCATTTAATCGATTTAGCGAGAAAGGGCCAATTAGCCATTGAAGTTGGTGGTGGTGGGATTTATGGAAAGATACAGGTTAATTAGATAAAAAATGAAATGTTTCAAAAAGATTGTTGTAATTTAACCTATTTTTATCGTTCCTCTAGTAAAATAGTGAAAATAACGACTATTTTATAAGTAGAGGAGAGAGTAAATGCGATTATCAAAGAAATTTCGTTTTTTAGCTTCAAGTGTATTGGCTTTGCAATTAGCTATACCTGTAGCAGCTAGTGCAGAAGAAGGACAGGGTGACCATATAGCACCAAGTTGGGTTGTACAAACCGATTATGTGGCACTTGGTGATTCATTAGCACATGGGATGAATGAAGTAGGTGTAATTGGATTAGGCTATACCGATTTTATTGCACAGGCATTACAGCAAGACGGCTTCCTTACTTCCTTTAATAAGGGCTTTGCTATGTCAGGCTACACAACTAAAAATGTTTTAGCTGATCTACAAAATGATGTTGCAAAAACAGTGACTGGTTTTGGCTATACAGACGAACAGGCAAAGTTACGGGCTTCTATTAAAGAAGCTGAAATCATCACATTAACAGCTGGGGCAAATGATCTATTGCCAATATTAAAAGAATCTCAAGCAACGGGAATTGACACTGTGGCTATCATAAAAGCTACTAAAGAAGCTGTATCGAACATTGCTACTATTCTATCTGAAATCAAAAAGATTAATCCACAAGCTGAAGTATATGTAATGGGCTATTATAATTCCTTCCCATACTATAGTGAGAACTTACAAAAACAATTTAATTTGTTATTAGCTACATTGAATGCAACAATTAAAACAACTACTGAAAAAGCGGGCGCTATTTTTGTTCCTACATATGATGTTGTTGCAAAGGATGTTGCCAACTATCTACCAAACCCTGAAAATATTCATTTAAGTGAAGCTGGTTATTTAGCAGTAGCAAATGAAGCATTTTTACCAATCATTAAAACAAGCTCTTTATGGGATGTCACGCAGGCTATTGGAGTAGAGGTAAAAGATCGTACAACTGTTAAGGTTAGCTGGCAAGAAGCGACAGATAATGTAGGCGTAGCAAATTACCTTGTCTATGTGAATGGAAAATTAACTTCAACATTAAATGCTGACACTACTACAATTACGCTCAAAGATTTAATAGAAAATACAACCTACAATGTATCTATCAAAGCAATTGATGCTGCTGGTAATGAAAGTGTTCAAAATCCTACAGTAACTTTCACTACGAAAGGAACAGTTAGCTTTACAGATACACAGAATCATTGGGCAAAAGATTATATTCAAACAGCTGCAAATATAGGTATAATGAACGGCTATACTGATGGGACATTTAGACCTGAGAGTAGTGTAACACGTGCCCAAGCTGCAGCTATTCTTGTAAGAAGCCTTGGCTTAACTACAGAAGAAAAAGCACCATTTACTGATATCGAAAATTATGATGCAGCAACACAGGCAGAAATTGCGGCAGCATATGTACATGGTCTTATTAAAGGAACAGATGGGAAATTTAAGCCTGGACACCCTGTGACACGCGCTCAATTAGCTTTAATGATTCATCGCGCTTATGAACAGCAATCTAATCAGCCGTATATTGCAAAAGGCGATGTGCCATTTGTAGATGTCGCTTCATATAATGCAGAAACCAAACGTGCAATCACAATGCTGTATGAATTAGGAATCGTGACAGGGGATGGAGGGAAATTTTCACCTGAGGCTGTCACAACAAGAGGTCAAGCAGCTAAAATATTTACCAATCTTAGTCAGCTACTCATTCAATAATCATTAAAAGGTAGGGGGATTTTCTCCTCTACCTTTTGATGTTTTCGTAAGAAACGAATATAGTCTATCTAAATAAAGGAGAATGGGATGCTGTCATTTATATTATCTGCTAAAAGATTAGGAAAAGGACTGTGGAGGTCCTTTAAACGTCCACAGTTCCTATCATTGTTTACTACACTATTTTTAATCATTCTATCAGGAACTCTATTCTACAAGGGGACAGAAGGATGGTACTGGTTGGATGCCATGTATTTTGCTGTAGTGAGCTTAATTCCAACTGGAGTCGAAACAGGACTATATCCAACAACGGCTTATTCTAAAGTATTTACAATGATTTATTTAATTGTTGGTACAGGAGTAATGTTTATCATGTTATTAATGCTGGGACGCTCTATCGTAGATTTTTCTCTGAATGAAGAAGAAAAAGAAGAGGTTAAAAAACGTTTGAAAAAGTAAAATAGCAGTACAATGAATTTTTTGGACGATTCATTGTACTGCTATTTTTTTATTTATGATAGTTTGGCAATAATGCCTTCTTCGTCATCTAAAACTAGTTCAATCCCTGTCGAGAATGGATCACCGTGTAGAACATCCTTGATCCAAACACGTAAGGCACCAATCATGGCTGCTGTATTAAGCACCTCGATTTGACCGTTGACTTCGACCTCTGCACCAAAACCTGCATCATCCTCGTAAGTTAATTCAACAAGAACATCCTCAGGGCGAATGTTTTGATAGTAGGCTTGAGATAAACAAATAGCATTAATAATATCTTGTTCGTTGATTATTTGTGCCATTGTGCTTCCTCTTTGCGCTTTTTATCTTTAAACATATTTATTATCTTCACAACAAGCATCACAATAACAACAATTGCTGCCACATTAATAAGTAAACCTAAAATATTCCCCAGTATACCCATACCACTAAATAGACTACCGAATAATAATCCAGCAAGTCCGCCAAGCATTAATCCTTTCATCAGACCACCTGAGAAAAAACCACCTTTTTTAGTAGTATCTGCTTTATTAGTAGATGTTGAGTTGTTTTTATTTGTTGTTGCATTGTTTTGATCTTTAGTAGTATCCGATTTTTGGATATTCGAGCTATTATTATTGTTAGAGAAGCCTTTTTTACCCGATTTATAGGATTTAGCTTCTGCCGTTGGCGTATCAGAAATAAATAATGTTGCACCAACAGTCGAAAATATCAGTGTCGCTGCAAAAAGAGCGGCAAGAATTTTTTTCATTACATACATTCCTCCAATATAATTTTTAATCTAATCATAAACTAGTTCTTATATAGTAATATTACATGAACTATATTAAAAAATAAAACAAACGCTTTCAAAAATTAAGCTATATCAAAAAATATGGACAAATAGTGGCAGATGTAATGATTGTAGAAATTATGCAATAGGAAGGAGTGAAAAAATGCTACTAACTTTATCAATCTTCCTTACCATTTTTATCATTTTGTACCTAACAGAAAAAAGGCGCTTTCTCAACGTTGTAGCCCTTGGCGTGATAGGGATATATATTGTCAGAGCGTTTATTATTCATTATCCTTTATTGCTACCAAATGATCAGGGGATTATTTCTGAAATGGGGATATTCATTATATTAGGAAGCTTTCCAAGTATTATGTTTATTTTATCAATAGCCATGTTTTTCAATAGTAAAGTATTATTAGAAAAGGAAGGACGCAAATTCCGTAACTTAATGTTAGCCATATTAGGGCTAAGTTTTGTTATTATGATGTTATGGTATGTATTCGTCATTTTTATTGAAATTGAAAATGTGTTTTGGCATATTCTTTTCTTCTATGCGTTTTTAATTTTTGGTTATACAATGTTCTTATACACTAGTGTCCTTGCTTATTCAATATTGTATCTTCTTACACCAATACGTTATAAACCAAATTACATTATTGCATTAGGTTCAGGATTAATTGGCGATAGAGTACCTCCACTTTTAGCAAGCCGTTTAGATGAAGCAGTAAAGCAATATATAAAGTATGAGATGAAGCCTTATATCATTGTCTCTGGTGGTCAAGGAAATGATGAAAAGGTATCAGAAGCATATGCAATGAAACAATACCTAATAGAAGTACATCATATTCCGACTGACAAGATAATAATGGAGGATTGTTCAGCCAATACAGAACAAAATATGATCTTTTCAAAGCAAATAATGGAACACCATTCTCATGGAGAGAACTATCGTTCCATTTTTGTTACGAATAATTTCCATGTGTTTCGTGCAAGTATTTATGCTAGGAAAGCAGCATTAGATGCCGAGGGGATTGGCTCAAAAACTGCTTTTTACTATGTTCCTAATGCATTCACACGAGAATTTATAGGTTTATTAGCCATGTATAAATGGACCCATGTCACAGTATTTTTAATTATTACGCTATTCGTAGGCTTACTATTGAGAGCATATGTGTAACCAAACTTCAACTGTCTTCCATATAATAGTGGTAAGGCAGTTTTTTTACATAGTGTGCAAGGGAGGAAAATAATGTACGAGCAAATTTTAGCCAAGCGAAATAAAGAACGAATAATTTCCCTACAAAATCTTACACAAACTCAAGATCAGTGGTTTGCTCAAAATATAAAATTACTTACATTCGCTGAAGTTAACCTAACAGCCTTGCAGAAAATACTGTATCAAGTAGTACGAGGGTTATTAAAAGAACAGCAACAACGTCATTTACAGATTGTTCATACAGTGCAATCTCAATCGATACAGGAGAATGTATTAACGCTGTTGGCAGAATATGATGATGTCTTGCGCGATGCCATTCCACAGCCTATCTATATACTCATTTGGCAAATTTCTTCGCTAGAAAAGTTAAAAAACAGTATAGAAGTAGTAGATGATGTGCTTGATATTGTAGAGTGGTATTTTCGCCATCAAGATGAACAAGTTGCTGCTCTAGATGAAGAGGACTTAGATCATGAGCTCATTATTGATTTGTATAAAGAAGCGGTTGAAGAGCAGGATGGGGATGCCCAATATCAACTGGGTGAATACTATAATTCTAGAGAGGGTAAACATTTTCAACCTGAAAAATCATTGAAATGGTTTGAGCTAGCCGCTGCCCAGGGAAATGCAGATGCTCAATATATGCTTGGGAATTTTTGCTTTGGGGGCATAGGTATGGAGGAAAATTATTCCCTTGCCTTTTCATACTATGAAAAAGCAGCTTTGCAGGGACATGCGGATGCTGCCAATAATTTAGCAGATATGTACTTTAATGGCGAGGGCGTAGCAACGAATTATACATTAGCAAAAAAATGGTTTGATTATGCTGCACAAAAGAATGTGGCAGAGGCAATGTTTACGTTAGGAATAATTTATGAGCAGGGGTTAGGCGTTGAGGTAGATGAGAAAGAAGCTTTTAACGCCTATAAAAAATCAGCTGAGGCAGGGTATGTGGAAGCACAATATCGACTTGGTGGAATTTATTTAGAGGGACGCTTAGGCCAAGCGAAAGATGTCAATCGTGGTCTGTTTTGGTATGAAAGAGCTGCGGAGCAATATCATGTAGACGCCTTTTATGATTTAGGTTATATATGGAGTAATGGTCTGGCAGGAATACGCAATCTCGAAAAAGGTATTCATTGGTTTAAGCAGGCTGCACTTCAAGGAGATGTGGAAGCCAAGCTACAGTTGGGGCATATTTTTAATAAAGATACAGGGTTAGATAGAAATCTGAAAGAAGCTATTAAATGGTATGGACTCGCGGCAGATGCAGGATCCGAAGAAGCGGCTAAAATATTACAGGAACTTAAAGGATTGTAAATTTAGTGTTAAAAAAACATAGGCTTTTAGAATTATTTATGTTGCTACGGTATGAGGGTATTTTGGTCTAAAATAGACTGCTGTTTACGAGTATTTAGATAGATCATGATTGAGGATAAAAAATATTAGTATAGTGAAATTTGAAGATGATCGATAAAAAAGTAGAATAAATATAAAGCAAGTAAGCATAATAAACAAAAAAATAGTTAAAAAAGCTACCCAATAATATTGTGGTAGCTTTTTTATAGTTTATTACGCTTTATTTAACAACAAGGACTTTTTATACATTTTGTGTAAAATAATGGTATTAATAAGATTGACAGTCATTTATAAAATGATTAATGTAAATGAGTGATTTTGAAAAGAAGCATACGTAAATAATTTACTGTTAGTCATGTAGGGACTATATCTGTTTGCTGAGAGCAAATGACCTTAGGATAAATTGAGCAAAGGGGTACCCGACATACTTTTGGAGGAAGTTTGTCATACGGAATTGCGCTATCGAATGTAACCATTAAATCTGACTAATCAGATTTTATCGGTATTTTTTCGTGTATCCATCAATATGTTAAAAGGGATTTGATGTTTCTCAGCCTGATGAAAGTAAACGGAATGAAAGAGGGAAGATGTGTGATTTTTCAAAAACAGAGAAAGACGAAGGTATTGGATTTACAGCAATACACAGTGAAAATGGATTTGTCCTCTCGTCAATCGATGGCGAAGCAAATTGAAATGCTGAACTTAACGAAGAACGACTTACAATATTTAAAAGCTTTCCAGCCAATAGTTATGGATAATGTAGATCACATCGTAAACCGTTTTTACAACATGATTGGAACAGAGCATCATTTGGTAGATATTATCAGTCATCATAGTTCTGTAGAAAAGCTTAAAGTAACATTA
Organism: Lysinibacillus capsici; assembly: GCF_003367505.1. Lineage (GTDB taxonomy): Bacteria > Bacillota > Bacilli > Bacillales_A > Planococcaceae > Lysinibacillus > Lysinibacillus capsici. Next base: position 56,581 of record NZ_PXXX01000002.1, read on the forward strand.
CGGCAACATATTATTGAAATGTTTAACGGAACCATTGATGAGATGTATTACCAAAGGCGTGTAAAAATTGCAAAGGTGCATGTCCACATTGGGCTTAGAACACAGTGGTATATCTGCGCATTCCAAGATTTATCGATATCATTTATTGATTTAGTCGAAAAAAATATAGAATTTCCACAAGATCAATTTAATACGATCAGAGCTATATCGAAAATTTGTAATTTTGAGCAACAACTCGTTTTAGAAGCTTTTGAAAACACTGTGGAACAACTGAAAGAAAAAATGGTTCATGAAAAAGAAGCGATTGAACGACAGATTGTAGATTCTTCGGAAGCACTTGCAGCTATCTCGCAGGAAACCAATAATTCTTTTTGCTGCTTAAGTAAGCAATCTGACGAAATTAAACATTTGGCAAAAAAATCACTCGATGTGTCTACACTGGCTGAAAACCAAGCACTTGAGGGTCGCGAGCGTTTAAAAAATCAATCACAAAATATGCTCAATATTAGTCATTCTCTTCATGATATAGAAGAAAATATTGAACAATTATCAGGTATGTCTAAGGAAATGGAAACAATTATGAGTGTTGTGACCAATATTGCGAATCAAACGAATCTATTGGCTTTAAATGCTGCAATTGAAGCAGCACGTGCTGGGGAAGCGGGAAAGGGCTTTAGCGTAGTGGCCGATGAAGTACGTAAATTATCAATTCAGACAAAAGAATCTGTTACAGCGGTGGCTTTGTTATTGAAAAAGACAGGTGAACGAACAGAGAAATTAGAGTATTCTTTGACCAACATTCAAGATGAAGTTGCAGCAGGTGAAGAAAATATGTTACAAACTGAAGGCCAATTTACGAGTATATTGGGAGCCATGACAGAAGCAAAAGATCAAAATGAGTGTATGGCAACAAAAATACAAGCAATTGTAGGCATATTAAGTGAATTAGGCACTTCATTTACTGAGGTAACAAATTCAGCTGAAAAATTAGCGAGCTTTGCGCAAAATTTAAAAGGATAGACTACTAACATTTACATTCTATTTTCATATTTTTAGACGTAATAAACACTATAGTACCTATTTAAATGTTTGTTGTGAAGTTATCGCTATAGAGGATCAATTTTATAGAGATTCAGAAAGTAAGAGCTATTTCACTGATGAAATAGCTCTATTTTTGCTAAATTTGTAAAGGGTTTAACGTAATTTTCAATGAAAAAGGATTATACTGTAGAAAGAATGAATAATAGGGGCGGTTATGATGAAAACAGTTGTTGTTTTAGGCGGCGGTATTACAGGACTATGTACAATGCATTATTTGCAACGTCAAGTGAAGGAACATAATTTAGATGTTCGTCTAGTGCTTATAGAAAAAAATACATGTTTAGGAGGCAAATTATATTCAGCACATGAACAAGGTTTCATCATGGAAACGGGTGCTGATTCTATTGTAGCCCGTCATCAAGGCGTTATGGAACTCGTGCAGGAGCTTGATTTTGAGGCGGAATTAGTTTACAACGAAACAGGTATTTCTTATATTTATACGAATAATGAGTTACATGCTATTCCGGCAGATTCAACTTTCGGAATACCGATGAGTGTAGCATCCTTAGAGGAAAGTACACTTATTTCCGAGCAGGGAAAAAAAGAAGCGTTGAAGGATTTAACATTGCCAAACAATGGCTTCACAAAGGAAAGTTCTATCGGTGAATTTTTAACTTACTATTTAGGAGAGGAACTGGTGAAAAACCAAATTGCACCAGTCCTTGCAGGTGTTTATTCTGGAGATTTACATCAGCTTTCTATTGGCTCTACTTTACCGTATTTAATTGATTATAAGAATGATTTTGGAAGTATTATTAAAGGCTTTGATGCGAATCGTGAGCAATTTGTTAAAGCAGCGAACAAAAAATTTATATCCTTTAAAAATGGTTTATCTTCTTTAATTGATCGACTTGAACAAACCTTATCCGATGTAGAAATTATCAAGGGTGTTACTACACTAAATGTTCAAAAACAAGATAAGAACTACACAATTTCCTTAGCTAATGGTGAAATTATTGAGTCAGATTATGTCGTTTTAGCATTACCGAACGATACTGTACAAAATCTGCTACAGGATGAATCTTTAAACCGCTATTTTGACCAATTTACGACAGCGTCAGCGATTACTATCTATTTGGGTTTTGATGTGCCAGACGCTAAATTGCCAGCAGATGGAACGGGCTATATTGTTTCCCATAATTCAGACGTAACTTGTAATGCAGCAACTTGGACTAGTCGTAAATGGAAGCATACATCGAAAGAAAATAAATTACTTGTGCGACTCTTTTATAAGAGCATCAATCCAGCCTATGAGCAACTACGCGCCATGACGGATGAAGAATTAGCAGCAGTTGCTTTAGAAGATGTGAGAAAGAGCCTAGGAATAGAGGAGCAGCCAACCGTTGTGAATGTAACAAAATGGATTGATCAAATGCCTAAATATGATCTAGCGCATCGTGAAGCATTACAAGGATTACTACAAGAATTACATGAGAAATATCCTAATTTATCGATTGCAGGGTGCTCGTATTTTGGCGTAGGTATTGGTGCTTGCATTCAAAACGGGAAAAAAATTGGTGAAGAGCTTGCAAAGGAACTTGCCAATTTCTAAGGTTTTAAGTGGAAAAAAACTTTGTTATGTGAAATAGTCTTGACTCATTCGTCAGTAAACGATATGATTCTTTTAATTATTTAAAAAATTCATACTTAATTCTTATCAAGAGAAGCAGAGGGACTGGCCCATTGAAGCTTCAGCAACCAACTTTATTGTCAGGTGCTAAATCCAGAAGACCGTTGAGTCGAAGATGAGAAGGAACAACAATGATGAATCGTTAAAGCCTTCTTTTTTTATGAAAGAAGGCTTTTTATTATATAGAGACATAGGAAGAGAGGCTAATTTTATGGGATTGCTTGAAAGGTTAAAAACGCATGTATTGACGGCAGACGGTGCAATAGGCACAGTGCTATATGGCTATGGATTGGAGTATTGCCATGAGGAAATGAATGTTCAGAGACCCGAGTTAATTGAAAAGATTCATAGAGAATATATTGCGGCTGGTGCTGACATCATTCAAACGAATACGTACGGTGCAAATGCCATTAAATTAGCTCGCTATGGATTGGAATCACGTGTCCAACAATTTAATGAAGCTGCTATCACCATCGCAAAACGAGCAGCGGCTGATGGCGGTCAATTTGTTTTAGGAACAATTGGTGGTATTCGGGGAATTCGTAAAAGTGATGCAACCTTGGATGAAATATTAGCGACTATTGAAGAACAAGCAAGAGTCTTACTTGCAGGGAATCCAGATGGCCTTTTACTTGAAACTTATTATGATTTTGAAGAATTAACAGCAACCTTAAAGATGCTACGAGAAAAAACAAAATTGCCGATTATTGCACAAGTTTCTATGCATGAGCCCGGTGTTCTACAAAATGGGATGTCTTTAAATAATGCTCTCCATGAGCTTGAAGCCCTAGGTGCTGATATTGTTGGTGTCAATTGTCGACTAGGTCCACACCATACAATTCAGGCATTTGAAGGTGTAGAACTTCCTAATAAGGCATTTATGTCGGCCTATCCAAATGCATCACTTCTGGACTTAGAGGATGGGCGTGTCGTTTATGAATCAGAAGCTGATTATTTTGGTCGAGCGGCTGTTGAATTGCGTGATCAAGGTGTACGTTTAATAGGGGGCTGCTGTGGTACAACACCCAAACATATTGCAGCAGCAAAGAAGTATTTAGAAGAGTTATCACCGGTTCAGGAGAAGCTTGCGAAGCCTAAAAAGATTGAGATTGTTCGGGAAGCGGAGCCAACAAAGTATGAGCCTCTTCATGAAAAAGTTAAACGTGAACGTTCTGTCATAGTAGAGTTGGATACGCCTAGACATTTAGAGATTGATGGGTTCCTTGAAGGAGCAAAGCAATTATATGATGCAGGTGCAGATGTAGTTATGATGGCAGACAATTCATTGGCCTCTCCACGTATTAGCAATATTGCAATGGGCGCATTGTTGAAGAGCTCACATGGTGTACGCCCACTAACTCATATTACATGTCGAGACCGTAATTTAATTGGTCTACAATCTCATTTAATGGGGTTAAATGCTTTAGGTATTCATGATGTGTTGGCCGTTACGGGTGATCCAACAAAAGTAGGAGATTTCCCAGGTGCGACAAGTGTTTATGATGTATCTTCCATGGAGCTAATCCAATTAATTAAGCAATTAAATGAAGGGGTCTCTTTCTCAGGTAAGCCACTTCGTAAAAAAGCAAATTTTTCAGTTGCTGCTGCATTTAATCCAAACGTCCGTGTGTTAGATCGTGCTGTGACACGCTTGGAGAAGAAAATTGAGCATGGGGCAGACTACTTCATTTCTCAACCAGTATATACGAAAGAGAAAATTGTAGAGATTTATGAGGCAACAAAGCATTTACAAGCTCCAATTTACATCGGTATTATGCCTGTTACGAGTTATAAAAGTGCTGAATTTTTACATCATGAAGTGCCAGGTATCAAATTATCTGAAGATGCCTTAACAAGAATGAAAGCATGTGGAGAAGATAAAGAAAAGGCAACCTTGGAAGGGATTGCTATTGCCAAAGAATTAGTAGAAGTGGCTACGCAATATTTCAATGGGATTTACCTTATTACACCATTTTTACGTTACGACGTGACACTAGAGTTGATGAAATATATAGAGCAATTGGATGAACAGAAAAAAGGAGTAAGTATACATGGCTAAGCACTCGATTGAAGAGCAACTAGAGAAACGTATTTTAATTCTTGATGGCGCAATGGGAACAATGCTACAAAATGAAAATTTATCAGCAGAGGATTTTGGTGGCGAGGAACTTGATGGCTGTAATGAAAATCTTGTGCTTACTAGACCAGATGTTATTGAAAAAATTCACCATAAATACTTAGAGGCAGGCGCAGATATTATTTGTACAAATACATTTGGTGGGACGCCTCTTGTGTTAAATGAATATGATCTTGGCACAAAAGCAGAAGTAATTAATAAGCGTGCAGTGGAAATTGCTCGCCAAGCAGTGGATCGTTATTCCACATCAGATTGGCCACGTTTTGTTGCAGGGGCTATGGGGCCAACAACAAAAACGTTATCAGTAACAGGTGGTATTACATTTGAAGAGCTAGAGGAAAATTTTTATGTACAGGCAAAAGCATTAATTGAGGCAGGAGCCGACGTTTTGTTATTAGAAACAAGTCAGGATATGCTCAATGTCAAAGCAGGCACACTTGGCGTAAAGCGCGCTTTTGCATCAACGGGAAAAGAGCTACCTGTCATGATTTCAGGAACAATAGAACCGATGGGTACAACGCTTGCAGGGCAAACAATTGATGCCTTTTATATTTCGATCGAGCATATTAAACCATTATCAGTTGGCCTAAACTGTGCGACGGGACCTGAGTTTATGACGGATCACATTCGTTCATTAGCAGAGCTTTCAACAGGCTATATTAGCTGTTACCCAAATGCTGGCTTACCAGATGAAGAAGGGTGTTATCACGAATCACCAGAATCGCTATCACAAAAATTAAAAGGCTTTGCAGAAAAGGGTTGGCTTAATATTGTAGGTGGATGTTGTGGGACGACACCCGCTCATATTGCAGCCATTCGTGAGATCTTAAAAGATGAAAAACCTCGTCAATTACCAGAAAAAACACATGGTCATGCGGTATCAGGAATTGAACCGTTATTGTATGACGATTCTATGCGTCCGTTATTTATTGGGGAGAGAACAAATGTAATCGGCTCTCGTAAATTTAAGAATTTAATCATTGACGGGAAATTTGAGGAGGCCGCAGAGATTGCACGTGCTCAAGTCAAAAATGGTGCACATGTTATTGATATTTGTTTAGCCAACCCTGATCGCGATGAATTAGCCGATATGCGTGGATTTATGCAGGAGGTTGTAAAAAAGGTTAAGGTGCCTCTTGTGATTGACTCAACTGATGAAAAAGTAATTGAGGAAGCATTAAAGTTTTCACAAGGGAAAGCCATCATTAACTCTATTAATTTAGAGGATGGTGAAGAACGATTTGATGCAGTATTACCACTCGTGAAAAAATATGGTGCATCATTAGTTGTTGGAACGATAGATGAAAAGGGGATGGCGGTTGACCGTCATCGAAAGCTCGAAATTGCCGAGCGCTCCTATCAACTTTTAACGGAAAAATGGGGGATTGCACCAGAGGATATCATTTTCGACCCATTAATGTTCCCTGTAGGAACTGGGGATGAGCAGTATATTGGTTCAGCGCTAGAAACGATTGAAGGCATTCGTCTCATCAAAGAAAAATTGCCGCAGACATTGACTGTACTTGGCGTAAGTAATATCTCATTTGGCTTACCACCTGTTGGTCGTGAAGTACTGAATGCTGTTTATCTCTATCATTGTACACAGGCGGGCTTAGATTATGCCATTGTTAATACAGAGAAATTGGAGCGTTATGCATCCATCCCTGAAGAGGAAATCAAACTCGCAAATGACCTGCTCTTTAATACAAATGATGAAACATTAGCAGTGTTTACAGATTTTTATCGAGATAAAAAGAAGGAAAAAACGGAAGCTGATATTCCAAAAACGGTTGAAGGTCGTTTAGCTTACTATATATTAGAAGGTACAAAAGAAGGGCTAATTGAGGATTTAGACGCTGCACGAGAAATCTTCGAGGCGCCACTTGATATAATTAATGGTCCTTTAATGGAGGGCATGGTTGAGGTAGGTCGATTATTTAATGATAATCAACTCATTGTAGCAGAGGTTTTACAATCAGCAGGTGTGATGAAGGCCGCAGTTGCTCATTTAGAGCAATTCATGGAGAAGGATGAAGAGAGTGCTGGAAAAGGGAAAATGGTACTTGCTACAGTAAAAGGTGATGTTCACGATATTGGGAAAAACCTTGTTGATATTATATTAAGTAATAATGGCTATAAGGTAGTCGATTTGGGCATTAAAGTAACTCCTGCCCAATTGATTGAAGCGATTCGTAAGGAAAAACCTGATTTTATTGGGCTGTCAGGTTTACTCGTGAAATCAGCGCAACAGATGGTTATTACTGCTCAGGATTTTAAAGAGGCGGGAATTGATGTTCCTATTTTAGTTGGTGGTGCTGCACTTTCACGTCGTTTTACTGAAACAAAAATTGCAGATGAATATGGTGGTCCTGTTATTTATGCAAAGGATGCTATGCAAGGCTTAGAGCAAGCGAATCTATTAATGGGTGAAGGGACACGTGAAAATTTCTTAGCAGAAATTGAAGAATCCCGTCAAAAACGTTTAGCGGCTGATGAAAAACGAGCTGCTCGTCCGGCAAAAGAGGTAACAATAAAGCCTGCACGAACAGTAAAAGGAGCGCCAGTATTTTTACCAGCTGATTTACGACGTCATGTGAAAAAAGACTATTCTGTATCTCATTTATATCCTTATGTTAATATGCGTACATTACTGGGACACCATTTAGGCTTGAAAGGGCAAGTTCAGCAATTGCTTGATGCGGGCGATTCAAGAGCAACAGAGCTCAAGGATTTAGTAGATGATTATTTAAAAAGTGATCTATTAAAGCCATCAGGTTTGTATCAATTTTTCCCTGCTCAAGCAGATGGTGATGATGTCGTTGTGTATGATCCTGCTGATAGTAAGACAGAAATTGAACGTTTTACCTTCCCTCGTCAGCAGGTTGAACCATTTTTATGTCTTGCAGATTTCTTAAAAACGGTAGAGAGTGGTGAAATGGACTATATTGCACTCATGGTTGTAACAGCAGGTCAAGGAGTTATGGCTAAAGCACGCCAGTTAAAAGAGGATGGGAAATTTCTTGAAAGTCATGCCTTGCAATCGACTGCTTTAGAATTAGCAGAGGGCTTTGCTGAACGTATGCATCAGGAAATTCGTGACCAATGGGGCTTCCCTGATGCAACAGATTTCACTATGAGAGATCGTTTTGCTGCAAAATATCAAGGTCAACGCTTTTCATTCGGATATCCTGCATGTCCTAACTTGGAGGATCAAGAGAAACTATTCGGCCTATTAAAACCTGAGGATATTGGTGTCCATCTTACAGAAGGCTTTATGATGGAGCCTGAAGCATCTGTATCTGCAATCGTTTTTGCTCATCCTGATGCTCGCTACTTCAATGTTTAAGGCATAAAATAAGAGGAGATAGATAGTCTATTCAATGACTGTCTATCTCTGTTCCTTTATAGAAGAAAACATTTGGTTAAGGGAAGTGGGCAGAATGATACGATTCATGGAAGAAAGAGATATTCCCGAGGTTTTGGCTATCTATAATGATATTATTTTAACAAGCAAGGCTGTCTATCGATACGACATACAAACTTTAGATGAAAAAGTACAGTGGTTTAGGGAGCAACAAGCATTAGATAATCCTTTACTTGTATTTGAGGATAATGGGCTTGTCGCTGGCTTTGCTACCTATAGTCAATTCCGTCCTTACCCAGGCTATAAATATACAATGGAGCACTCTGTCTATGTGCATAAAGAACATTATCAAAAAGGGATTGCGACAAAGCTCATGAACAAGCTGATAGCGATCGCTGAAGAAAATGGTGTCAAAACGCTTGTTGCTGGTATTGATGGAGAAAACATTGGTAGTATTAAAGCACATGAAAAATTAGGCTTTGAATATGCAGGAACCATTAAAAATGCAGGCTATAAATTTGAACAATGGCTAGACCTTGTGTTCTATCAACTTCATTTGACTGGACCGAAATCATAAAAGGATATGACAAATGTCATATCCTTTTTGTGATGTTTGCGTCTGTTACTGACTTGTATTCTTGTTTTATGATGAGGTCATAAGAAAAAAAGAAACGAGGGAGTAAAAGATGGCAACTATTAAAGAAAAAACAAAAAAGTTACGCCAAGATGTAGCGCCATTTGCCAAATCAGATACGCGTAAAAGTGTTTTTCAGATTATAAATACAATTGTACCGTTAATTGCATTATGGGTGGCTGGTTACTTGTTAGTGGATGTATCACCTTGGCTAACAGTCGGCTTAAGTGCTATTTCAGCAGGTTTTGTCGTACGAACTTTTATTATTTTTCATGATTGTACACACGGCTCATTTTTCAAAAGTAAAAAGGCAAACGACTGGGTTGGATTTTTTACTGGGGTGCTAACATCATTCCCTTATGAAAAATGGAAACGTGAACATACAATTCACCATGCAACAAGCTCAAACTTAGACAAGCGTGGTATCGGTGATATTGATATGATGACAGTTGAAGAATATATGCAAGCCTCAAAAGGGCAACGTCTATGGTACCGCTTCTATCGTAATCCATTTGTGATGTTTGGATTAGGCCCACTTTATATGGTTCTTGTCTTAAATCGTTTTAATCGTAAGGATGCGAAGAAGAAGGAACGTCTCAATACAATTTTAACGAATATTGTCATTGTAGGAATTTGTGCCGCTTTAATTTTCTTCATGGGCTGGCAAGCGTTTTTATTAGTGCAAGGCGTTACTTTATTTATTGCAGGTTCTTTAGGAATTTGGTTATTTTATATCCAGCACACGTATGAAGATTCTTATTTTGAACACGATTCAGAGTGGGATTATGTGAAAGCTGCAGTTGAAGGAAGCTCCTATTATAAATTGCCAAAACTTTTACAATGGGTAACAGGGAATATTGGTTTCCATCATGTTCATCACTTAGCTCCTCGTGTACCTAATTATAATCTTGAAAAGGCACACAATGAGACACCGCCATTACACATGGCAACAACGATTACTTTACGTACGAGTTTAGAATCACTACGTTACAAGTTATATGATGAAGATCAAGGTAAATTTGTAACGTTTAAAGAAGTAAATGAAATTATAAAACGTAAAGAAAGAGGCAGTATTGCCGCTTAGTTGATAACAGCCATCTCTGCAAGAGAGATGGCTGTTTTATGTAAAGAGAAGAATATGGGTCAAAGCATGTACAGGCATAAATTTAATTTTCTTGTTATAATAAGGGAAAAGTAGGAAAGAGCGTGAGATTATGTTGAGGAAATGGCATAGTATTATTCCGAATAGTCCGATGCTCAGTGTATATTTGTGGATAATTTTTTGTTTCCTACCGTTTTTCTTCATTTTTAGGAAATCATCTTATATCGAAATATCGATAGGCATTACATTTTTAATGCTCTATTTTATCTTCTATCGATTTGCCATGAATTCGAAAAGCGGTTTAGTTTACATGTGGATTAGCTTTGAAATGGTCATAAACATTATTATGACCATCTTGTATGGCTATGTCTATTTGTCCATTTTTACAGCATTTTTTATTGGCAATATCCGAAGACCCGTCGGCTTTTATATTATGTATGGTCTACATATTGGATTTACAGTTATTTCAACTGGCGCTGGATTCTTTGTAGAGCTCAACCTATTTTTATCGCAGTTGCCTTTCGTTGTATTAACAATTTTAGCTGTTGTCCTTTTACCGCTAACGCTTTATTCCAAAAATAAACGTGAAAATTTAGAGGGACAGTTAGAAACAGCCAATGAACGTATTGCTGAGTTAATTGTTTTTGAGGAACGACAAAGAATAGCTCGAGATTTACATGATACATTAGGTCAAAAATTGTCCATGATTGGTTTGAAGAGTGATCTAGCTTCTAGGCTGATTGAACGAGATCCCCAGCAGGCCTTGATTGAGATTAAGGATATACGCCAGACGGCTAGTATTGCTTTAAAAGAGGTTCGGGAATTAGTTTCAGATATGCGTACTGCAAAATTTGAAGATGAGATCATGCGTATTTCACAAATACTAAAGGCAGCTGAAATGGAGTTTGTCTTTGAAGGGGATAAAAACGCACTGCAAGTTCCACCACTTGTAGAGAATGTTTTATCTATGTGCTTAAAAGAGGCGGTTAATAATGTTGTCAAACATAGTGGAGCAACAAAATGTGAAATTGCTTTCCATCAAAATTTTAAAGAAGTTTACTTAGTAGTGCGAGATAACGGACAGGGCATTACGAAAAAACAAGCCTGGAGAACTGGTAATGGATTGAAAGGAATGCGGGAACGTTTAGAGTTTATTAATGGGTCCTTTAAAATTGAAAGTGTTGAGGGCACCACATTAACGGTAACTATCCCAGTAGCTATTACGCATCAGAATGTCAAAGACAATCTGAAGAACATATAGAAAAGAGGATTGTGACATGATACGAATTGTGATTGCTGAAGATCAGGGGATGCTATTAGGCGCGCTTCGCTCTTTACTTAGTATGGAGGAGGATATGGAGGTTGTTGGCTTAGCAAAAAATGGTGAGGAAGCATTGATGCTTGTGGAAGAGCATCAGCCTGATATTTGTATTATGGATATTGAAATGCCAGTGAAAACGGGACTAGATGCAGCAGAAGAAATGCATAGCACTGGCTCAGGTTGTAAAGTCATTATTTTAACTACATTTGCTAGACCTGGTTATTTCGAACGTGCTAGAAAAGCGAGTGTCAGAGGCTATTTATTAAAGGATAGCCCGATAGAGGAGTTAGTGAGCGCAATCCGTACAATCATGGACGGTAAACGCATTTATGCGCCAGAGCTCGTTGATTTTGTCTATGAAGATGATAGTGAGAATCCTTTAACGGAGCGAGAGAGTCAAGTTCTGACACTTGTAGCAGAGGGCAAGACGACAAAGGAAATTGCTGCTGAGCTGTTTTTGTCTGCTGGCACAGTTCGTAACTATATTTCGACGATTTTAGAAAAACTAAACGTCGGCAATCGAATTGAGGCCATTGCACGCTTTAAAGAAAAAGGATGGAATAAATAAAAAGAGAACCTTTTCGCATCATAAGCGAAAAGGTTCTCTTTTTTTTTACTTATTACGTTTAGTTAAACGGCCAAGAACGAATGCACCTGCTGCTACTGCAAGAACAGTATTCGTTTTTTTTGTAAATACTTGTTTTGTGACAAGATTAAGGTTTTGAGGACGCTCAGCTAAACGGCGCATGAAATAGCCGTACCAATCTTCACCGAATGGAACGTACACACAGAAGTTATAGCCCTCTTTTGCAAGTTCTTTTTGCATATCTGTACGGAAACCATATAGCATTTGGAATTCAAATTTATCAAGCGGAATATTATGATCAGCTACAAAGCGTTTTACGTGCGCAATAATATTGTGATCGTGAGTTGCGATTGATGTAAATTTACCATTTAGTAGGTGATATTCAATCAACTCAATAAAGTTTAAATCAATATCTAATTTATCTTGATAGGCTACTTCAACTGGCTCTTTATAAGCACCTTTTACGATACGTAAACGGTAGTCCTTAAATTTTTCAATATCATCTTTTGCACGGTAAAAGTATGATTGGATGACTGTACCAACATTATTAAATGTTTTCGATAATTCTTCCACCATATCGAAGGAAGTTTGTAGACGTCCATAGTCTTCCATATCAAAGTTAACAAAGATATCGTATGAAGCGGCTTTTTCTACAATCTCATACAGATTGTCATAACAAAAATCAACATCAATATCTAAGCCTAATTGAGATGGCTTTAATGAAATATGTGCCGCTACACCATTTTCGTGAATAGCTTCGATCACAGTAAGGATTTTTTCTTTAGCAGCAGTCGCTTCTTCTTTACTTGAAACAAATTCACCTAGGTTATCTACTGTACAAGAAATATTATGTGCATTTAGTTCTTTGATGCTTGCAATTGTTTCTTCGATATTTGTACCAGCTACTACACTTTGTGCTCCTAATTTTAGGCCATATTTCTTTGCAGCACTATTTAATAGTTGGTTCTCAGATAAGTGGATGAAAAAATCGCGTAATAACATGGTCATTCTCCTAACTGCATTTTCTTTTTAGTATAACATAAATTTTTTAAACTATATTACATTCAGCCTAACAATTATTTCATTTCGAGTAATTGCATACGTTCATTAAATAGTGCAGGATAACTTAAAAAGCCAATCATAACGCTGGATAATGTTGCAGTAGTTAAGAGAGCAAAGATAATTAAAAGTTGAAATTGGACTGCATGAATAGGGTCGGCTCCCCCAATAATTTGACCACTCATCATACCTGGTAACTGTACTAGCCCGATTGTTTTTTGACTCTCAATCGTAGGAATCATACTAGCTTTTATGGCATTAATTAATTGGCGATGAATAGCCTGTTTTGGTGTGCCACCCAGGGATAGTATTAGTTCCATTTGATCCTTATGGTTAATAATTTCAGCTGTAAAACGATTTAAGAATAAAATGGATAGCACCATGGAATTACCAATTAGCATCCCGCTAATGGGAATGATATACTGAGCGGTTGCTGGAACAATATGAAAGCCTAGCAAAACACCTTGTGTAATTATTTCTATCATGACAAGAGTCAGTGCTATCTTCCAGGTGATTCCTTTAATACCTGCTCCTTTTTTTCGTGCATTTAACGTGGCTACGATAATCATTAGTGCTACCATCAGTAAAATATAGCTATAACTATTTGCATCAAACACAAACTTTAATATATAGCCGACAGCAAGCAATTGAATGATGGAGCGTAATGTTGCAATAAGCGTATCTTTTTCAAGGTCTAATTTTAATATTTTGGATAATAGTAAAGGGATACAAACAAAAATTAATGTCAGTGATAAGGCTGTATATGTCATTTGTTTACCCCCTGTACAAACTCGGCAACACGTGGATTTGTTGGTGCATCGAGTAATGAACTTTTACCAGTTTCAACGAGCTCCCCATTCATCATAACCCATGTATAGTGACCAATCGTTAGCGCTTGTTGCAAATTATGGGTAATCCAAATCATGGTAACGTTGTATTTTTTGTTAATGGTGACAATCAATTTTTCAATATCCTGTACGGATTGACGATCCAAAGCAGACGTTATTTCGTCTAATAATAAAATAGAGGATTTATTGATAAGTGTTCGAGCGATGGATACCTTTTGACGTTGTCCGCCTGATAGATCATTTGTAGATTGATGCAGGAAGCTTTCGTTTAACCCAACGTCCTCTAAATATTGAATAGCCTCCTGCTGCAAAAGTTTTTGTCCTTGCAGTGTACGGGGAAGTGCAAGATTCTCTAACACTGTACCTGCTATCATAGGAGCTGCCTGTAAAGCAATACCAACATGCCTTCTTAAAGCTGTTGGATCATATGTAGAAATAGGTTGATTATCGACGAGTATATGCCCATTTGATGGTGAGAGAAGGCCATTACATAATTTAAGTAATGTTGTTTTACCAGCGCCAGAGGGGCCAACGAGAGTGGTGATTTGCTCTTTCGGAAATGACCCAGTAATTGACTTTAATATCATTTTGTCATTTACTGAAAAATGAACTTGTTGAAAGTGAATGGCAGGTTCATATAACATATTCATCTATTGAAACTCCTTTACTTTAGTCAGTAAAATAACTGTAGCATGAAATGACTGGAAGATGGTGTTGAAATAAAAGAAAGAAGGGGATTTGGGAATGGAAATATTGTATTTCGATACATTAACATATGCACAAGGCGATATGTATGTTGTGGCTTCAGACAAAGGACTTGTTTATATAGGTACACCAAATGCAGCATTCGATGAAGTAAAGGAGTGGGCTATAAAACCATTTAAAGGATATTGTTTTGAAGAGAATTCAGAAAAGTTGCTCCCATATAAAGAGCAGTTAACAGCCTATTTTAAGAAGGAACTTATTGAATTTAATCTTCCAATTCATGTGAAAGGGACAGCATTTCAATTAGCAGTGTGGGATGCATTAAAAGAATTACCCTATGGTACAACAACAACTTATGGAAATATTGCTCAACGCATTGGTAATTCCAAAGCGGTTCGAGCGGTGGGGACTGCTATTGGAGCAAACCCAATCCTGGCAATTATTCCATGTCATCGGGTTATTGGCAAAAATGGTCAATTAACAGGCTTCAGAAGCGGCTTAGCTATGAAACAATTTTTACTTGAGTTAGAGAAGGAATAGAACGAGTGAAGCGGTAAATGTTAGTCTCTTGCGAAATAATGGAAAGAGCGCTTTTTCTATGGATTAGATCACTTCAAACAAAGTAATCTTCTTTCTCTGTAAACGAACAGTTTCACATGTAGGAGTGCACCAAAAGAAATCTGCCCCATTATCCAAAGATAAAGGAGCAGATGAACTAGCTATACATGTTGTTCTTCTTGAACATTGTTCTGCGTTTTACCGAAATGTGTTAAACGATGAGCGAAGGTTTCGCCTCGCACAGCGGAGCTTTTGAAAATATCTTGGTATTCGTAGGCAGGCGTTCCGTGTTCCATTACATCTAATCCAGCAATTTCTTCTTCAGCTGTTACTCGTAATGGGACAAATGCTTTGATGATCAATAAACCTGCAGCTACTGATACACTAACCCAAGCAATAGTTGCAATAACGCCGATTGCTTGAATACCTAATAGACCAAAACCCCCACCATAAAATAAGCCTTGCCCACCAATATCAAATAGTCCAACTGCCAGTGTTCCCCAAATACCACAAATACCATGAACAGCAATTGCTCCAACAGGATCATCAACTTTTAGCTTCCACTCTAGGAAGCGTACACCTTCCACAAGTAAAGGGGCAGCGATTAAACCAATGATAAGTGAGCCAAAAATGCTGACATTCGCTGCACCAGCAGTAATCCCTACAAGCCCAGCTAATGCACCATTTAATGTAAGAGAGCCATCGATATGTCCGTATCGAAATTTTGTATAGAAAGCAGTGGCAACGACACCAGCTGCAGCTGCAAAAAACGTATTAGCAATAACACTAGGAACTAGCTCTGGATCAGCTGCTAATGTAGAAGCGCCATTGAAGCCGAACCAACCAAACCAAAGTAAAAATACGCCTAATGCACCTAATGGAATGCTGTGTCCTGTAATAACATTTACTCGCCCATTTTCATATTTGCCTAGTCGAGGTCCAACCATAACTGCTGCCACAAATGCTGCAACAGCCCCTGTTAAGTGGACAACTGTCGAGCCAGCAAAATCAACAAAACCTAAATCTGTTAACCAACCTTGACCACTCCAAACCCAGTGGCCTACTACAGGATAAACAACTAAAGACATAAGTATAATAACTCCAACATAAGCGAAAATATTAGTACGTTCTGCAACAGCCCCCGATAAAATAGTTGCTCCAGTTGCAGCAAACATCGTTTGGAAGATAAAGAAAGAAAGATCATCTACTCCTTTTAAAGCAAAGCCACTTGTGCCGAAAATGCCACCTACTGAGTCTCCGAACATAATGGCATAGCCACATAAAAAATAGACGATTCCACCAAGAGAAATGGTAAGAAAATTCTTCATGATGATATTGACTGCATTTTTTGAGCGGGTAAATCCAGCCTCAACCATAGCAAAACCTGCATGCATAAAGAATACTAAAATAGTGCCAAGCATCACCCAAATTAAATTAACAGATAATAGTACTTCATCCATCTATATCGCCCCCTTTATTCTACTGCAATCGATCCGACTTCTTTTGTTCGGATACGAATTGCTTGTTCTACTGGATAAATGAAAATCTTCCCGTCCCCAACTTTACCGGTTGCTGCTTCACGCAATAAAATCTCTACAATGGCATCAACTTTGCCATCGTCTACAATCATTTCTAATTTTAATTTAGGTAAAAATTCAATTTCATACGTATTGCCGCGGAAGAGTCCTGTTCGACCTAGCTGACGACCACAACCAGCGATTTCAGAAACGCTTAACCCTGCAATTCCTTCCTGTGCAAGACCATCCCGAACAGCTCCAAAAACTTCAGGACGAATGATTGCTTCAATTTTTTTCATGAGTACCAGCTCCTTGCGTAAATTTAATTTACATGTTAAAACGGTATTAAAAACAGTGCAATTGTTTTTTTGAATTCTATGTAAGGTTAGTTTACATAAAATATTTCCAGTCTCGAAGTATTTTAGAAAAAAGGTTTTTATATAGGGAATGAAAGCGGTACTAAAATTTGTGTCTAAAATGTGTACAGTTCTAAATTTTCTGACTATTTATGTTAGAAAACCTAACATCTACAAGAGGGAATGTAATACGCAAGAATTTGGGTATATAGTGTATACTAGGACTAATTATCAAAGCGGAAGAAGGGGTTTCTTTTGAGATCAAACTATGCAGATGATAGCTTAGCGCTACACACAGACTTATATCAAATCAATATGGCAGAATCCTACTGGGCGGATGGCATACATAATAAAAAAGCGGTTTTTGAATTGTATTTTAGAAAATTACCTTTTGGTAATGGCTATGCCATATTTGCTGGGTTAGAGCGAATGCTTGATTATCTACGTGATTTTCGTTTTAGTGAATCGGATATTGCGTATTTACGTGATGAAGTAGGTTATAAAGATGACTTTATTCAGTATTTAAAGAACATCCGATTTACTGGAGAAATGTATTCCATGGTAGAAGGGGAACTTGTTTTCGCTAATGAACCAATCGTCCGAATTGAAGCTCCATTAGTAGAGGCGCAGCTAATTGAAACAGCCTTACTTAATATTGTTAACTATCAAACATTAATTGCTACAAAGGCTAGCCGTATCAAGCAAATTATTAAAAATGAAGTGGCAATGGAATTTGGTACAAGGCGTGCACAAGAGATGGATGCTGCTATTTGGGGAACGCGTGCCGCGTTTATCGGTGGTTTTGCTTCCACAAGTAATGTTCGAGCAGGTAAACTTTTTAAAATTCCTGTCTCTGGTACACATGCCCATGCATTAGTACAAGCTTATAAAAATGATTATGATGCATTCCATGCTTATGCAAAACGTCATCGCGATTGTGTGTTTTTGGTAGATACTTATAATACATTGAAATCAGGGGTGCCAACTGCAATTAAAGTAGCTAAAGAGCTAGGAGACAAAATTAACTTTATTGGCATACGCTTAGATAGCGGCGATATTGCTTTCTTATCAAAAGAAGCTCGTCGTATGTTGGATGCTGCAGGCTTCCATGATGCCAAAATCATTGTCTCAAACGATTTAGATGAATACACCATCTTAAATTTAAAAGCTCAAGGAGCAAAAGTGGATGTTTGGGGAATTGGTACAAAGCTTATTACAGCTTACGACCAGCCTGCGTTAGGTGCAGTATATAAAATGGTGGCTATCGAGAATAGCGAAGGGCAACTTGAAGATACAATAAAAATCTCAGCTAATGCGGAAAAGGTATCAACGCCAGGCTTGAAAAATGTCTATCGTATTATCGATAAAAAGAATGGAAAGGCAGAAGGAGACTACATCACAATGCACGATGAAAATCCTCAAGCTGAGGAACGTATCAAAATGTTCCATCCGATTCATACGTTTGTCTCAAAGTTTGTCACAAATTTTGAAGCAAAAAATTTACATCAGCATGTTATTAAAAATGGAGCGATCAATTATCAAAACCCTACATTAGAGGAAATGCGTGATTACGCGGCGGAGAATTTAGAGCTGTTGTGGGATGAATATAAGCGTGCGATGAATCCTGAAGAATATCCGGTCGATCTCAGTCAAAAATGCTGGGATAATAAGATGCGTAATATTGAAGAAGTGCATGCGATGGTTAAACGAATGTAAAAAGGAGTGACGGGTGCAATGACTTTACAGCAACAAATTATTGAGGAATTACGCGTACTGCCTAACATTGATGTACAGAGGGAAATACGTAAATCAATTGATTTTTTAAAGGAATATGCAAAACGCTATAGTTTTGTAAAAGGTTTTGTTCTTGGTATTTCTGGTGGTCAAGATTCAACATTAACAGGAAAACTAGCGCAGTTGGCTATTGATGAATTAAATGCAGAAGAGGGAGAAATGAAGTATTCGTTTTTCGCTGTACGATTACCGTATGGCGTACAAACTGATGAACAGGATTGCCAAGATGCCATTGATTATATAAAGCCAACGAAGGTTTATACAGTAAATATAAAAGACGCAGTGGATGCTAGTGTGAGAGCTCTAACAAATGCGGGGGTTGAGCTGAATGACTTTGTGAAAGGGAATGAAAAGGCTCGTGAGCGTATGAAGGTCCAATATTCAATTGCTGCAATGAATGGAGCGGTTGTATTAGGAACAGATCATGCTGCGGAAGCTATTACAGGCTTCTATACAAAGTTTGGTGATGGTGGAGCAGACTTAATGCCAATCTTTCGTTTAAATAAACGACAAGGAAAGCAATTGTTAGCAGAACTTCAATGCCCTGAGCATCTTTATAAAAAGGTGCCTACAGCAGACTTAGAAGAAGATCGTCCCTCATTGCCAGACGAAGTGGCGCTAGGTGTGTCGTATGATCAAATAGATGATTATTTAGAGGGGAAAGAAATTCCAGAAGAACCTCGCCAAAGATTAGAAGGGTATTATTTGCGTTCCCAACATAAACGTCATATGCCAATTACAATATTTGATGATTTTTGGAAGTAAGATGAGCGAAAAGGGTTATAAAGAAAGTGGTTTCACTTTTAAAAATAGCTCTTTTCGCTCTTTTTTTATGTATTATGGTTCTATGTTGTTAATTGTCAGCATATAATGTCGATATAATTACCTATAAGGATAATAAAATGTAGGGGAGGGTAACTTTTTATGAGGACTTCTAGAGTGAGTGCAACGACAAGTAGTGTTTTTCGGCAGGAACAACAGTATTTACATGCTGGTGATCTCAGCCATAACTTTGGGCAAAATCCACAAAAGCAATTTCGGAATAGATTACAAAAAAATAAAGAGAAGACGTACAATTCAACAACTATTTCTGTTAATTCACAACAGCAGCAACCGATTACACCTATCCATATAGATAGCGCTAGTGATTTGGAAATTCGCCGTGAATTAAATGAGACGGCATTAAAGCTCAGTCGTTTAAACAAACAAAAGAAGCGTCTCAATAGTTACCGTTCTTCCATATAAGCCAAACTCTCCACATCAGTGTGGAGAGTTTTTATTTTTGAGGGGAAGTAAATGAAAGTACTAAAATCAAAATATTTGAAGTGAAGATGTTCATGGAATGTTCAAGGTAATTTTTCCATTTCTTCACAGCGATTTTTAACTAATTTCACAACTAATCTGTAATGTAGGAGGTGGCAACAAAAAACTAAACTTGGAGGATAAAGTTGTGAAAAAATTATGGTTACCTGCACTAATATTATTATTTGTACTTGCAGCTTGTGGTAGCGAAAAAAAACAGGTAGAAGAAACGGAAATTGAGCAAGAAGTTACGAAAAATGAATCAGAAACCGTGCAAGTTGCTTCATTAGTAGATACACGGTTACAAGAGCCAGAAGAAGAGACAACTTGTGAAATGTGTAATATGAAAGTTTATATGAAAGACCATGATATGGGTGTATTTTCAGCACAGGCAATAAAAGAAGATGGAACAATCGCTTTTTATGACGATATTGGCTGTTTATTAAATGCAGAGGTTGCTAATGAAGAAAAAAACGAAAAATTTGTACGTGATTTTGTGTCGAAAGATTGGGCAAAGATTGAAGATGTAACAATTATAAAAACAGAGCTGAAATCTCCGATGAACTGGGGCTATATTTATTTCGTGGACAAGGCTGAAGCAGATAAATATATGCAAGAAAATTCGAAAGCTTATGTGGAGGAACTACAAAAAATTAAAGATGATGCATTGGAGAGACGTAAGAAAATGATGCGAAAAAAGGCTGAGGATGAAAAAGATGCATCCGGTTCTATGCATTCGAATGAGATGAATCAAGAAGGGCACGGTCATTAAATCATAGACTAGGGGAAATCCTCTAGTCTTTTCTTGCTGAATGAGGAGGTGGAAAGTGATGAAGCAAATCATGTTGTTCTTTTTATTTTTTCTCATGACAAGTCAAACGGCGTATGCAGAATTTGATATTCAATATGCTATCGATCAAGCAAAAGCTGGAGATAGTATTCATATTCCTGCTGGTCGTTACCAAGGGAATTTCACGGTGAAGAAACCGATCAAACTGTACGGACAAAAAGGGACTGAGCTTTATGCTCAAAATGATGAACCTGTATTAAAAATTGAACATGTATCGAATGTTTCTATAGAAAATATAAGGATAACAGCAAAAAATAAAGGAATTGTTGCTAATGAGGCGGATAATTTAGAGCTAAGAGCTATTGAACTAAAAGATATCCGAGTTGGTATATATCTTCAACAATCAAGGCATATTCGAATTTTAGAAAATAGGATCATTGGAAATGAATCTCACTTTGCTGAAAAAGGAAATGGAATTGCGATTTTTAAAAGTGAAGATGTCGTGATCGATCAAAATACGATCGAACAAGTCCAGGATGGTATATATGTTGAAGAAGGGACGCGAATAGATGTACAGCGAAACAAGGTAACAAATAGCCGTTATGGAACACATTTTATGTATTCAAGTAATGTGAAGGTGTTGTTCAATACATATTTACAGAATGTTACAGGTCTTATGGTGATGATGACTACTAATTTAGAAATAAGTAGTAATACAATTAGTGCTCATAATGGCTTCAATAGTTATGGACTTATGATGTATGACACACAGGAGGCAATGGTAAGAGAAAATAGCTTTCTACATAATCGTGTAGGGGTAGCGTTGCAGAAGAGTTCAGTGATTCAAATACAAGAAAATCGCTTTCAGATGAATCAAACTGCATTAGAATGTACAAAAGTCGATGAGCGTTCAATCATTATGGATAATCAGTTTACAGGCAATATATTAACAGCAAGGTCAGACAATCGGGGGTTACGTTTAATTCATAATTTTTATGATGATTATACAGGGCTAGATGTTACAGGTGATGGTTTTGGAGATGTTCCATATGTGGCTGTGTCAAGTTTTGGACAATGGATGGTGAGACAGCCGGTTTATCAATTTTTTGTGGCATCACCAAGCGTTGTTATCCTGACGTCACTAGATCAACAGATTAATAAAACAGAACGAAATCTACTGGTAGATAATGAACCAAAATTACTGAGCAATATGAAAGAGATAGAGTTTTCATTAAATATCTTACAATTAGTGATTGGTTTTATCGTGTTTATGGGAAGTTTATGGCTTTGGAAAAGGGGGATACGAGTGTGACTAGATGGATAATGATAGTAATTATATGTGGCGTTATTTTAGTAGGCTGTGGTGAAAAAACATACCTTCCACGTGAAATTAATAGTGAAACAGATGTTTGTGAAGTTTGTAATATGAGTATTGTTCATAATGAATACGCAGGGCAAATTGTTTTGAAAAATGGAGACTATGAGATTTTTGATGATATTGGATGCTTAATGGATTACATTGAGCTAAATGGCGATGGTGAAGTGGGAGCAGCCTATATTAAAAATAAAGCAACGAATGAATGGATTGACGTTTATAAAGCGATTTATGTGTACAACAAAAATTATTGGACGCCGATGAACTATGGTGTTATTGCATTTGCTACAAAAGACGAAGCCAAAGAATGGATGAATGATGAAGAAGAAGGTCAACTATTTGCCTATCGTGATTTGCTGACATTGAATTGGGGGATTCATGAGTGATGTTTGTAAAAATAGAGCTGAAGCAGATTTTAAGAAGTCGATGGATGCAACTAGTAGCCTTTCTGTTTGCGTTTGTTTTCGTTGCCATAGTCGTCATTCAACAAATGGCTTTACCAGATATTGAAGGCTTTACACGTCAAACTGCATCATTTTTAAGTGTGTTATTATTTCTGCTGCCGCTATTTATCCTCACCATTGGTAGTATGAGTATAGCTGGTGATATAGAATCAGGTTGGTTATCGTTATTAAAAACATACCCTATGAAGCGGAAGCAATATATTACAGGCAAATATGTAGCTACGGTACTTGCGTTTTTATTAGTAATAGTAGTGGCATTTGGTTTTGTATTAACCGTAGGTGGGTTACTAGGTGGGGTACGGTTACCAATTGTTTTAGTTATTCTTACGCTATTATGTATTATTATCTTTGTGTCTTTAGGAATCTTGCTAGGGGTATTTGCAAAAACAAGATTATTTGCACTTGCATTATCACTTGTAGTATGGTCCTTTCTTTTATTGCTCATTTCTTATGCTTTAATGGCGATAGGTGCAGTTGTTTCAGGGCATCTTTTACAAAAGCTCATCATCATAACGATACATATTAATCCAGTAGAATGGCTGCGCTTCGGCTATTTTATATTTAGTAATCAAGCTAGTGTGCTTGGTCCAGCCTTTTATGATGTAACGAGGTTTTACTTATCACCGCTTGGTCAGGTGGGGTATGGAATAATAACAATACTCTGGATTGTACTACCGTTAATGCTTGCTACGAAGCTGTTAAAGGAGGGGGAGCGGCGATGATTCTGTTAGAGGGAAAAAATGTAGCTAAGGTTTATGAAAATGATAGAGGATTAAAAGAAGCCTCCTTTCAGCTGCAAGCTGGTCGAATTCTTGCATTGGTTGGAGGAAACGGGGCTGGAAAGAGTACTTTGATTCGTTTGTTAACGGGTCAAGAGAAACAGCAATCTGGTGAAATAATATGGCATCAACCACAAACAATCCGTTTTATGCCTGATGATGTAAACTTTCCAACTATGCTAACTGCAGCTGAAATATTAGAGCTGTTGGCATCTTTAAAACAAGTAGATAAATATGAGCAAGAGAATGTACTGAAGCGTGTTTCCTTGTGGGATGTTCGGAAGCAAAGAGCTAAACACTTTTCCAAAGGGATGCTCCAACGGCTAAACCTAGCCCAGAGCTTACTTGGTAACGGGTCATTGTTAATTTTAGATGAGCCAACGAATGGTCTAGATCCCTTTTGGATAGCACAGTTGAAAAACATGATGTTGGAGGAGAAGAAAAAAGGCAATACCGTTATCTTCTCTACTCATTTGCTATCTTTTGCTGAAGAAATAGCAGATGATGTATTAGTTTTACATGAAGGTGAAATTATCATTTCTGGGGCGATATCTGAAATTTTCTTGCAAGAAAATTCTACATCTTTAGAAGAAATATGGTTAAAAAGATTGAATTTGTAACATTCTAATGGTTAATGACGTTATATAATAAGGATTAGGCTTGTTTGGATGTTATCAAACAAGCCTTTTTTATGAATGTTCGTAGGAAGTAGAAGTTTCAGATAATTGTTTTACAAGACAGATTTCGCTATGCTTAGATTAAGTTTGCTTGCAATTCACACAATTGCTTGATGGAATGGGAGGCTTTTCGATTAATGAATGCTCAAATACAGAATGTTTTAGAAAATATAGAAAAGGTAATGATTGGTAAAAGAGAAGTTGCTGAGCTCAGTATTGTCGCATTATTAGCAAGGGGACATGTTTTATTGGAGGATGTACCTGGAGTAGGAAAGACAATGATGGTGCGAGCACTTGCAAAATCGTTTGATGCACAATTTAAGCGTATTCAATTTACGCCAGATCTATTGCCATCAGATGTAGTCGGTATTTCTATTTATAATCCCAAAACAATGGAGTTTGAATTTCGTCCAGGGCCAATCATGGGGGATGTTGTATTAGCCGATGAAATTAACCGAACGTCACCGAAAACTCAATCAGCGTTGTTAGAGGGGATGGAAGAGGCTTCTGTTACAATTGATGGGAAAACGCTGATGATCAATCAGCCATTTTTTGTGATGGCTACACAAAACCCGATTGAACATGAAGGTACCTATCCTTTACCTGAAGCACAACTAGATCGATTTCTCTTAAAGATAAAAATGGGCTATCCATCTAGGGGGCAAGAGGTTGAAATTTTACGAAGAGCTGAGAATGGTAAAGCCATTGAAAAAATCGAAGCAGTATTATCGGTAGCGCAATTAATCGAATTACAGGAACTTGTTCAAGGTGTGTATGTAGAAGATTCTGTTAAAAATTATATGGTGGAGCTTGCTACCCTAACAAGAGAAAATAATTATGTCTATTTAGGTGTGAGTCCACGTGCCACAATAGCGCTAATGAAAGCTTCTCAAGCTTACGCATTTTTAAAAGGACGAAGCTATGTTACCCCTGATGATGTTCAATATTTAGTGCCATTTGTTTTTAATCATCGTTTAGTTTTAAAACCAGATGCACGCTATGATAACGTGACAGCAGACGAAATTATCCAGCGGATCATTGCTAAAACACCAGTTCCGACAAAGAGGTTTGCAGAACAATGAGGCAATGGAAAGCTTTTGTAGAAAAAAGTAAACATTTCCTATTAATCGCTTTCTTGATGATCATAACATTTTGTTATGCAATGTTCCAAGGTGGGTTTGTGAGCTGGTTTGTATTTTTTACGGTTAGCCCATTTTTAGTATATGCATTCATTTTCTTTGTCGTTAGAGAAGATATTTTACTAATCGAACGCAAGATTGACCCGATTCATATAGAACGAGGTCAATCAGCGAAGGTGCTTATTACGATAGAACGTAAAACACGTTTTCCATTTGCCTATATCGTAATGGAGGAACTTGTGGATAGTGAGGGATTAGTGCAAGCTAAAATACAAAATGCGAATGCCATTAAGTTCGTTGGATTTAAAAAAACCTTTAGCTGGCAATATGAATTGGAAAATATGCCACGTGGTGAACATCGTTACCTAGGTGTTACAATTGTTTTCTATGATTTTTTTGGCTGGGCTAAAAAGGTTGTCGTAGCAGAAAAGGACCAAACTATTTTAGTTTACCCAAGAGTACAAGAGATGAAATATGCTGCGCTTCAAACAAAATATGATGTTGGCTTGATGATGTCTCCATACTCTATTGTGAAGGACACATCGATGGCTGTTGGATTACGAGAGTACGTTCCAGGAGATCGTTTTTCGTGGATTCATTGGAAATCATTTGCACGTACACAAAAGTTACAGTCTAAGGAATTTGAGGATCGACAATCATCTGAACTAATGTTAGTGCTAGACGCTACAAAATCCTCGATGTTTGAAGAAAAAGTAGAGTTAGTAGCTTCAATGCTACAAATGATCGTTCAGGAACGAGGAGATTTATCATTTATTTCTGCTGGAGCAATGACGAAAGTATTCCCAGCTATACAGGGTGACAAGCATTTAGATCAAGTCATGTATCATTTAGCTGCGATAAAACCTACAGAGAATGTCAAGTTTCGATTTCATGACCAACAAGCCTTTAAACAAGTTGCAACACTGCTTTATGTGACAAGTGATGTTTCAGATGAATTCCTACATACTCTTGCGAATATAGTGAAAAGCTGTATTTGTTTTGTAGTGGCAAAGCAGCAACCAGTGCAATCTGAGCTTGCGATGCGGTATAAACATATACAAGTTATTTATGTAAATCCAGCAGATTTCTATCATTTATTCACGGAGGTGATAAGACCGTGAAGCAATCATTAGGAGAATTTTTAGAATTAGCCATAGCTTATGTTATTGTATTTTTCATTTTGCGTGAATGGCTTATTCCCATTATGCAATTAACGAATACAGGTGGGATGCATCTTTTCTTAGTGTTTATCGGTATGTCTTTAGCGCTAAGTCTTTTCCGCGTACATCCTTTATTATCAGGATTAGTGAAGTTTGGTTATATTACCTGGTTTGTCGTTTTTATCTATAGCCCTAGTCCTGTATTATCTGGTGATACATTGCCTTTTTTATTGGCTGAATGGAGAGGGAACATGGCCACGATTCTAACAGGTGACTTTGGACAGGTTTCAGATGTTTTCAGAACAGTGTTATTTCTTGTATTGATTTGGATGCTGGTCTATTTAATTCACCATTGGGTTTCGGTGCGAAAAAATATATTCTACTTCTTTGCCATGACCGTATTCTTTATTGCTACTTTGGATACATTTAGTGACTATGACGGTAAAGCGGCAATTGTAAAAGTTGTTGTTTTGGGATTAATCATGACAGGTGTTCTTTTTGTCAAGCGCCTATGGCTTCAAGTAGAAACTACAAGTACGGTAATGGAGAAATGGAAAATTGTTATTCCCATGCTAGTATCTGTATTACTCGTTAGTTCTGTAGCATACTTTTTACCAAAGACTGGGCCAACATGGGCAGATCCGGTGCCGTTTATCCAAGGGGTTACTGGACAAGACGGAAATGGTAATGGTCAAAAATCAGTTGGTTATAGCCAGGATGATAGTCAGTTAGGTGGTCCGTTCCAAGGAGATAATACTTTAATATTCACTGCCTCTTCCCGTGATCGTCATTATTGGCGTATTGAAACAAAAGATACGTATACGTCAAAAGGTTGGATTGTTTCAGAGGGGAACTTTGGGAAAAATGTTTATGAGTCAAATACACCCATTCTGACTTCTTTACAAGTAGGGCCGCCCGAAAGTGAACGTCAGATTCAATTAGATATTGCTGTTCCAATGCCATTTTTAATTCAAACATATGGTATGCTTTCTGTTTCGGCTCAAGATTCCACTTTATTTATTCAAGATGAGCAGACTGAAAAAATGAATATAGAACAACAGGTAGGGGAATCGAAATCATTATCAAACTATTCATTGTCTTACAGTGAGCCTGTTTATAGTATGGAGCAGCTCCAATTGTCATATCCAGCAACACTTGAAACAATGGATTCTTCCTTTGATCGATTTTTGCAGTTACCTAACCAACTTCCTCAGCGTATAAGGGACTTAGCGTCTGAAATAACGCAAAAGAAAGATACGGTTTATGAACAAATTAAGGCTGTAGAAAGTTATTTTAGAACAAATGGTTTTAAGTACGATAAAACGCAAGCTGCCATTCCTGGTGAAAATCAGGATTATGTCGATCAATTTTTGTTCGATACAAAAGTTGGATATTGTGATAATTTCTCCACTTCAATGGTGGTACTTTTACGCTCAGTAGGAATCCCAGCTCGATGGGTGAAAGGCTTTGCACCTGGGACTGCAGGACCTGTGTCAGATGGATTACGCGAATATCGCATCACGAATGACAATGCGCACTCATGGGTAGAAGCTTTTATACCTGGAACGGGATGGATGGAGTTTGAGCCTACAATCGGCTTTTCTGGGAATGTTAACATCGATTATGATATTCCGTTAGATACGTCTGATGAGGAGGAAGTGGCGCAGCCAGAACGAAAACCCGAGCAGCCACAACCACAAGAACAGGTAACCGAGAAGGAACAGACAAAATCAACATTTAGCTTTGATGCAATGTGGTTATGGATGAAAAAGTTTGCCTATGTTTGGGTGATAATTGTTGTAATATTAATAATCACAGGTATTTCTTTATTCTTACAGCGTAAAACGTGGATTCCTAAGATGCATGTTCGAGCATACCGTAAAAAAGTAGCGGATTGGTCAAATTTCGATTCTTCCTACCATGTTTTACTGAAGCAATTATCCCGTATTGGTTTGCGCAGAAAAGATGGAGAAACGTTAAGTGCATTCGCAGAGCGTGTAGATTCAGCATTAGAAACAGATGAAATGCAAAAGCTGACGGTAGTTTACGAGCAACATATTTATGGGAAAGACAAAGAAGATGTTGATTTTGTGAAGCTGAAAGAAAGTTGGGAATATTTAATCAATCGCACTATCAGTTGATTTTAACGTAGACAAAGAGTAAAATGAAAAAAATTAAATGCAAGGATTGCTTTCATATAAGTTCGATAATAGGGTTCGGATGTTTCTACGAAATCACCTTAAATGATTTCTCTATGAAGGCGGATGTTTTCGTTAGGTGAAAAGTATAGTAAATCACTTTACTTTGCTACGCATTCGCCTTTATCAATATTCTAGAGCTTATGAACGCGTAGAAAGTTTTTTTACTTTCTTCGCGTTTTTCTTTGAACACATGAAAAATCCTTTAAAAATAATAGAAGAGGTGGAAATTTTGACAGCTAGCCCTTTATTAAAAGAGCAAGAAAAAATCGTTGTACTAGACTTCGGTAGCCAATTTAACCAATTAATTACACGTCGTATTCGTGAATTTGGTGTTTTCAGTGAATTACATCCACATACGGTAACTGCAGAAGAAATTAAAGATATGAACGCAACAGGTATTATTTTCTCAGGTGGTCCAAACTCTGTTTATGATGAAAATGCCTTTCATGTGGATCCAGCTATCTTCGAATTAGGTTTACCGATTTTAGGTATTTGCTATGGTATGCAATTAATGGCCCATACAAACGGCGGTAAAGTTGAAGGTGCTGAAACACGCGAGTATGGTAAAGCCGAAATTCAAGTAACAACACCAAACAAATTATTTGGTGAATTACCTACAGAACAAATCGTTTGGATGAGCCATGGTGACCATGTAACAGAAGTTCCAGCTGGATTTGAAGTCATCGCAACTAGTGCATCTTGTCGGATTGCTGCAATGGCAAACGTTGAACGTAAACTATATGCTGTACAATTCCATCCAGAAGTACGTCACTCTGTATATGGTAATGATCTATTACGTCAATTCGTATTCGACATCTGTGAAGCGAAAGGCGATTGGTCAATGGCAAACTTCATTGAGCTTGAAATTGCAAAAATTCGTGAAATCGTTGGCGATAAAAAAGTATTATGTGCACTTTCTGGTGGTGTAGACTCATCAGTGGTAGCGGTGTTAATCCATAAAGCAATAGGCGATCAATTAACTTGTATGTTCGTAGACCACAACTTAAACCGTAAAGGCGAAGTTGAACAAGTAATGAAAACATTCACAGAAGACTTTGACATGAATCTTATTAAAATTGATGCACGTAAACGATTCATGGACAAACTTGCTGGGGTTTCTGATCCAGAGAAAAAACGTAAAATTATCGGTAATGAATTCATTTATGTATTTGATGAAGAGGCATCTAAGCTTGAAGGTATGGATTTCTTAGCACAAGGAACTCTTTACACAGATATTATTGAATCTGGTACTTCAACTGCACAAACAATCAAATCACACCATAATGTTGGTGGTCTTCCTGAAGATATGCAATTCCAACTAATTGAGCCACTGAAAACTTTATTTAAAGATGAAGTACGTGCGCTAGGCTTAGAGCTTGGACTAGACGAAAAAATCGTTTGGCGTCAACCGTTCCCAGGTCCTGGATTAGGTATCCGTGTGCTTGGTGAAGTAACAGAAGAAAAATTAGAAATCGTTCGCGAATCTGATTTCATTCTACGCGAAGAAATCGCAAAAGCTGGCCTTGATCGTGACATTTGGCAGTATTTTACGGTATTACCTGATATCCGTTCAGTAGGTGTAATGGGCGATGCTCGTACGTATGACTATGCAATCGGTATCCGTGCCGTTACATCTATCGACGGTATGACTTCTGACTGGGCACGTATTCCTTGGGATGTACTAGAGAAAATCTCCGTCCGCCTTGTAAACGAAGTAAAACACGTGAACCGCGTGCTGTATGATATTACATCTAAGCCACCAGCAACGATTGAGTGGGAATAATAGCAAAAGCCCTAAAAGCCCTGAGAGGTTTTTAGGGCTTTTTTTGATTTATTTCCTTCTGAATTTATGGCTTAATGAAGTATCTCAACTGCAACAATTGCTGGTAAAGTGTTGTATGTAGTAAACTAAATGAATGCACAAGAAATTATACTATTCAGATTAGGGGGGATTTAAATGGAGAAAAATAAACCAATGATTCATACATTAACGGTTGGGATGCCAAAAGAATTGGTTGATAGTAAAGGACGTTCAATGATTACAGGGATTGAAAAGCAACGAGTGCAAGAAGTTTATTTGTCCTCTCAAGGCTTTGAAGGGGATGATGTGGCAGATAAAAAACATCACGGTGGCCCTGATCGAGCAGTTTGTTTATATCCTGCGGAGCATTACATACAATGGGAACAGGAACTTGGAAAAACGTTACCCGTTGCTGCATTTGGCGAAAATTTAACCGTAACAAATATGTTAGAAGCAGATGTGTGTATTGGTGATATTTATAAAATTGGAGATGCTGTCATTCAAATTACACAGGGACGTATTCCATGTAGTACGATTGATAGATATACCGAGGCAAACACATTACTCAAACGTTTAATCGAAACAGGCTATACAGGTTTCCTTGCGCGTGTACTTGAAGAAGGGACAATCTGTGCAGATTCAACAATTGAGCTTGTAGAAAAGCATCCTGCACGTATCTCTGTTTTGTATTGCAATGAAGTGTACTTCAAAAACAATGATGCAATCGCTATGAAACAAATACAAGCAGTAGATGCATTAGCAGAAGATTGGAAAGAAAAATTAGAAAAAAGAATTCAAGTCTTGCAAAGTAAAGTGATGAGTTAAAACATACGTTCAAAAGAAGGATCCTCTAGAATTTCTAGGGGATTTTTTCTTTAAACTAATTGCTGAAATGTTCAGTACAAAGCCTCTTTAGTAATACATTTAATAGAACCTGAACATTAAATAAGAATTTTACACGAACTTTCGTATTTCTTTTTAGAAAAATGTTCGGAAATGGGGTTGAAATCTAAAAAACGAAATGATATATTACGAATGTAAATTAAATACGTCGTCGTATAATGTCGGGGATAAGGCCCGTGAGTTTCTACCAAGTTACCGTAAATAACTTGACTACGATTTAGGTTTATACATAAATGTATAAACACTAATTTGTTTCACACACTAATTGTGATGAAATATATCGTAGACATGCGACTAGTAGAGTAGTCAGCGTGTCTTTTTTGTTTTCGATATTGAAGACGACCACACGGAGGATTTTTTGATAATGAAAAAATATTTCATGTTCGATGAATTAGGAACTAATTATCGCCGCGAAATAATAGGCGGTATTACAACCTTCCTTGCAATGGCATATATTCTAGCTGTTAACCCAGGTATTCTAGAAAATGCAGGAATGGATAAAGGTGCTGTTTTCGTAGCAACAGCATTAGCAGCAGCAGTCGGTTCTTTGATTATGGGGATTTTCGCGAAGTTCCCGATTTCACTTGCTCCTGGGATGGGGTTAAATGCATTCTTTGCATTTACTGTAGTCGGAGCATACGGTATTCCGTGGCAAACTGGTTTAACAGGCGTGTTCTTCTCAGGGATTATCTTTATTATTTTATCTTTAACTGGTATCCGCGAAACTGTTATTAATGCTATACCAGTACAACTTAAATATGCAGTTTCTGCAGGTATTGGTTTATTTATAACTTTTGTTGGTTTACAAGGAGCAGGGATCATTGTCGATAGCCCAGCTACTTTAGTCACTTTAGGAAGTTTCACAGGCGCTACATTATT
Source organism: Lysinibacillus capsici (assembly GCF_003367505.1). Lineage (GTDB taxonomy): Bacteria > Bacillota > Bacilli > Bacillales_A > Planococcaceae > Lysinibacillus > Lysinibacillus capsici. The sequence goes on from NZ_PXXX01000002.1 coordinate 88,763, forward strand.
AGCGGTATTCGGAATTATTCTTTCAGTTATTCTTATTATTAAATTGCGCAGTATCGGTATTTTCTTAGGAATGGTGATTACGGCAGTTATTGGGATGATCACAGGTATCATTGATCCTCCGACAGCCGTTGTATCAGCTATTCCAAGTGTAGATTCTACATTCATGGTAGCACTAGAACCACTTGGTGACTTCGGTACATTATTTAACGTGAAGTTTTTAGTAGTAGTGTTAACATTCTTGTTTGTTGATTTCTTTGATACAGCTGGTACTTTAATGGCTGTAGCGACACAAGCAGGTTTAGTAAAAGATAATAAATTACCGCGTGCAGGACGTGCCTTAATGGCAGATGCACTAGCAACAACTATCGGTTCTTTATTTGGTACGTCAACAACAACAGCGTACGTAGAGTCAACTTCTGGAGTTGCTGCAGGCGCTCGTTCAGGATTTTCAGCAGTCGTAACAGCAGTACTGTTCTTAGTTGCATTATTCTTCTCACCATTACTTGCAGTGGTAACACCAGCAGTTACTGCTCCAGCTTTAGTAATCGTAGGGGTACTAATGGTATCGTCCTTACGCTTAATTGATTGGGACAAATTCGAAATAGCAGTACCTGCATTCTTTACAGTATTAATGATGCCACTTGGTTATTCAATTGCTACTGGTATTGCAATCGGCTTTGTATTCTACCCAATTACAATGTTATTAGCAGGTCGTAAAAAAGAAATTCACCCAATGATGTATGGTCTATTCTTTGTTTTCCTTGCATACTTCATTTGGGTACGTTAGTTAAACAGACACCTTTAATTGTTAGTAAGTTGCTAACAATTAAAGGTGTTTTTTATTGAGTTGATCCAAAATAAAAGAAGTTATTATTTTTACATTTATATAGAAGAAACTCGGTTTTAAATAATGCGAATAGTTTTACTTTAATGAAACACTTGCAAACTTAAATTTATGATGATATATTTAAACACGTTGTTACGAAATAAACGAACAACTTGAAAAATATTAACATAAACAGTTGACAACGAGTTAACATTATGTTAAATTATAAAAAGTTACTTAGTGTAACTAGTAAATGAACCTTGAAAACTGAACAAGCAAAACGTAATCAATAAAGTTTTAAGTAGCTAGTTTTGCTAGTGAACAAAACAAAAATTTTGGACATCAAACATGATGCCAGCAAAACAATTTGAGCTAATCAAATTTCTTTTATGGAGAGTTTGATCCTGGCTCAGGACGAACGCTGGCGGCGTGCCTAATACATGCAAGTCGAGCGAACAGAAAAGGAGCTTGCTCCTTTGACGTTAGCGGCGGACGGGTGAGTAACACGTGGGCAACCTACCCTATAGTTTGGGATAACTCCGGGAAACCGGGGCTAATACCGAATAATCTCTTTTGCTTCATGGTGAAAGA
>NZ_PXXX01000020.1 GCF_003367505.1 Lysinibacillus capsici
GTTAACCAATTAAAAACCGAATGGACTGAGTCCACTCGGTTTTTGGTGCATCATTTTAAAAAAAGTATCCAGAAGTAATAAACAAATAAATAACCAGGCGCTCATTCAAAAGTGAGTACCTGGTCATTTTTTTATTCATCATACGGTCTGTATTTAGCATGTAATTCTTTCGCTGCTTCTTTTCTCGCTTCCACATCTTCACGTAAAAACATTCGATCTCTTGGTAATTCTTTGATCGGAATTAACTTTCCTCGTTTTAAATTCATAAAAAAAGCCACTCGTTTGAGTGACATTAGTCTTTCAATGATTCATGCTGTTTGTAACCTGGAGCAATCGCTTCTAAATCTAACTTCTCGTAGTTATCCCAATTAACTTTTTTAAAGGTTTCAGCATCAAAGAAGATACCATACACTTCTCCCATTTCTTCATTCCCATATTGGTCAGTCAATGGGGCAAACCAATAAATTGAAGGAGATTGAATACTTTCTACTTTTGATAATTCAGCAAAAATCTTACCTGACTTCTTTAAAATTTGTGATTTAGAACCTTCATGTATTTTTTTATCTTTGATATTAATTCTGACTAAACCCTCATCTGATTCAACAATTTCATAGTCATCTTTAATTACTGTTTTTACTGCTTCTTCAACTGGATTTTTTTCTTGTTTTTGCTCTGTTTCTGCTGAAACAGGTTTATCCTCTTTGGGTTTTGCTTCATCTTCACCACAAGCAGCAAGTAAAAATGCTGACAATGCTCCAATGTAAAATATTTTCTTCATACATAAAACCTCCCTTGATATTACCATTTTAGGAAATTACACAAAGAAAGTATACAAAAAAACAGACAACCTATTTAGTATCTTCTACATAAAAAAGTGCTTTATATATTTTATATTTTAGTTCCATCCTCTAAAAGGAAATTACTTTCAAACTTTGCACCACACACTTTTGCTATTTCTTCTAATTCACTTACTTTAAAATCATCACGACGCATTTTATTAGATAAATTTTGTGATGATGTCCCTAATGCTTCGGCAACCTCTGTTATCGTCTTTCCTGTTTTAATTAGAAGTATCTTTATTTCTTCAGTTTTACCCACTATAACACCATCTTCCATTTTAAATTAATAATTGTATTATACACTTAAAAATTACAGTGAAAACTAATAAATTAAAAAATAAATTAAAAAGTGTTTACAACGTAATTTAAATATGTATAATGTAACTATAAAGTTTCAAAAGTTATTTTAATGTTTATTTGAATTGGAATGAGGTGAAAAGAAATGGCATTTGAATACTTAGCACAATACATAACATTCGATTCAGTAGCAGATATGGATAAGAGTGTGGAGGACCACATGGCGGTTCATTATTACGAACTAACAGAATCAGAGCAAGCAATTGTATTCAAACTTGCATCACACAGCTTAGAACATCCAGGTGTGTGCCATTTAAAAGCTTCTACAATTGCTTCTTCATTGGCAATCAGCACTAAGACTGTTTATCGATCAATAAAGAAATTAGCAGAGTTGGGCATCATCGAAAAAGTACCAAGCACTAAACTAAACGGTATAAAAGGGGCTAGTATTTATCGCATTTTGCCTTATGTCCCATCGAGCGTGTCCCAACGAGAGATAGTCGATGAAGTCAGTAATGACGCGGTTTGTACTCCACAATCTGAAAACCAACCATCTAGTTCTTTTAATCTTTTAAGTTCTAAACAAGCAAATAATATTATGAGTCTTGGCAATGAATTAGCTTTGCAAGCTGAAAAGAAAAAAGAGTACATGAACGAGTACCAAGTGATGCTTTACGATTTCATGCACTCGTTGCCATTACAAGATGAATTAAAAGACCAACTTCACAAATGTATCTTAGCTACAAAAATGAACGATATACGTGATTTTGTAAACGCTAAAGACGTTTTAGCTAACATTATCCGAGATATTGCGAACGGTACATTAACTGTAGCAAGTACATTAAGAGCCGTATTTGTAGGTGCGTTTAATAAGGCTGTAGAGCGTTCTAATAAAAAGGTGACTAATTCATCATCTATAGAAGAAACTCCTTATAAAGAACGTCCTGTACCGTTTTATAACTGGCTAAATGAACGTGATTGCCTTCCACAATCAAATACAAATAGTAGACCAACAATCGATAACTGGTTGTTGTGGTAAAGGGGAGATGAGGATATGACACATTTTGAATACATGCAGCAGCAAGGTCAATTAACAATCTTTGATTTACTGGATCAATATGAAGAGATGCAGTTCAAGAAGCCATCCACAAATGTTAGTAAGCCTGTTGATAATGATAAAAAGATGTATATAGAGCCTCGTAGGAGAGTGTATATTGTTCGGTGATTTTATGCCCACTTGTATACCCGATGCCATGCCTTATTGAATGCCATGCGAGAATTACATCGGGCATATTTGAAATGCTGTTGTATCAATGGTTTGCACTTCATTTTAGACTGCTCATTACATGCGATTCTTACTACGTAAGAGAACCGTGACGTAGATAAAAAAAGGAAAGGGTGAACGTGTGCTTTTTGAAATATTAACAACTGGATTGATGGGTGGAATTGCGTTAAAGGCATTTCAAAAACATAAGGGGTTATCTTCAAATGATTCGGGGAAAATCCAACGCATTATGTCGTTGACTGGTTTAAATGTTCGTGATGGCAAAGATACATTAACCACGCAACTTGTTAAGAAAAAACAGCTTGAATGGGGCTGGGAGTATCGTTATCGAATCCCTTTAGGTCGCTCACTCAATGACTATGAATCGAAGTTAAAGGTATTTGAAGATGGGCTTAATAATCGTAGAAAGCATATTACCTTTAATGATTTACGACAATTAAATTTCGAAGCTGATATTCTTCTGCAACTACGAAATCTTTGGAAGACAAAACTCACGGAGAAAAAGGAAATTGAACTGTCTTATGATGGTTTATTAATCGTTAGAGTGTACGATAAGCCACTTACAAAGGAAGTGAAATTCACACCAGGTAAAGGATGGAGAGTGCCTGTAGGAGTCACAAGAGCGCGCAATGAGTTTAAATATCATGACTTTGAAATGGTTCCTCATGTAGTCCTTGGTGGTGCTACACGATATGGAAAAAGTAATTTTATTAATTCAATGATTACATCACTAGTTCACAGTGAACCATCGTCTATTAATTTCTATTTAATCGATCTAAAAGGTGGAGTGGAACTGTGTGATTATGAAAATATTAAACAGACAATATCCATTGCTTACGAGCCGTACGAGGCCCTCCATACATTACAGATGGCATATGACAAGATGCGTGATATTCAACGCGAATTAAAGCGATTAGGCAAGAAGAATGTACAGGATGCAGGCATTAAAGAACGTTACTTTGTTGTCATAGATGAAGTAGGGGAGCTTAATGCAGCAGAAGCAGTGACAAAGGAAGAAAAACGATTAAAGTTAGAATGCCAAACGATTATGTCACAGATTGCACGATTAGGCGCAGGCTTAGGCTTTAGGCTAGTTGTAGCAACTCAATATCCTGTTGGAGACGTTATACCAAGGCAGGTTAAACAAAATGCTGATGCAAAGCTATGTTTCCGTGTGCAATCAGGAGTTGCTTCGCGTGTTGTACTAGATGCAGAAGGGGCAGAGTCGTTACCAATGATTAAGGGTCGTGCTATTTACCAAACAGCAGATAAAAGAGAAATACTTCAAACACCACTTATTACACCACAAATTATCCACGATACTATTCAATCTTATTTTGTTACGAAAGGGGAGCGCGTTGAAGAAACAGTTATCCAACCGAGACGAACAGATACTGTTACTTTTGAAGAAGTTTGATTTTATGACGCGTGATCAACTAAGTCGATATTTCAATTTAGGTAAGAAGCGAAATACAAATAGGGTCCTCCACAATTTATCTAGCTATCTATCATCCATTCGGAATAGTTACGAAACAATTTATTACCTCAACAATTTAGGGCGACTGTATGTTGATTGCGACAAGATTCGAAGGAAAAACGCTCATGTTCATCATACGATTATGCGAAACGAATTCTGGCTGTTTTATAAGAGTCCGCACGACTGGAAGAACGAAGTTAAAATATCGGATAGCACTACTAGTATCGTTGTGGATAGCATGTTCTCTCGTAATGGATTTCAACATTTTTTAGAGGTTGATAATATTCAAACGATGAAGGAGAATCGCGAGAAGATTAAGTGCTATAAATTGCTTATGGATAGCCTGGTAAAACAGATGGGCTATTATCCTACAATTGTGTGGTTAACTACGACAGAATTAAGGCGTAAACAATTGGAAGATGCTTGCAAAGGGCTAAAATGCAAGGTGTATACAATTAACGAAATTAAAGGAGGAATATAGATGTTTAAAAAACGCATTAAAACAGAGGTTGTTCCAGTGAGTCAGTACACTGATTATTCGGACCGTTTTGGTGATGATGAAAAATATGCAACCTTGAAGCATGTTGCGATTGCTGCCTCCATTCCTACGGTTACAGCAGTTGGAACAGGATTATTTATGTTCAACAAGTTCAATGACGATTATTCCTCCGCAACCATACCTGTAAATGTTCCACAACAAGTTATGGAACCAGTAATAGCACAAATACCTTCCACAATTCCTGTTAATTCAATTGCTGAACCAACTGGAGTAATTGCCGAAAAGTCACTAGAAATATTAGCTACTGCATTAGATCCAGTTGTGCAAATTTTAGTAGCTATTAGTTTTCCGATAGCCAGCGTCATCATGGTTGGTGGTTGTTTCTTCTTTATGTTAGGGAATAGTGAGCGTGCTTGGAATACAATTATGAACGCTGGATTAGGCTATGTGTTAATTCAGATGTCACCGCTGTTCTTAGAGATACTTAGAACGATTGGAAAGGCAATTTAAAAATATATTGGTGATTTATATTTATTTAGATAAAATGAAATAAAATAAAAATAATTGGTGGAATGGGGAAAGAAGATGGGTAGACGTGTGGTTTTATTTAATGTAGATAATAGCGTGGTCAGATCATTTGTTAACATGAAAGAGGCACAAGATTATTGCAAAGAGAACAACATTTGTAATGAGGGATGGATTTCAAGAAGCCTTAAATCTGGAGAAAAGTTTTATGACCCTGCAACAAGAAAATCAAGAAGTCGTAATGGCTACGAAGGTTATGGCATGTATGTTAAATGGGAAGATGCTTAAATTAATTCATAAAAAAAGACCACTATCATAAGTGGTCTTTATCGTTTATTATAATAAGTTACTTTAAATTTTAACACCAATTTAACACCAAGATATAAATCGGAGATAATTCAAAGTAGTTTTCCGTACTTACCTAAATGTATTAGAAGCCTTGTGGCTGTAAGATCAAATTAAAAAGCCGCGTATGCCGTAGTTATTATAGAAAGTTTTAAACCACCACTCCTCAAAGTGGGTGTTCGCAGAAGTTTTCCTGCTTATCCTCATGCACCGTAGTGTGAGGCCCGTCATTCCAACTCCAATAATAAAACTCCCTTTTACAGCTTAAAGGTTAAAACTTAATATTATACGAACAATGCAGCCTTTATGGATATAATAAAGCATGATCGATAAACATGCAAGTAAGATGATAATGGCAAATTAGTCAATGGGCAAGTGTTCCAAATAGCGTTATAAACATCTTGTACTACCTTCAAAAAGGTGCTGATGTTTCATATTTTTTTCACAAATGCGAACGGAAAATACGAACAACCTTTGCTAAATAAGGTCGACTATGTAAAGATAGGAGCATAAAGAGGATTTTCCTAGTAAAAATATAAAAGGAGGAAGCAAAAATGGCAGCTTATCCAAATTGTCCAAAATGTCATTCAGAATATACATATGAGGATGGAGCAAATTATGTATGTCCAGAATGTGCGCATGAATGGAGTATGGACGCAACTGAACAGGAATCAGATGCACTTATTGTAAAAGATGCAAATGGTAATCTGTTAGCTGACGGCGATTCAGTTACTGTTATTAAGGATTTAAAGGTGAAGGGCAGTTCTTCCACTTTAAAAATTGGGACAAAGGTAAAAAGTATTCGTCTAGTGGAAGGCGATCATAATATCGACTGTAAAATTGATGGCTTTGGTGCCATGAAATTAAAATCAGAATTTGTGAAAAAGGCCTAACAAACAAAATGCACCTCAACTTTGGTAAAAAAGTTCAAAGGTGCTTTTTTGTTTATTGAAAAACCCTACGTAATAGAATGGCAAAAGCTGCGCCAATTAAAGCGAAAATGGTATGTAAAAGTGCGATGTAGCTAGCTCCAATCACAAGCGCCCCTATTTCAGTTAAAGAAAAGATTGTAATATAGAGCTCGTTATTAAGATTATTAATGATAGCCCAAACGAATACAGGCAAAGAGCTTATGATAAAAACAATCCAGATATTTTTATAGAAAAGGTAAGAAAGACAGCCGAAAAGAGCATATGAGATGACGAAGCCCTTTTGATTGCCAAGTAAGGACGAGTTAATGGCAAACATAAAGGATAATACAATAAATATGATATGAAAAAAGGATACTGTTCTTTTCATGGGTAAGTATGCGTTCTGAGTTGATGAATTGGCTACAAGCTGCTGACATTGCTGACAAGTTGTTAGATGCTGTTCGACAAATTCTATTGTTGATGCTTGAAGCAGTTGTTTTTTATAAAGAGGTATTAAATCCTCTATAATTGAGCATTCCTGTGACAATACTTTCCCTCCATTCAATCTCTCCTCATTATACGACTTTTTGCGGAAAATAAAAAAAGCCTTCCGTGAATTTTTCAATCGGAAAACTTGTACATGCACCCTATTAGTTTGATGTTAATACTTCATTTGTTAATGCTTGAATATCGATATGTGTTTTTTCCTTTACTGCATCCTTTAAAATTTCTGTGCGGAAATAGTGGACGGTCGCTTCAAGTGGAATTGCCAACAGTTTTGAAAGGGCTGATTGATACATATAGACAAATTCTTTGTCAGTATTACCACGCTTTAATTCTGCGAAAGCCTCATAAAACTGGTCGAGTTTATCCGCAAATTCAAGTAGCCGACCCTCTAAAGTCTGATCCTTTCCTTCTTTCATCCGTTCAAAGAAAATAGCCTGAAATTCTTGAGGGATTTCATTGATAATGAATTTTTCCATCATCTTTTCTTCCACATGTGCGAGCATTTGCTTTAACTCTGGGCTAGCATGTTTTACTGGTGTCTTAATGTCACCAATAAACACTTCCGCAAAGTCATGATTGATTGTCTTTTCATATAAAGATTTCCAATCAACTGTTGCACCGTGCATTTCTTCTAACGTTGCGAAAAACATCGCATATTGGGACACTTTCCAAGAATGGGCTGCCACGTTGTGCTCTTCAAATTTGAAGCGACCAGGGCAACGAATAATACGCTCTAAATCATTAAGACTTGTGAAAAATTGATGAATTCCTATAAAAATCACTCCTTTTTGTTCTATAAGTGCATGTTACTATAAACAATACCCTCTTTATACGTTTTTCAAACAATTTAACAATGATTCAGGCTGTGTTTACAAAGGATTCACAATTGCTGATAAAGTAAATTCAGCTGAATGCTATAATGAAGGGGACTGATGAAAAGGGGAGTACACAGTATGTTTTCCATTTATACACTTCTTCTTTATATACATATTTTAAGTGCTATTCTTTCGATTGGGCCTTTGTTCGTTGTGCTAACCATTGTAAAAAAAATGCGCATAGCTTCCATGGATGACATGCCACCATATATAGAAGCCTTTAAGGGGGCCATTACGCTCGTCAAACATTCAGGGCATGTACTAGTAGCCTCTGGTATTTTGTTAATGTGGCATGCGGGCTATCATTGGAATACCTCGTGGATTGTATTAACCTTCCTCGTGATGTTCGCATCGATCGTATTTCTAGCAAGGGCGTTTAAACCGACGTTGCGTACTTTTAACACACCAGCATTTAATCATCTACAATTTGTTTCACTGTTGCATCGTAAAACATGGATGTATATAGTATTATTGCTTATTATGCTATGGCTGATGGTAGCAAAGCCCGTTCTTTGGTAAAAAAGATAATGTCATCTGCAGAAAAAGACCTTTTCACAAGGCGAGAGGTTGATTTGCGTTCCGCCAGCGTTCTTTCCAGGGGGCGTCCGATGAGCCGCTAAATCCCCTAGGAGTGACGCTGGTTCCTCTCCAATCAACCATTCTACAGAAGTGTTTTTTCCTTAGCAGCAGTAGCGATCAAATAGCCCATTATTTGAATTAGGGCTTTTATTTTCAATGGGGAGAAGTGATGAGTGACGACACTCCACACTAAAATGAGTAGTTAACACCTTCACTTTATTTGAAAAACTTTGTTAAAAGCCTTTCATAAAGATTCTATTAATTGGTTTGTTTTTCAACACTATGAAAAAATCGCCCCCCTTAAGGAGTGCGATTTTTTAGCTTACTAAGCGTTTAAAATAACTTTTTCGAATTAATACATAGCTAATGAGGAAAAGCACAAAGAAACAACAAGAGCTAGCTATGGAAACTTGTAAAAATGCTGTAGAAACCATTGTTTGTATAGCCAAAAGTGTAATTAGCAAGAGTGTAATAGCTATGGTGAATGGTACAAAAATAAGAATCGCCAATTCTTTAGTGATAATGGTAGCTAATTCATTTCTAGAAAGTCCTAACTTACGTATACCAATATACTTTTCCTTCTCTTGTTGTAATGTTGTTTGTAAATAGAAGTACAATATACTCATGGCTGCACTTAAGAAAATTAGACTTAACATGGAGCCGATAAAGAACATGACACTTTTAACAAACATCTCTGTGTTATATAAATCAATTTTGGATGTTACATAACGTTCTCCAGGTAAAGAGGGTAAGTCACTGGTAATAATTTTTGCCAAATCTGTGTGGGCTGTCCAATCTTCCAGTTCATAGATATACGTTTTATAAACAGGGTAGTCAATGGTTTTGTAAATGTCATCAGGTACAATGAAATAACTTTGTTGGAAGCCAGTAGATAGCAGATTTTGCTCATGGGTGCTGGCTAGTTTTAAAGATTTTATATACAGATCGCTGGCATTGTTTGTTGTAGGCGCTACATCTCGACTGCCAGCGACGGCAATAAATTCATCTTTACTTAGTTTGTTGTCCTGATGCTGGATCAGGTTATAATCCGATAACGCCATATAGCCAATGCGTTGATCTTCCTTTGATTTAAATTCAATAAAATACTTGTGGGCTTGAACCGTTGATAAAGTATCTTCAAGATAATCAAGATCAGCCTTTACCATGTTGTCATCAGCTTTTGGATCAGCAATATATTGAAAGCTATATGGATAATTTTCTTCACTAGTCTTTTTTACATTGTAATAAGAGCTAAATAAAATACTTGTACATAGAAAGACACCGCTTAATAGGATAGTAATTAGAAACAGCATATTTGCATGTGATTTCATTTTTGCATTTAAATTGGACGCCAAAAGCATATTTGTTTTTTGAAGATAGGCAGGAGACTTTTCATATATTTTTAAAAACAAACGAAATCCTTGTGTAATAACTAAATAAATCGTACTAAGAATGCTAATAAAAAATAACAGATAATAAAGGACACTTAAAGTGTCTACAATGGAATGCTCGATTTTTAGCAAGTAAGCTAAAGTGGCAGACATCAAAATACTTAGTATTAATAACACATAATGAGGCTTAATAGATTTCTCGATAACTGTATCGCTTTTTAAAAGTTGGATAGACGCTTCTTTATTAATGAACCTCGTAACAACTGTCGATATTACAACAAATAAAATCAGAAATAATCCTATGGTTATGCTGATTGCTTGAAGAGGCATGTACATACCGAATGTTTCTGCCTTTAAAATGACTTTTGCACCCATTAAGAAAAGAGGTGTAATAACAAGGCCGAGAACGATAGCCGCCAGAATAGCTAAAATGCCAATCAACAGATTTTCACGGAAGACCAGCTTACGAATCTGCTTCATGGAAGCCCCAGTAATCATAAATATTCCTAAGGTCTTGGTCTTCTTACGTAAAAATGCTGTGATTGAATAGGTAATGTAAATAAAAGAGAATAAATAAACGAGCATACTAGCCAGCATTAAAGAAATTCCAAGTGTAGAGTTTGGATCTAGGCTTTTCAGATTTGGATGAAAGACGATAACAGAAAATAGAAAGAAAATAATAATAGAAAACATACTACTCAAGAAGTAAGAAACATACGTCCATTTGTCACGTAAAATATTTTGAATCACAATATGATTAAAGCTCATGCTGTCCACCACCTAGAAAAGCAAGCGTGTCCATAATTTCCTGATAAAAATGCTTGCGGTTGTTGCCTCGATGTATTTCGTTATATAATTTCCCATCTTTAATAAAAATAATGCGATTGGCAAAGCTTGCTACATAAGGATCATGTGTCACCATGAGAATAGCCGTATCAAGCTCTTGATTAATTGAGGAAAATAAGTTCATGACATCATTGACAGCCTTTGAATCCAAGTTTCCTGTAGGCTCGTCTGCTAACAATAAACTTGGCCCATGTATAACGGCACGAGCGATGGCTACTCGTTGTTTTTGTCCACCTGAAATTTCATAAATACGTTTCGACAATAGTTCCTCGATACCAAGAAATTGAGCGACATCCTTTAAACGTTGAAGCATTTTTGAAGCAGGTATGCTATCTAATGTTAATGGCAATAAAATATTTTCTTTCACTGTTAATGTATGCACAAGATTAAAATCCTGAAATACAAAACCTAGTTCAGAGCGTCTAAATTTGGCGAGCTCCTCATCATTTAATGCGTAAGGATTATGATTGTTTATGAAGATATCGCCAGCGGTAGGACGATCAATAGTGGATACACTATTTAAAAATGTTGTTTTCCCACTACCTGAAGGTCCCATGACAGCTACAAATTCCTGTTGTTGTAGCTGAAAATCGATACCGTTTAACGCTTTATAGGTGATCTCACCGATGTATTCCTTGTGCAAATTGGTTACTTGTAGTATTGTGTTACCCAAATTAAAACAACTCCTTTATGCTCATTAGATAACTTTAGTATAGAAAAGGAGCGGCACATAACCTATTTCTCTTGATGACGTGAAGATGACAACTTTGTCATCTTCATTTTTTAAGACTATTTGAAAAATTAATGGAAAAAGTAGTGACATGCTCAGAAGATTGTAAAGTGAAGGGGTGCTCTAGTGTAGTTAAAATCTTTTTCACTAAATATAAGCCTATACCTGTTGCTTCACCACTCGTTCGCCCCTTCATACCTGTATAAAATAAATCAAAGACTCGTGCTATTTCACTAGTAGGGATCGTCTCACCATTATTTTTTATGTGCAAAGCCGTGTTGTCATAATGGATATGAATGGTGCTTGCCATTTCACTATATTTAATGGCGTTATTTAATACTTGATAAAGTACAATTTTTAACCACTTTCGATCTGAATAAATGATTTGGTCTTCAGCAAACGTCAGCTTTGGAAAAACTTCTCTTATGATAAAGAAATCCTTCAAATCATTGATGACTTCTTGCACGAGTCCTTTTAAAATAATAGGTTCAATTTTTAAATCAGCTACTAAATGAGATGTGCGCTCATACGTTAATAACTGATTGAGGGTAAATGTCAATTTATTGCACTCTTTATTGATGGTATACCATTGCTGCAATTCATCAGTGGTCTTGTTGGGTGTAGCTTGAACGATTAATTGAATAACAGATAAAGGTGTCTTCATTTGATGTGCAAAATGTGATAGAACTAGTTGCTTCTCATGTGCTTGTTCTTCCAATCTTTGCTGTTGGGTTAAAAATAAATACTGTATTTGCCTTAGTTTTTCACTATAGTATTGCTCAATAGCTGCACGTGGTTCAAATAAATGAAGATCATCCTGTGTGTTGATATTTTTTTGTAAATGATGATAAAACTTTCTTCTTCGATAATAACGACCAAGCAGCCACAGAATAAATAGAAAGCTGACAAGAAAAATAAAGTAGGCATAGTGTGAGGATAGGTCATCTAATACATGAATTATCCAAGGTAATAGGAGGAAGCTTATGCTATAGAGAATAATGATACTAAGATGATCTCGAAAGAATAGCTTCATTCACTTTCCTCCACCAATTGATATCCAAGACCACGGATCGTTTTAATCTCAAGTTTAGAGTGTACGGCTTCCAATTTTCTACGTAATCGACCAATATTCACAGACAAAGTATTTTCCTCAACAAAGGTTTCATCATCCCAAATAGCACTTAAAAGCTTTGGACGCGGCACTACATTAGGGTAAGCTTCGAATAATAACTTACTAAGCTGCATTTCTTTTAGCGTTAACAGGCTCTCTTTGGCTTTTGTTTGAAGACGAACTGTATCTGGATTTAATGTAGTATTGGCTATAGTTATGGTTGTTGTCTCGGTTAAAGCATATTCACCATAGGTACGCCGAAGTAGTCCATTTACTTTTGCCATGAGGACATCCAATGAAAAGGGCTTTGTGATAAAATCATCGGCACCATTTTCAATTCCATATACTTGATCAATATCATTAACTCTGGCAGAGACAATGATGATGGGACATGTTGAGAGTTGACGGATTTTCCGTGACCAAAAATAGCCATCGTAAGTCGGGAGATTGATATCCATAATGACCAGGTGTGGTTGTATAGTATTAAATTCTTCAATAATGTGTGGAAATTGTTGTACAGTAAAGCATTCAAACTGATATTTAGCTAAATGCTCGACAATCAGTGAAGCTATATTTGCATCGTCTTCTATTATGTATATTTTGTACATACCTATCGATCCTTCCTTTATTCTATATGTATACTGTACCCTCATTTCGAAAAATCTATATGTAATTGGAAACTTGAGAAAAGAGTCACTACAAAAATGGCGTTGTAATGACTCCGGTTTTTAATCTTTAGGTATATGGAAAGTAACATTTGTACCTTGGTTTATAGTACTTTGAATTTGTAATTGTTGGCCATAAATTCTTTTAAGTCGTAGATTTGTATTTCTTATTCCTATACCAGAGCTTGTCCCTTTGTAATCTTCTTGCAATTCCTCTAATAGAGTGGGGCTAATTCCCACACCATCATCTATTACGCTAATGGATACATAAGTTGTGAAATCTTTAATACGAATACAAACAGTACCGCCTTCTTCTTTCTTTAATATACCGTGTCGAATGGCATTTTCAACTAACGTTTGTAAAGAAATTGGAGGAATTTCAATTTGTATCGTTTCATCAATATCCCATTCAATCTGAATTAATTCTCCAAATCGCTGCTGTTTAATGTAAAGATACGAACGAACTAAATCGAGCTCATGCTGTAGTGGTACTACTCTTTGAAGATTTCTGACATCGAAGCTGGCATGTAAATATTCACCAAAGTGATGCATTAAATCGATCATTCTATCTGTATCAATAGTACTAAGTGAGGCAATGGTATTAAGTGTATTAAATAAGAAGTGTGGTTGGATTTGAGATTGCAGCCAAGCACTTTCTAAATGTAGACGTTGTTGAATACTATATTTTAAATCAATTAAAGCTCGACTTCTTACTTTTAGCTCTAATGCATTAATAGGTTTTGTTACATAATCATTAGCACCATAGGCAAAGCCTGTATAAACATCTTCAGGGTGCTTTCTTATCGTCAATAATAAGATAGGTAATTCCAGCAATGAGTATTGTTTTCGTATTTTTTGAATTACAGCATAGCCTGAAATATACGGAAGCATTGCATCAACAATTACTAAATCCCATGATTCTTGCTGAATCAGAGCTAGAGCTTTCTCACTGGTTGTAACAGTAGTAATTTCGTATTCAGAGATCGAAAATATACTTTTCATCGTTGCTAAATTCATAGGGTCATCATCAATTATTAAGATCCTGAAATGCTTATCTGATACCATGGATAACTCTTGTTCATTTGTGGATAGCTGAGTTTTAGCTTGTGCATTAAAGGTTGCGTATTCCTTATTTTGTCTACTTTCATCTGCAAGAGGTAATGTAAAATAGACATTCGATCCTTTGTTAGGAATAGATTGTATATTTAACGTACCTCCATGTAATTCAATCAGTTTTTTTGAAATAAGTAGGCCAATACCAATGCCTTCATCATATTCTTGGCCCTGTTCATAGGGCGAATACAAAAGACTTTGTACAAAATTGTCCATGCCTTGTCCAGTATCACGAATGTGGATAATAGCCATATGCTGTTCTTCACGAGCAATAATTTCTATAGAGCCTTCACCTGTATACTTTAGGGCATTATGCAAAATGTTAAATAGGATTTGAATAAGGCGATTTTCGTCGGCTAATACATTTGGGAAACTTGGAGGTACTAAAGATACCATATGTATTTGTTTACCATTTGCAATAAAGCGGAGGATATCGAAAACTCCATAAACAGCACCTTGAAGATTTACACTTTGTGTATGGAGATGTAAATCTCCTTCTTTTAAACGAGTAAAATCCAGTATGTTGTTTAACGTAAAGGACATACTTCTACCTATATCGATAAGGTGTTTAAGATTTTTTTCATCTTCAGTAACAAGTTTGTTATGTGGGTTGTCATAAATGGATTGACCTAGGGTAATCATCCTATTCATTGGACTCCAAAGTTTTTCTGCATTACTTGTAAGGAATTCATCTTTTAAAGCATCCTCGTGTTGTAGTTTAGTCACTAATTTTTGAATTTGCTGAGAGTTCTCATGAAAACGTTTGAACCAATAGCTAGAAAAACCAAGCATGATAAATAAATAATCGAATGGATAAACGGGAATATCGAATACGTAAACAGATTTAATGAAACCCCATATAATACCATTTGTGGTGCCGATAGCTGTTAGTGCAATAAAAGCAGAGCTCCTTTTTTGGTTTTCTAAATACTCTCTAAGAGCCAGTACCACTACGTAAAGAAAGGATACTAGATAAAGTACGAAGAAAATATTCTTCGTAGGTATCAGCCATGTCATTGGTAAAACAATCGTGAGTATTGCATTTAAAACATAACAAGCAAAAATCCATTGAAATGTTTTAGTGTTGTGATATTTGACTAAGAGGACTCTCATAAACTGAACAAAGAAAAAGGAGGCTCCTAGAAAAATAATAGAAGAAAGCTTATAGGACCATACATAATTCAGATGCAACCAATCCAGTAGGGAGCGATCAAACGTAATTAATTCATCTGCTAAAGGCAAAAGAAAGCCAAATGTGAAAAGTAAAACGATAGATTTTCGATAGATGAACAAATATACAAGTATGCTAAAAAGAGAGAATATGATTAGCATAACTACAATAGTTGAAAGAGATAGCCCTACAATTAATTGATGATGCGTCATCGCTGACGCAGTGCCAAATAAAATCCTTTTATTAATAATAGGACTTGTAGGTGTATCAAAATTAGATACATGAAGTATGAGATTAATTTCAGATTGTGTATTAGTAAAATAAACAGTATAAGGTGCAGCTTGACCTTCATGGTCTTCTGCATTATCTGCTACTTTGCCTGATTTTCCTACTAGCTTTCCATTTATATATAAGGTTGATGCAGTTGAGATAGCAGGTATACGAATGGCATATCGATCATTATCTAAAGTATTTGGTAGCAGAATTTTTAACTGATAAGTGCCATAGGGTTGAGTCGTTCGCTCATTTTTTAACGCAGGAATATTTTGGGTATTATACGTATTGCTATGACTCTCTTTGTTACCCCCCTTATTTTCAGAATTCACAAATTGTCCAGGATAATAGATCCATCCTCCATCTAAGGAAATAACTTCTTCTTCCGATGTAGTCAAATTGTTTATGTGGACCACACCATCTTTGGCACTAGGTTGATGTGTAGAGGGGAGGAAATAGTTTAACCATAATAACCTTAGAAAAGTAAGGACTATAAAAATGGCAATTATAATAAGTAGATGTTGGGTAGAAGCTTTTCTCAACACAGCAATTTTTCCCTCCTAATAATCTCTATCTACCATGCCACGAAATTGGAAAAAAGAGAATATAAAGGATAATAAAAGAATGCTTTAAGCCTATATAAATAGAACAATTTGGAGTTAGTAGTACTATCGATTTTTTCCTTTTAAATTGAAGGAGGAAAAAATCATTAGTGTTTAAGTTTTCTTTAAGAGGTTTGACGTATGATGATTGAATAAGTATATCAAAATTTAAACATAGATAAGATTAACGAAAAAACATCTCAATGGGAGAAATGATCTATTGTGGGTAAATTCAAGTTAAAGTTATCGTTTCTTATTATTAGTATGACAACTATTGTTGTCCTCATGACATCTAGTATTAGTATTTGGATTAGCTATCGTAATTTCAATGAAATTTTGAAGGAACATAAAACAAATATACAAGAAACTTATGTAATGGAAGTCTCGACAATTACGGAAAGCTATTTACAAGATGCTAAGACAGATGACCATTCATTAAAGCTGTATACGCAACAAATGGTTGATACTTTACTTGATGAAAGAATAGTGTCCTTCAATTTGTTTTTTAAAAAAGTCCTAGGGCCAATCATAATAGTTATAGCGACTATAATGGGATTTGCTATTTGGTTTGCTATTAAAATTACACAGCCTCTCAAAGAGCTATCGAAAAGAATTGAAGTAGATGAAGGAGCACAAGGGATTGAGGAAATTGCTGATTGGTATGATGAGGTAAAATTATTGAAAAAGAATATTCAAAATATGATGATCTGTTCGGAAAGTAAAATCAATGACTTAACAGAGCAGTTGAACTTAGATTCATTAACAGGGATTCTTAATCGCAGAAGAATGGATCAAATTTTACACAAATTAATTATTGATAAGGTTCCTCATGCCATTATCTTAATAGATCTAGATGATTTTAAAAGTATAAATGATACATATGGTCATACTGTAGGAGATGAAGTTTTAAAAGCCTTTGCGATTACTATGCAGAGCAGTGTCGGGGAACAGGGGTTATGCTTTAGATTTGGCGGCGAAGAATTTATGGTCATCTTACCTTCGATGAATATAGAGGATGCAGTCCAATTAGCGGAAAGTCTCCGAATTAAACAAGCTTTACAAGAAACTGTGTGTGGAAGACCTGTGACAATGTCTGCTGGAATTACGGCTTTTACACCAAATGTCCAAAGTCCCAATCAACTGATAGAAATTGCAGATCATGCTTTGTATAAGGCTAAAAAATCTGGAAGAAACTGTTTGTGTGTTGTAAGTAATATGAGACAAATGATTGTTAAATAATTAAACTATATAAGCATGCTAGCACTGGACGCTAGCATGTTTTTCATGTCTTTAGGGGTAAACGCTTGTTTCATGCTCTTTTTCATGTTCATGTAAGACGTTTTGAAAAAGTTCTGTGGTTTCCTGAGATGGTGACACATTTAATTCTGTTAATAGAAGGCTATTAAAAGAATGGTATATTTTTATAGCTTCTGCGCGATTTCCAATTTCAGTATAATATTGGATTAATTGTTGCACGATTTTGTCGGAATAAGGATTAAACTCTAAAGCAAATAACAATGAACGCTCTCTGTTTTTAAGGTTCTGATTTTTAGAGTAATAAAGTATCAATTCATCAAGTAGTTGACTAAATTGTTTATTCATCAAATTTGCTTTACTAGTAGTCCATGCATAGTCCATTGTTGCCATAAATTCACCATGGTAATTTTGGATGAGTTCCTCAGCTTTTTCAATATTTAATCGTCCTGTTTCAGCTTTGGTATTTAAGATATCCTCCAAATCAAAGGCATCACATTGAAAATCGTTTAGTTTCAAAATATAGCAGCCATTTGCATATTCAATGACATCCGTGTAGCCATAAGATGAAAGTGTTGTACGTAAGTAGGAGACAGTAGTATGCAATTGTACTCTGGCTTTTTTTACATCCGTATCACTCCAAAGTGAATCTAAAATGTTATCACGAGGTACGGGCATATGAAGCTGTAAAAATAGAAAGGCAAACAATTCTTTGCTTTTAATTGTTCTCCAATGAATTACTTTTTCATCAAAAGAAACGACAAACTCTCCAAAGCATCTGATTTGAAGCATAGGCTTTTGATGCGTTCGAGTTTTCTCCGATGATAGATTTTTTTGGAATAGCTTTTGTATTCTGTTAATGGTTATCTCTAAACGAGATTTTGAAACTGGCTTTAATAAATAATCAAGTGATTGTACATCAAATGCCTGAACAGCATAGTCTCGATAGGCAGTTACAAAAATGATACAGATATTTTTATCCCATGTTTTTAACAGTTGTGCTACTTCTAATCCGCTCATACCTGGCATTTCAACGTCTAAAAATGCTACTTGAAAGTCTAAGGTAGGTCCTTCTTTCAATACATCCTTTGCAGTAGTAAAAGTTCGAATGACCTCTATGTTATCAAATTCATTTAAATGTTTTTTCATGCTCACCAGAGCTAATGGCTCATCGTCCACGATAATTACCCGAATCACATAAGGAACCTCCTTTTGATAAATATGGCTGTATGAATCAGATTGAGATATCTATTATGGATCCTTTATATGGGTGAGTAGGAGCTGTTTGTTGTTGAGGTAGTTCTTTCAGTAATTCAATTGCAGTAGTTGTGTTTAAATTAAGAGCATTTTGCATGACACTCATCTGTACTGTTTGTTGGAGTTCCATCAGCTGGGATGACATAAGTGAATTAACTTCCATTTTTATTCCCTCCTTTTCTTTTTTTATCGGCTAAATATAGCAAATATCTAATATAAAAAAGTCCTAAACAGACCTACTAAATTATAGTTTATACGCAATAAATTGATTAAATTACTAAAAAATTAATTGAAATTGTATATTTTTCCGTTTTTATAGTAATAATTCCTAATATCAGGCAGCTAGTCCTGAGTTATTAATTTGCAAACTTATGGTTGCTTACATAATAGAGCTTTTAACTCTAGTGTGCTAGCAACAGATTTGCAACAAATAATAAAATGATGGAGGTATTACTAAACATGAAGAAAAGAGCATTAGCTTTAGCGGTAGTATTGACATTTGGTGTGAGTCTCTATGCTAGTCCTTCCTTTGCTAAGGACAAGTCGCCAGGCAATATACTATGGGCACTCCCGCAAATTTATAATTTAACAGTAGGTGAGTTCCAGCAATTAAATGAAAAGGATTCATTATGGTTTTACCCAGAGCAAGACTTAGTGAAAGACACGTCAAAAGCAGAAGAACCATCGGGGGATGAATATGTCATCAAAGGTGGGGATACTTTATTTTCAATAGCTCGTATTAATAATGTAACTGTAGATGATTTGAAGAAATGGAATCACCTTGCGTCAGATTTGATTTTAGCTGGTGAATCGATAGCTATTAAAGCTTCAGCTGCAAAACCAAAACCAAAAACTTCCGAGGGGATTGCAACAGCTACTAAGCCTGCTGCACCAGCCAAAACAAAACCAGCAAGTGCTCCAGCAACTGTCTCTGGTAAAACATTAACAATGCGTGCTACTGCCTATACAGCCTATTGTGAAGGCTGTTCAGGAATTACAGCAAATGGAACAGATATAAGGTCTAATCCTAATTTAAAGGTAATCGCTGTAGATCCACGGGTTATTCCACTCGGTACGAAGGTTTGGGTGGAAGGTTATGGTGAAGCAATTGCTGCTGATACAGGGGGAGCTATTAAAGGAAATAAAATCGATGTATTTATTCCTACTGAAGGACAAGCACTTCAGTGGGGTGTCAAAACAGTAACGGTAAAAATCTTAAATTAATTATTGAAGGGGTTTCTCGAACTTTGAGAAATCCCTTTTATTTTGGTTGAGTTTCCTATTCAAGCTCAAATGAAATAGGAGCCATTATAGAATCGTAAATGATTAATTGTGCATAAGTACTGAAGAAATTGGAAATCATCAGAAAGAGAGGAGGTATTTTTATGAAAAAAATAAGCTTAATGAGTCTTTCTTTACTAATTTTTGTTGCGGGTTGCAGTTTTTTTGATAAGAAAGAGGAGAAAGTAGCTGTCAATGCATCTACCCCTTTAACAGCTACTGCAAAAGTAATTGGTGCAAATAATGAAAGCTATGGCAATGCATATCTTCAAGAGGAAGATAATGGGGTTATGATGACGCTCGCATTAACAGGCTTACCACCAGGCACACATGGTATCCATATTCATGAAGTAGGAAAGTGTGAACCACCTAAATTTGAATCAGCTGGTGCCCACTTTAATCCAACAAACAAGGAACATGGTAAATTAAATCCTAATGGTTATCATTTAGGGGACTTACCAAATTTGGAAATTGGTGAAGATGGCAATGTGGATCTTAATTTTTTAGCTGAGGGGTTAACTTTACAAAAAGATCAACCAAATTCGCTATTAGATAGTGATGGAAGTGCTATTGTCATTCATGAATCAGCGGATGATTATAAAACAGATCCTGCTGGTAATTCAGGAGCTAGAATAGCCTGTGGAGCCATTCAATAGAATAAAATGCATGACTGTATCTGTTTATTTCAGATGCAGTTTTTTTATATTCTATTCATTATTTATACAGTTAGAATGTTTAGTTTATTTTTTTAGAAAAGTAAATTAGGAGTTTATTTCAAATATAAAAGGGGTAATTAAATAAAGCTATAGTAATGTAAATTAATGGATTTAAAGTAGTTTTGTATAATTATAAAAGTCTGAATTTACTATAAACTAATTGACATTATTATACTAAGTTTGATAATTTTAAATAGATTCTTAAAAATAACCAAAGGGGGAAGGTTACTATGAGGAAGAAACAATTTAATTTATTAATGCTATTAAGTATCCTTGCGCTTATGATTTTAGCTGCATGTGGATCAGATAGTGGAAGTGGTTCGAAGGACACTGGAGATGACTCCGAATCAACTGAAAAACCTAAGTTTTTAAGTTTACTAACAGGTGGCACACAAGGTACTTACTATGCTCTTGGAGGTACATTCGCTGATTTAATAACTACTGATACAGGCATTAAAACAACTGCTGAAGTATCTCAGGCATCTGCTGCCAATATGACTGCTTTACAAGAAGGAAAAGGTGAAATTGCATTTGTTCAAACAGATATTGCTTATTATGCTACTGAAGGTAAGCTGATGTTTGATGGCAATAAAATTGATACAATTTCAGCTTTAGGTGCGCTTTATCCAGAAACGGTTCAACTCGTTACAACTGAAGCTTCGGGTATTAAAACGTATGCAGATTTAAAAGGTAAAAAAGTATCAGTGGGTGCTCCAGGCTCGGGTACTTACGCAAATGCTGAACAATTACTTGAAATCAATGGCTTAACGATGGATGATATCAAGGCACAAAACCTTGATTTTGGTGAATCAACAGATGGTCTTCAATCAGGTCAAATTGATGCAGCATTTATTACAGCAGGTACGCCAACAGGTGCTGTTGAAGCATTAAATGCTACAACGAAAGTGAATATTATCGGTTTAGATGCGGGTAAAGCAGATGAAATAATTGCTAAATACCCTTACTATGCAAAAGACACAGTAAAAGCTGGTACTTATGGTATTGCAAACGATGTGGAGACAGTTTCAGTTCTAGCTATGCTAGCGGTGAAAAAGGATCTTCCGGAAGATGTTGTTTATTCAATGACAAAAGCTATTTATGATAACACGGGTAAAATCTCCCATGCAAAAGGGGAATTCATAAAAGCAGAAACAGGTTTAGATGGTATTAGTATTGACATTCATCCAGGTGCACAAAAATACTTTAATGAAAAGAAATAGTGTGAATAGTGCTTGAAACTTTCTAAAAAATACGAAGGGGCTCGTTGCATAAAGCTTCGAGTCTCTTTCTTACTGTAGGATATAGGTTTAGGCGAATAGCTTTTAAAGTGGGGGAATAGGTCGAATGCAACAGAGAAAATTCATCATAACAGTTCTTTTAAGTATCTGTATATGTATTGTCATATTTCTTCCTCTTCAAAAGGTGTTCACCTTTACAGAGACGCGTATAGCCCATCCTGAAGTGCACTACATACCCATTTCAGTTGAGCAAACCTTTCAAATAAGATACACCCACTCCATACATAAGTCAGATGTATTGGAATCCTATCAATATATAAAAGGTAATCGTATTGAAATGCTTGAAATGGAATATGAAGACTTAGCTATTGGCATGCCAAGCTATGCAGAGGAACATCAAACACTTATTCAACGGAACGGTAAATATGTTCTCCAATTTAACAATAGTGCCATACTTGATAATTTTACGATCTATATAGGTGATTTAGATTTAGATCTGGTATTCAATTATGCAGATGAAGAATATGATTTAAAAAAAGATTTACAGAGGGGTAAATCCTATTTATTTGAAATTAAGCGATTGTCACTTTACGAACAGTGGAAAGGAGTAAGGATGAAATGACAACACAGGAAAAATCAAGGAAAGAAGAAAAAGTAGAAGAATTTGAGCAAATCTCTGCTGAAGAGCAACAAGCCATACTTGAAAAATATGATATAGAATCCAATGTAAGAACAATCTCAGGTGTAATGAAGCATGTTATTTTCTTTGGCCTTTTAGCATTTTCGCTATTCCAACTTTACACAGCTATTTTTGGGCAATTTCCTGCTCAAATTCAACGTACCATCCACTTAGGCTTTGGTTTAACATTAATTTTCTTATTATTCCCAGCAAGAAAAAAAGCACCTAAGCATAAAATAGCCTGGTTTGATTATATTTTAGCATTACTAGCTATTGCAGTAGGTTCATATTGGTCTATGAACTATACAGAACTTGTGAATCGCAATGGCTCCATTACGCAGGTAGACTTTATTGTTGGGCTAATAGCTGTTGTACTAGTACTTGAGGCTGCTCGACGTGCTGTAGGGTTGCCTATTACAATTATTGCAATCGCTTTCTTGATTTACGCTTACTATGGCCCGTATTTCCCGGCATTTATGGCACATAGAGGACAGGATTTGGAGAGTATCGTCAACCTCATGTACTTTACAACTGATGGGATATTCGGCACGCCAATTAGTGTATCAGCCACATTTATTTTTGTATTTTTACTATTCGGGGCATTTCTTGTGAAAACAGGGGTTGGCCAGTATTTTAACGATCTAGCAGTTGCACTAGCTGGAAAATTAATTGGCGGTCCTGCGAAGGTAGCTGTATTCTCAAGTGCACTTCAAGGTACAATTTCTGGAAGCTCTGTAGCTAACGTAGTAACGTCCGGCTCTTATACAATTCCAATGATGAAAAAACTAGGCTATCGAAAAGAGTTTGCTGGTGCAGTGGAAGCAGCTGCATCGACAGGTGGTCAACTTATGCCACCGATTATGGGTGCTGCTGCCTTCCTAATGGTTGAATTTATTGGTCGAGGGATTACGTATTGGGATATAGCAAAAGCGGCAGCTATTCCGGCTCTTTTATATTTTACAGGTATTTGGATTATGACACATTTCGAAGCAAAAAGAGTTGGTCTAAAAGGTCTGCGAGACGATCAAATGCCAAATCGTCAAGAGGTATTTAAGAAGATTTACCTTCTCTTACCGATTGTGGCGATTATCATATTAATGTTAACGGGTACACCAGTTATGCATGCGGCATTATATGGAATTATTATATCAATTGGTGTGGCTATGTTTAATAAAGAAACGCGTCTTAAACCAAAAGATGTGATTGATGCATTGGTGGAAGGTGCTCGAACTGCATTAGGTGTAGTTGCAGCTACTGCTTGTGCTGGGATTATTGTGGGTGTCGTTGTAAAAACAGGATTAGGTTTAAGTTTAGCAAATAGCTTAGTAGCTTTAGCTGGTGGTAGTATCATTTTGACACTTATTTTTGTTATGATAGCTTCGCTTATTCTTGGGATGGGTGCACCAACAACAGCAAACTATGTGATAACATCGACAATTGCTGCACCAGCAATTGTGGCTTTATTATCTCCAAATACACCACAAGAATTAGTGCCAGTAGTTGTATTACTATCTGCTCATTTCTTTGTGTTC
This sequence comes from Lysinibacillus capsici, assembly GCF_003367505.1. Taxonomy (GTDB): domain Bacteria; phylum Bacillota; class Bacilli; order Bacillales_A; family Planococcaceae; genus Lysinibacillus; species Lysinibacillus capsici. Next base: position 23,999 of record NZ_PXXX01000020.1, read on the forward strand.
TATTTCGGTATTATTGCTGATATTACACCACCTGTAGCACTGGCGGCGTTTGCGGCATCAGGTATTTCTGGTGGTGACCCTATCAAAACGGGTGTGAATTCAGCGAAACTTGCGATTGCGGCATTTATTATACCGTATATGATTGTTTTCTCTCCAGCATTATTAATGATTGATACAACCATTCCGCAAATTATTTGGGTAGTATTCACTGCTATCACTGGAATGGTGGCAATTGGTGCTGGTGTGATCGGCTACTGGTATCGTAAACTTTTCTGGTATGAAAGAATTATTATGATTGCTGCAGGGCTATTACTTATCTATCCTGAAAAATTCTCGGATTGGACTGGTTTAGGAATATTTATTGTGATGTTTGTGATCCAATTTTTGTCCCATAAAAAAGGAAATCATCACGATAATACGAAGGACAAAATGGGAGCTTCAGTATCTTAAATACTTGAATTGCATATAAATCTGCTCAATTAATAACTGGCTAAATATTAGTACAGATGTTAATGAGCAGCTTTTTGTTTTTTAAAGGTAAAATTTTTTAGTAATCATAAGAATCAATGGTATTTTTAATCTGATTTTGAGATAGGTTTTATAGTTATAATGCATAATGTATATAATTTATTGCAATTTACTAAAAATCTATTGTATAATCCTTTTATCAGAAAATTCAATTAATAAGGAGTGGTACAATGGGGAAGTTGTTAAATTCAAAGTTTGAAACGTATTTAATGGATCAAGAATTCGATTTACGTGAAGAAGAAGAGAAAAATGAGGAGCAAATGGTGAATATTCAGTATGAAGAGTATCCAGAAGGGTTTTTTACAAGTTTATAATGAAAATTTGATGGGCTATGTTGAAAGTATACTAACTTTTAGCATAGCCCATTGTATATTATACCTCTATTGATAAATGGCTTTTCCAGTGCATATGAATGTAATATATGATTAAAATAAGTGTATTAGGTCTGAAGACATATGTACTTTTCTGAAAAAAATTCATGTATAATGGGAAACAAAAATGCGTATAGAGGTGTAGTTATGTCGAAAGCTTTAACAGTAGAAGAAACGATTTATCAATGGTTTGATCATTTTCATCAATATCCCGAAGTAAGTTGGAAAGAGTTTGAGACTACTAAAAAAATTGCTTCCATACTGGATGAATTGCATGTTAGTTATCGTTTATTAGGTGATATACCAGGATTAATAGCTGAAATTGGGACTGGTAATGAAATTGTTGCAGTACGTGCTGATATTGATGCCTTATGGCAAGAAGTTGATGGGAAGTGGCAAGCAAATCATTCGTGTGGACATGATGCGAATATCTCCATGGTTCTTGGTGCATTATTACTACTGAAAGATCGCACCTTACAACATCGTATTCGTTTCATCTTCCAACCTGCTGAAGAACTAGGAAATGGCGCATGTGCAACGTTTGATAGAGGCGCGGTTGATGGAGTATCACATTTATTTGGTGTTCATTTAAGACCAATAGAAGAATTACCACTTGGCAAAGTTTCGCCTGCGATTCATCATGGCGCTGCTTATTTTTTAGAGGGATCTATTCAAGGAATAGATGCACATGGTGCTAGACCACATCAAGGTAAAAATGCCATTGATGTTATTATGGCCGTGCAACAAATGCTACACAGCATTCATTTATCACCATTTGAACCACATTCTGCTAAGTTAACAAAAATCATTGCGGATGGTGGTAGTACAAATATTATTCCAGGTAATGCTAGTTTCTCAATGGATGTTCGCGCACAGCATAATCAACAACTTGAATTGCTGCGCAGTAAAATTGAATCTGGCCTGAAATCAATACAGCAACAATTTGAAATTGATATGAGTTGGAAGTGGATAGATTTCACACCAGGTGCTGAAGTTTCTCCAACTGCTGCGAACATGGCAAAGAATGCCATCATTGAGGCTTTGGGAGAAGGGCATTTAGCAGATGAAATAACTACACCAGGTAGTGACGATTTCCATTTCTATACAGTTAAAAAGCCGGAATTAAAAGCGGCAATGATTGGAATTGGTGCAAATTTAACACCAGGATTACACCACCCTAAAATGACATTTGATCGTAGTGCCTTAATTGATGCTGCGAAAGTACTTGCATGTGTATTAGAAAAAAAGCCTGAATAAAAAAATTAAAAGCTATATGAAAAAATGTAACTTTTTTTTCATATAGCTTTTTTGCATGAACATTTTTAATGATGCATGGATATTCAAGGGTTTGCATTGTTTTTTATTGCTACTTGAAAGCGTTTTATTACGCTAAAATAAAGGGATTTGCTAGGGAAGCATAAATTTTTTGCGTTGACTTTTAATTTTTTGAATATTAAGCTAAAAAACGTAAAAAATTATTTGCGTCTTGAAAAAACCGAAAAGGGATTTGGTGCAAAAAAAGGGGATGGAAAAATGAAAAAGGATATTAATGCGGGCTGGGCACTACTAACTTTTGCAATTATGATTATTACTATGTTGATTACAGTAGTTGTTTTAGAGCAAAGTCCTCACGTACCTCTTCTTGTTGGCACAACTGTTGCAGCAATTGTTGCCAAAATGCATGGATATAAATGGGCAGAAATTGAAGAGATGATGTATAAAGGGATACGTCTGGCATTACCTGCCATTGTTATTATTATTTTAGTAGGTTTGACAATTGGGGCATGGATTGGCGGCGGTGTCGTAGCAACAATGATTTTCTACGGTCTAAAGTTAATTTCTCCAGCGTGGTTCCTTGTGACAATCATGTTGTTATGTTCAATTGTGTCATTAGCTATTGGTAGTTCATGGTCTACAATGGCTACAATTGGTGTCGCGGGTATGGGTATTGGTTTAAGTATGGGTATTCCAGCGGCAATGATTGCTGGTGCTGTTATTTCGGGTTCATACTTTGGAGATAAGATGTCACCATTATCAGATACAACAAATCTAGCAGCAGGATTAACTGGTACAGATCTGTTTGCACATATTAAGCATATGCTTTATACAACGATTCCAGCGTTGATTATTTCACTTGTTGTTTTTGGATTCATGGGTAGAAAATTTGCAGAAGTTTCAATGCAATCTGAAGAAATATTAACAACTTTAAAAGTGATGGAAGAAAGCTTCGTTATTTCTCCTTTACTATTACTTGTTCCTGTGGGAGTTATTGTATTAGTAGCTAAGAAAGTACCAGCAATTCCAGCTTTAATTATAGGGATTGTTTCAGGTTTCTTACTACAGATTTTTGTACAAGGTGGTTCAGCTGCAAGTGCTGTACAAGCATTACAGGCAGGCTTTGAAATCTCAACAGGTAATCACATGGTGGATGATTTATTTAACCGTGGTGGTCTAGACTCGATGATGAATACGGTTTCAATGACGATTGTAGCGATGACATTTGGTGGTATTTTAGAGTATTCAGGAATGTTAAAGGCATTGATGAATGTAATTGTGAAGTTTGCTAAATCTACAGGAAGTCTTATTGCTTCAACGATTGCAGCTTGTGTAACAACCAACGCAACATGTTCTGAGCAATATATCTCAATTGTTGTTCCTTCACGTATGTTCGCGGGTGTCTATCAACAACGTGGTTTACATTCTAAAAACCTCTCTCGTGCATTAGAGGATGGGGGAACATTAACATCTGTTTTCTTCCCTTGGAATACTTGTGGTGTGTTTATTTTAGCTACTTTAGGTGTAAGTGCAATGGAATATGCACCTTATGCAATTCTTAACTTTACTGTACCGATTATTTCTATTATCTATGGATATATTGGATTTGCTATTGTTAAATTAACGCCAGAAGAAATAGCAGAAGCTGAGAAGCGTAAAAAGGCGCAAGAAGCTGAAAATACGGATAATTTGGTAATGGTTGACTAAAATAAAAATTCTCGTAGATTCATGTGTATCTACGAGAATTCTTTTATGAGGCAGTTTAGTAAGTTGCAAAATTCAATTGATAAATTTTACGAGGACGTCCTTGTTGATGGGTCATTTCTTCACCAACAATATTTACATAGCCATTATCAACTAATTTTTTAATAATACGCTCTGTAGTACGTCGTGTTACTTGGAGGTATTCAGAAAGATTTTGAGATGTAAATTGAGCTGACTGTCGTTCGTTACTAAAATTGATTATTTTAGAAATATTTAATGGACTTAAACTTGTAAGCTTAGCCATTTGTAAAACATAAGGATCATCGGTTTTTAAAGAAATTTTACCTTCTGTATTAGGGAAAGGCCCTAATAAGTTTTTATGTTCATCAAGAATATAAATCTCAAAAGGTTTAGTAAATGTTAAAGCATGCTGAGCATTTTGTGTGGCCTCCAAAATGGAATAGCCATAGCCAAATGCTAGCTTAAAAGGTTGTTCAACTTGCTGTATGAGCTGCTCTAAGTTTTCCTTTTCGAGAGCATTTTGAAGATGTCCAGCAGTTGTGTATAGCTCAAAGGAATGCGTTGAAATTTGCTTAAAAGTTGAAAAGGTAGCTTTCGCAATTTGACTTAAAACAGTTGATTCAATGGAAGTATTTTTAGGGATTTCTAAGAGACCCACTACAGCCTTGAAAGCTTCTGACTTGGTTAATAGTGATTTTGATTTTGTTTCTTCAAGGCATTGAATAATAGATTTTGTAGCATCTAACATACGCATTGACGGTATTTGAAGTGCTTGTAATTCATCAAATACACTATGAATACTGGTAATGACAAAATCAATACTTTTTGAATTCCACAGGGCGATATGGCGTTTTAAAATATTCTCAGTTGGCTCAGTAATCGAAATATGCTGAACATGTGGCTTTTGACCATGAAATTCTATTTCTGCTAAAACATTATCAACGAATGCAGGATTCATTACATCAATGGATATCCTGTCGATAGCTACAGCATGTTTGGCTACTAATGATAATAATGTTGTAGAAATGGTTGTTTCATCTTGCTTAATATAATTCCAAGGTATTGGAACTTCTGAAAGTAATGATTGAGTGTGTAGATAAGGTAACGTTCCTCCGAATAATATTGCATCACATGGTTTTATTTGCTTCATTAAAGTAGGCGCTTCAGAGGGGTGGCTGTAAAGATAAAATTCTAATTGAATATCGGTTATGTTTTGTGCGATACTAATAATACGTTTCATAAATGCTTTTGAACATATAATCGCTATTTTGGTAGACATGGACATCACTCCTTTTCTATTTTTTTAAACATTTAGCGACGTATTAGCGACAACTTTAACGACGGAGGAGACTGATTAAGATGAAAATTAAACAAGTAGAAATTTTTGCTATACATTTACCGCTAATTGATCCATTCATCATTAGTTATGCTACATATGATACAATGCCTTCCATTATTTTAAAAGTAACTACCGATACAGGTGTGGTAGGGTATGGTGAAGCTGTTCCTGATGAACATGTAACAGGTGAATCATGGGAAAGTACATATGCTGTACTAAAACATCAGCTTGTCCCAGCTATTATTGGGGAAAGTCCAATGGCCTTTGAAAAACTACACGATAAAATGAATAAAGTTGTGAAAGATGTACCAGCAGCAAAAGCAGCGATCGATATTGCTTGCTTCGATATTGCTGGAAAAGCCTTAGGGGTGCCTGTATACCAACTTTTAGGTGGACGTTATCATGAAAAATTCCCAATCACACATGTACTAAGCATTGGAACACCTGAAGCAATGGCAGAAGAGGCAGCTAATCGAGTAGAATTGGGCTATCGCTCTTTTAAAATGAAGGTAGGTACAGAGGTACTTCGTGATGTAGCCCGTATAAAAGCGGTACGTGAGCGAGTAGGCGAAGACATTGCTATTCGAGTGGATGTAAATCAAGGTTGGGGTAATGCAGCCACTACTTTACAAGGTTTACGTGCTATGAAAGATTTAAATATCGATTGGCTAGAGCAACCTGTCGATAGCGAAGACATTGATGGAATGGTGGAAATTAAATCAAAGTCTGATGTAACATTAATGATTGATGAAGGACTACGAGGCGTACGTGAAATGCGTGAAATTATAGCCAAGCGTGCAGCAGATAAAGTAAATATTAAATTAATGAAGTGTGGTGGCATCTATCCTGCTATGAAGCTTGCTGTTATGGCGGAAATGGCAGGAATTGAATGTCAAGTTGGTTCCATGGTAGAGTCGTCAGTTGGTTCTGCTGCAGGCTTCCATGTAGCATTTTCTAAGAAGATTATGACTAGTGTAGAACTAACGGGTCCATTAAAATTCTCAAAGGATGTTGGGAACTTACATTATGATGTGCCATTTATTTGCTTAAATGAAAAACCCGGATTAGGGGTAGATGTAGATGAAGCTGTCATCCAGGAATTATGTAAGTTTTCAACTGTTGTCACAGCCTAAGGAGGCGTAATATGGAAATTATCTATGATGGTATGCTTGGTGAGACACCGTTTTTTGTTATAAAATTAACACTCCAACATTTACAACAAATTGAAGAGCTACAAGTTGAGGTTTATGAAGCTTTAGCAGACCAAAGTATCCTCCAACCCTTAAGCACAGAGGAATTTGAGTATATTTTAAATGGTCATGGAATGATGATAGGTGCTTATGTAGGGGAAGAATTAATCGCCTTTCGTGCACTGTTAAACCCGCCAATTGATGAAGAACACCTTGGCTATGATTGTGGGATTGCAGAAAACGAATTTCAACGTGTTTTATATCAGGAAATATCGAATGTTTCACCAAAATATCGAGGTTACGGATTACAGAAGACATTAGCTACAGTAGTGATGGAAAATATCGATTTAGAAAAATACGATTATGTTTGCTCCACTGTAAAGCCATATAATATTCCGAGCTTAAAGGATAAATTCTCGCAAGACCTCGTTATTAAAGGATTAAAAATTAAATATGTAGATAAGCTTCGTTATATTTTTTATAAAGACTTACGACAAGAGATGTCCCCGAACTTTACTGAAAAACAAGTGATATCGATGGGAGACACAACTGCGCAACAGCAACTTTTAAAACAAGGTTTCCTTGGCACGTCTATGTTTGAAGAAAACAACGATTGGTTTGTAGTATACGAAAAATAAAGCACAAAGCCTTACCTTTCACATGAATTTGTGGAGGGTAAGGCTTTTTTTAAAAGGCTCTATTATTTTTTCATTGGGCAAAAACCACAAGCCATTAAACCAGGGATATCTTTAGAAAAACAGCATGATTTTCTTACAGGAACGTTGACTAAATTAGTCGGGCTAAGACCACCTGTATATTGTGCCCACCAAGATTTATTGGAGAAGCGTGCCCATGTTTTTGGGTCCTCTAAAGCCTCAACATCCTCCATGGCTTGATCGGCTAAGCCAGGATTAGATAATAATATATGATAATGCCATAGCAAATAGCCGAAGAAATTTTCCCAAATGGTAAGGGGGGAGATGGAGGTTACTTTACGAAGCTGTTGGACAATGACATGGCCATCGTAAAGAATTTTCTCAATAACAGCTTGGCGTTCATCTTCATCAACGTAGCGCCAATCATTTGGATTGGCAAACATGGCAACAGTAAAGCTATTAAATTCCTTTGCAGCATCAAAACGCAATTCAAGTGGCTTACCATCCCATACTTCGTCATAAGCGGCAAGCATATAAAATTGCATAGCAAAAAACATCCCATAACGGCGTGCAAAGTGAGAAATAGCTGCTGTTTCTGTTGCTGCATCTGTTATACCCATCATAAGGTTTAAAAAATCAGGATGGTAAAAGTCTTTATGTATATCAGCTAAAGTAAATAAAGTCCGCTTAGGTTCAGTTGTATAAATACTGTACGAGTTTAATTGTTGAACTTGATCCATTGTTAAAGCTGGCATAGTTATCCTCTTTTCCTTTGAACATCTGTTAACTTCATTATAAAGTAATCATTTTTGCTTCACAAATGGAATATCATGTAGTAAAATACATTAAACATATCAGAAAGGTGGGTTTTAGGGTGTCGCAACTTCTTACAATTCCAAGACCACTTGTTAGACTGAACCAGTGGACTATTCTTCTGAGTGTCATTTTATCATGGTTAACAGGAATTACCTGGATATTAGTAATTCCACTAGCTGCAAATTTACTAGGTATTTTATGCAACTTTAACCCGATACTTCGTGTAGGGAAGCTCTTTTTAACAAAGGCTCCATCTACATATATACCAGAGGATGCTCAGCAGCAAAAATTTAATTCAAGTATTGCTAGCCTTTGTTTAGCAGCTGGTTTATTAGGTTATCTGTTACATTGGCAGGTTGTTGGTCATATCTTTACTGGCCTGGTTGCAATTGCATCGGCCATCGCAATAGCAGGCTTTTGTATAGGCTGTTTTTTACATTTTCAGTTGAAGCAATGGCAGTACCGACGCTCATTAAAAAAATCTTTTTGAAAAAGTAAAAAAATTATAAGATTATGATTGACATTTTAATTGATAATGATTATCATTATCGTATAAAGATTATTCCTCGTCTACAATACAGTGTAGAGAGGATGAACTTTAGCTACTTTTCTCCAGAAGTTTGCTAGTTCATGATTACGCTCCTAAAACCCCCCTCATTTTTTGGGAACGTGAAAATCTCAGACGACTTATTCTAAATTTAGAATAGAGTCGTCTTTTTTTTGTAAAAAAACAGCCCATAAAATGGACTGTTAAGAAGTTGGGTTTTGTTGCACAGCATTCTTTTTCCCGATAATCATTGTATAGTAACTATGTAATAGCATACCAACAATGATAACTCCGAGACCTGCAAGTGCAATAGGGCTAGGGAAGGCAATTCCTAATAGTAATACCTCACCTATAATAACGAAAAGAATTTCTGTTGATTGAGTTGCTTCCACAGCAGCTAGCTTGCCTTGATGGTCTCTTACGCGATCTGTTGCTATGAAAAATAAAACTGTTGCTATAACGCCTGAGCTAATTCCAATAAGCAATGATTGAAACATTTGACTTGCTGAGGGAAGTCCTACTGTAAGAACGGCATAAATAGCTATGATGATCCATGCTGGCATTGAAGCAATGGTCATTCCTAACACCCGCTGAAAAGTATCGATTCGGCCCCCACAAACTTCCATCATTTTACGATTGCCGAGAGGATAAGCAAAAGCTGCAACGATGACAGGTAAAATACCAAGCATTAAACTTCTAAACGATACTGATTGTGCATGAGGTATTTGTATAAGCAAAATACCTACTAAAATGACGCATGAAATAAGCAAGGATATGAAAGGTATTTTTTGTCGCACTGTTTTACCAGCAATGATCGATACAAAAAGAGGAGCTAATAATACACCAGCAACGATTGTAAACTGCCATGTACCTGAAACCAACCAACCTGGACCAAAAGCAGCAGCAAATGTTAATGGCGCGTAAAATAAAACAAATCCAACAAAGCTCCAAAGTAGCCATGCTATAGGCTGTGCTTTTATTTCACCAGAAAGCTGTGAAAAGCCCTTACGATAAAAGACAATGATAAGCAAGAAAGGGAGCATAAAAAAATAGCGTAATGATGCACTCCATAGCCAACTACCACCTTGCATTTCCATTGCGTGATTTAAAATAAATGTCACGGCAAAGAAAAGGGAAGCTAAAATACCTAATGCAATTTCTTTCATAAACATCACCTCAATTTGAGTTTATAACCTCAAACCCTTTATGTAATTTGAAAATTCAGTAATTATGGCTGAAAAAATTACGAAGAGAGGAAAAACCCCTCTTCGTAGCTATGAAAATTTTTCATGATTCCTTAGGTAAATGCGTATAGAAATAAGCTCACTCAAAATTAAAACTATTATTTTGCTTGCTGTTCAAAAAGCTGAACGATTTCTATGATAACTTGAGTTGCTTTTTCCATTGTTTCAGCGGATACATATTCGAATTTGCCATGCATGTTTTCGCCACCAGCGAAAATATTTGGTGTCGGTAGGCCCATATAAGATAATTGTGAGCCATCTGTACCGCCACGAATTGGCAGGGTATTCGGTGTAATATCTAATTTTTCCATTGCAGTACGTGCAATGTCAACAATTTCTTTTACAGGCTCAATTTTTTCACCCATATTGTAGTATTGATCTTCAATGGTAATACTCAGTGCATGCTCACCAAATTGTGCTTGAATTTTAGCTGCAGCATCACGCATTAATTGTTTTTTCTCTTCAAACTTTTGGCGATCATGGTCACGCACGATATAAGATAGCTCAGTATGCTCAAGAGCCCCTTTAAAGCTCATTAAATGAATGAAACCTTCATAACCTTCTGTCTTTTCAGGAACTGCGTCAGCAGGCATTTCATTTTGGAAGGCAATAGCCATTGTAATAGCATTCACCATTTTATTTTTTGCTGAACCAGGATGGACGCTAGTGCCTTTTGTAATTACTTTTACGCCAGCGGCATTGAAGCTCTCGAATTGTAGTTCGCCAAGTGGTCCACCATCCATAGTATAGGCATAGTCTGCACCGAAAGCGGCGACATCAAATTTATGTGGTCCACGACCGATTTCTTCATCTGGCGTGAAGGCTAGACGGATTTTACCATGCTTAATAGTAGGATTTTTAATGAGGTACTCCATTGCCGTCATAATTTCAGCAATCCCTGCCTTATCATCAGCGCCTAATAAAGTAGTACCATCTGTTGTAATAAGTGTTTGGCCTACATAGTTTTTAAGCTCTGGGAAGTCAGTCGGAGACATAACTAAGTTTTCGTTTAACTGAATATCTCCACCATCATAATTATCTACACGCTGTGGCTTCACATTTGTGCCTGTATAGTCAGTAGCTGTATCAACATGGGCTAAAAAGCCGATAGTTGGTACTTCTTTTTCTGTATTAGCTTCTAATGAGGCAAATAAATAGCCATTTTCATCTAATGTAATGTCTGTTAAACCAATTTCGGCAAGTTCGTCTTTTAAAACATGTAATAAGTCAAATTGCTTTTGTGTAGAAGGAGTTGTTTCGCTTGTGAAGTCTGATTGTGTATCAATTTTTGCATAGCGTATTAATCGCTCAATTACTTGTTCTTTCATAAGTATGGCCTCCTAATGTATATATGTTAAAATTCTTTGTGCTTTTACAAAGCCGATTCCAGGCGCAATTATGTCTTGGCATAATCGATATTATTGTAACACTTTACTTCGGATTTCGGAATATTGAAGGATACTTAAAGCAATAAGTAATTGGGCGCTATAATAAGTCAGCATGATAATTTCATGAGAAAATGCTAGTGGCATGACAAATTTGTTAATAGCTAAATAAGAATCAGATGCAATAAATAATATTGCACCACTTGTTGCCAGAGTAGATCCAGTTTTAATAGCTGTCCATCCCATTGTGAGTATCACAGAAATGTAGGCGATTACTGCAATACCAAGTATGGTTTCACCTGTTTTAAAGACAGATCCCGCAATCCATATAGCCATACTTGCTCCATAGAGTAATAATAGTATTTTAGCCCAAGTTGGTACATGCCGCTCATTTGCAGTAGTGAAAGCAAAAATATAAAATATATGCCCGATAAGAAAGCTAGTTAGACCGATTAAAAACCACTGCAATGTATAGTCTCCAATCATGCAGAATACAAGCCCAGCAATAATCAAAAATTGGTATTTTTTAATATGTAATGGCTTCTGAATCGCAGCTAAAATAATGATGAGCAACATAGGAATCACTTTAAAGATGAGTTTTAAACTTTCAGCAATATGGGAAAAGAGAAAAATATAATAAAGACCCAATAAAATAATGACACTGATTAATAATTTTTTTAACAAATTTTTCAGCTCCTTTCCTTTTGAAATTCAATATTTATGGTAGAATTCCTTTCTGTACAACGTATGTATGAAACTTTTTTAGTATGTAACCGTAAAGTAAGTAGTGAGAAAGAAGAAGAGAGGATGAACCAAATGACTAAGCTACTGATAGCTTCAGCAGTCATTGCATTGATCGCAAGTGTGCTAGTGACACCGCTTATTACGAAGAAGCGAGAAGATGGACAATCGAAAAAGGTAATAGGATACTTTTTTATTGGAGTCTTTGTACTAGGGTTTTTAGCCACAGGGATTACGTTATATGTAACAAAAATTGATGTAAATTGGCTTGTTTTTTGGCCTGCTATTATTTTATTAACGTTAGTGGGTGCTCTGCTAGCAAGTGGTATCGAAAGGAAAATAAAAGGTGTTTTATTTTTAGCAAGTCTAGGTGTAGCTGTGTATGTTTTATCAGCACCTTTATGGAATGCTAATGAAAAATTTCAGTCATCCGAAATGAAGGAAGAAGTTGAAATAAAACCATTCGATGAGACACAAACACCTGCAAGTGTACCACCGAAATTTGCTCGCAATAAAATGAAAAAGGCTTTCGGTCAAGTGCCAAATACGAGCTACTATGAATTAGGACGCTTACAAATTCAAAAAGTGAAGGGCGAATATGTTTATATCGCACCAGTTGAATTTTCTGGATTCTTTAAATGGATGAACGGTGGTACAACACCTGGTTACTTCATAATGAGTGCTACAGATTCTGCGGATAATCCTAAATTTATAAAAGAGGAAATGAAATATGTACCTTCCGCATATTTAAATGCTAATTTAGAACGTCATATTCGTTTACAACACCCATTCCTTATTTTTTATGGTGACGTACAGCTGGAAGTAGATGATGAAGGAAAGCCATACTATATTCGCTCATATGGGGAATTTATTTCTGCGCGTAATGGCTTTGATGTAAAAGGAATTGTCTTGGTTGATGCGCTGACGGGGAAATCAGAGGTCATTAAACTGGATCAAATACCTGAATTTATTGATGGTGCTGTATCACCAGAGACAGTAAGTTTACAAAACAGTTATTTCGGTAATTATGTACATGGTTTTTGGAATAGTATGTTTGGTAAAAAGGATGTAAAGATTCCTTCTGATGAAGGAACAGAATCGAATGTTAGCCCGATTTTCGATGAGAAGGGTGATATGTATTACTTTACAGATTTTACAAGTCCTAAAGAAGGTGTAGATTCAATGTTAGGCTATTCACTAACAAACGCACGAACAGGGGATGCAACATACTATACAGGGAATCAAGACTCAAGTTATATGGATTCACAAGGTAATTTACAAATAATAGAGAAGAAATTTATTGAGAAAAAGTGGAATGGCGAAATGCCAGTGTTGTATAACTTTTATGGAGAAGCGAGCTGGCTGACAGCGGTGCTAGATTCCAATGGTTTCTTACAAAACTATTTTATTGTTTCTGCAGCCAATCCTGAAATTTCCGTTTACGCTACTACTCCTAAGGAGGCATTGAAATTATATAAAACAGCCTTAAGTCGAGGAGGAAATACTGTAGATGGTAGCTCAAGTGCTGAGGAAAAACAAATAAGTGGTAAGGTATTACGTGTTTATAAAGAACGTCTAGGCGATTTTACAACTGTATCTTTCTTATTAAACAATGGTGAAAATTATTTAGTGAGTGCCGAAACAGAACCTTTAGCAATTTATTTACAGGAGGGTGATGAGGTAATACTCACTTATGGAGATACAGGAGAGCAGTTCCTACCAGTTCGCTCTCTTATAATTAGAGGACTACAATAAAAGAACAAAAGACGATCTTTTTATTACGAAGATCGTCTTTTTTATGTAGCTTGCCCTTGAACATAGGTAAGCATCTTTTCTCTATGGTTCATAAATAGTCTTTTTGCATGATCATTTAGTGTAAAGATTTCTTGTATATACCCCTGTAACAATTTATCTTCATATTCAAAAGCATGGCTTTGAGTGTTTTCTAAAATATAGGATAATAAAAGAGCATGCAAGACAACTACTTCTAAATTCTGTGTATTCGTAACGAATTTTAAATTGAGTATAGTAGTGTGAGAAACGAACTGATTGACATAATCAATGGGTTTTTTATATACATTCAAATCAATATGTGGCTCGAGTCTTTTTCTTAATTGGGTGCATTCATTATTTAAGTCTTCAATTTTTAAGAATAAACCTCTTACACTTCTCTTATGCTGTTGTTCTAAGGTGCGAGCAAGATGTTTATTGATATTGGACATTGATTCTATAACTCCTTTCTTTAATAGGTATCATTTATTAATATGAATGGAATAGCTGGAAAAGGAAAGAGTCTTTTCGTTTAATTTAAGGTTAGATTTATAGAAGTAATTGTGGCAATATCCCTAGATTGAATATATATAGGTAATATTTTTATGTAAAAAATGGAATTATTATCATACGATAGTAACTCCATTTTCATTAATTTATTTCCAATTAAACCCTTTAGTTGCTAAAAACTCTTTGATATGCGGACGTCGTTGTTCAATTAAAAAATCAGCCATCTGTTTTGTCCAGTTATCAATTTTTCTGTTAGACGAACGGCTGTTATAATATATTTCCATTTCCTCGTTGTAGGCTGGTAAAAGTTCTTCATATTTTTCAACATTGTATTCATTTTCATGTAATACAGCAGATACAGGTAAACGAGGTTTTACCTCATTGCGACGTGCAGGAACGCCGATTGTTAGCCCGAATAATGGGAAAACATGGTCAGGCAGATTAAATAATTCACTGATTTCAGAAGGTTTATTGCGTACACCTCCAATATAGCAAATGCCATAACCCATTGACTCTGCGGCAATAACAAAATTCTGTGCAAACAATGATACATCTGCTACCCCGACAAGGACATTTTCAGCTGAATCAGCTACAATATCCACTCCTTCTAGTTTCCCAGCCATTTGAAGTCGCTTGAAATCTACGCAAAAAACAAATGCCCCACCTGAAGTTTCATATTGACGTGGATTACCAGAGAGTAAGCCTAATTTTTCCTTTTTATCTGCATCTGTTACCCATATTACACTATAGGCTTGCACAAAATGTGATGTTGCAGCCATTTGTGCTGTTCCAATTAAATCTTCAATGATTTCTTTTGAAATCGGTTCTCCATCATAGATGCGTACCGAGGAATGGCTACGTAATAGTTCTTTAACCATTAAAAACTCTCTCCTTTGTGTCTGTTCTATACCTTGAGCATAGCACGCTTTTCTAGCAAAATCGAATAATGAGGAACAAAAAGTTATTTATAAATAATTTATAAATGACGAAATTATCTCGTAAAGTAAAATATTTCATTTGATATAGATTAAATATTCTAAATAGTATAAAATTATAGAAGCGACTGTTTATTTGGTTGTGCTACCAAAAAATTACATGATCTTTATTCACAAATGTTTAGACAGCATTAGCTATTAGGTAATGAAATCCTCCTGGAATAAAGATACATTCTCTGACGGATGTCACAGATTTACTGGAACCAAATATGCAAGTTGAACAAAAATAAAGTGGAATGGAGGAATAGGGAATGGAAGAAAAGTTAGCGAAAAAGCTTCGTCATGAACAATTACGAAGCAAGGTTGTAACAGCAGAAGAAGCAGCTTCTTGGATTAAGGATGGCATGGTATTAGGGATGAGTGGATTCACACGTGCTGGTGATGTAAAGGTTGTACCTCTTGCACTTGTAGAGAAAGCAAAAAAAGAGGATTTTCAAGTAGATGTCTTTACGGGTGCATCACTTGGACCTGAGGTAGACCAATATTTAGCAGAAGCAGGGGTCATACGTAAGCGCGGTCCTTTCCAAGCAGATGCTGGCATTCGTAATAAAATCAATAGCGGTGATATCACATTTGTCGATGCCCATCTTTCCCATAATGCTGAGCTTGTTCGTCAAGGCATTATTGGACCAATTGATTTTGCGATCATTGAAGCGGCTGCTATTACAGAAGAAGGCTTATTAATTCCTACAACTTCAGTTGGTAACTCTCCCATTTTTGTGCAAGAAGCAGACCAAGTCATCATTGAATTAAACGTAGCACAGCTTGATGCATTAGAAGGTATACATGATATTTATGTACCTGCACAACAAGGAAAACGTGATCCAATTCCTTTACAGAATGTCTCTGATCGTCTTGGTATAATTGGAATTCCACTAGATTTAGATAAAGTAAAAGGCATCGTCATTTCGGATATATTAGATGCGCCATCAACGATTGTCCCTGCAGATGAAGAGACAGATGTTATGGCTAATCACTTATTAAATTTCCTACGTGAAGAGATTAAAGTAGGTCGCTTAACAACAAGTTTGCGTCCGATTCAATCTGGGGTAGGTTCAGTAGCAAATGCTGTATTGCTAGGCTTTAAAGACTCTGAGTTTGAGAACTTAGAAGTTTATTCAGAAGTTCTCCAAGATGCAGTATTTGAATTAATGGATGCAGGGAAAGTGAATTTTGCATCTGCTACTTCTATTACCCTTTCTGAGCAAGTAGGAAACCGTGTTTATGGGAATTTTGAAAAATATGCTGATAAATTAGTGTTGCGCCCTCAAGAAATTTCAAATCAGCCTGAAATTATTCGTCGACTCGGATTAATTTCAGTGAATACGGCATTGGAATTAGATATTTACGGCAATGTGAATTCCACACATGTTTCTGGTACAAAGATGATGAATGGTATCGGAGGGTCTGGTGACTTTGCTCGTAATGCACGTTTAGGAATTTTTGTAACAAAGTCTTATGCTAAGGGTGGAGATATTTCGAGTATTGTCCCAATGGTCTCACATGTGGATCATACGGAGCATGATGTTGATGTCATTGTAACTGAACAGGGCGTAGCAGATTTACGAGGACTTGCTCCAAAAGAACGAGTGGGACTTATCATTGATAATTGTGCACATCCTGATTATAGGGAGCAGCTGTGGCAGTACTTTAATGATGCCAATGAGGCAACGGGTGGACATCACACACCACATGACCTAGAAAAAGCACTATCATGGCACGTTAACTATGCGAAAAACGGTACGATGAAGGACCCTGCTTTTACGAAACAATAGTCTTATCTTAAAAGCCTTGAAGGACAGATAGTCTGTTTCTTCAAGGCTTTTACGTTTTAATTTAATGAAAGTTCTATAATAATCCAATCCATTTCCAATAAGTTGCAGAGAACAAAAGTACGAGAAGGAAACCGATAATGGTTAAGGGAATTCCAGATTTCAAGAAATCCTTTGTTGTAAAGGAGCCTGTACCATAGGCAAGCATGTTTTGTGGTGCACTAATTGGTAACAGGAAGCCAAAGCTTATGACGAATTGTTGCACAATAACAAAACCAACTTGATCAACATTAGCCGTTAATGTGGAGGCTAAAACGATAAACACAGGTATAAGTGCTGAGGCTAAGCTAGTTGCGCTTGCAAAACC
Source organism: Lysinibacillus capsici (assembly GCF_003367505.1). Taxonomy (GTDB): domain Bacteria; phylum Bacillota; class Bacilli; order Bacillales_A; family Planococcaceae; genus Lysinibacillus; species Lysinibacillus capsici. Next base: position 41,230 of record NZ_PXXX01000020.1, read on the forward strand.
TAAATGAATCAAAATGTTAAATAAAGTTACGAGTGCGATGGTTGCTAGTAAAGGCATAGTATCTAGCCCAAGTGAACCAAAAACTTTATCTGATAACCATGCAGCACCTTGCGTATTTAGTAAAATGGTTCCTAACATAATGCCTACCGCAAAGACGATAATTGTCCCCCATGGAATATGAGGCTCAACTTCCTTCCATGAATACACACCGATTTTAGGCATTAATAGAATCGCGATAGCAATAATTGTGACTGTTGTCGTATCAAATGGATGTAGCTTCCCTTCAGTTGCCCAGAAAAATAGTAAAACTACGGATGTAATGATTAAACGAATTTCAGGAGCCTTTAATGGGCCAAGCTCTGCAAGCTGTTTTTTGATGACCTCTTTACCACCTTCGATATTGCTAGTCTCAGGTTTAATTAAAGCAATCATAATGAAAAATAAAAAGATCGACATAATAATTGAGAAGGGGGCTGCATAAAGTAGCCAAGCACCCCATGAAATATCCACATTAAATTGCTCTTGGATAAAGTTTAAAGCCACCATATTTTGAGCTGCTGCAGTTTTAATACCAATATTCCAAATGGAAACGGCTTGTACCGAAGTAATAACTAATAAGGCAGCAAGCCGACTATCACGTGGTAAACCAAATGCTGCCACCATTCCAAGCAATATCGGTACTACCGCGCCAGCTCGTGCTGTAGCAGAAGGTACAAAAAATGCGAGGACGATAGACACTAAAATAGCGCCAAATACGATAGCTTTTGTTTTCGTTCCTACCAGTGAAAGAATCCAAAGTGCAAGTCGTTTATGTAGATTAGTAATTTGCATTGCTGCCGCTAGAAAAAGAGCTGCTGCTACTAAAGCAACGGCAGAATTACTAAAGCCACTTAAAGATAATTTTAATGCGCTAGCTGTTCCTAGCTCTGTAGTTGGATTATCCATTGACGGAGCGAGTCCTAGTAAAACAGTTACTAGTGCAATGATCATGGCCGAGCTCACAGGATATGAAACGGCCTCTGTAACCCAAAGGATGACTGCAAAAGCTAAAATGGCTAAAGCTCGTTGCCCAGCTATAGGTAAATCACCATTGTTAGGTAAGAAGGTAATAATGATTAGTAACGCGAATGCCAAGCCAATCCATAGTGGCTTTAAATTAAGTTTTGTAGCTGCTTGCTTTGGTGAAGACATATTTTCTCATCCTTTCTACGATAAAAATGACGATTATTATCCATAACATCGGCCTGTATAATGTTTTATTGAGATAAGAATATGTCTATTTTATTGTAGAAAAAAATCTATGTGAAAATGGTGTTTTTTACAGCAATATGAGTAGATAAAGAGAAAAAATACGGTCACAAAAAATACAAAAATATCCATTAAATATTATTTCTTTTTCTTAAAGGCAGATGTTACTTTAGGCTCTGTTCCATTGACTAATCGTTTAATATTTTCGAGGTGTAGGATGATGGCTATGCCAAAAAGAAGAAGAGCTATAATGGTTGGGCCAATGCCAGGAATCCATAAATAAGTTGCTGTACAAAACACGAGATAAAATTCTAGAACACCTACAATTAAATAATTTGTTGCAAAGGATAAAATAACAAATAAAATAAGTGCAAATAAACCAATCTTCCAATCAACAGCAAGTAAAATACCAATGATGGAGGCCGTTCCTTTCCCGCCGTTGAAGCCCATGTAGAAGGGGAAATTATGACCTAAAATAACCCCAGCAGCCATAATATAAGTAAGCAGCCAAATTTGTTCTTCTGTTAAATGAATGGCGTCCGCTAGATAAAAATGTGCACCTATAATAGCGACAACGCCTTTGCCTATATCGATGAGGGCTACTAAAACGCCATACTTCCAGCCAAGGGAAAGAGTAGCATTAGAGGCACCAGCATTACCGTGGCCAGCCTTTTTTAAATCAACCCCCGATAAAAATTGAGCCACTTTAGAGCCGTGAATACAGCCTATTATATAGCCAATCATAAGAAAAATGATCACGGCCTTTACCATAAAAATACTCCTCTCAAAATTTTTTCTAAAATAGTGTATGCGTTCATATTACGTATAAGAGCAGACAGAAGTTTCGGAAAAAATAAAATTTACATGTTGACAGAAAAAAACTCTATGTTTATACTGTGTAACAACGATGGAAATTGAATCTCATACTCTTATCAAGAGCGGCGGAGGGATAGGCCCTATGATGCCCGGCAACCAGTAAGCAATGAGCTTACTAAGGTGCTAATTCCTACAGATTCTTACTTGGATCTGGCAGATAAGGGGAGGAAAACTTGCAACCGCAACCCTCTTCTTAGCTGAAGAGGGTTTTTGTTTTCTACAGAAAATCCTCCTCATCTCCGGTACCATCGTAAAAAAATAACCATTTGGAGGTACACAATGACAAATTTTAAACCAGAAACATTGCTGTTGCATGGTGGTCAAGAGCCAGACCCAGTGACGGGATCTCGCACAGTTCCAGTCTATCGCTCAACTGCTTTCGTATTTAAAGACACTGCTCATGCGCAACGTCTTTTTGCCTTAGAGGAAGCAGGGAACATTTACACACGAATTACCAATCCAACAGTTGATGTGTTTGAAAAACGTGTGGCTTTATTGGAAGGTGGAACAGCAGCAGTAGCACTTTCATCTGGTGCAGCAGCTATCGCATTTTCCATTTTAAATCTAGCTGGAGCTGGTGATGAGATAGTAGCAGCTAGTTCTTTATATGGTGGTACGTATAATTTATTCGCTAACACATTACCAAACTATGGTATTAAAACAATTTTTGTAGATGAAACAAACCCAGAGAATTTCAAAGCAGCGATTACTGATAAAACAAAAGCTGTTTTTGCAGAGGTTTATGGTAATCCAAGTTTAAAGGTTTTAGATATTGAGGCAGTAGCTAAAATTGCACATGATAATGGTCTACCATTAATTATTGACAGCACGTTCGCTTCTCCTTACGGTTCTACACCTATTGAATACGGCGCAGATGTTGTAGTTCATTCAGCAACTAAATGGATAGGAGGTCATGGTACAACTTTAGGGGGCGTTGTTGTAGACGCTGGTAAGTTTGATTGGACTAGCGGTCGATTCCCTGGTTTTACTGAACCAGATGCCTCTTACCATGGTCTACGTTATGGAATTGATACAGCTTCTGCTGCCTTTGCTACAAAGCTACGTGTACAATTATTACGTGATTTTGGTCCAACATTAAGTGCTGATGCTGCTTTTAATTTATTGCAAGGGTTAGAAACGCTTCATCTGCGTATCCCTAAACACAACGAAAATGCATTGGCAGTGGCTGAGTATTTACAAAACCACCCATTTGTGGAGTATGTAAATTATAATGGCCTAGAAGATTTTCCGACACATGAGTTAGCAAAAAAATATTTAAGAAATGGCTTCGGTTCAGTGCTTACATTTGGCATAAAGGGTGGACGAGAAGCTGGGCGAAAGCTTATTGATAGCGTGAAATTATTTTCACATGTAGCAAATGTAGGTGATGCAAAGTCATTAATTATTCATCCAGCTTCCACTACTCATCAGCAACTATCAGCAGACGAATTAGTTCAAGCTGGTGTAACCGAGTCGCTCATTCGCTTATCCATCGGTTTAGAGGCAGTAGAGGATATTATTGCTGATTTAGATCAAGCCATTACACAGGCTACAACAACTGAACAAACAGTAGAAGCTTAAAGTTTAAAGAAAATGGTAAGATGTTGTGACGTTAACGTATTTTCTCATTCGATTAGCCTCATTTGGTAATGCGTTAAACGTTGCTACATCAATCTATTACTGCATCCGTTAATTATCAGAACCTTATAAAAAATAATACCAAGTAATTTTATATGTATTATTGACTTTGTTAAATCCATGTTATATACTAGGAAATAAGTTAACAGTACGAAAATTTTTTTTAAAAGGTAAATGTTTCATAAGTGCTCCCCCACTTTTGAATATATAGAAGAGTAGTTGCCTAGCCAGTGACTACTCTTCCCAAAAACTGATGATAAAGGAGTGTTTAAAATGGGTAACATCTATAGTGCGCAAAACATTGTATCCTATCTAATATATGAGCTAAATGAAGGGCATGTATTTGTCAACAATAAATCCATTCAACACCTTCTTACATCAGTCGAAAGAAAATGGCAGGAAGTATTTGGTCATACAGCATTTCAAGAACATGTTTTTACTGAAAAGGACTTTACTGTAAAGGAAGTATTTGAGGCATATGAACAGTACGGTGTGAGCCATATCTCACTTCCTGCGACAGAGTTTTACTTGAAGTATGGTACATTTCAATTAGTGGAACGTACGTATGCAATACCAAATTTTACAGAAGAAGAGATTAGTCTTGTTCAACAAGCTTTAGCACAATATCGTTATCAATTGCTTTCAAAAGCAAGTTAAAACCCCCTCATATTTTTAAGCTCATTCTCTGCTGCTACAGGGAATGAGTTTTTTCTTTAAAGGGATTGTTATGAGTGTCTGAGCATACATATATATAATAGAAGAAAGACATTCATATATTGAAATGTAAATAGTCAATATTTGTTCAAATCTTATAGATTGATTAATAAAACGTATAATAAAGGGAATGAAACCGATTTCTTTTGCACATCTAGAGAAAACAAATGTCCTTCCTAGAAAGATTTTTCTTGTGCAAAGCGTGTATTTGCGTTACAATTTTCTTTAAGTTAAATTTTGAATTATTTGAATTTGTATGTGTCCTAACACATATAGAAATAGCGAAACTCATACAAAGAGAGTTGTTGGCTAAAGACTGCGGTGGGTGTCAAATTGTCATGACACAACCCCATGGAAAATTAGCTTTAATGAAACTGCGGAATGTAAGTTGGAGGGAATAACAAGAATGGCAACTATAAAGGCAGCGATTTTAGGATTTGGAACGGTAGGTCAGGGGATTTACCATATTTTAAATGAAAAACGAGAAGAGCTAAAAAATAAATTAGGTATTGAATTAGAGGTAGCGAAGATTTTAGTGACAGATGCTAGTCGTGAACGTGTCCCAGGCACAGCACATTTAATGACAACAAGTATGGATGAAGTCTTAGCAGAGCCAGGTATGCAGGTAGTGTTTGAAGCAATTGTGAACGAAGAACCTGCATACAGTTATTTAAAGCGAGCGGTGGAACATAAATGTCATGTTATTACTGCCAATAAAGTGATGTTTGCCAAACGAGGCTTGGAGTTGCAGGATCTTGCAAAAGCTAATGGCGTTTTTGTAGGCTATGAGGCTACTACCGCTGGTGGCGTACCTGTTATAAAAACAATGAAAAATATCTTACTTGTAAATGATGTAAGTCGTATACAAGGTGTCTTAAATGGCACATGTAATTATATTTTAACAAAAATGCGTGCACAGGGCTGGTCGTTCGAAACAGCTTTAAAAGAGGCACAAGGCTTAGGTTATGCCGAAGCAGATCCATATAATGATATATCTGGGCAGGATGCATTTAAAAAATTAATGATATTAAGTGCCTTAGCTTTTGGTGAGCAGCCTGACTGGTCAGATGTAGAGGTAATTGGGATCGATAGTATCTCTGCTGAACAGGTTCATGAAGCATGTGAAAAGGGTCTTCGTTACCGCCATGTTGCTGAGGTGGAAAAACTAGCTGACGGTAAGATTATTGCAAAAGTAGGTCCTCAACTAGTTGATAAAGAGCATCCACTTTATCCAGTCGATGATGTGTTCAATGCGGTGGCATTAGAGACTAACTATATTGGTACATTAACATTAATCGGTCCTGGAGCAGGGATGTATCCAACAGCGAGTGTCATGGTAGAAGATTATGCTGAAATCATTGGGAAAAGAGCAGGATTTGTTGTGACAATCTAATAAAAGCTTTAAAAAAGGCCCGCCATTCAACAATGTTCAATTGTATGAATGGTGGGCTTTTAGTCTTCATCTTTGACGTCTATGTCCTCTGGAATAGGAGTAGCACGCCAAATTTCAATTTCCTCTTTTATACGTTCCAATTGTTTAAAATAAGTGCTGAATTGTCCACTATTGATTAAAATTTGTTGGCCATCGTAAACAGAACGGATGCGTCCTTCGTAAATTAGACGCATTACTTGATCCTCAGGCATACCAAGATCAATAGCTGTCTCTTCAATTGATTTGTACATACGATTCGCTCCTTTTACTGTTTTTATTATAACGTCCATTCATGAGAAAACATACTATTGGAATTAAAAGAAAAGTAAAAATGATAATTGTTTGATTTTGGATAAATATGTATGATTAGTATGGAGAAAGATGTGAAGCGGGGATGAGCTGAAAAATGTTAAATTCATTGTTTGTATTACTAGCAGCTATTCTATGGGGAATGACAGGTACTGCCCAGACATATTTGGATGAAGGGGTATCTCCAATAGCTGTAGCCACGATTCGTTCAGCAATTGGTGGCAGTTTATTATTAGCTATTACGATTATAATGAGGAAAATTAATTTTTTAAGATGGTCATGGAAATGGACAATTTTAGCTGCGGCTAGTATTGCGTTTTTCCAAGGTCTTTTCTTCTCATCCATTCGTCTAACAGGTATAGCCATTGGAACTGTTGCTACTATTGGTAGTGCACCAGTGTTTTCTGGTGTATTAGAGTGGCTAGTATGGAAAACACGTCCCACAGCAGTATGGGGACTTGCTACATTGATGGCCATTATCGGATGTCTTTTATTGTTTATGAATAATGGAGAGGAGTCTGTTCACGTTGGCGGATTCACATTAGCGCTTTGTGCAGGTTTGTCCTTTGCATTTTACACAAACATAAGTAAAAAATTAATGGCACAAGAAGAAGCATTACCCGCAGTTGCTATGACATTCTCCATTTGCGCTTTGTTTTTACTGCCGTTTTCTATACAAGATGGATTTTCCTGGTTAGTAGATGTGCACAACTTATGGACAATGTTATTTATGGGGATTATGTGTACAAGCGTAGCGTATTTCCTGTTTTTAAGTGGACTACAAAAAATTAGTTCATCCTCAGCTGTAACACTTTCATTAGCAGAACCATTGACTGCTGCAATTCTTGGTGTGTTTTTAATTGGAGAACACTTAAGTATAGTTTCCTGGCTTGGAGTAGCGATGCTTTTAGGTGGCATTGTTGTTTTAACATTGGGTGGGAGAAAAAAGCTAAAACCTTAAGAAATTCTTCATTTTTATAATAGCTGGTTTTTAAGATTTAAAAGATACACTTATATTTGAGAGCGAGGTGTATATCATGACGAAATTAACAGTTCTTGTTACAGATGACGATCAAGATATTCGTGATGGTATTGAAATCTATTTAAAAAATGAAGGCTATCATGTCATTAAAGCAGCAGATGGCTTAGATGCATTAAAAAAGCTAGAGAACAATGAAGTACATTTAATAATTTTAGATATCATGATGCCAAATATGGATGGAATTACAGCAACCTTTAAAATTAGGGAAGAGCGCAATATTCCCATTATCATGCTGAGTGCAAAGGCGGAGGATGGCGATAAGATTCATGGATTATCGGTTGGAGCAGATGATTATGTAACAAAGCCATTTCATCCATTAGAGCTGTTGGCACGTGTAAAATCTCAGCTGCGCCGTTATGTTCAGCTAGGAACGTATAGTGAGGGAGCTACAAAAGTGGAAATAGACGGACTTATTCTTGATGAAGAGGCAAAAGAGGTTGTACTAGAAGGAGAACCAGTTCGACTAACCCCGATAGAATATAAAATTACAGAACTATTAATGAAAAATGCAGGGCGTGTGTTTTCGATTCGTGAAATTTATGAACGTGTTTGGAATGAGGAAGCTTATAATGCTGAAAATATTGTAGCTGTTCACATTCGGAAAATACGTGAGAAAATTGAAGCTGATCCGAAAAATCCACGCTATCTAAAGGTGGTATGGGGCGTTGGCTATAAAATGGAAAAATAAATTAGAGAAGTATATGACTATTGCTGGATTTATTGCAGGTGTTATTGGGCTTATCTATTTTGGAATTTATGCCTATCAAATCGTCGATTCTCGCTCCTCAGAGGTTTTACAATTGTTAGAAAGAATTTTTTAGAGGAGTGTAAAAAGGGATGATAAAAAAATGGAAATCTCTTCTCGTATTAATGTGTTTAATCTGGACAATTTTCGGAGTCTTTACTTTTTATAATGTGGGCTATCAGTATATTGGTAAATCATATTTTGATTCGGAAAATTTCCAACATGAAATCGATAATTTCACGGCAGAACTAGGACCGTTAGTAATTAATGTACCAAATGCAGAAGAATTGAAAAATAAAATTGAGATTACTCAAACTGAAATAGAAGATCATCGTAATTATTATGGTACATTAGGACAGCAAATCGATAATATTAAGGCACAATACGAACAACGTATTCAGGAAGCTATAGATGCCAATGCAACAGAATTAAAGACAAAGCTAGTGTCTGAACGTGATAATAAAATTAAAGATATTACAGCAAATTTTGAAGATGATGAGCATGTAAGAAAAAAGATTCTTGCTGAAAAGGAAGCCCTCATTGATAAATATATTAAAGCAGCAAAAGGTGAATCCAAAAACTTTGGAAAAAACTATGACTATTGGTCTTATGAGTTGACCAATACAGAAACTGGTAAAACGTACCGTGCAGGTGATGTTACCGAAAGTAGTGCCTATAAAATTAAGTATACTGATCGAAAACCGCTATATGCATGGAATATCAGTGAGAATTTAAGAGATATTTTTTACAATACCGAAACATACGTGAATGTAGATGATCTTTACGAAACAGCTGAATATACAGGTGTAATAGCTATTTCAAAAAAAGCAGCTATGTCAGAAGATGTTATACAGGGAGGGTATCAACAATTTCAACAGTTTCAACGCAATCAATATACTCACTACTTTATTTGGCTCACAAGTATTTTAATGGCCGTCTTTGTATGGAGGGGGCGTAAAGACTTATTACAGATAGTTACGAGTATGAAGGAAAAAGATCTTTTAACAAAGTATAAAATCGATGTACAAATTATTCTTTTGTTAATAACGAGCCTTATGTATTTCATTTCAGCCCAGGTTGTTTTTGAATCTATTGAATATAATTCTGTTTATAATTATAATTATGTCCGTTTTATACTCGATATTGGCTTTAAAATACTTGTTTTAATGGTAATTGGTAGTGCTTTCTTCGTGCAATTAATTTGGTTGTATACAAGAGTAAATACTTTGAATAAGCTAGAGGAAAATGTGAAATCGAGCTATTTATGGTCACTTGGGGATTCGTTGACTGACTTATTTATTAATCGTTCGATCGCATTACATTCAATTGTAATGCTAGCCGCAGCCTTCTTTGGAGGTGGTAGCCTTGTTGCTACCATGATAGGAGGCGGAGCTTTTCCAGTCCTTGTACTTGGCATTTGTATGTTTATAGGATTTCCTGCTATGATTGTTTTCCTATCAAGAATGGGTTATTTAAACCGTATTATGAAAGATACGAAGGATATGGCTGAAGGACGTTTAAATCGTGATGTAAAGGTAAAAGGTAAATCTCCGCTTTCAGGTCATGCAGAAAACCTCAATCATTTACGAGAAGGTGTGCGTACGTCCATGCATGAGCAGGCGAAAAGTGAGCGGTTAAAAACAGAGCTGATTACAAATGTGAGTCATGATTTACGTACTCCTTTAACCTCTATAATTACGTATACCGATTTACTGAAGAAGCCAAATATTACAGAGGAAGAACGGAAACAATACATCCATATACTGGATAAAAAGTCTGAACGTTTAAAAGTGCTGATTGAAGACCTTTTTGAAGTATCGAAAATGGCTAGTGGTAATATTGAACTTCACCGCAGTCGAGTAGATTTAACACAGCTTATCCAACAAGCTGTAGGGGAGCATAAAGAGGATTTAACACAGTCACAACTAGATTTACGAATGACCATGCCTCATGATCCAATCTTTGCATATGTGGATGGTCAAAAATGGTGGAGACTTATTGATAATTTAATTGTCAATGTTTTGAAGTATGCGCTAGAGGGAACGCGTGTTTATGTGACATTTAAGCGTACGGCAGATGGCGATGCTGAATTTACGGTGAAAAATGTAGCAAAGTATGAAATTAGTGAAGATGCTGAGGAATTATTTGAACGCTTTAAACGTGCAGATGCCTCACGTCATACAGAGGGCTCAGGGCTTGGATTAGCCATTGCACAATCCATTGTCGATTTACATGGAGCAAGAATGAGCATTGATGTAGATGGCGATTTATTTAAAGTAATCGTTCGAATTCCAGCAGTTTAATGGTAAAAAGGCGGCAAACTTCTGCCGCCTTTTTTATTATAGGCCTAAATTTTTGGCGATAATAACCTTCATGACTTCATTAGTACCAGCATAGATCGACATAACAGGTATATCTCTATATCTTCTAGCAATCTTATATTCCTCCATATAGCCATAGCCACCATGCAATTGCATACATTGCGTAGCAAGGTCACGTGCATTTTCGGTAATCCAGTATTTTGCCATAGAAACTTTTGTCACAACATCATTGCCTGCAATATGCTCTTCAATCAATGATTCTAAAAAGGATTTACCAAGCTCGATTTTAGTAGCCATTTCAGCTATTTTAAATTGTGTATTTTGGAAGTCACCAATTGTTTTGCCAAAAGCCTGACGTGATTTCACATAGTCCAGCGTTAGTGTAAGCATATCCTCAGCGGCTGTTTGTGCGGCAATCGCTACTGCTAATCGCTCTTGCTGCAGTTTTTCCATCATATAATGAAAGCCCTTGCCTTCTTCGCCAAGTAGATTTTGAACAGGCACTCGACAATCTTCAAAATAGAGTTCAGCTGTATCTTGGGCATGCATACCAACTTTTTCGAGCTGTCTTCCTTTTGTAAAGCCAGGTGTGCCCTCTTCAATAACAAGTAGGCTAATACCACGATGTTTTTTATCAGCCTGAGGATTTGTTTTTACTGCGACAACCGCTAAGTTTGTATGGATGCCATTTGTTATAAAGGTTTTTTGACCATTTACAATATAATGGTCCCCATCGCGAATGGCTGACGTTTTGATATTAGCCAAGTCTGAACCTGTGCCAGGCTCCGTCATTGCAATAGCTGTTATATAGTCGCCTGTGACACATTTTGGTAGCCAACGAGATTTTTGTTCGTGTGTCCCATATGCTTCGATATACGGGACAACAATATCATTATGCAGACCAACCCCGATAAGACTTGAGCCTATACGTTCAAGTTCTTCTTGTATAATGACGCCAAAGCTGAAATCCAAGCCTAGCCCGCCATATTGTTCTTCTACTTGTGGACAAAGATAACCCATATCACCAAGCTTACGCCAAAAAGAAAGCGGAATAAGATGATCCTTTTCCCACTGGGCATAATGCGGTTCAGCTTCTTCAGCTAAAAACTTACGAAAGGTTTTGCGAAATAATTCATGCTCTGTTGTTTCAAATTTATAACGTGTCATTTGAAATAGCACCCCTTTTTCTTCGTAAATACGCGATTTTGCTCGTTCATCTACTATGTTACTGGAAGGAATGCGAAAATGAAAGTAGCGTTTAGTATGTAAATGACGAAAATGTCATCTATATACAGTGAAATGTCATGTAAAACGAGAGTAACGAATGCAATGAAAAGGTAAACTTAAATTTGTCATAGAATAAAGGGACAAGTTCCTACTTTCTTTAGAAGATTATTCAAGTGCTTTAAGCAATATGATTGATAAGTATAATGGTATAATCAATTAAATTATAGAAAGAAAGTAGAGGACTTGGTTATGCCAAAAGTAATCGGCGCTGTTCTTTTAATTAGTATTTATAGTGCTTTGACTTTCTATTTAGGGTGGGGAGTAAAGCAGTGGCTTGTAGCAATGGGGTGGTTTCGTTTTCCAGTATTATTTTGGATCGTGCTATATATGGTTGCTTTTAGTATTATAATCGGAAGATTACACGAGTCATTACGAGTGTTTTCTGTAATCGGTAATTATTGGATGTTTATCTTTGAATATGGCTTATTGCTATGTCTAGTTGCACAATGCATTATTTGGCTTACACCTTTTAAAAACGTGCAAATAATAGGTAGTATAGCAGTAGGAATCCTATTCTTGTTAAGTATCATTGGCTCCTATTTAGCCTACTCTCCAGTTGTTCGTCATTTAGAAATAACTGTTGATAAACAAGATAGTGACTTAAACACACTAAGAGCAGTTGTAGCATCTGATTTTCACTTAGGTGTTTTATCACATAAACGACATTTACAACGTTTTGTCAGCTTAGCTAATGAAGCACAACCAGATATTGTGTTGTTAGCTGGGGATATTGTGGACGATGACCCTAAATGGTTTGTTCAAGAGGGTATGGCAGATGTCATGAAACAATTAACATCTACATATGGAACATATGGTATATTAGGTAACCATGAATATTATGGCAAAAAAATTCCTGAATTTATTAAGGAAATGGAAAATGCCAATGTGAAAATGCTCCTAGATGAAACAATTCTTGTAGAAGATGCGTTTATATTAACAGGGCAAGAGGACAGAACGAATAAAGAAAGAAAACCACTTGAGGTGCTAAAGCCTTCTGCTAATTTACCATGGCTTAATGAATCATACACCTGACGATTTAAACACGCCTTCCCAAATGGGCGTTGATTTACATATGTCTGGTCATACACACAAGGGACAGCTGTGGCCGAATCAGTATATAACAGCTCGTGTATTTGAACTGGATTATGGTTATAAGTTGAAGGAACAGATGCATACACTTGTTTCATCAGGCTATGGCTTCTGGGGCCCACCGATGCGAATTGGCAGTAGATCAGAGCTTTGGGTAGTAGATATAACATTTAAATAGTATGTGATAATCTAACAATCGGCTTCTTAGGTGAAAAGGCAGTAGTATATAAAAACGTAGTATTTTATAATAAGTGGGTATTTGATTAAAAAAGGTAAGGTGACATGGTGGAAATTATAGAGTTATTAAAAGCATTAATATTAGGCTTTGTCGAGGGTATGACAGAATTTGCACCAGTATCTTCTACGGGACATATGATTATCGTGGATGATATGTGGTTAAAGACTGAGGAGTTTTTAGGGAAATATCCTGCCAACACATTTAAAATTGTTGTACAACTTGGTTCCATATTAGCGGTTATCGTAGTTATGTGGAAACGTATGCTAAGCTTAGTTGGTTTATATAAAATTGAAGGTCAAGCTAAGTCCATAAATGGCCGCTTTAACTTATTGCATGTTATTGTTGGTATGCTACCAGCAGTTGTCTTAGGTTTTGCATTCAAGGATTTTATTGACGACCATCTTTTTAAAGTAGAGCATGTTGTTTATGCACTAGTGGCAGGAGCAATTCTGATGATTGCTGCAGATAAGTTGGCACCGAGAAAACCAAAAGTTGATTCTTTAGATAAGATTTCTTATGGTTTAGCATTTAAGGTAGGACTTGTACAATGCCTATCACTATGGCCAGGTTTTTCTCGTTCAGGTGCAACGATTTCGGGTGGGGTACTATTTGGTATGAGTCACCGTGTTGCAGCCGATTTTACATTCATTATGGCTGTGCCAATCATGGCAGGAGCTAGCCTCGTATCCGTTTTGAAAAACTGGGATACTTTATCAATGGACTATTTTGGCTTTTATGCTGTAGGATTCATTAGTTCGTTCGTCTTTGCATTATTGTCCATTAAGTTTTTCTTAGCGCTTATTTCAAAGGTAAAATTAATGCCTTTTGCCATTTATCGTTTAGTTTTAGCAGCAGTTCTTTGCGTTATCATTTTCATGTAAACAATAAGTCACGCTTCTTCTTCAAGAAGCAGTGGCTTTTTTTGCGTTAAGATTATTGAATCATATATCCATTTTTTCAATAAATTGATAGAAAATGAGTATAAAGAATCATGTTAAAGCATAAATTAATAGCGAATTATAATAATATTAGATAACATTTACCTACATATTGTTCATTTAGATGTTTTGAGATTATAATTGATACATAAAGTGTCTAATTATTTGTTGTTTTTTTATAAAAAGTAGGAATATAGACTTATTAAGATATATGATTAAATATATGAGGTGGAGAAAATGTTTCAACTTATCAATAGATCTAAGAAAAATACAATTGAAATAAGCAATGAAACAACAATCGGTATTTTTATAGAAGATCCAGACCGTTTACTACAATTAAATCTTGTAGGGTTAAGTGTGCATGATCTTCAGCTGATTAATAGTTTAAAACCATATGTAGAAAGAAATGTAGTAGAAGTGGTAGCGGCATTTTATCATGCAATAGAAAGTGTTCCTGCCTTACAAAAGGTTATTCAATCACATAGCTCCAGCGAACGTTTACGACAGACATTACGTCACCATATTATTGAAATGTTTGAGGGGAGAATAGATGAAGCCTTTTTAGAAAAGCGAAGACGTGTGGCCAAAATGCATGTAAAGATTAATTTATATCCGAAGTGGTATTTAGCTGCTTTTCAAATACTTGAGAAATCACTTCGCAAAATAGTCTATGAACTACGATTACCAAAGGGCGAAGAAGAGAAGTTTTGTGATGCTATCAGTAAAATATGTAATTTTGAACAACAAATCGTTTTAGAAGAATACGATAGCTATGCAAGTATACTAATTGAAACACAACGCAATAATGTTAGGGACCATGTAAAGGATGTTATCGGCGGAGTTTCTACACAATTAGAGGTTCAATCACAAACTACAACTGAAACAGTAACAGAACTTGTATATAGCGCAAAGCGTGTCAACGCTTCTTTGAAGGAAAGTATGTATGAAGCAGAATCAATGCAAAAAGTGTCTAATGAAGGCTATACTAAAATAATATCTATTAATGAACAAACAGGGAAGATTCATCATAAGACCGTTGAAATGGCAAATATGGTGGAGCAATTAGATGCATCCTCTTCGAAAATAAATGCCGTTGTAGAAATTGTGAAAAGTATTTCTGGGCAAACAAATTTACTTGCGTTAAACTCTGCAATTGAGGCGGCACGTGCCGGTGAGCATGGTAAAGGCTTTGCAGTTGTTGCAAACGAAGTACGCAAGCTTGCGGATCAAACGAAAAGCTCTGTTGAACAGATTGCTGAGTTAATCATGACGTCAAATGGTATCACAACACAAGTTGTACAAGCAATTCAGAACATACAGGAGCTTGTAAATAGTAGTATCGAACGTAATGCTGAATCTCTAAAAGCTTTTGATGCGATTTCGGGTTCTGTAGAAGTTTCGATCTCAAATTTCCAAAAAGTCGATAATCAAGTATCTGAATTAGCTACTATTATTGAATCGATTGGTGAATCTTCGGAAGAATTAGCGAGGGTGGCTAATCGCTTAAATACAACAATAAGAGAGTTTTAAAAGAAATATAGCTATGCATACTATCTATGCATAGTTTTTTAGTATGTGAATTAGGATAAAAGGTCTTATTTTATGGATAAATCAACTAAGAGGCTGATGAATTAGCTAATAGCAAATTTTATAGAAAGAGGAAGATTACAAAAACCTAGAAAATGCTTGTTTTAAGTGTTACGCTATAGGCGAATTAGGGAATTGAGTAGAGGGGTGTTTGGAGCATGAAAAAGAAATTATTTATAACACGTAAGTTTCCTACACATATTGTTGAACTGCTACAGGAGTTTTATGAAATCTCACAATGGGATGAGGAAGAAATTGTGATTCCACGTGAAAAATTGCTCGCAGCTGTCGCTGACTGTGAGGTACTGTGGGTAACGATAGCTGACCAAGTAGATGAAGAATTACTTTCGCATGCACCCAACTTAAAATTAGTGACGAATTTAGCAGTTGGATATAATAATATTGATGTGAAGGCTTTAAAAAAACGAGGCATTATGGCGACAAATACGCCTGGAGTTTTAACTAATACAACTGCGGATTTAGTATTTGGCTTACTGCTTGCAACTGCTCGTAGAATTCCAGAAAGTGAAAGATATTTACGTGAGGGCAAATGGAAAAGCTGGTATCCAATGCAACTGGTTGGCAAGGATGTTTCAGGAGCCACAATTGGCATTATTGGCATGGGGAGAATTGGCCAAGCTGTTGCTAGAAGAGCAAAAGGGTTTGATATGAAAATCTTGTATAATAATCGCAGACGTCGTCATGAAGCAGAAGAAATGTATGGCTTCCAGTATGTTTCGCTGGAGGATCTATTAAAGCAATCTGATTTTGTTGTGATTATGACACCTTATAATAGTGATACGGAAGGACTCATTGGTGCAAAGGAACTTGCTTTGATGAAAGAAGATGCGGTATTAATTAATGCCTCACGTGGTGGAATTATTGATGAGGATGCGCTATACGATGTTCTTAAAAATGGGAAGCTTTGGGCTGCAGGACTAGATGTGTTTGAACAAGAGCCGATTGCGATGGATCATCCCTTATTAACACTTCCAAATGTAGTAGCTCTGCCACATATCGGTAGCGCGTCATTAGAAACGAGAACGGCTATGCTAATGTTAAATGTAAAAGCTTTGACTGCTTATGGACAAGGCAAGGCAATATCCAATCGAATTGATTAAAAAGAGGAGCATATCGGTGAAAGATATGCTCCATTTTTTTATCTATTGAATAAATCGAATAAGCCGCCGATACCGCCTTCACCTTTAGATTGACCGCCTCCACCTTGCGAAATAGGGGCAGCTGCAAAGACACGACTGGCTAAACGGCTAAATGGTAATGATTGTACCCACACTGTTCCAGGACCACGTAATGTAGCAAAGAAGATTCCTTCGCCTCCAAACAGGGCTGTTTTTACGCCTCCAACCATTTCAATATCGTAATCCACATTGGATGTCATTGCTACAAGACATCCTGTATCCACACGTAAAACTTCACCCGGTTGTAATGTTTTTTCATGAATGGCTCCTCCTGCATGAACAAATGCCATGCCGTCACCTTCTAGCTTTTGCATAATGAAGCCCTCACCACCGAAGAAGCCTACTCCAATTTTTTTCTGAAATTCAACGCCTACAGAGACCCCTTTAGCAGCAGCTAAGAATGCATCTTTTTGACAGATAATTTTACCGTTTAATTGGCTTAAATCCATCGGAATAATCTTCCCTGGGTATGGTGATGCGAAATAAACATGCTTCTTACCTGAGCCAACGTTTGTGAATGTTGTCATGAATAAACTCTCACCTGTTATTAGGCGTTTTCCGGCACCTAATAATTTACCCATTAGACCACTTTGTGAGCCACCTCGTGAGCCGTCACCAAAAATAGTTTCCATATGGATCGAATCATCCATCATCATTAACGCTCCTGCTTCTGCAACAACTGTTTCCTGAGGGTCAAGCTCAACTTGCACATATTGCATGTCGTCACCAAATAACTTGTAGTCAATTTCATGATTATTCATAAAGGGATTCCTCCAAAAATAAATTTAATGATATTGTATACGATTATAAGTTACATTGGTTTCAATAGAAAATTAAATATTTTAGAAAAAAAGGGAATTAGTTAGAAAATGTCGAATATAAAAAACTAGAATGTGTATTATTTATTTTCATTTAACTAAGGGTATTGTGAATATACATAACCTTAAGAGGCTTCTAAATTTAGAAGTCATCCTCTATATTGAGGTAAGGAAGTTAAGTGGAAATAAAGCCTCTGGCAGTTGTCACCGATTATTATTGAAATGCTAGTATTACAAGGTGTGGTGTATATTGAAAATTCGGAATTTTGACATATTTTATCTCCGCTCACTCCAAGATTCCTAATGAGACATTTTTTCTTTTGGTGGGGAGCAACTATTGATGTATGGAGATAAAGCCACTGGTAGCTGTCACGAATAGTGAAACGTGTAAGAACATTCCACTGCTCGGACGCAATTATTCCAAGGCGAAATGGATTCTGGTTAAATTCATAGACTTATACCTATGGAATACGACTGGTACAACAGCTGAGGCATCATAGAGTATTTCAGGGGGTGTATGTAGTGGAGATTAAGAACTATATCGGTGGTAAATGGATCACACATTCACATTTACAAAGTATAGCAGTGACGAACCCTGCAAACGGTGAGCAGCTTGCTACCATTCCACGCTCTACTTCGAATGAGGTAGGCGAGGCTGTAGCTGTTGCTAAACAAGCACAAAAGAGCTGGGCACTTATACCAGCACCAAAACGTGCAGATTATTTATATGCCATCGGTCAAAAAATGAAAGAGAAAAAAGAACATTTGGCGACCGTTTTAACAAAAGAAATGGGCAAGGTCATTGAAGAGGCTAGAGGAGAAGTCCAAGAAGGAATTGACATGGCATACTATATGGCTGGTGAAGGACGTAGATTGTTTGGTGAAACAACACCGTCTGAGCTTGCCAATAAATTTGCTATGAGTGTAAGGGCACCTATAGGCGTTGTAGCACTCATTACACCTTGGAATTTCCCTGTTGCTATCGCCACATGGAAGTCATTTCCTGCCATTGTTGCAGGGAATACATTCATTTGGAAACCGTCTAATGAGACTCCAATGATGGCCTATGAAATGGGTAAAATCTTTGAGGAAGTAGGCTTACCAGATGGTGTCGCTAATATCGTATTTGGTACAGGACCTACAGTAGGCACAGCATTAATTGAACATCCTGAAGTCAAGGTTATTTCTTTTACAGGTTCTACAACAACGGGCAGTAAAGTAGCTGAGCTTGGCGGGAAGCATTTGAAAAAGGTTTCTTTAGAGATGGGTGGCAAAAATGCTGTTATTGTCATGAATGATGCTGATTTACAGCTAGCTACAGAAGGGATTTTATGGAGCGCATTTGGTACTGCTGGGCAAAGGTGTACAGCATGTAGTCGAGTCATTGTGCATAAAGATGTAAAAGAACAATTAGAGAAACGTCTCTTAGATGAAATGCAAAAGCTCACAATTGGGGATGGTCTAGATGAGGGAGTAAAAATCGGGCCAGTGATTAATAAAGCAGCATTGGAAAAAATTAATCACTATGTACAAATAGGTAAACAAGAGGGTGCTACATTATTAGCAGGTGGCAGGATACTAAATGAACCACCTTATGATAAAGGGTTCTATTATGAGCCAACATTGTTTACAAATGTGAAGCCTGACATGATTATTGCTCAAGAAGAAATCTTTGGTCCAGTCGTATCTCTAATTGAAGTGGCAAGTTTGGAAGAAGCAATTGAAGTAAATAATGGTGTGAAATTTGGCTTATCTAGCTCAATATTCTCCCAAGATGTCAATACAATTTTCCGCGCACAACGTGATTTAGATACAGGTATTGTTTATGTAAATGCTGGCACAACAGGTGCTGAAATCCATTTGCCATTCGGAGGTACTAAAGGGACAGGAAATGGACACCGTGATTCAGGTGTAGCAGCCCTAGATGTATACACAGAGTGGAAGAGTATTTATGTAGACTACAGCGGTAAATTACAAAGAGCACAAATCGATACAGAGTAACAGATCAACGAAAGGGGATGTTCTTGATGAAAGTTGTTGTATTAGGTGCAGGTTTAATGGGGAAAGAGGTAGCTCGTGATTTAATAAAAAACGATAAAGTGGAGCGTGTGTATTTAGGTGATATCGATGTAAAAGTTGCACAGGACTTTGTAGATACGCTAGATACAAATAAGGTAGAAGTGGTAGAGCTACACGCAGAACGTGACGATTCATTAATGAGTGTTATTTCGAAGGGGGATGTTGCCGTCAATGCATTGTTTTATTCGTTCAATGAACGAGTAGCAAGAGCAGCTATTGAGGCAGGCGTCCATTCCGTTGATTTAGGTGGTCATATCGGTGGCGTTACAGAGAAGATATTAGATTTACATGAGGAAGCAAAGGCAAAAGGTGTTACAATCATTCCTGACCTAGGTGTTGCTCCCGGCATGATCAATATTCTAGCGGGCTATGGTGCTTCAAAATTAGACGAAGTAGAATCTATTAAACTATTTGTTGGTGGTATTCCAACTGAGCCAAAGCCTCCGCTTCATTATACACGCGTGTTTTCTTTAGATGGCGTTTTCGATCATTATACTGAGCCTTCAAAAACGATTCAGAAGGGCAAGCTTGAAGAAGTTCCATCCCTATCAGGCGTTGAACCTATTTATTTTGATGATTTCGGTGTGCTTGAGGCATTTTATACATCTGGTGGTATCTCCACATTGTATAAGACATTCCCGAATGTCCGCACATTAGAATATAAAACCATCCGTTATAAAGGCCATGCTGAGAAATTTAAACTTTTAGCAGACTTAGGCTTCCTTGATTCTGCGAATAAGGTAGAAGTGGATAATCAAGAAGTGCCTGTTCGTGCAGTCGTACGAGAGGCACTCAAAAAGAAGCTTGAATTGGGCTCAAAACCTGATGCTGTATTGTTACGTGTTATTGTAGCAGGTGAAAAGGCCCAACAGCAGGTGACATATGAATATGAAATGGTTGTACGTAAAGATATGACAATTAATGAAACAGCTATGGCCCGTGCTACGGCAAATACGATTTCAGTTGTTGCTCAGATGATTGGTGCCGGTGCTATTACAGAGCATGGTGTATTCCCGCCTGAAGCAATCGTGCCAGGTGATACGTATATTGAAGAGATGGCTAAACGAGGTGTTGTCATTAAAGAGACATCACATAAGTCTGCTATGATTGTGAAATGGTAGGTGCTGACCATGAACTTTGAAATGTCCACTGAGCAGGAAATGCTAAGAAAAACAGTAAGACAGTTTGTTGATGAGGAAATCATTCCCTATATTGCAAAATGGGATGCTGAAGGTGGCTTTGATGCTAAAATTTGGTCCAGACTTGCTGAGCTTGGCTTAATGGGTGTTTGTGTTCCTGAACAATACGGAGGTAGTGGCATGGATTATAATGCACTTGCTATCGTATGTGAGGAGCTTGAACGGGGAGATACGGCATTTCGCACAGCCGTATCTGTTCATACAGGTTTAAATAGCATGACCTTAATGCAGTGGGGGACTGAAGAGCAAAAGCAGAGATACCTTGTTCCGCAAGCTAAAGGTGTACGGATTGGAGCTTTTGGTCTCACAGAACCAGGGGCTGGGTCTGATGTAGCTGCCATGTCAACAACTGCTGTCCGTGATGGGGATCATTATATCCTCAATGGGCAAAAAACGTGGATCTCTTTATGTGATATTGCAGACCACTTTATCGTATTTGCCTATACAGACAAATCGAAAAAACATCATGGAATTAGTGCGTTTATTGTAGAACGTTCCATGGCTGGCTTTACATCTAAAGCGATAAAAGGAAAATATGGTATTCGTGCTGGTAATACAGGTGAGCTCTTTTTTGAAGATTTACGCGTGCCAATTGAAAACCGACTTGGTGAAGAGGGCGAGGGTTTCAAAATTGCCATGTCTGCGCTAGATAATGGTCGATTTACAGTAGCAGCAGGTGCTGTTGGTTTGATCCAAGCTTGCATAGAGGCTAGTGTGAAATACTGTCATGAACGAGAGACATTTGGTAAACCTATTGGTGAGCATCAGCTTGTCGGACGAATGATTGCTAATATGGAAGCAGGCTATCAAATGAGTCGTCTCCTTGTCTATCGTGTTGGAGAATTGAAAAATAAAGGTGTTCGAAATACTCGAGAGACATCATTGGCAAAATGGCAGTCTTGTGATTTTGCGAATAAGGCTGCGGATGATGCGGTCCAAATTCATGGAGCCTATGGCTATTCAGACGAGTATCCAGTTGCCCGTTATTTAAGAAACTCCAAAGCACCAGTCATTTATGAAGGGACTCGCGAAATTCATACTATTATGCAGGCAGATTATGTATTGGGAAGACGACAAGATAAGCCATTAAAAAATATGTTGCCTAAATGGCCATTTGAAGAATAGACGAGAGGGAAGTGTTTCCCTCTCGTTTTTTATTGTGCCTCAACTTACTTAGAAAATTTCAGAAAAATGTAACTTTCCTCTTTTTTACTAGTCTAATTAATAAACAAGTATATGAAGGAGAGGAAAAATGATGAAAAGTAAATGGTTCGCAATTATGCTGATTATCGTTCTAGCTATCGTGCCTGGAATTTTTACATTGATAGTGAATACAGATGTGACGGCAAAGGCGGCTAGCGCAAGTATGGCAACACAAAACTGGCAAGCATCTTTTTCAGTTGCTTTAAAGAAAAACAAAATAACTGAGGAATATGTCTATATCACTACGGAAAAAGGAAGCAAAGTACCTGCAACAATTGAATTGTTGGAAGATCAAAAAACGATAGTAGTGAAAAAGTTAGCACCAGGTAATTATCAATTGCATGTAAAAAAGGAGGCCTTTGCACAAGGCGGACTGAATGTAGCTTCACAGACAATTCCATTTACAATTATCGAGACATTAACAGCCGTTAAATCGGAGAAAGAGTTACAGCAGTATTTTAAAAAGTTGTTAACAACTCAAAGAGTAGAAATTAGAGAAGAAGAGAGCTTACAAAGTACAGCAAGTGAAGATAAAGCAACAGCTAATAATGAGTCTACAACTAATAATCAAGTAGAGGGGGTAGAAGAGGGTGACATTGTAGTAGTAAAAGATGACTTTATTTACACTGCAAAAGATCAGAGCATTACAGTGGTGAATGCTAAAGATCCTAAGAATTTAAAGATGGCTACAAGTATCAAATTAAAACATTCCCAATATATTTCTAAGCTTGCCCTATATGACAATCTATTAATTGCCATCGGGGATCAATATATTGAAAAAGCAGGCACAGCTATGGTAACAGCCTCAATTTATGATATTTCAAATCCAAGCAATCCAAAGCATGTACGTGATGTTGGGCAAGAAGGCTTCTTGCAGGATATTCGCATAACGAATGACACATTATATTTAATCGGTAATATGTATCCAAATTACTGGATGCTACAAGAAGACAATAAAACCGATTTAAAGCCTAAAACATTTGATAGTATGGCAGGAACAGAGTACCAAAGTCTGCCTTTAGAAAAAATCTCAATCTTACCAAATACGATGGATGGTACCTATAGTTTAATTACAGCTGTCGATTTAAAAAATGGAGCTAAGACAACTGCCAATACGAAAGGGTACTTAGGTGGAAGTAGTGGTCTTTATATGTCAGAGAATGCCCTGTATTTAACGACACCAATGTATGAAAGTAGTATTGATGTTTCATCAGAAAAGCGCGTTATGGATATGATTTGGTTACCGAGGTCAGCCGACACTCAAATTTTCAAGTGGAATGTAGATGGAACGACTTTGAACTTTGTCGGAAGTACGGAAGTAAAGGGAACTGTGTTAAATCAGTATTCAATGGATGAATATAAGGGGAACTTCCGGATCTTTACAACAGAAGGTAATACGTTGAATGAGAAAAGTACTTCCTATAACCATCTCTTTATTTTGGATGAACATTTAAAACCGCTTGGTGCAGTAAAAGATATGGCGCCTGGAGAAAAGATATATTCAGCTAGATTTATGGGAGAAAAAGCATATGTGGTGACATTTAAACAAGTGGATCCACTATTTGTCATTGATGTAGCGAATCCGAAAAAGCCTGCTGTACTAGGGGAATTGAAGATTCCTGGCTTCAGTAATTACCTACATCCATTAGATGATACGCATTTAATTGGTATTGGTTATGATACGGAGCAACGCTATGATTCGTATACGAAACGTAATTTTACTGTGACAACCAATATGAAGATGTCCCTATTCGATGTATCAGACTTCCGAAATCCGAAAGAACAATCAACCGTAAAAATTGGTGGGAAAGGTTCTTCCTCTGAAGTGCAATACAATCCTAAAGCGCTATTCCGCAATAAGGAATACAACTATTTTGGCTTCCCTGTAGTACTGTATGAGGCAGGTAAGGGAGACGAAGTTGTCTATCAAGGTCAAGGTGCTCAAATTTATGAAATTACTGCAGAGAAAGGGATAGTATTGAAAGGAAATATAATCAATCGTAATAATAATGAGTCCTATGAAAATGGGGAGCAAGTTGTACAACGTGTTGTCTATATAGATGATACGCTGTATACAATAGCGCGTAACGAGATAAAAAGCTATCAGTTAAATGACTTCAAGCCTTTAGATACATTAACAATAAAATAATAAGAAAAACAAAACAGTCAATTGAAAGGTATCAAGTAGCCTTTACTCCAATCCTGTATCTTTAGCAACGGTGTTCAAATATAGTGAAGGTGTTCATTATTCTTTATGAAGAGGTGTTGTCACCCATCATCCTCTGATAATGGGCTATTTGATCACTATGCTACTATGAAAAAGTAAAGACAATTGGCAGAATGGTTGATTGGAGTGGAGCCAGCGTCACTCCTAGGGGATTTAGCGTCACAGATGAGACCCTGGATGAACGTAGGTGAGTGAAGCGGCTCATCGGACGCCCTGGAAAGGACGCTGGCGGAACAGAAGTCAACCTCTCGCCTTGCAAAGTTGCTTTTTCTGCCGTTGACATCATCTTTTTCAACCAAAAAGAAAGTCCAATGAATATGGAGAAATTCATTGGACTTTTTGTTTATTACTATTGTCGATATGGCAGTATCTCGGATACAGTCACAAATTCATAGCCCTGCTCTTGTAAATAGGCAAGAACAGCGTCAAGTCCGTCTGCAGTGGATTGATGAATATCATGCATTAAGACAATGGCATTATTGTGTAAATTATTTTTTACGTGTGGCAATAGCTGCTGTGCATTTCGATGTTTCCAATCCAATGTATCAATTGTCCATAGCACAACAGGGATAGGAATCTCGGCATTAATTGTGTCATTAGTTGCACCGTATGGTGGTCTAAAAACTGTGGCACCTTGATTGATTGCCTTCTCAATTTCAGTGGCAGTCGTGTTATATTCTTTCATCACTTGTTCCTGCGTAAGCTTTGTTAAGACAGGGTGGTTCCACGAATGGTTTCCAATTTCATGACCGCGCGCAAGAACATCTTTTACGATGTCAGGATAGTATTGTACACGACTACCGAGCATGAAGAAAGTAGCCTTTGCGTGATACTTATCAAGAATATTTAAAATTTGCTCCGTGACTTTTGGATGTGGACCATCATCAAATGTTAAAGCAATACGTTTTTTATTCGGATCACCAGTTGGTGGTGGATTAATTGGTTTTACATTTTCCATTGCGATTTGAAATTCGGAGGCTAACAAAGGGTTAATAAGTGAAAGGGGTAGTTTCACTATTGGGGTACCTGCTGCTCCACTAGCAATCTCATATTCATCGAAATAGATTTGTAATGAATCATCAACAATAGCAAAGCGATTGAAGTTAGACCATTTTGGTTCGGTAGCTTTTAATAGTTCATCGTTGAAAAGCTCATCCTTTAATTGGAGGTTTTTTTGCAAATCTTTTCGGACGTTTACAGCCAACGTAGATAAGTTATTCTCATCATTTTGTAAGAGCGTTTGGATTGTAATTTGTTCGCCCGTTTCGTTGTTAATGAAGAATGTTTTTGTGGAGACTTCGTGATTGGCTCCACCTACATATAGCATTTTTGTTAGCACAAAGGAATAGTAATGCTCTCGGTACGGAAAAGTTTCTAGACTAATATTTAATTCACCCATAGCATCTGTATCTTTATTTTTCTTCATCGATGTTAGATAGTTTTCTTTTGAATCCGATATGTATTGTAATACGGCATCATTAAAAACCTCGTTATCTGTTTGTGGGTAATGTATAGCAAATGGTGTTCGTTTGTCATTTGAAACGTCTGTAACAATACGTATGCCTGGAAACGCAGAACTTTCGGTCGATAAATGACTATTCACCGATTCCGTCTCGGATTCTTTTGAAGCACTAATCTTTTGAAACTTAAAGTCATCCTTTGAAAGGATAATAAAAAGTATAATAGTTGTTAAGGTCACAATAAGGCTAAGTAATAAGAAATCAATTATTGGACCGCGTCTTTTTCTGCGTTCCTGCATGGTTTTGGATACGCTCCCCTCTTTTTTTATTTTCTATACAATCAGACGTGCCAGTCATTAAAAAAGTTATACAAATCTAGAATCTTTTTATGTAATTTTGTGGAAAATTATTAAGATCACTTTTTCTTCAAGAATCAGCGAATTAATTGTAGTTGTACTTCTATTTAAGAGGTTGTAAAATACCTACTAAAATAGAAAAAACACATGCGTAATATTAGTGTAACTGTAAAAATAAATTGAAAGATAATCCATTGCTTAAGAAAAAAATTTTCAGTTGAGTTTTTATTGGCAGTTCGTTAATATTGGCAAGGAACCTTTTGAAGGAGGCAGATAGCTGCAATGGTCTTACAAGATGCGGATAATGAACTTACGATTGACTGTTTGTTGCTTGCAGGACGCATTATGATTGAAAGTGGTGCAGAAACATACCGCGTTGAGGATACGATGCTGCGTATGGCACATTCTCAAAATATGCCAAATGCTCAATGTTATGCCACACCAACGGGCATCATTTTTTCGTTAGGCAAGACACAGCCAACAAGAATTACATCAATTCCCAGTAGGGTTACAGATTTGCAAAAAATCGCCTTGGTAAATTCAGTATCTCGTAGACTCACATCTCAAATCATAACATTAGAAGAAGCTTATGACGAGTTAAAGTCGATACAAAAAACAAATTATTTTTTACCAACTTATTTGCAGGTTTTGGCAGCTGCGCTTGCTAGTGGTTGTTTCCTTATTATGTTTAAGGGTGGATGGTCGGATTTTCCGATAGCTTTTTTGGCAGGCGGGCTCGGTTTCCTAGTACTTGTAATCATTAATCATTTAACAAGGGTAAAGTTTTTTTCTGAATTTACTGCATCACTCGTCCTCGGCTTTGTTGCCTTCTTTGCAGTAAATTATGGTTATGGTACTGAACTTGATAAAATTATTATTAGTTCCGTCATGCCACTAGTACCAGGTATTTTGATTACAAATGCTGTACGTGATTTAATGGCAGGTCATTTTATGTCAGGGATGGCAAAGGGAGCAGAGGCCTTTTTAACAGCCTTTGCTATTGGTGCAGCAATAGCCGTCACACTAGGATTTTAGGAGGCGGATAATATGCAGATGATGGACATTATTATACAATTAATAGTTAGTTTTTTTGCGACAGCTGGGATTGCCATTATTTTTAATGTTCCTAGAAAAACACTACTTCATTGCGGACTCGTTGGGGTAATTGGCTGGATTATATACTATGTTCTAACAGAGCAAGGCATGGATGTTGTCAAAGCTTCTTTCTTTGGCTCATTTGTCATTGCCATCGTTGCTCATTTATATGCCCGACGCTTTAAAATACCCATGATTATTTTTATTGTTGGGGGAATTATACCATTAGTACCAGGGGGCATGGCTTATAATGCAATGAGAAATGTGGTAGAAGATGATTACTTACAAGGCTTGCAATATGGCTTAAAGGCATTTTTAATTACAGGTGCTATTGTTATTGGACTAGTTTTTGCAGAAGTAATTATCCAACTCATATTCCGCTCAGTTCGTTCCAGTAAAGTAAAATTACAAAAGGTTTATAAAAAATAGAAGGAGACTGCGTGCTAAATAAACGCAGCCTCCTTCTTCATTATTGTTATTTTGTCAGTAATAGTTCAATCTCTTCAGGTGTAACAGGTTTACTAATATAATAGCCCTGAATGGCATCGCAGCCGTAAGTGATTAATAGATCTGCTTGTTCAGCTGTTTCTACACCTTCAGCGACCACTTTCAATTCCATGGATTTACCTAGTTGTACCATACCATTCATAAGCTTTTGGCTCTTTTCGGATTTCAAGAGTGAATTTGTAAACGTTTGATCGATTTTTAATGTACTTATTGGTAAAATTTGCATATATCTAAATGAGCCGTAGCCAGTACCGAAATCATCTAATACAAAAGAAATGCCTTCATTTTCAAGCTTACGCATTTGCTGTGCAATAGACGTTGCGGCTTCAGCTTCTAAAGCAAATTTTTCAGTAATCTCAATTTGTAATAGGTTCGCTGGACAACCTGTTTTTGTAATCATTTCAAGTATAGATTTTGCCATATTCTTATCACGGAATTCGCGTACAGAAGAGTTAATAGATACTTTTAAATCATAGCCAGCCTTTTTCCAAAGTAATGCTTGTTCACATGCCTTTTCCAGCATGAAGGACCCAATATTATTAATTAGACCTGTTTCTTCAGCGATAGGAATTAACTCATCAGGCGTTACGACACCTATTACCTCATCTTCCCAACGTACAAGTGCTTCAACAGCAGTAACTTTTCCAGAATACACATCGATTTGTGGTTGATAGAGTACCTTCAAGTTCTTTTGGTCAAGTGCTTGGAGTAAGCGCTTTTCAATTAATGCTTTACGATTTAAAGCTTTATGTGTTGCTGTTGATAAAGAAACAATTTTATCTCCGCCAGCCTCACGGACTGTTGAAATAGTAGCGATGGATGCCTTCATAAGCTGAGAGAATGTTGATTGATCCTCAGGATATCTAGTTATGCCACCACTAATAGAAATTGGTACAGCAATATTGCCGCTATAAATCGGATGTTGTTGTAAGTAAGATAAAAAGCCTTGAATAAACCATTCACTTAAAGGCGTAATGACAACAAAATCATTTTCATTTATACGAGCCATCGTGCTATCTTGGAAATACATTTTTATACGATTTGTAAATTCAACAATAAGGCTTTGATCGATTTGTTGATCATGTAATTCTTTAAGTGTATAAAATTTATCAATACTTAGATAAACAAATGAAAAGTGTCTCTCATCGTCAATCATATTGGTGATTACTTTTTCAAGTCGATGTGCATTCATCAAACCAGTTTCTGTATCAATGTAAGCAATTTTTTCAAGTTGGTGTTGAATCGTTTTTGATTTAGTTACATCCTTTTCAATTAGGATAAACTGTTGTTCATTTGTTTCAAGATTAACGAGGGGAATAGCCGTTAGTAGCACCCAATAGGATTGCCCCGTTTTTGTAATTTTTTCAACTTCTCCTTGCCATGTATGACCATTATTTAAATTACGCCAGATCGTATGTGTTATTTTTTCACTCACTTCATTATCAGGGAACAGTTGCCAAAAGGTTTTGCCGATAACACGCTTTGGTGTCCATTGGCTTGTTTTTAGAAATTCATTATTACATTCCAAGATAAATCCATCGTGATCGAGTGTAACGGTCATAAAGGTTGCATCTAAACCTTGCTTAAGGTTTACAAAGGTATTGCATTGAGAGATAGCCTGCGTCATTAATTCTGGGAGCATAAAAATCAATAGAATAAAACGTTCTCCCTCATCTGTAAAAGGTTTAGCTAGCAGAGCTGTTGTTATTTCTGAATTTGAAGTTGTGTGTACTTGAATTTTTTCTAGATACGTACTGTCCTCATTTTGTAAAATAGATTGAAGTGTTTCGACAGGAAGCTGACGCAGTAGATTTTCGTGTATAGATGGAGTAGTATTTCCTTTAATATCATTAGCTGATAAGCCAATCAGATGTTCAGCACTCTTTCCCCAGACTGTTGCTTGTCCATCTTGATTAATGATAATTGCAGGAAAAGGAAGTGAATTTAAATAATGTTCATCAATCGTAAATGATTTATGCATATGACTCATGATTATTCGATCTCCTTGGGTAATCAATATATACTAATATTATAGATAATAATCGGGAATTAGTCATTATGAATATATTTGTAAATATTTGATAGTAAAATTTAATAGGACTTTTCTAGTGAAATATAAGAAATGATTTGAAGAAAAGTAACAATTTTTAGTACGTATATAGGAAGCAGGATTGGTATGAAACGTTTAAAAGGAATAATATTTATCGTCTCGGGTGCTATGTTATGGGGAGCAACTGGCCCTTTAATGGAGTGGTTGCTTAATCATACACCTTTGACTGTATCCTTTATGTTAACAATCCGTTTATCGGTTGCAGGTATATTACTACTTACATATTTATTGTTAACAGGAAAAAATATTTTTGGAATTTGGCAGCACAAGCTATGGGGGAGGCAACTCATAGTTTTTGGTATTGCAGGTATGCTTGGTGTCCAATTTACATTTGTTGCTGCAATTAATGAAAGTAATGCTGTGCTTGCTACCTTACTACAGTTTTTAGCGCCAATATTTGTTGTCGCGTATGTCTCTCTTAGTTTAAAGAAATGGCCACCAAAATATCAAGTGTTAGGTATTATTGGTACCCTTATAGGGTTGTTTCTGTTACTAACGAATGCATCATTTGAAAGTTTACTTATTAGTCCAAAAGCCTTGTTATGGGGAATAGGAGTAGGCTTAACATTTGCATTTTACACCTTGTATCCTGCACGCTTAATGAAGGAGTGGAGTGTGCTTTTAGTAGTGGGCTGGGGGATGCTGGTGGGTGGCTTCACTTTGGGCTTAGTAAGCCGTGTTTGGCAGCAGTCCACTCAATGGGTTGTTCTAGTAGATTTTAAAATTTTAATGTTATTAGTTGCTTTAATATTTTTTGGAACAGTAGCTTTTATATTGTTTTTAAGTAGTATGAAATACATTACGGCAGTTGAAACGAGCATTCTTTCTAGTATTGAACCATTAACAGCAATGGTGATCTCTGTTATTATTTTCGGTACTTCTTTAGGTTTTTGGCAATTAATAGGAGTATTCGTTATGCTTGTTTGTGTAACCTGGCTTTCTATAGCAGGAGAAAAAGCATAAATATACTATAGTGTTAGTAGTTTTTAACTATCATTAAATTTTATCTACCAACAAGGGGGAAAGAATATGAAAGAAGTTTTTTCCTATGTAAAGCCATATAAATGGACAGCTATTTTTGCTTTATGTTTAATGCTTTTAGAGTTATTTGTAGAGCTTGTGCAGCCACTCATTATGGCAAAAATAATCGATGAGGGAGTAAGGGCACAAAATCAAGGAATGGTTTTGCAATGGGGGGCTGTTTTACTTGGGCTATCTTTTGTTGCCTTTCTGGCGGGCGTTATCAATTCTTATTTTTCTTCACATACAGCTCAAAGCTTTTCATATGATCTTCGAAATGCCCTGTTTGATAGGATTCAATCCTTTACGCTAGCAACCTATCAAAAATTCTCCACTGCATCGCTTATTACTCGATTAACAAATGATGTTACACAGGTACAAACGGTGCTGTTTATGAGCTTACGTATTATGCTTCGAGCGCCACTTGCTGTGATAGGAAGCATTATTATGGCTTTTGTCGTAAATCCGAAATTAGCTTTATTTTTAGTTATTGGTGCACCGATCATTTTTATTTTTCTTCTTTTTATGGTGGCAAAAGGTGTGACTTATTTTGGGCGTGTACAAAAGAGGGTCGATCGTTTAAACAGAGTTTTACAGGAGAATTTACAGGCGATACGATTAGTAAAGGCTTACTTAAGAGGGGCATATGAGGCTACACGCTTTGATGAAGTTGCATCACGGTTAAAGGTTGATACTGTGAAGGCCTTACGCATAATGGAATATATTATGCCGGTTCTTTTGTTCATTATGAATATGAGCCTGCTCGCAGTTTTATGGTTTGGTACAAAACAAATTGCTACAGGAACAACGCCACTTGGTGATATTGTGGCTATTGTGAATTATGCAATGCGTATGACAGGCTCATTTTCAATGTTCGCTTTTATTATTATCTTCTACGCACGTGCAAAGGCATCTGCAGAACGTATGGCAGAAATCCTTTCCGTTGAAAATGAGGTTGAAGATACATCTCTTTTAGAAGAAGTAGGTCATGCCACACAATATGGAGAATTAACCTTTGACCATGTTAGTTTTACTTATCCAGGAGGAGATGTTCCTGTTCTGTCAGATGTGAGCTTTCAAGTTAAGTCTGGCGAGAAACTAGCGATCATGGGGGCAACTGGTGCAGGAAAATCAACATTATTACAGCTCATTCCTCGGTTCTATGAAGTAACGCAAGGCAGAATACTTGTGGAAGGTCAGGATGTGCAACATTGGGATTTACAAGAGTTGCGGGAAGTGATTGGCTATGTCCCCCAGCAGTCATTGTTATTTACAGGAAGTATTGCAGATAATGTGCGTTGGGGAGATACACAGGCTGAAATGGATGCTGTATTACAGGCTACAATGCAGGCGCAAATTCATGCATCTGTTGAAGATTTTCCAAATGGTTATGATACCAAGGTTGGGCAAAAAGGTGTCAATTTATCGGGGGGGCAAAAACAGAGATTATCTATAGCTAGAGCTCTTTTGAGACAGGGACATATTTTAATGCTTGATGATAGTACTAGTGCTTTAGATGTGAAAACTGAACAGTCTTTGTGGGCGGCACTGAGTGAAGAAAAAGCAACGATGCTTGTTGTTACGCAAAAAATACGTACAGCTAAAGGTGCAGATCGCATTTTACTGATTGATGCTGGAAAAGTAGTTGCTTATGGCACACATGAAGAGCTTTTAGAGACTTCCTCGCTTTATAAAAAAATAGCTATCTCTCAACAGGAGGTGGAGGATTAATGGGATTTTTCCAGAAACCTTTTGGCTATGAACCGCTTTTGACAAAAGATGATCTGAAACAGGGTGTGAAGAAAAAGAAGGGGCCACGTGCAGCTGATTGGAGAAGTACATTGCTGCGGTTATGGAAAATTGTCGACGAACAACGTGCACTGCTTATTGTGGTGCTCTTATTAGTGATGATTAGCTCCATATTAGCTTTAGTTGGTCCTTATGTAATCGGTCAAATGATTGATCACTATGTTATGCATGGCGAGCTTTCAGGCTTAGATAAAGGGATTGGCTTATTAATTGGTATTTATGTGTTATTAGCCGTTTCACTTTTCCTACAAAACTATTGGATGATTGGCATCGCCCAGCAAACGATCTATAGATTAAGGACAAGTGTATTCACTCATTTTCAAAGACTGCCAGTGGCATTCTTTGATCGTCGTCAGCATGGAGAATTGATGAGTAGAATGACGAATGATATTGAAGCTGTCAGCTCAACATTGAACAGTTCCTTTATTCAGGTATTTTCAAGTGTTCTTACGCTTGGTGGAACCGTCATTATTATGCTCAGTTTAAGCCCATTGCTGACAGTTCTGACGATGATCATTATTCCACTGATGTTTTGGGCGATGCGATGGATTACACGTCGTACAGCACCACTGTTTAAAGAACAGCAGGTAGCTATTGGCGCCTTAAACGGGATGATCGAAGAAACAATTTCAGGACAGCGGATTGTGAAGGCATTTTCACAAGAGGAGCGAATGAAAGCAGAATTTCGTGAAAAAAGTTTGCGCTTAAAAAGAACTGGTTTTTGGGCACAGACATACTCAGGTTATATTCCTAAAGTTATGAACTTCTTAAATAATATGAGCTTTACCATTGTAGCAGGTGTAGGAGGAGTTCTTGCGTTATATGGACATGTATCGATAGGGGTAATTGTTATATTCACTGAATATGCACGACAATTTACACGTCCTTTAAATGATTTAGCAAACCAGTTTAATACAGTACTGTCAGCCATTGCTGGTGCAGAACGTGTATTTTCCTTGCTTGATGAACAACCAGAGGCAGAAAATGTGTCAGCACAAAAGCATCAGCTATTGGGACATGTAACGTTTAAGCAGGTGTACTTCAAATATGAACTAGAAGAAGAGGGGTACACACTAAAAAATGTAGATTTTAAAGTGGAACCTGGTCAAACGGTAGCCCTTGTTGGTGCAACGGGGGCTGGTAAAACGACAATACTTCAACTTATTGCAAGATTTTATGACGTCTCAAAGGGAGAGGTATTATTTGATGGTATAAATGTACAGCAAATTGATCGACAATCCCTTCGTTCACAAATGGCCTTTGTCTTACAGGATCCATTTTTGTTTGAGGCTTCTGTTCGCGAGAATATCCGATATGGTAGACTGGATGCGAGTGATGCAGAGATTGAGGAAGCGGCCAAGCAAGCTAATGCACATGAATTCATTATGAAACTAAAGGATGGGTATGATACTATTCTTGCAGCGGATGGACGCGAGATTTCCCAAGGCCAAAAGCAATTACTTTCTATAGCAAGGGCACTTATAGCTGATCCGAAAATTTTACTATTGGATGAAGCGACAAGCAGTATCGATACTGTGACAGAACTGGCGATACAAGAGGCACTCGATACGTTAATGCAAGGGCGCACGAGCTTTGTGATCGCACATCGTTTAAATACTGTCCATAATGCCGATATGGTCTTAGTGATGCATAAAGGGGAATTAGTGGAGGCTGGACCTCAGCAAAAGCTCATCGAATCAGGTGGTCTTTATGCACAAATGCTGCATTCATCCTCATACCATCTTGAGGAATAGATGGAAAAAGAGCAATTTCATTTGAAGTTGCTCTTTTTTATTGAATTAAAAATGTTATTAATTTGAATAAATGGTATAATTATTATATAACATTATTAAAATATGAAGCAGTAGATAGTTTAAAAGTAATGGGTTGTGAAAGAATAAATATCTCTATTTTAGAAAAATTAGTATATTATTTCTAGTAAATTTCAGTCATTTTACTGAATTTTTATAGTATAAATCCTTTTATTTTTCTAATATTTGAAGTAAAATTCTGATTAATAGCGGGTATTAATATATTTTGTTGCCAGCTTATTTTCATTCTTGCTACAATAGGGCAATAGTCTGTTACAGGAACGGAGTAAATGATGAATATTTCAGTGATGACAGTGTCTTTTCCATTAGATGGAGAAACATTGAAAGAAGTAAAGTTATTATGTGAAGAAGCAACAGTTCAAGATTATCGAGTCTATGAAACCATTATGAATGTACCTATGGCTAGCTCTTTCGAGAATAAAGGCTTCATGGTACTAGCGTATGAGGATGATAAGGATTTATTAGTTGGTGCTGCTAGTGCTATCGACTTAATGGGACTTCATACATATGAGTGGTCATTAGTGGTGACACCTGCATATCGACAAAAGGGTATTGGAACTGCCTTAGTTGAGGGTATACAAGTAGGGCTAAAAGAAAGAGGGGCAGAGGGGCAATTAGCTGTAGTAATTGATGGTTCCCCTTATGGGCATACATTTATTGAAAACAAAGGGTTTACCTATAGTTTTTCAGAAACGACCCTAGAAACAAAAGCAGAGCCCGTTACATTACGAAGTGATATAAATATTCAAGCCTATAACGGAGAGCAAGCTGAACTGATTACTATTTATTGTGAGGCTTTTGGAGATCTACCCGAAGAATCAGAAGAGCTTATTGCTTTTAATACATCAACAAATGGAAGAGAGCTTTGGGTTGCTTACAGAGATGGTGCAGTTGTTGGCACAGTGACTACAGCTAAGGAAAATGAAATCCAGTGGGTAACTGCACTTGCTGTACATCCAAATTGTGAAGGACAAGGTATTGGGACAGCCCTTCTTTCCTTTTCAAAGGATTATGCGAGTAAGGTTGGTGCAGCGTTTGTCATGCTAGATGTAGAAGTAGACAATAAAAAAGCACTTTCTGTCTATGAAAAAGCAGGCTTTATGAAAGCACAGCAAATTGATTATTATGTAAAACAATAGAAAAAAGGGTGATGAGAGGTATTTAATATCAACTCATCGCCCTTTTTTATCATAATCACCTACTATCTTCATATAATATTAATAAGCTTTAAGAAAGGAGTCGTGATCATGCGCATGCCAGCATTGCCAAAGAAGAAGTCTCCTCCGAAGGAAGCCCCTAATTCATGGTGGAAAGTTGTGAAAGCTTATTTATCCAAAGGGAAGTTTTATAAATTACCCCCAAGAAATTAATGATGCAAAGAAAAAAGTCGCCTTTTAGCGACTTTTTAATTTTCTAATAAAAATGTCTTTTTGGATGGACCGATTAAGTATAGCTCGTGCATGGCTCGTGTAAGAGCTACATAAAGTAGCTTTCGGTCAATGGGTGTATCGTAAAATGGTGTATCGTAGGCAGCTACAATGACAGCATCAAATTCAAGTCCCTTAGCTAAGTGACTTGGCACAACAAGTAACATTTCTTGATTAATAGATTCATTTTCCGTTAGTAGTTGTGAAGCAATATCATTGTCTTTTAATGCCTGTTGCATAGTAATGGCTTCTGCAGTAGTTTTGCAAATTAAAGCGATGGATCGATGGCCATTTTGACGAATAGCTTCAAAAATCTCTTTAACTTTGAAGGCATCGAATTGCTCTGCTTGAATAAAACTTGGTACTTTACCGTGACGCACAACGGGTTCTACTAAAGGTAGCTGTTCATTCATTTGCGCTAGAATTTGATTCGCGACTTCCATAATTTCAATTGTTGTTCGATAGCTTTTTTGCAAAGTGCGGAAGCTTGCACGAGGAAATAAGCTTTGGACAGGCTCCCAGGCTGTTAATGAGCGATAGCTATGGATACCTTGTGCTAAATCACCGACCATAGTAAACATATCTGTATCAAGACCTGCTTTTAAAGCAGCAAGCTGAAATAAACTGTAATCTTGGACCTCATCGATAAAGACAACACGCATCTTCCATTCATCTGCAATGCCTTTTAAACGTGCTTGTAAATAGTATAGTGCAGCTAAATCTTCGAGTGCCCATTGTTCTTTACGATGTGCCTGCAAAAATTGTTGCTGTTCAAGGTAATGCCATTCAGGGGCGAGTTCTGCTAATAATTCTGCATCGGTGAGAAGGGTACGATAGAGTGTTTTAATATTATGTTTGGGAAAGCGACGCATATAAGCTGATGCCGTTGTCTTCGTTTCTTTTTCAATGGCAGGAATTCGTTCATCACGCTCATCAATGAATTTTGTGACAACACGTCGCCGTTTTTCATCATCTCGAATTCCATTTAAGGCTTTACCCAATGCTTCATCATACTTTTTATGGAGTGTAGCTAAAACAGCCTGTTTTTTTTGACGTACATGGCTTGCTAAGACCTTTTTAATATGTTCAAGTCGCTTTTCGATAGGCATATATGAGAATTCATATAAAAACAGCTTCTTCAGGTGGGAAGCACGCATGATACAGTATTTTTCAATATAGACATCTTCGAATTGCTCTGCGATCTTTTGTTCCAGCTTTTGTACGTAGCGTTCGATGACATCACGATAGTAAAGTGAACCTTTCATTTCAGCAATCCAGGCAGTAGGCTGACTGCCTCCAGCAACGAGCAATTCTAATTGTTCATTTGGATTTTGAAGCTTAAGCTTTAATTTAGTGGCAGAAAGAACGTAGTCTGTAAAAGTAGTTTGGCATATTTTATCGACGCCAAGCTCTGGTAAAACATCGCCTATATAATCAATAAATAACTTATTCGGTGCTAAAATCATGAGCTGCTCAGGATTAAAATGTTCACCCATTGTATAAAGGAAATAGGATATTCTGTGTAGAGCAATGGTTGTTTTTCCACTACCAGCAGCACCTTGCACAATAATTGGTTGACGAAGATGTGCTCGAATAATTTCATTTTGTTCCTTTTGAATGGTTGAAACAATTTCAGTTAGACGGACATCAGCTTTTCCAGCTAATGCTTCTTGTAGTAGTTCATCATTTGTTGTTAGATCAATATCTCGTATATCGAGTAAATCGCCATTTTCGATCTTGTATTGCCTTTTAGCAAAGAGATGTCCTTTATGAACTTCACCACGGACATCGTACTCCATGTCACCAAGACGTCCATCATAATAAACATTAGCTACGGGTGAGCGCCAGTCAACAATAATGGGCTCATGGGTTTCACGATGAAATAGTGATGTTTTCCCAATATAAAGGAATTCTTCTGGGTCACCGGTTTTTTGGAAATGGATTCTAGCGAAATAGGGCTTCTTGCGAACGGCCTCTAGACCTTCTTTTTGATTACGTGCCATTTCAAAAAATCTAGCATTTGTTAAGATATTTAAATAACTTAAACTCGAATCTAAGTAATCAAGATCGGCCATAGATTTGCGGATATTTTCTTGAGCAGATTTTAAATCTCGTTGTGATTCGTCTAATATTTGTTGCATATAGCCTTGGGTATACGCTAACCGCTCTACTTCAGCCTGAAAATCTGGATGTTGTACAGTCATTTTTTAGCACCTCCTAGGTACTTACAATTTCAAAGTAGATTATCATACTACTATATATAATATTTACCAGCAAGTGAAAGCTAAAATGTTAATTATGCTACTATTACATGGGGCTGGAAGGTTTTTCTTTGAATAATAATAGAGGAGGTTATTGAATTTGGACATATTTGCACATAGAGGTGTTTCGATAAACTATCCAGAAAATACGATGGCTGCCTTTCAAGCAGCATCAAAGCTTCCTATAGCAGGGATAGAGCTAGACGTTCATTTAACCGCAGATAAAGAGGTAGTGGTGATTCATGATGAGACCATTGATCGTACCTCCAATGGCTCAGGCTATGTAAAAGATTTTACATTACAACAATTACGAACATTTGATTTTGGCTCGTGGTTTTCACGGGAGTTCGGAGATGAAGTAATTCCTACCTTAGGGGAAGTGTTGGAGTTATTTGCAGGTACCAATCACCGTATCAATATTGAACTGAAAACAGACATTATTGCATATGAAGGAATCGAAGCGCTCGTGCTCAAAGAAGTAGCAGCACAGCAAATGACAGAGCGGGTGATCATTTCATCTTTCAATCATGAATCATTGCAAACAATATCAAAAATAGCGCCTTATATAGAAAGTGCAGCATTGTTTGCAGAGGTGCTGGTGGATTTCCCAACTTACATTGCTCTTATACCAGCTAAGGCGTTACATGTAAGTTTGCCAACTTCCTTCCGTAAA
Organism: Lysinibacillus capsici; assembly: GCF_003367505.1. Classification (GTDB taxonomy): domain Bacteria; phylum Bacillota; class Bacilli; order Bacillales_A; family Planococcaceae; genus Lysinibacillus; species Lysinibacillus capsici. The sequence goes on from NZ_PXXX01000020.1 coordinate 79,969, forward strand.
TCAGTTAAACTAGCTCTCGCTGAAGGTGCAACTGTACGTGTGTATACTGTCAATGAACAACGCGATGCTCGAAGTTTACAACAGCTCGGTGTACAGGCGATATTTACAGATGATCCAGAAAAAATATTAAGAGCCCTTAGTTAGAGCAAAAGTGGACAGTTAGGAGACAAAAGCTTCCGTGGAATCATTTGCATTTTCAAAATACCCACGGAAAGCAACGTCTTCTAGAGGGTTTTTACCATTTTGCACGATGTTCCTCAATACATCCGAGCATTTGTTGAATAACCAGTGTTTCACCATTGTCGAGTAAAATAGAACCGTCGTAATAGCCAAATAGTTGATGTACCTCTGATTTAACTAGTTTGGCATTCGTTTGGGCTATACGCTCAAAAAAGGGTGAAAAGGTTAAGGAGACCTGATTAGAAAATTTTGTTTTCACTTTCCAACGCTGCATATAATCTTCAGAATCATATTGAAATAATAAATCCTCATGTATTTTTGTCATTTTACCATCAACAAAAACAGCATTTTCAGTCATGCCTGTGCCATCTGTCCATTTACCTCCTAAATTAAGTCCGATGCGTCGTCCACGTACTCGTTGAGAGGCCATTCCCCAATTCCATAATGCTTCACGTGGCCATACACCTCGTCCATAATCCAACACAGCAAAATTCTCCTCAGCTGAGAAATTAAAACGCCGAGTACCAATTGTGACAACACCTGATGTTGGCAATATGTGATGCTTGCCTGTGAACTGAAATGTTTTACGATTCCAAGGAATGACTACATTTAAGGTTTCGTCCGCTGGTGGGTGCTGAATGATAAGCTTTGCGCGTAAAACATCTCCGTCAAAGTTTGGTATAGAAACAGATAGATGTGTTTCATTTTGTATATATAATAAATCAATCATCATTTCACTATTTTTAAATGAAACAGATTCTAAAACCTGTGTAGGCATTTTTAGTTTACCACCAAAGGGGATTGTGATCGTTTTTTCAAAATAGCGCTGTGTTTCATATTCAAGGAAATAAACGAAGCAGACTGCTGCGTAATCTAGATGACTAATCGTAGCTGAAAACAAGATTTCATCACCGTAGACACACCAATAGTTCCATTTCTTTTTGCGCATGAGATGGCCGCTTAAATTGCTATTAATAAGTGGTTTGCGTGCAAATCCGATGGCTGCTGGATTTAAATTACCTTTTTTATCGCATAAAAGAGTTGGCTGTAAAATCTCTTTTTCAGCATGCTGCCTCACATTCAACATCCCTTCTGGTCATAAAATAAAATTGACATATCTTTAATCCTTATTGTAGCAAAAATGTTCTTGAAATTGGAAAGGAACATGCTGAATATAATGGATTTCAATAAGAATTATGAGGAAGGACCTAACTAATAGAAATGCTTAAATAGACATATGATGGCATGAGGAGGTTATGTATGGCAAAAATGTATAATAGGCAGGCTGCAGTTCAATATGCTAATTTGTGGTGGAACAGACGCAATCCTGCTTTTCCAAATTTTGATGTAGATTGCACGAACTATATATCTCAGTGTTTACTTGCAGGAGGGGCACCGATGCGAGGTGCACCAAGTAGAGAGAAAGGCTGGTGGATTCAGCAAGGGAATTGGAGCTTTAGCTGGTCTGTTGCCCATTCATTACGATGGTATTTAGAAGGATCTACAACAGGATTGAAGGGTAGACGTGTTCAATATGCAGAGGAACTAGAGCTTGGAGATGTCATTTTTTATGATTTTCAAGGGAATGGTAGAATTGACCACTCCGTTATTGTTACAAGTATTCAAAATGGTATTCCTTATGTGAATGCCCACACCTCAGATAGTATTAATCGACCTTATTTTTATGAGGATTCCACCGCCTATACGCCAAGCATGACCTACTTTTTCTATCATATAGATGACAGCTTTGCTTAGGAACAGGTAGTTTTAAAGCATACAAATATATGATAATGTGAAAGATAGAAGAGATAAACTCTAATATGTTGTCTTATGGTAGAAGGAGAATTGATATATGAGCGAACAAATTTTATCTGTTAGAGATGCAATTATTCAACGTCGTTCCATTAAAAAGTTTAATGGCCAGCCTGTAGAGCGTGAGGATTTAATGGCTATTATTGACGATGCAGTTTGGGCTCCCAATCATGGTAATCGTGAGCCGTGGCGATTAGTTGTTGCCTGTGGAAAGGAATTAACAAATCTTCACCAGCTATTACGTGACTTAACAATTCCTAAATGGCAGGAGCTTTCAAGCGAAGATTTAGCGAAGCAGATGTTGAAATTTACATTACCGGGTGGCTATGCCTTTGTTATCGTTCCAGAGGATGCGCGTCAAAAAGAACGTTTAGAAGATTATGCAGCAGCAAGTACATTTATTCAAAACATGCAGTTACTGGCATGGGATAAAGGCATAGGCTCTTGCTGGAAAACACCAGGCTTCCTAGATAATCCAAAATTCCGTGAAGCTTTAAAAGTACAGCCAGGTGAGCGTGTCATTGCTATGCTACAAGTTGGTTATTTTGATGAAGTGCCAAAAGGTAAAGAGCGCAAACAAGCAGCTGATATCGTTACGATTTTTGGTGAGTAATCAAAGTAAAAAAATCCCTTCACTTTGACAGTGAGGGGATTTTTTAATTAATTGATATTTATTTTTGTAATCCTGAAACCTCATATAAATAATCACTAAGAACACGTAAGCCTTTATCAAAGTTTTCTAAATGGAAGTGTTCATTTGGTGCATGGAAGTTTTCACTTGATAGACCGAAGCCCATTAGCACTACAGGTAAATCTAAAATTTCATCAAACGCAGCGACGATAGGGATGGATCCACCGCCGCGTGTGTATGCTGTTGGTACATTATACACTTTTTCATAGGAGCGTCCAGCAGCCTGGATAAATGGATGATCGAAAGGCGTTAGGAATGGACGGCCTTTATCGAATTCAGAAATGTTGATTTCCACACCAGCAGGTTTGTGCTTTTCAACATGTGCTTTTAAAAGTGCTACAATTTCATCGGGCTCTTGATTTGGTACAAGACGGCATGTGATTTTAGCGCCAGCTTCAGCGGGCAGCACTGTTTTGATGCCTTCACCTGAGAAACCACCAAATACACCGTTAACCTCTAGGGTTGGGCGGGCCCAAGTACGTTCTAAATAAGAATACCCTTGTTCACCGAATAATTCTTTTACGCCAACTTCCTGTTTAACAGACTCTTCATCGAAGCCAAGCGCAAGATAAGCCTCACGTTCCTCTTCTGTTAATGGCAACACTTTGTCGTAGAAACCTTCAACTTGAATCGTACCATGCTCATCACGGAAGGATGCTAAAATTTCAGCTAATGCGTGAATAGCATTTTGTACGCCACCACCATAAAGACCGGAGTGTAAATCTCCCTTAGCTCCACGCACATCAATTTGAATGCCCGTTAAGCCCCGTAAACCATAGCATACCGCAGGCTTCCCAGGACCATAAAGACCTGTATCGGAAATTAAAATTAAATCTGCCGCTAGTTTTTCTTTATATTGTTCAACATAGGCAGGTAGATGTGGACTACCAATTTCTTCTTCACCTTCATAAATGAACTTAACATTGACAGGTAATGTCCCTGTTGTAGCAAACAATGCCTCAATCATTTTTAAGTGCATAAAGACTTGTCCTTTATCATCACTCGCACCACGAGCAAATAATTTATTGTCTCGAATTGTAGGATTAAAAGGCTCACTGTCCCATAAATTTAATGGATCAACAGGTTGAACATCATAATGACCATAAAATAAAATAGTTGGTTTACCCTCTGCATGTAGCCAGTCTGCATAAACAACAGGGTGCCCAGCTGTTTGTGTAATGGAGATATTTTCAAGATTTAGTTTTTCAAACGCACTGGCTAGCCATTCAGCTGCATGTTGAATATCCTCTTTATGCTCGGATAAAGAACTGATACTTGGAATTCGTAAAAATTCATTCAATTCATTTAAATGTGCCTCACGGTGTTCTGCAAAATAAGCATCAATTTGCTGTAAATTAGTCATTAAGCATCCCTCTTTCTAATATTTCGATAATAGAAATAGTATAGCACAATTTACTTTTAGGAATCTTAAATTGTCTTGAAAGATTACACATAGCACCTACAAAATAAACCACAAGAGCTAAATAGCAATTGTGGTTGAGTCTTACTTGAGTGGATTATAAATTCTTCATTTTTCAGTGAAGGGTTCAGATACAACAGTCAGATCGCTTCGCACTTTTAACGGCTAGAATAGCATCATTAAATGCACTAGCTTTCAGGCGAGTCTATTCAAAGCCTCATTAGTGAGCAGTATAACCACCATCAACAAGAAGCGTTGTACCATTAACAAAGCTTGCGTCATCGCTTGCTAAAAAGAGAACGGCTTTAGCGATTTCTTCTGGTTTACCAAGTCGACCTTGTGGGTGAAGGGATGCTAAATATTCTTTCTTCTGAGCATCGACCTCAGCTAATAGAGGAGTGTCGATATAGCCAGGACACACCGCATTTACACGAATACCCTGTTTAGCGTAAGCAGTACATAGGTTTTGTGTTAATAATTTAACGCCACCTTTTGCAGATGAGTAGGCTGTAGGGTTTGGTAAGGCAACGAAGCTATGAATTGAACCAGCGTTAACAATGACGCCACCTGTTCCTTGGGCAAGGAATTGTTCAATGGCATATTTATCCGATAGAAATACACCTGATAAATTAATATCAATTGTTCTTTTCCATTTTTCAAAAGAAAGCTCGTGTGCTGGTGCATCGTCAGCTACGCCTGCATTTGCATACATAATATCAAGTTTACCGTATTTAGTAACGGTTTCCTTTATCATGTTTTGAATGTCCGCTTCATTTGTTACGTCTGTTTTTACGAAAAGTGTATCAAAACCATTGTTATTTAATTCTTCAGAAACGCTTTGTCCACGATCAGAAAAATCGGCAATAACGACTTTAGCGCCTTCTTCTACAAAGAGACGAACTGTGGCTTCACCGATACCACTAGCCCCACCTGTAACAATTGCTACTTTATCTTTTAGTTTCATATAAATGACCACCTTTAATGTTATTTTGCTGTTGCTCCGCCATCAATAACGAATTCTGCACCTGTTGAAAAGGAAGATTCATCAGAAGCTAAAAACAATACAGTTTGCGCTACTTCCTTTACAGAGCCTAAACGTCCTAATGGGAATAAGTTTTTGCCTAATTCATCTTTTGAGCTTCCTGTTGTTGCTGATGCATAGTCTGCCATACCTGTATCAATGTAGCCAGGATGAATGGAGTTGACACGTACGCCGTATGGAGCATACTCCATAGCAGCATCTTTTGTCATAATGCGAACAGCCCCTTTACTAGCGCCGTATAATACGTGACCAGCAGCACCTGTTAAGCCTGCAATAGAGGAAGCATTAATAACAGAACCATTATGTTGTTTAGCCATAAGCGGCATAATATGTTTCATGCCTAAGAACACACCTGTCACATTGATGGACATTAAGCGGTTCCAGTCAGAAAGCTCGATTTCTGCAAGGGGTTTTATGATATAGATACCTGCATTATTGAAAAGAATATCCACTTTCTTAAATGTTTTTATTGATTCATCTGCAACCTTTTTCCAGTCTTCTTCATTACTAACATCGTGGCGGATAAATACTGCCTCACCGCCGATAGTTTGAATATCACGGACTGTATCGTTCCCATATTGTTCATTTATATCAGTAATAACTATTTTTGCTCCCTCTTTAGCAAATAATAGTGCAGTTTCTTTCCCGATTCCTGTACCTCCACCTGTAATAATGGCCACTTTGTTTTCTAATCTCATTTCAAGCACGCACCTTTCATTATTTCTGGTTATATGGTTGCCTTAGGATTCAAAAGTATTCGCATTGTTTAGCGATACCTTCATCTTACTCCTTTCAATTTGAAATACTATCCTATAAGATGCTGTATAATATAGTGAGTGAATATCCTCCATTTATAGGGGTATTTTTAGTGTGAAGGAGAAGAATTTCCTATGACGCATCCATTTCAATCAATTGAAGAAGTAACACTTCAAGAATTTGTGTTGTTTATTAAAATCCATCATCAGCAAATTGAAGAGAATACAATTATTTATCTTAATCTAGAACCTTCTATAACTGGGGCAGATCGAAAAAGAACAGCAATGCTATTAGATTCATTTTTGCGTTTAATGACACATGCAAATATCGATGAATTAAATAATGATGAGAAGTATTTTTTCAACACATGGCTTCAATCACAGTTGTCCATTATTGATAGGAAGAGCTTTAATTTATTTCAATTAATATTTGAGAAATCGTTGATTACTTTTATGATTCAACAGAAGAGTAGTCGAACGAACGCCATCTTCATGTATGTATTATCGACATTTACGTTACTTGTAGAGCTTTATTATGACTGTGAGGGAGATAACCAAACTAGTAACATAGCTAGCGAAAATCAGAAAATTAGGCACTTACAATTATTAGATAGGCTTGATAAATTGCTTATTAGTTCCTCAGGTTATCAGGATTTAGCGCTGATTTTAAAAAAATGTGAAGAGTATTTTAGTTATAAAAGATGTGTATTTTACGCATATGTCCCATGGTCCAATCAATTTTATGGAGTTATTGGCGCAGAGCTGCCTAAGGTGCAAAGCATGAAAGGGGAGTTGACTGGGGAAAACACGATACTTAGTTCAAGAAAGCCCATTTATTTAAAAAATCCTAAAAATTACGTGAAAGAAGAGCATATCCAATTATTTAATTTATCTTCGATTATTTTTATTCCCATTTTGCGTCAAGAGCAATTATTTGGATGGCTAACATTTGATCAGCTAGGGGAGGAGTTTGATTGTACAAAGGAAGAATTAACACTCCTTGAGGAAGTAGGGAAGCGTTTAGGTTTATTTTTATCACGTAAGGGCGAGAAGGTAGAAAAGAATACAGTGCTTCATTTAACTGAAAGGGAATCGATGATACTTGGCCTGCTTGCCGAAGGATATGATAATAAAAAAATTGCTGGTTTATTATTTTTAAGTGAGCATACTGTCAGGGATTATGTAAGCAGTCTTATGACAAAGCTCAAAGCAAAGAATCGAACACAGGTCGTTGCCTCAGCCTTTCGTCTAGGACTGTTAAGCTAAAACACCCAATGCACTTCTATTAGGAGTGCATTTTTTGTTTCTTCAAATGCTAATTAATATTCTGACAATAAATACTATTAAAAATATAGTTTAATTAATAGGTAACTATTGTCATCAAAAGCTTTTTTGGAGGGAAAGCAGTATAGTAGTAAAACAATTTTTACGAATATTACAAGTGAAAGCGATTAAGCTTACACGATTGTAATGAAATTGAAAGCCAATGCGATAGAGTGTAATACATTATTTTGCGAGAATGTGTATAGAAGCAAGAACAAGAAGCGGAGGCATACACAATGAATGAAAAATTAGAAGGCGTATACGAGGAATACAATCGTTATATATATCATTTATGTTTAAAACTAACTCGCAATAATATAGAAGCTGAAGATTTAATGCAAGAAGTTTGGGTTAAGGTTGTACGCTATGAAGATAGCGTGGCCGAAGTAGAGCATATTAAAGCTTGGCTGACAACTATTACAATGAATACATTTAGAGATCGCTATCGTAAAAAAGTACGACGTAGCAAATATATGATGAACCAACCTGAAACATTAGACGTGCCGATTCTAGATTTGGTTCCCAATAACGATATTTCTACAGAAGAAAAAATTGAAAAGGACATTGTAACAAAACTAGTCCAGGATAAAATGGAGCAATTAGATGCTATTTATAGAAAGACTTTATGGTATTTCTACATAGACCAATACTCACTTGCAGAAATCTCTACAATTATGAAAGTTTCCATTGGTACTGTGAAATCTCGTTTATTCCGTGCAAAGGCTCGATTAAAAGAAATGCTCATGTCAGATACAGCTATTGTGGAATCTGTGCTACCAGCGTAATAAAGCAGATTGGTCGCACATCACAGTACTTAGACGGAAGTATTTGGTCGACTAATCAAAAAAGATGCATTCGCAAACAGTTGCAAATGCATCTTTTTATTGTGCTTTAATCTGGTCGATTTGTCTCCACATCCAATAAACATTTAGAGAAAATAGTTCGTAAGGTTTGCAGTTCCTCCGCTGTTAGCATACCAAACATATTATTAATGATTTCGCTCACTTGTTGACGAGATTCTTTTAATATGTTTTCACCGTCAGCCGTAATGACTAGTTGAGAAGCACGGCGGTCTGTGGCATGCTGTGTTTTTTCAATAAAGCCACCATTTATCAGCTTGGTTGTTAAAACAGTGACACCACCAGTAGTTACTTTTAACCGCTCAGCAATAGCAGAAGGGCGTTTTGGGCCCTCCTGCGATAAGTAGTCTAAAATTAAAATATGGGATTTTGAAAAGCCGAGTACATTATGATTATTCCACTCGTTTGCCCACTTACGCTCAATAGATGAAACGACTTCAAACAACGAGGTAATGGCTTTTTGTTTTTCTTGGTCCATAGAAGGTCATCTCCAAAACTGTTTTAACTTTCTTGTGCCAATCTTGTCATCGCATTTAATTCGTAAGCACGTACTTTACGTGGGATAAAACGACGGATGTCCATCTCATTGTAACCAACTTGAATACGTTTTTCATCTATTATAATAGGGCTACGCAACATTCTTGGGTGTGCCTGAATGATAGCAAATAGCTCTTGAATAGAAAGTTGGTCGATGTCGATATTTAAGTTTTTAAAGTCATTTGAGTTTGTTGCAATGATTTCATCTGTGCCATCTTCAGTCATACTTAGAATTTCTTTGAATTCTGCAAGTGTAAGTGGATGAGATGTAATACGTTTTTCTTTATATTCTATGTTGTGATCTTTTAACCATTTAAGTGCTTTTCTGGATGAAGAACAGCTCGCTTGTGAGTAAATTGTAACTGTCATTCTTCATTCCTCGCTTTCTTTTTTAGATTATATTTTACAAATAGCTTATTAGTAAGTTAATAGTTTATATATATATCTTACTAGTAAGCTATATATAAATCAATAGTTAATTGAAAAAATTTCTCAATCGAATTATTATTTTTTCAGTTATATTAAAATATACGAAGATAAGCGTAAAAAGTTTCGTTTATTCAGCTTACAATGATGTAAGTTATGTTAACTCTATAGAAAATGTCTTTTTAAGCTATAAAATCCATGTTGAATTAATAGGAACTACTAGAATTCTAAGTTGTCTCGTAGGAGAGAGTTAGTTGGAAGTAGGGGTAAAATTGTTAGTCCACTGATTATAGTATGTTTAAATGAGGCTATTTATACATAGAAGTTAAAAAAATTTAAAAGAGCAGCCCCATAACATGTTGGAGCTGCCCTTGAAATAATTAGTCTTGGCCTTGTTGTCCAGAAGTAAACCAATCTTGAACATTCCAGACTTTTGTTACGAGTCCTTCATAGAAATCAGGTTCGTGACTTACTAGCACAATGGTACCTTTAAATTCTTTCATGGCACGTTTTAATTCATTTTTTGCATCTACATCTAAATGGTTTGTCGGTTCATCGAAGAGAAGCCAGTTAGCTTCCTCCATCATTAATTTACATAAACGCACTTTAGCTTGCTCGCCACCAGATAAAGAATTAAGCGGACGTGTAATATGGTCAGTTTTTAGGCCAGCTCTTGCTAAAGCTGCACGTACTTGGGCTTGTTCCATAGAAGGGAATGCATTCCAAACATCATCAATTGGCGTGATTTTCTCAGCTTTTACTTCCTGTTCAAAATAGGAAGGATATAGGTAGTCACCACGGACTACTTTCCCACCAAGCGCATTAATTTTACCTAACATTGTTTTTAATAATGTGGATTTACCAACACCATTCATACCGACTAAAGCAATTTTTTCTCCTCGTTCAATCGCAAAAGAAAGTGGAGGAAGTAATGGCTTGTCTTTATCGTAACCAATCACTAAGTTCTCAGCCTCTACAACATAGCGGCTAGACGAACGGGCTTCTTTAAAACCGAATTCTGGTTTTACAGCTGTTTCTGGGCGATCAATTCGCTCTAAACGATCAAGTTGCTTAGCGCGTGATTTTGCACGACCAGTAGTGGAGTAACGAGCCTTGTTTTTGGCTATAAAATCTTCTTGCTTCTTGATGAACTCCTGTTGCTTTTCATAGGCTTCAATATGCTGACGTTTATTGATTTCAGCAAGTTCAAGGAATTTTTCGTATGTTGCAGTATAACGAGTTAATTTAGAAAATTCCAATTGGAAGATGACATCCACTGTTTCGTTCATAAATTCTGTATCATGTGAGATTAGAAGGAAAGCATATGGATAGTTCTTTAAATAAATTTTCAACCAAGTAATATGTTCCTCATCAAGATAGTTCGTCGGCTCATCTAATAAAAGTACTTTTGGCTTTTCTAATAAAAGCTTAGCGAGTAGTACTTTTGTGCGTTGTCCACCAGAAAGAGCAGCTACATCACGTTCTAAGCCAATGGCATCCAAGCCAAGTCCACGTGCCACCTCTTCAATTTTCATATCTAATGAATAAAAATCTCCTGCATCTAATGCATCCTGCACTTCTGCCATTTGTTCTAAAAGTACTTCTAATTCTTCAGGCGTTGCGTCTGCCATCTTGCCCGTAATTTCATTCAGTTCTTCTTCTTTTTTATATAATGGTAAAAAGGCATCGCGTAACACTTCACGCATTGTTCTACCAGCCGTTAGTACGGTATGCTGGTCTAGATAACCATAGTGTGTACCAGGCAGCCACTCAACTTTTCCTGTATCGTGGATCGTTTGTCCTGTAATGATGCCCATTAATGTAGACTTACCGACACCATTAGCCCCTACAAGTCCAATATGATCACCTTCCACTAAGCGAAACGATACATCTTTAAAGAGTGTACGATCACCGAAAGAATGACCTAAATTATCTACTGTTAATATTGCCATATCTGTTCCTCCAACTATCTTTCTTGTTTACATTTTATAGTTCTGCAAGCTGCTTGTTAAGTTCTGCTAATTGAGCTTCCATATTCGCAAGACGTTGCTCTGCCTTAGCTACCTGATCGTTGTGTCCAGTAGACTCCAACTTTTCTATATCACCTTGTAAATTCATATAGTCCATTTTTAACTCTCTAATTTGGTATTCAATATCACTTTTTGTTGGCATGAAGACTACTCCTTTTGAGAATATTTTTATAGTGAATGCGTGTAAAAGCGATGGAGGTTTTAAGAATCCCCCACCGCTTATTCTTTAAAATCAATCGGGTACTTGTTGAATTTATTTATGTCCCAACTACTGTAAGAGCTGTTGGAGTGAAAAATTCTTATATATTGTATCATAATCATCTTCGAAGTAGCACTAAGTAGAAGCGATATTATGACGATCGTAAGCAAAATCTAAGAGTAAAGCTTGAAGTGTTTCATTATTACCAGCAAGATTGAGTTGTCGCTGTTTTCTCACTGCTCGTTCACTGCGAGCTTCGTGTAAAAGAAATTCCATGACAGCATTTTGGATTTGTGATTGCTTCATTTTACGACCAAGTCCTAGATGGATAAAGCCATTATGCTCACGAGGAAAAGCATGTAAAAGCTCAGCTTCAGTTTGTGCAAGTGTAATGCATGGTACACCATAAGAGGCAATTTTATAAGGTGTATAGTTAGCATTACAAATAATGACATCTGCTTTAGGTAGTAGTTTGAGGAGTGCATTTTTATCTCGAAGAATGGCAGTATTTCGACGACTAAGTACCATCATTTGCAAGTCATCCGTTGCATGGCGATAGCTGTCGTCAATCATAACTGTAATTTGTAGTGGTATTTGTAGTTGAGTTAGGTGTCGAAGTGTTCGATATGTTAAATTATGCTCGTCCCCATCCTCAAAAGCGACAACGATATGAGGCGGATTTTCAGGTGTTTTACTATCAGGTATATTATCGAAATGTTGATAGGCATCTGGAAGAGCAAAAACAAAGCTTCCACCAATATAATGCGATGGTAAATAATCTTTCACTTCTTGATAGAGTGCTAGTAATACACAATCACAGGCTTGGCCACCTTCACCAAAATCATCAAAATGAATAATTGTTTTGCAGAAAGGTCGTAATTCCTCTACTTGCCAGCCTTCAGAATTTCGCCCATCTCTAACAATTAAATCAGGTTGAAGTCCTTTGATTTGCTTAGGTAATTCGTTAAAGTGATCAAATAGAATAGGAGTAACTCCTTCATTCATTAAAATTTGGATTCCGTCATTTGAAGGAGTCTTTACAAAGATAAAAACCTTCTCATTCGAAAGTAGTTTAGCTAATGTTGAAACCCGTTCAAAAGGATACAGCCCTTTATCAATACAGCTTTCAATAATGAAAACAATCGTTTTTTTTGGTTCAATTGCGTGTGTTTCGTTTTGCAAATGTATCCCATCCTTTCCTCTGTCTCTTTAAATTATGGCGAAGAAAGAGCAAGTATGTGTAAAATTTAGGATTTGATCATGAATGTCTCTAGCGGAATCTTCTAGAATAGCTATCTTTAATCAGTTTTAATCATCAAAAAAATGGTCGATATATATAGAAAGGCGAATTAGGAATATACATAACAATTGGAAGGTCTTTATCTTGGTTCGAAAAATCCCTCTACAAATGGAGATGATGGGATGTTTTTTAAATCCGATGTGTCAAGATAAGCGTAATTGATATACTATCAATAAGTAGAAGGACGGGAGAAAAAATGAGTATGCGTGCAGCGATTGTTGTAGGGGCGACTGGTTTAACCGGCTCCGCTCTAGTTGAACAATTATGTGAACATGATGAGTATATTTCAGTAACAGTTATTGCACGAAGAAAGCTAACTTATACGCATCCAAAGTTAGAAGTGAAAATTCGTGATTTTGATAGAATAGAAGAAAACGATATAGGATTTGCTCATGAATTGTATTGTTGCTTAGGTACAACCATTAAAAAGGCAGGCTCTCGTGAAATGTTTGAAAAGGTAGATTTTGAATACCCGTTAGCAATTGCCTCTTTAGCAAAAAAACGGGGAATCCCTCATTTTCTTGTGATTACTGCAATGGGAGCTAATGAAAATTCTCCATTTTACTATAATCGAGTTAAAGGCAAACTTGAGCGTGATTTAGAGGAACTAGGCTTACAAAGGCTTTCCATTATTCGCCCATCACTCTTAGTAGGGAACCGTGATGAATTTCGATTAGGAGAAAAGGCAGGAGAAAAATTATTAAAGCTTGTACAGCCTTTATTAATTGGACCTTTAAAACGTTCTAGAGCAATTGAAGCCACACAAGTGGCAAAGGCTATGATTATCATTGCCCTATATGGTAAACAACAGCCAGTCACTATTTATCCATCAGATGAGTTAGCAACATTAGAGTATCCGGAAGTACCAGAAGAGGACATTTCAAGAGAGATATTATTTAATTGGGATAAGCTGAATGAAGGCGAGAAAGTTAATCGTGAGGTTGTCATTAATCGAGATAAATATAAGCTTGAGGAAACGGTCATTGATAAGGAAGTCCATTTCCGACAACGTGATCAGGATAATTAATTTAGGGATTAAATTTGTCGTTCCGTCTAAAGACTGAATTTATATCAATTGTCATGACAATCCTTTCCGAGCCACTTTTCATTTGTTACAATATTATTGTAGAAGATGAATGTGGAGGCAAAGTAAAGATGAAAATTTTACTCGTAGATGGCACGATGTTTGGTCGTAAAACTGGTGCTATTTTAGAGCAAGTAGAGCAATATATTAAAGAATTAGATGCTAGTTTCGAGTTAGAAATGATGCATTTTAGTCAATATAAGCATCAAATTGTGGATGGTTCTCCATTAAATGATGATATGAAAAAAATGATTCAACAATTTGAGGAGGCAGACGCTTACATTATTGCAACGCCTATTTTCCAAGCGTCTATTCCAGGCGTTTTGAAAAATGCCTTTGACTTCTTACACCCTAAAACAATGCGCTATAAGCCCGTATCCATTGTTGCAAATGGAGGCACATATCAGCATCACCTTGTAGTCGAAAATCAGCTAAAACCTATTTTAGACTACTTCCGAGCGCTTGTTACGCCAAACTATGTGTATACACATACATCACATTTCGATGCAAATAATACTATTGTAGATGCAGACGTTCATAGTCGTTTACGTGAATTAGCTCGTGTATTTGTTCAATACTGTGAAATGAGCAAGAACTTGCCCAAAGAAACAATTGACCAACATTAAGATAGCCCTTGTACGGTGGTAAGAAATCACTGTGCAGGGGATTTTTCTTTGTAAGTATTGTTTTAGTATGTGATAAAATAAAACTTTAGTGACTCAGGAAGGAGGGCTGCTCATGCAGGACATCGCTTTACTAGAAAAACAACGCTGTAATCTTATTTTGACCAATAAGGCGAAGGAAGCGGTAGAGGAATGCTCAGCAAACGAGCATGCCTTTTTTGCGTTACAAAGATCTTTTACCGTCTATATTGAAAAACGAAAAGCAAAAACAGTTGGTGAAACCTTTTTATCCATCTATTTTAATGCGGAGGACAATGAAAAATTAAGCGATATTCTTACTGAGAAAACGGTTATTATGGATTGTGTGCTAAAGGTGGAAGGATTACTGGCAACCAATATTCGATTTGTCCATATGCGTGGACCTATTAACACAAATCGTCGCTTAGCAGCCGCATTACAATTTGTGACGAAGCCTAATAATGGAGCAGGTATTCCACTTGAGCTTCACACCAAAATAAGACAGCTACCGATTGCAGAGGAACGTACAGAGTATGTAAAAAAACGTATAGCCAGCTGGGAAGGCTATTTAAAAATACAAGAACGAGATGCAACCATTGATGATATTCATACAGAATTTAAGCAAAGCTATTTCAATAAAGATTTTACACGCTTAACCATTGTATGTCCCTACATAAAGAGTAAAGAATGGAAAAAGCTAGAGGGGTTAAGTGTTAGCATTCAAGGAATTCGAGGCGAGATAGGACAGGTTATTAAGGCTAATGCAGGAAAGCAAACGGTAGAAATTGATGTAAAGCCTTTTATACAGGATTTGGCTCGCAAGGACCAGCTGAATCTTCGTTCCAAACAAGCGAGCTTTAGTAATTTTGCAACATTAAGCCAAATTCGACGACTACGTAATGGTTTTACAAAGCTAGAAAAGGGTGAGGCAGTAAACCCTAATTTAGAAACCATACTGTTTGAGCGGCGTCCTGTAGTTCGGGCATCTAAGCTACGCGAAGATATTGAGTTTCATAATAATTTAAATGAATATCAACGACGAGCCGTTTTAGGTGCACTATCTGTTGAGGATTTGTATGTCATTCAGGGTCCACCTGGTACGGGGAAAACAACTGTCATTTCAGAGATTTGTCAGCAAAATGTTAAAGCAGGCTTAAAAACACTTGTTGCCTCACAGTCTAATTTAGCTGTAGATAATGCATTAGGACGCTTACTGTCCAATCAAGAAATTCGAATTTTACGCTATGGTAGAACGGAAAGTATTGAGGAAGAGGGTAAAAAATTCATAGAGGAAAATGTTGCGCTTCAATGGCGTGAGCAGACACTTGCTGCGATTGAAGAAGCAATTACAATATTTCCAGAACGTCAGCAAGAGCTAGAAGCAAACCTTGTAAAAGCAAAAGATGAGCTAGAGAAATTAGAGCAATGGCTAGAGCAATTAACACAGGAAATTGCTGCAAAAGAGCAGGCAGCTATGGAAGAACCCATTTTACAGCAAGAGATTCAAGCATTAAAAAAAGAATTGAAGGCTGCTAAAACAGAGCAACAAACATGTGAGACTCAAAAAGAGCATTATGAAAAACAGCTCGCACAAATTGAGCCAATTGTACAGCAGCTCGAACAGACACTTGCTGATTACCCTTCAGTCGAGCAACTGCAGCGTACGATTGAGGAAACTACTGAAAAAGTGAAACATCTAGAGGCTGCTGCTCAATATAAAGAACTACAAGAACAAAAGCACCAGTTAACACAGCAATTTGAAGAGATACAGCAGAAATATGAAATCGAAAGTAATCGTCTAGTAATCATGAAGGAAGCGCAAAAATATATATACACCTTAACCTCATTTGAGCTTATTCAGCGTTTTTTACAACATTATCAAATTCGCCCTTCTCATGTACTTTCGCAACAAATAGGTCGCTTGCAGCATTTAGAGGATGCGAAAGATTTAGAGGCATGGTCCACAATTAATGCTCGTTTACAAAGAGCAATTGTGAAGCTAGAGGCTTTGGTTACACATGAAGTCAAGGAGCGTGCCCTTGCTAAAAGTAGACTACAACCAGTACAATCGTTTTCTTTGCAAAACCTTACTGGTGTATTTGCACAATTAAACACGGCTTTTCAAGATGGTCAAGCACCAGCAAGTGATGTTATTGAAAGTTATTTGCTCGGGCTATATATGCGTCGTGATTTTGTTTGGCAAAAGGGAATAGCACTAAAGCAACAGCAAGAGCATAAAGATCAGGAATACGAAACTTTTCGTAAAAATCTAGTAACTTTAATTCATCAGGAGTGTGCAATAACTAGCTTCGATGTGCGAAGTTACCAGCGGCAGCTCCAACCATTTATACAGCATACTGAGCGGTTACAACAATTAGCAAACGCCTTTCAAATTACTGAAGAACCAGAAGAATCTGTAGAATATTTAAAAATTCTTGCCTCACAAGCTAGAGAGTCTCTTCTACAAGCAAAGCAGCAACTGGAGGCAGTGGAACAGGCTAAAGTACAACTTGTTCCTAAACAAGCCTCTTTACAGACTATCCAAACAAACTTGCAGGAAGTAGAGCAGCAGCTAACGCAGATGGAAGAACAGATAAAAGACATTAATATAGCTGGATTGAAGAAAGAAAAGCAATTAGCTTCCTATACAAAGCTTTTACAATCTACGCCAGAACGAACGGCAGAAGAGGTGAAGGAAGTTATACAAACTGCAAACCAAGCAATTAAAGCATTACAACGTCAGGAAAAACAGCTACCACTTCGTAAAAAACTACAAGAACAATGGCGTGAAAAACTACAAAACGCAACAGAGTATGATTTAGATGAAATTCGAAAATTATATGTGCGTCATGCGAACGTTATTGGAACAACATGCGTAGCCTCTGCTAGTAAGGAGTTTATGGAAAATTATCCGACCTTTGATGTGGTTATTATTGATGAAGTTTCAAAGGCAACACCACCAGAATTGCTCTTACCAATGCTAAAGGGGAAGAAAGTTATTTTAGTAGGTGATCATCATCAGCTACCACCATTACTTGGGGATGATACGCTGGAGGAAACATTAAAGGCAATGCTAGAAGAAAATCCAAACTTTGAAGGCGCACAGGAATTAAAAAATCTGTTGCGTGAATCATTATTTGAGCGTTTATTTAATAATTTGCCACCAACACATAAGCAAATGCTAGCATTGCAATACCGCATGCATGAGAAAATCATGCAAAGTATCACACCGTTTTATGCGGAAGAAGAAAATGGCTTGCAATGTGGCTTACCAGATTCGGATGCAGCAAGAGATCATGGCTTAGAAGGGCAGTTTATAAAACGTGATGACCATTTACTGTGGATTGATATTCCAACAGAAAAACCTTATTTAGAGGAGCAAGTAAAAGGGGGAACGAGTCGTTTTAATGAAGGAGAATTGCTCACAATTAGACGTATTTTACTAGATCTCAATGAAGCTGTGAAGGCAGCAAAAGAAGCAGGGCGTATGCCGCAGGATGCTCAAAAAAGCGTTGGTGTCATCAGTTTCTATGGTGAGCAGGTAAAGAAAATTAATCGCCTTCTTCAGCAAGAATTACAGCTACCACATCTGCAATTTAGAACAGGGACTGTTGATAAATTCCAAGGGATGGAAATGGATGTCATTTTAGTGAGCATGGTTCGTAATACACCTAAAGGCGGGGATATTGGCTTTGCCAGAGATTATCGTCGATTAAATGTCGCGCTATCTCGTGCCCGTGAGTTACTACTGCTTGTTGGAAGTGCAGAAATGTTTGCAAAACGTGCAAAACATCAAGAGACAAGAGAGATGTATGCGAATTTGTTAAAAACAGTAAAATCCTACGATGGCTTACGTAATCATGAAGGATTGGTGATATAGATTGTCAAAATTACAACAACGACTAATGCGTGAGCTTCAGCAGAATCGTAATATTAAGATTGTCAAAACGGCTGAATGGTGTATTCCCATTCGAACAGTTGATGTGACCTATGAGCCTGTTCGTCGTTCAACAATGGATGTCTTAATGACAATGCTTCTGCTTAGTATTCAAGAGGCGGATTTTAGCAACGCACAGGAATTGAGCGAGTTATTGCTTGTAGACCCGTTATTTATTGAAGACTTGGTTTCTTTAATGATTCGAGTAAACCTTGTGAGGAATGAAGATGATTTCTATAGGCTAACTGAAAAAGGACAGAGGCAGCTAGAAAGAGGTATTTTTGAAGAAGAACTAGAGGAAGAAACCTCCACGCTTTACTTTAGTCCTTGCCATCAATCGTTTCTCACTATCGATACGAGGAATGATGAATATGATGAATTGCCAGAGCTTTATCGTTATATTGACAAAGAGGCAGAACAACAGGAACAATTTGAGGAGTCCATGGTGATTGCAGCTTTGCAGAAAGCGGATGAAGAAGAGGAAGGTAGCTCTCAGAAAGTCATCGCAAAAATTGTTCAAACAGAAGCTCAACAAATTAATGATAGCCCATGTTTAGAGTTTGTTCTTTATGATAAGGAACAGGATATAGTATTTGTACGAGTATGGAATACATTACTCAATCAATGGGATCATCATTTAGAGCAACAGCTTACAGACAAAGAACAATTAACATGGCGTGAGCAATATTTATCTTGATTCAATAGGATTTCAATTGCTAGAAAAAACGAACGTAAATAGCGTTCGTTTTTTTGTTTTACATTATAAATTTACAGAGTTAGGTGATAATCGAAAAATTTTTTCGATAAAATACTGCATTAGCATAAATTAAACCATTGCTAAGGAGGGGACAGATGTTAACGATTAGTTTATGTATGATTGTTAGAAATGCACAATGTACGATTGAAAGATGCTTAGATTCGGTTCAGCACCTCGTGGATGAGATTAATATTATTGATACTGGTTCAACTGATCGTACAAAAGAGATTGTTCAAAATTTTACCTCTCGAATTTATGACTTTTCCTGGTGTAATCATTTTGCCAAAGCACGAAATTTTTCATTTCAGCAGGCAACAAAAGACTATATTTTATGGCTTGATGCTGATGATATTATGACAAAGGAAAATCAGCACAAGTTCAGCCAACTAAAGCAAACATTATTTCCTTCTATTGATGCTGTAACAATGGATTATTATTTGACGCTTGATTGTGATGGGGAAGTGGAGTGTAGTGAACGAAAGTTTCGTCTAGTAAAAAGGGCGAATCATTTTCAATGGGAGGGTGCTGTTCATGAGAATTTAAAGGTGTCAGGGCAGCTCTTTCATAGTGATATAGCTGTCACACATTTACCGTTAACGAAAGATATTCATCGCAATATAAATATTTATGAGGGATTAATAAAGAATGGACATTCTCTTTCAGCAATTGAGAAATTTCATTATGCCAATGAACTAAAATTGCATCACCGTTACCTAGAAGCTATTAATCAATACAACCTATTTTTGGATAGCAACTTAGGCACTACAGATAATCGCATTGAGGCTTGTTTACATGTAGGGGAATGCTATCGACGTTTACATGATGATCAACAAGCACAGCAAGCTGTTTTGCAATCTTTCTTATATGATCGACCAAAGCCAGAAGCATGTTGCCGAATGGGCCAATTTTTTATGGAGCAATTAAAACATAAAGAGGCAATTTACTGGTACTCTCAAGCCTTGCAACAAGCTCCTGCCGATACAATGACTATCCAAAAGCGTGCTTATTCAACATGGATTCCTCATTTACAATTAAGCCTTTTATACAGGGAGTTACGGTTATTTGAAAATGCCTATCAGCATAATCTAGAGGCACAAAAATGGAAACCGAATCATCAGGAAATAATCAATAATGGGAAATATTTACTTAGTCAATTAAAGATATAAATCTTTCTTATGGAAAAGGTACATCAATAAACAAGACATAAATAGCTTGGCCAATTAACACAGAGACACCTACAACAACCGTCATAAAAATTACATTACGTGGCCTAAAATTTTTTGCTTCCATTAAAAACCTCCCTCGATATAGAATATTCAGTCAATTCAAGATATGTTTAGATGGGGTGAGTATGCATAATAAAAGAGCAAATTCACATTTAGAGTGAATTTGCCCTTTTAATTAATCGAACTTTAACCCCTTCAATGCTTCAGCAAGTGCATTGTTCACAGGCTCCTCGTTGTTTTGCTGCTTTAAGTACTTTTGTACGGAGCGCTTGTCGACCTTGCCTCCGCCTTCTTTTTTGCGTCTTGCTTCAAAGGCAGATAATTTTTCACGATAGCCACATTTACAAACGAAAATTTGACCATCACCTTCTCCGCGAAGCTCTAATTTTTTATGACATTGTGGACAACGTGCATTTGTGGTACGTGAGACATTTTTACGATGACCACATTCGCGATCTTGGCAGACAAGCATTTTTCCTTTCTTGCCATTCACTTCAAGCATTGGTTTACCGCAATCAGGACATGATTTGGTAGAGATATTATCATGCTTATACTTTTTGTCACTACCCTTAATCTCTGTAACAATTTCCTTTGTGTAATTTTTCATCTCGCTAATAAATACATCTTTTTTTAGCTTGCCCTTTGCAATAAGTTCAAGCTTTTGCTCCCAATCTGCTGTCAGGGCAGGGGATTTTAATTCCTCTGGCACTAGGTCGAGTAGTTGACGACCTTTAGAGGTAATATAAATATCTTTGCCACCACGCTTTTCTATTAAGAAGGAATTGAAAAGCTTTTCAATAATATCTGCACGTGTAGCGACTGTGCCAAGACCACCCGTAGATTTTAATGTGTCGGCTAATTTTTTATCATTCGTTACCATATATTTTGTTGGGTTTTCCATGGCTGATAAAAGAGTAGCTTCATTAAATCGAGCAGGTGGCTTTGTTTGACCAGAAGTTTGGGCAATAAGCTTTACTTTTAACATATCGCCCTTATCAATGCGTGGTAGTATTTGTTCCTTTACGTCATCTGCTGTGTCCTCATCATCAAAGCGATGCTCATAAACTTCCTTCCAGCCAGATGATAAAATCGTTTTTCCACGAGCAATAAAGCTTTCATCGCCAATTTTTGCACGTAGTGTTAGTTGTTCATATTCAAAAGCAGGAAGTAGAACAGCTAGGAAACGCTTTACAACAAGATCATAAATTTTACGTTCCTTATCTGTGAAAGCTGAATAATTTACATAGCCCTCTGTTGGAATAATGGCATGATGATCTGATACTTTACTATCATCGACAAAGGCCTTTGTTGGCTTGATTGGTTTAGTAAGCAGTTTATTGGCGATGGAGCGATATTCACCAATACCACAGGCCTTTAAGCGTTCTGGTAGTGTAGCAACGATATCCTGTGAAATAAAGCGAGAATCCGTACGTGGATAAGTTAACACTTTATGTTGCTCATAGAGTTTTTGCATGATATTCAATGTTTCTTTCGCTGAGTAGCCGAAGATTTTATTGGCATCTCGCTGCAATTCAGTTAAATCATAAAGACCAGGTGCAAATGATTTTTTAGGTTTCTTTTCAATGTCCGCAACGATGGCATTGTTATTTCCTATTTTTTTCACCAGTGTATTGATTTTATCTTTATCAAAGCTACGACTATTACCATTTTGGTCTTGCCATGTAAGCTTTAAGTTATCAGTTGTTTGCGCTTCAATACCATAATAAGTTTGTGCCTTAAAGTTTTTAATTTCATCTTCACGTGCAGCAATTATTGCTACTGTTGGTGTTTGTACACGTCCGCAATTCAACTGTGCGTTAAAGCGGGTAGTTAAAGCACGAGTAGCATTAAGCCCGATATACCAATCTGCCTCTGAGCGAGCTACAGCAGAGGCATAGAGATTATCATATGCATTGCCTGGCTTTAGATTGGCAAACCCATCTTTTATTGCCTTATCTGTAACAGAGGAAATCCATAAGCGTTTCAAAGGCTTTTTAATTTTCACTTTATCAAGTATCCAGCGTGCTACTAATTCACCTTCACGTCCAGCATCTGTAGCAATGATGATTTCATTAACATCATTACGTGTAAGCTGACTTTTGACCGCATTAAATTGCTTTCCAGTTTGCTTTATAACCGTTAATTTTAAGCGTTCAGGTAACATGGGGAGATCTTCAAGATTCCATGTTTTATATTTCACATCATAGCTTTCTGGGTCAGCCAGTGTTACAAGATGTCCAAGCGCCCAAGTCACAATATATTTATCTCCTTCAAGGAAGCCATTTCCTTTTTTATTACACTTCAGCACACGTGCAATATCACGTGCTACAGAAGGTTTTTCAGCAATTACTACGCTCTTTGCCATTGTTAACACCCTTTCATAGTTCCATGGTTTTAAATATAGCATAGGTTGAGTGGGTTCGCAGTTTAACTGAAGCGAATTTATTAAATGTCGGAGGATGATTTAGGCAGGTAACAGTTAAGAAAGTATAAATTTCAGAAAAAATATTGAATTCTGAAAATTATTATGTTAGTCTAGTGTACATGAAAATGAAGTAATGGCTTCATAGTATAAATAAAAAAAGGATGAGCTTCTTTTATGAGAGATCAAACAATTCAGCAAATGATTCAAGAGAAATATCAAGAGTTGTCTAAAAGTCAACAAAAGGTAGCTACATTCATATTAAAAAATTTACAGACAGTAGGAATCCACTCTGCTTCATATGTAGGGGAAAAGGCCGGAGTAAGTGAAACGACAGTTATCCGTTTTTGTTACGCATTAGGCTTATCTGGTTATGCACAATTGCAACGTCAGGTAACCATGCATTTATTTAATGAAGGGAATGCAAGTAGTTTGCAGAATTATTTGCAATCGAAGCAAGCTCTTTTTGAAAATCCACGTTTTTATGTAAAGACGATGGAAAAGGACGCATCTCGCATTTTAAATATGGCTAAAAACATTAACGAGGAAGACTTTAATCGAGCTTCAGTATTGCTCCATGAGAAGAAAAAAATATATATTGCAGGGAATGGCTCTTCCCATTTAGCTGCACAGTGGCTTCATTTTACATTAAATCTTTTGCGACCGAATGTTGTTTTATTAAATTTTGAAACAAGTGAGGTCATACGTGCTATTCAAGAGATTGATGAAAATAGTGTAGTAATTATTTTATCATTCCACCGTTACTTTAAAGAGCCGATCCAATTTGCAGCCGAATTACAAGAAAAAAAATGTGAGATTATTGGCATAACCGATTCTCAAATTGCACCTATTACTCAATATGCAACTATCACCTTTGTGAATGAACAACAACAAGAAGTTTCAACAATTGATGCTATGCCAGCACTCATAGCATTTTTAAATACACTAATAGCAGGAATGACTGCTCAAGATCATGACTATTATGAAAATCAGCGCGTAAAATATGACGATTTTCAAAATAGCTTTTTAGCAAACCGATGGAGTTGACTAATATGAACCAAATTTTACAAGAGTTACAGCCACTTCTTACAGATATTTTTAAACATTTACATGAACATCCAGAAGTTAGTTGGCAAGAGCACAATACAACTCAATATATAGCAAATTTATTAAGAGAGGCCCAAATGGAGCCACACCTTTTTGAAGATATGACAGGACTTTATGTTGATATAGGGGAGGGAACACCTAGAGTAGGGTTCCGCACTGATATAGATGCACTTTGGCAGGAGGTTAATGGTGTCTTTCAAGCTAACCATTCTTGTGGACATGATGGTCATATGACGATGGCTATTGGAACTGCATTGCTGTTAAAGGACATGGAGCATTTACTGTCAGGTGCTGTACGCATACTATTTCAGCCTGCTGAGGAAAAGGCCCAAGGAGCACGCGCATTTGTCGAAAAAGGTATTATAGATGATTTAGATTATTTATTTGGTGTTCATGTTCGCCCATTAAAGGAATTACAGGATGGATCATATGCGCCAGCGTTATACCACGGGGCAGCAAAGCTTTTTACAGGGACCATTATTGGGGAAGAGGCACATGGCTCACGACCAGAACTTGGCGTTAATGCAATTGAGGTTGGAGCAGCTATTGTCGAAGGTCTTCAAAAAATTTGGACTGATCCAACTATCTCTGCCTCTGTCAAAATGACACAGTTTAATGCGGGAGGCACCTCTACAAATATTATTCCTGGTAAAGCAACCTTTAGCATTGATGCAAGGGCCCAAACAAATGAAGTGATGCAGGTAATCACAGAGGGGGTGGAGCGTGTAAAAGCCTCTGTTGAAGCGATGTATGGTGCCAAGATTACCTTACAGGTAGATGCTCATATAGTGGCAGCATTGGTGAATGATGAAGCCTTACAACATATGAAAGCAGCTATTATTGATGTAGTTGGGGAAAAGGCTTGCGCTCCATCAGTTGTTACACCAGGAGGGGAGGATTTTCATTTTTATACCTATGAACGTCCGAAGCTTAAAGCTACAATGCTTGGATTAGGCTGTGGGGTTACTCCTGGCTTACATCATCCGCAAATGACCTTTAATCAAGACCGGCTGTTAGTAGGAGTAAATATTATTACAAGGGCTATTTTGAGAGCATTATAAAGATATAGAAAGAAGAGATAGCTATGATAGAGATAAGAGAAATCAAAACAATAGAACAACTTGAGCAGGTTCAGCAATTAGAGTTGAATGTATGGGGAATGTCTGCTATTCCTCTCCATCAAACGCTGA
This sequence comes from Lysinibacillus capsici, assembly GCF_003367505.1. Classification (GTDB taxonomy): domain Bacteria; phylum Bacillota; class Bacilli; order Bacillales_A; family Planococcaceae; genus Lysinibacillus; species Lysinibacillus capsici. The sequence goes on from NZ_PXXX01000020.1 coordinate 104,908, forward strand.
CAGCAGTGAAAAATGGGGGCATCGTTGTAGGTGCCTATCAAGAAGATAAATTAGTCGGATTTAGTTATGGTTTTGCGGGTTTTCGAGAAGGAAAAAGCTATCTATGCTCTCATATGCTAGGGATTGATGAAAAATATCGATCACTAGGCATAGGAGAAAAGTTAAAGTACGAACAGCGAGCTATTGCTATTGAACGTGGCTATGACTTAATGGTATGGACATTTGACCCTCTTGAAACCCGAAATGCTTATCTTAATTTATCTAAATTAAAGGGTATTTGCTATACCTATATAGAAAATTGCTACGGTGAAATGCAGGATGGTTTCAATAAAGGGCTACCCTCTGATCGATTTGAGGTGAGCTGGCATTTAACTTCAGATTATGTGGTGAACGACATTACAATAGAAGTAGCGGATGCAAAACCAGTGGCAAGCTGTGAACTTACAAAGCAGGGCTTATTATGCTTAAAAATGACTGAAAATTTTGAATTTGTAGAAGAGTTGTATACGCTACCTGTTCCTAAGGACTTTCAAGCCTTAAAAGCACAAAATCCTAGCTTAGCATTGGATTGGCGTTTCAAAACAAGAACTATACTAAAGCAACTATTTTCAGCAGGGTATGCAGCAATTTCACTGCAACAACGAGAATGCTATAACGAATATGTTTTAGTGAAAAAAGCAGCTTTAAATTTGGAAGGGGCATTTTAATATGAAAATTACAGAAATCACAATACGACAATTGAAGATGAAATTAAAAGCACCGTTTACAACAAGCTTTGGCACGTTTGATGAGAGGAACTTTTTAGTCCTCGAGGCAAAAGATGAGACAGGCTTAATCGGTTGGGGAGAATCAGTTGCCTTTCATTCACCTTGGTACAATGAAGAAACACTTCAAACAAACTGGCATATGCTTGAAGACTTCCTCATTCCTCTTGTTTTAAATAAAGAGATTCGTCACCCAGCTGAAGTGAGTCAATTATTTGAGCCGATTCGCAAAAATAATATGGCGAAATCGACAATAGAAGGAGCTATTTGGGATATATATGCACAGCAAACTGGTCAATCCCTAGCAACAGCACTTGGTGGTAAAAAGGATAAAATTGAAGTAGGTATTAGTATCGGCATACAAAATTCAATCGAGGAGTTAGTTACATTAGTTGACGGCTATGTAAAGGAAGGCTATAAGCGCATGAAAATCAAAATAAAACCGGGCTGGGATATAGAGGTTATGCGTACATTAAGGGAAACATTTCCTGATGTAGCCTTTATGGCTGATGCCAATTCAGCCTATCGTCTAGAGGATACTGAAACATTGAAACAACTTGATGCATTTAACTTAACAATGATTGAGCAACCATTGGCTTCAGATGACATTATCGACCATGCTTCATTACAAAAATTAATGGAAACACCAATTTGTTTGGACGAAAGTATCCATTCGTTAGAAGATGCACGAAAGGCTATAGAACTAGGGAGCACCAAAATTATAAACATAAAAATTGGTCGTGTTGGTGGCCTAACAGAGGCAAAAAAAATACATGATTATTGTGAGACACATAACATCCCAGTATGGTGTGGCGGCATGTTGGAATCTGGTATTGGTCGTGCGCACAATGTAGCCTTAACAACGTTGTCAAATTTTATATTACCGGGAGATACTGCTGGCTCTAATCGATATTGGGAAAAGGATATTATCGAACCAGAAGTAGTTGTAAAAGATGGTTATATTGAAGTACCACAACAAGTAGGAATTGGTTATGAAATAAATAGGGAAACGGTTAATTCCTTCACAGTCGCACAGAAAACATATCAATAAATAGACTTAAATTTCTTATATTAGAATAGTAGGTGGGCTATGAAAAAAAGTTGGCAGATAGGTGGAGCATTTGTAGGCTTAATTGTTGGAGCAGGGTTTGCATCGGGTCAGGAAATAATGCAGTACTTTACTAGCTTTGGCTTGTACAGTATGGTAGGTGCCATTGTTGCTACCCTTGCCTTCGCATTTTTAGGAATGAGTTTAGCTCAATTAGGAACAGATTTACAAACAACATCACATAAAGAGGTGATCTATCATATAGGAGGGCGATATGTTGGCATTATTTTAGATATCGTTATCACGTTTTTCTTATTTGGCGTTGCTGTTGTCATGTTTGCTGGATCAGGCTCAACATTTCATCAGATGTTTGGCATCAATCCAGTAGTTGGTAGTATTTTTATGGTTGTTATAACTATACTAACCTTACTATTAAATGTTAATAATATTATTAATTTAATAGCATTGGTTACCCCTTATTTAATGGGTATCATTTTTATTATTTTGATTTATTCTATCTTTACGATGGATATATCCATTGCAGAGCAAAATACTTTAGCGAAAGCACAATCATCTGCAGCATCTAATTGGTTAATGGGAGCGTTACTTTATGTTTCCTATAATATCGCTGCTGGTGCAGCAATGTTAATTGTAATGGGTGGAACAGTAAAGGACCGCAAAGTTGCTGGCAGAGGTGGACTACTTGGCGGTTTAATGCTTGGTATCTTAATTGTATTAATCAATATAGCCATGTTTGCTAAAATAAATGTTATTGATGGAGTAGCAATGCCAACATTAGAATTAGCAAAACAAATTCACCCTATAGTAGGTGTCTTAATGTCTATTGCTTTATTAGGCATGATGTACAATACTGCGGTGGGGATGTTCTATTCATTTACAGTTCGATTTATTGCGCCAGACCATCAATATTTTAAAGTAGCTATTGTAGTTATAGGATTAATAGGTTTTGCTGCAAGCCTAGTAGGATTTACTACATTAGTTGGTAAAGTCTATTCAACAATGGGCTACTTAGGTTTCGCCTTAATTGTTGCTGTTATTATTTCGTGGCTACGTAAACTACCAAAAACTTTATAAAGTAAAAATTTCCCTTTTGTGAACGTAAGGGAAATTTTTTTGTTTTTTTGTGATGAAAGCAAGATATATATCATACAGTTAATTTGTGTTTGCGAAATCTATCCATGCTGTTTTAAGTAAAAATTATGCTCGAAACTATAGAAAAAAGCTATTCGGCGCTAGACACCAATTTTTGAGAATGTTATATTTGTATTGTCATAGTATTTTTATAATTAGGAAAAAATAGAATACTTTATGGTTTTAATGGTTTTTCCTGATTATAAGGAGTGATGAAGTATAGAGCTAGATGAAGGATGATAGGGCCTATGGTAAAGAAAACGTTAAAACAAAGAATTGTAGACGCTTCAGTTGAATTATTTCAACAAGATGGTTATCACAATGTAACCGTGGATCGTATTGTGGAATATATTGGGGCATCAAAGGGTGGATTTTATCATAATTTTAAATCAAAAGATGAACTGTTGTATGAAATTCATGATGTCTTTATTTCATATGTCATTCAACAATCGCAAGCTGCATATGACAAATTCGATACACCTATCACACGTTTGTGTGCCATGCTGCAAACACTGACACAAGTATTTGATATGTATCAAGCACATATTACGATTTTTTATGAAGAAAGTCGTTCACTCTCAGATGAATATAGTGACATCATCCATAAAAAGCGAGATCACTATCGTGATATTTTACAAAGAGTGATAGCAGAGGGTCAGGAAGCAAAGGTTTTTCGTACCGAATTACCTTGTACAATTGTAACAATGGCAATTGTCGGGATGATTAACTGGACGTACAAATGGTTTAAGCAATCAGGACCATTAACGATGGAGCAAATCACAGATGTTTTTACCGATATGGTATTACGGGCAATTGTGACAGAGCAAGCCATGGGAGAAGCGAAGCAATTTATAATAAAGGGGTAGCCAGTAGGAAACACTGGTTTTATTATTTGTTTTTACAAACCGACTAGTCGGTATTTCACTGTAAGCAATTGTTCTTGAGCTACATCTACTATGGCAAATTCAACAATAGGGGGATTAGGGATGAATTTTGAATTAACAAAAGAGCAAGAAATGATTCGAGACATGGTGCGTGATTTTGCTGAGAAGGAGATTAAACCGTATGCTCGTGAGGTTGATGAGACATCAACAATGAGAATAGAGAGCTTTAAGAAAATGGCAGAACTAGGCTTATTGGGTATCCCGTTTCCTGAGGAATATGGTGGATCAGGTGGTGATACGGTGTCCTACGCTTTAGCTGTAGAGGAGATTGGTCGAGCATGTGGGGGCACAGGGTTAAGCTATGCAGCTGCTGTTAGCTTAGGAGCCTCACCAATTTACAACTTCGGCACAGAGGAGCAAAAGCAAGAGTGGCTAGTTCCATTAGCTAAGGGTGAGACATTAGGATCATTCGGTTTAACAGAGCCAAATGCAGGTTCAGATGCAGGGGGCACACGTACTACAGCTGTTATTGATGGTGATGACTACATTATTAATGGAGAGAAATGCTGGATCACTAATGCAGGATATGCTCGACAAATTATTGTAACGGCGGTAACAGGTAAACGTGAGGATGGTAAAAAGATTATTTCTTCTATTATTGTGCCAACAAACACACCAGGCGTAACAATCAACTGTAATTATGACAAAATGGGTGTACGTGGCTCCAATACATGTGAAATTGTGTTAGAAAATGTCCGTGTCCCAAGAACAAATCTATTAGGGGATGAAAAACGTGGCTTTAGCCAGTTTTTAAATACATTGGATGGTGGTCGTATTTCCATCGCTGCTCTTTCTGTTGGAATTGCCCAGGCTGCTTATGAAAAGGCACTAAAATTCGCGAAGGAACGTGAGCAATTTGGTGCACCTATTTCGAAGCTACAAGCGATCCAATTTAAATTAGCGGATATGGCGATGGAAATAGAGCTTGCTCGTACGCTAGTACATAAAGCGGCATGGTTAAAAGATCAAAAGAAGCCATTTGGCAAAGAAGCTGCGATTGCTAAACTATTTGCTTCTGAAATGGGCTTCCGTACATGTAATCAAGCAATCCAAATTCATGGTGGTTCTGGATATATGAAAGAATATGATGTAGAACGTCATTTACGTGACATTAAATTAATGGAAATCGGTGAAGGAACATCTGAAATTCAACGTCTTGTTATTTCTCGTCTAATTGGCTGTTAATCATCATCAGTTAAGTTAAATAGCATAAATAAGGGGGATCTTCATGGCAGAACTTGTGTATCAAACAATTGGTCAATTGCTAGATGAACAATCAAAAAAGTACCCGCAGAATGAAGCATTAGTCTATGCTGACAGAAATTTACGCATGACTTATGAACAGCTAAATCGTCAAGCACGATACGTAGCGAGAGGTTTAATGGCTCTAGGAATTGAAAAGGGAGACCATATCGCAGTATGGACGACGAATGTTCCTGAGTGGGTACAGCTTCAATTTGGTACAGGGAAGATGGGTGCTCCAATTGTAACGGTAAATACGAATTACCGTGCGAGTGAGTTGGAGTATTTATTGAAGCAATCTGATGCTAAAACGATTTTTTTAATTGAAAATTATCGAGACCATTCTTTTATCAATACACTGCAAGAGTTATGTCCAGAGCTTGAACATTGTGAACCAGGTAATTTGCAATCAAAGCGACTACCTTTATTAAAAAATGTTATTTTAATCGGTGAAACCAAATACCCCGGCGTACTTAATTGGTCAGACGTTTTAACTGCTGCCGAGCAAGTAACCGAGGAACAGTTAGATCAGAGAGAGCAGTCTCTTCATTATGATGATGTCATTAATATTCAATATACTTCTGGTACAACAGGCTTTCCTAAGGGAGTAATGCTAACGCATTTTAACTTAGTCAATAATGCTGTTAACATTGCAGAATGTATGCGTTTAACGGCAGAGGATCGTCTATGTATCCCAGTCCCATTCTTCCATTGCTTTGGTTGTGTCATAGGAACATTAGCCATTACAACAAGTGGTGGAACAATGGTACCAGTACAGGAGTTCTCACCTGAAGAGGTACTAAGAACCGTTCAACAAGAGAAATGCACTGCATTACATGGCGTGCCAACGATGTTCATTAGTGAACTGAATTTATCGAATTTTGCATCTTTCGATCTTTCAACTTTACGTACAGGAGTCATGGCAGGATCAAACTGTCCAATTGAGGTTATGAAAGCGGTCATTGAGAAGATGGGCATGAAAGATATAACAATATGCTACGGTCAAACAGAATCATCACCTGTTATTACACAGACAAGAACGGATGACCCGCTAGTGTTAAAGGTGGAGACGGTTGGCCGCGCTTTACCTAACCTAGAAGTAAAGATTGTTGTTCCTGGAACTACCGAGGAAGCTCCGACAAATGAACAGGGAGAGCTGTGTACAAGGGGCTATCATGTGATGAAGGGCTATTATAAAAACCAGGAGGAAACAGATCTGGCGATTGACGAGGATGGTTGGTTGCATACAGGTGATTTAGCAACGATGGATGAAGCAGGTTATGTCCGTGTAACAGGTCGTTTAAAGGATATGATTATCCGTGGTGGCGAAAACCTATATCCTCGTGAAATTGAGGAGTTCCTTTATACACATCCGAAAATTTCAGATGTTCAGGTTGCAGGTGTCCCTGATCCTGTTTATGGCGAGGAGGCGGCAGCTTGGATTGTTTTAAAAGAAGGAGAGCAGGCCACAACGGAAGAAATCCGAGATTATTGTCGGGATAAAATTTCAAGACATAAAATTCCACGACATATTTTCTTTATTGATAACTATCCAATGACTGCATCTGGAAAAGTTCAAAAATATAAATTACGAGAAGATTTCGTTATGACCGTAAAGTAAGGAGGGGCAGTGGATATGTTCAACAAGGTATTAATTGCAAATCGTGGGGAGATTGCTAGACGTGTGATCAGAACATGCAAGCGCCTAAATATTCATACGGTTGCTATCTATTCAGAGGCAGATGCTGAAAGCTTACATGTGAAAGATGCAGATGAGGCTTTCTGTGTAGGGAAGTCACCTGTTGCACAGAGCTATTTAAACATCGACCGCATTCTTGAAATTGCACTAGAAAGTGGCGCAGAGGCTATTCATCCTGGCTATGGTTTACTATCAGAGAATGCAAATTTTGCGAAACGTTGTACAGAGGCAGGTTTAGTGTTTATCGGGCCAAGTGCTGATGTGATCGCTTCAATGGGCAGTAAATTAGAGGCTCGTAAAACAATGAAAGCTGCTAGTGTACCGATTGTAGAGGGTGTAGAAGCGCCAGTGAAGGATGTAGAAGAAGCCACTGCCATAGCGGAGCGTTTAGGCTATCCAATTATGTTAAAGGCATCGGCAGGCGGAGGCGGTATCGGTATGCAGCTAGTTGAAAATGCTGAGGAACTAGCCAAAGCTTTCGAGGGCAATCAAAAGCGTGCACAATCATTCTTTGGTGATGGCACGATGTATATGGAGCGATTCATTGCTAACCCTCACCATGTCGAAGTGCAAATTATTGCTGATCATCAAGGTAATGTCGTTCCATTATTTGAACGAGAATGCTCTATTCAACGAAGAAATCAAAAAGTAGTAGAAGAAGCACCATCTCCGTTTATCTCACAAGAGACAAGAGAAAAAATGCTAGAAGCGTCAGTTAAGGCGGCGAAGCATATTGGTTATGTCAATGCTGGAACAATCGAATACTTGGTTGATGAAGATCAAAACTTTTATTTTTTAGAAATGAATACAAGACTACAGGTAGAGCATCCAGTTACGGAGGAAATTACGAAGCTTGATTTAGTAGAAGAGCAATTAAAAATTGCGGCAAAACAACCTCTTACGTTTACTAGAGAAAGTATTACTAAAGAAGGGCACGCGATTGAAGTGCGCGTATACGCTGAAAATCCTTCGACGTTTTTCCCGTCTCCAGGTACCATTACGACTCTTGAATTACCGACAGGTGAAGGAATTCGACATGAGTGTGGTGTAGAGTCTGGTTCAGTGGTAACACCATTCTATGATCCAATGATTAGCAAATTGGTGGTGTGGGGGGAAACAAGAGAAATTGCCTGTGAAAGATTAGCACAAGCGCTAAAGGCGTATAAAGTGGAGGGGATTCAAACGAATATCCCGATGCTGTTAAAAACCGTCACACATGAGCAATTTTTAAAAGGCTATACGACAACAAAATTTGTAGAGCAATATTATTTACCGCAATTAGCAGAAACAAAATAACAATTATCATGTATTCGTGCTTCTATAGAGGGACGAATACATGATAAAAAAATAGGAGTGAATGATTATGGCAACAGTAAAAGCAAGCATGGCAGGAACAGTATGGAAAATCGTCGTAACAGAGGGCGAGAAAGTGACAGCAGGTCAAGATGTAGCTATTTTAGAATCGATGAAAATGGAAATTCCAATTGCAGCAGAAGAGGATGGCGTAGTGACGAAAATCATTGCCAATGAGGGGGACTTTATTAACGTTGATGATGATATTTTAGAAATTGAATAAGAGGAGGCTTGTTTATGCAGCTACCTAAGCAAGTCACAATCAAAGAAGTTGGTCCCCGTGATGGCTTACAAAATGAAAAAACGCATATTTCAACAGCTGATAAAGTACAATTAGTAAATTTATTAGGTCAAACAGGATTAAATTATATTGAAGTGACATCTTTTGTGCATCCCAAATGGATTCCTCAATTGGCAGATGCAGTCGAGGTTCTGCAAGCCATTAAAAGACATAAGGATATTACCTATGCGGCACTTGTACCCAATATGAGGGGCTTAGAACGCGCATTACAGGCTGAAGTAGATGAAGTAAGTATTTTTATGTCTGCTAGTGAAAGCCATAACCAAAGTAATATTAATAAAACCATAGAAGATACATTTCCCATATTAGAGGAAGTTGTAGTAGGAGCTCAGGCTGCAAAAAAACATGTTCGAGGTTATATCTCAACGGTTATTGGTTGTCCCTATGAGGGGTATATACACCCTGACAAGGTATTACGAGTAACGGAAAAATTATTGGAGATGGGTGTGACTGAAATATCGCTTGGTGACACAATTGGTGTTGGTGTACCGACGCAGGTTGAGTTTCTTTTAGAGGAATTGCTAAAAAGGTATCCTGCTGAAAAATTTGCCATGCATTTTCATGATACACGTGGGACAGCATTAGCCAATATTATGAAGTCCTTAGAGATGGGTATTACCAAGTTTGATAGTGCGCTTGGTGGGCTAGGGGGCTGCCCATATGCGAAAGGTGCCTCAGGTAATGTAGCCACAGAAGATTTATTGTATTTATTCGATGAGATGGGCATTGAAACAGGCGTAGATCGACAAAAGGTGCTAGAGGCAGCACTCTTTATTGAAGAGAAGTTAGGCAAAGCAGTTGCCTCAAAGCAAATGGCTATTGTCCGCAATGAAAGGAGTGCAAATCAAGGATGACACAACTCGTTCGATTTGAATTACTAGAGGGTAGTATTGGACTTATTACTCTTTCAAGACCAGAAGCTGCTAACGCTATGTCGGTTCAATTACTGCATGAGCTGTCTGACACACTTGATCAAATCAATGGAGATCCAGCAGTGCGTGTAGTCCTTCTAACAGGTGCAGGCGAAAAGGCATTTTGTGCAGGTGCTGATTTAAAGGAACGTAAAGGAATGTCTGATCGACAAGTGAAGCAGATCGTGCAGCTGATTGGTGCCACTGTGGCAAAAGTTGAAACGCTTGCACAGCCTGTCATTGCTGTCCTAAATGGTGTTGCCTTTGGTGGAGGCTTGGAGTTGGCACTAGCTTGTGATTTACGAATTGCGGCTACACATGTAAAGCTTGGCTTAACAGAAACATCGCTCGGTATTATTCCAGGAGCTGGGGGAACACAGCGGCTTCCACGTCTAATTGGTCTTGGAAAAGCAAAGGAATTAATTTATACAGCACGTAGGCTCAATGCCGAAGAAGCTGAAAATTATGGCATTATCGAGTATGTTTATGAAGGACATGAGGTATTAGATAAGGCACAACAGCTTGCACTGGAAATGGCAAAAAATGCACCACTCTCTCTAGTGCAGGCCAAAGTTGCGATCAATCAAGGTGTTGAGGTAGATTTAGCTACCGGGTTAAAAATTGAATCACTTGCATATAGTGCACTGATCCCAACAGAAGACCGATTAGAGGGCTTACTTGCCTTCCAAGAGAAGCGAGCGCCACAATATTCAGGGAAATAAAACGCCAAGAAATAATTTTGGTGTAATCGATTGGGCAAAGGGAGGAAATAAACATGAGCAATATCTCGACAGAAAATACACCACCTACAATGAAAGATAAAATTTTAGCAGGTGGATTACCAAAATATCATGACAAAAATGCACAACAAGGCAAGCTATTTGTACGTGAGCGTCTTGAACTATTACTTGATGATGGTCTTCAATCAGAGGATGGACTCTATGCGAACTGTTTAGCAGGGGATTTACCAGCAGATGGCGTTATCACTGGTATTGGTAAAATCCATGGTCGCACAGTTTGTGTGCTAGCGAACGATTCAACGATTAAAGCTGGTTCTTGGGGAAAACGCACGGTTGAAAAAATGATTCGCATTCAAGAAACCGCTGAAAAGTTGAATTGTCCATTACTTTATTTAGTGGATTCAGCGGGTGCGCGTATTACAGATCAGCTTGAAATGTTCCCAGGGCGCCGAGGTGCAGGGCGCATTTTCTACAATCAAGTCAAACTGTCAGGAAAAGTTCCGCAAATTTGCTTATTATTTGGTCCTTCCGCAGCGGGTGGCGCCTATATTCCTGCATTTTGCGATATTGTGGTGATGGTAGAAGGGAATGCTTCTATGTATTTAGGATCTCCTCGAATGGCCGAAATGGTTATCGGTGAAAAAGTAGATTTAGAAACAATGGGTGGCGCAAAAATGCACTGTTCTGTTTCTGGTTGTGGAGATGTGCTTGTTAAATCCGAACAGGAGGCTATTACTTATGCGCGCAAATATTTAGGATATTTCCCGAATAACTATGCAGAGCGTAGCAATGTAGAGGCTCCTAAACCACCAGCTTCATTTGATAAATCTATTGAAGAATTAATTCCTCAAAATCAAAATGTACCATTTGATATGTATAAGCTAATTGATCGTATTATTGATGAAGATTCGTTTTGTGAGGTTAAGAAATTATTTGCACCAGAATTAATTACAGGCCTTGCACGAATTAATGGACAATCCGTTGGGATCATCGCTAACCAACCACGTGTTAAGGGAGGCGTGCTATTCCACGATTCTGCTGATAAAGCGGCGAAATTTATTTCACTTTGTGATGCATTCAATATCCCACTGTTATTCCTAGCAGATGTTCCAGGCTTTATGATTGGTACTCAGGTAGAAAAAGCAGGAATCATCCGTCATGGTGCTAAAATGATTTTTGCCATGAGTGAGGCAACTGTTCCTAAGCTAACGGTCATTGTGCGTAAAGCGTATGGTGCAGGATTATATGCAATGGCTGGTCCTGCGTTTGAACCAGACTGCTGTATTGCCTTATCAAATGCACAAATTGCCGTAATGGGACCAGAAGCTGCTGTCAATGCCGTCTATGCCAATAAAATTGCAGAACTTCCAAAAGAAGAGCAAGCAAGCTTCATTGCCGAGAAACGTAAAGAATATCAAGAGGAAATTGATGTGTATCGCTTAGCTTCAGAGCTTATCATTGATGATGTGATTGAGCCTAATGAGCTGCGTAAGGTACTAGAAAATCGCTTAGAACTTTATATGTCAAAATACTTATTATTCTCACAACGTAAGCATGGGGTAAACCCAGTTTAAACATACTTATTATAAGGCTGTCTCTGCTGGTAGGAGACAGCCTTTTTGGATGATAATTTTTTCAGCTACTTGCAAGCTATAGATGAGCATATTAAAATATGGGAAGGAATAAAAGGGAAGTGGGTGTTAAGCTTGTCTAAAAACAACATAGCGGATGTTCAAAATAATGCCAAGCTCCCATTACCATATCGGGATGTCATTGATACATATCATTTGCCGCTAAAGATCGCAGGTTGGATTTTATTTAGTATCTATTCATTTATGGCTTTTTATAAATTGGTTATTGATCGCTTAGTAGATGTAGTCGTCATTTTATTAAGGGGAGATTATTCTATAGGTGACTTAGGATTGTTTGATTATAGTAGCTGGCGATTAACTACTAATTTTATTCCCTTCGAAACGATTCTCCGTTATATAAACTACTCTCAATATTTTAATTGGGAAATTATAATCGTTAACTTACTTGGCAACTTATTAATTTTTACTCCCATGGGCTTTTTACTGCCATTGCTATCGAAGAAATTCCGAAAAGCGTGGGTTATTATTTGTTTAGGCTTTATTTCTAGTCTTGCTGTTGAAACCATTCAATTTATTTTTACCGTTGGTTCTGCGGATATTGATGATTTAATTTTGAATACAATTGGTGCATGGCTTGGTTACTTAGCCTATAAAGGTATATTGATTAGACCCAAAAAATAAGAAAACAGTCCAGTATGAAGGGCTGTTTTTTTACGTTGATTAACACCATTTGTATAGTGTATATGGTAATAAATTTTATTGAAAAGGGTATGAAGCTAATAAATGAATATGAAAATATTAGTTGTATGAGATTCTTTATACCTATTTAAAAAAATAATTAGTATCTCTTTAGGAGGTTAGTAGTAATTAGTGCTTGAATTTAATAGTGAAAATTCCGATAATGAGTGTACAGAAACTATTAAAATGGTATAGATAGAGTGTTAGGAAGAATGTTCATATCTATTAACTTATTAGCATATGTAGATAGAAGGGCGAGGTGAAAACTATGAAAATATCAAATTTAATGGAACAAGAAAGAATTTCATCCCAGCATAATCGTAAAAAAATACTTCAGCGTAAAGAGGCAGGAGATGCCTATAGAAAAAATGCGATGTATTTTCAGCCAAAGAAAAACCCATTATTGATTGAACTTGAAAATTTATTATTAGGACGTACTGACCAAGATTTGTATGATCAGCAGCAAGAAGAGTCAAAAGAAGTAACTCCTCAGCAGAAAGCCATTATGGAAGATTTACAGCAAACAGAAAAGAATGTACGGGCCCATGAGCAAACCTATAAAGTAGGAATGAATGATAACGCTGATCCCTCGAATATATCCGATTCAGAACTAAGTGACACACTGCACATTTTAGAGCAGGTACGTAATGCAGCATTGTCATCAGCAGAGCCTTCTCCTCAAGATTTACGTGTGGCGCAAAGCGTTGATGCTCAAATACAGCATATGTTAAATAATTCAAATGTTGACGAGGTTGCCACAAATGAAAGCGAACCATCTTTTGTACGTGACATCATTGAAGTGAAGGTTCCTGAACGTTACTCGAAGGAATTGAAATTGGACCCATTTGCAGATACAATTTTCGGTAAGAACTATGAGACTGCATTCAAGTTAAGAGCATTTAAACAGGCATCGGAAAGATATGCGGCTCACGTTCAAATGACGAAAAATGGCTATCGTCCAGACAAGGATTCTATGTTCTCTTTGATAGCCTGATGCTGTAGATAGGAGATTGTTGACATGGCAAAGGCAAAGCACGCGAAAACGAATGCGATTCGTTTATTAGAACAACAAAAAATTCATTTTGATGTGATGGAATATGAAACAGGGGACGGTCAAGTTGATGGTGTTTCTGTAGCTGAGAAAATAGGACAGCCTGTTGCTCGGGTATTTAAAACATTAGTAGCAAAAGCAAGTGCACAAAGGTTATTTGTATTTGTTATTCCAGTGGCTGAAGAGCTGGACTTAAAAGCAGCCGCGAAGGTAGTTGGGGAAAAGAAAATTGAAATGTTAGCGGTAAAAGATCTACTTAGCCATACTGGTTATGTTCGTGGTGGATGTTCACCAGTAGGGATGAAGAAGTTATATCCAACGGTCATCGATGTATCTGCTCAAGAACAAGGTAGTATAATCGTTAGTGCTGGGAAAATTGGTATGCAAATTCATGTACAAATAGATGATTTGAAGAATATAACAAAGGCACAACTTGCCTCAATTACAACTACCCATGAGTGAGAGAATGGGTAGTTTTTTATGTGGTAAGATAAACGGTTTAGTTTAAGCACTATAGCTTAATTTTGGTTGAAAGTATGATAAAGTAATAGCAATATTATTCATAGAGAGAAGGATAAGGAATGCGTAGAATAATGGGGTGGCGTTGGACCTTTTTTATTGGTGGCTTAATGGTGATGTCACTTGGAATCACGATGTCGATAAAGGGGAAAATCGTTGGCACAAGCCCATGGGATGTTTTACATGTAGGTCTCTTTCAAAATTTTGGGTTAAGTATCGGCACATGGTCTATTGTAACAGGACTCTTTATAGTTGCTTCAACATCCATTGTATTACGTCAATGGCCAAAGATAGGTACTTGGCTCAATATGCTGCTAATCGGCTCGTTCATTGATGTATTTAACTGGCTGTTGCCCTCAACGGATGTATATGGCTTACAAATTACATATTTTATAATTGGTTTATTTGTTTTGAGCTTTGGCTGTGGGATGTATATTGCACCGAATATGGGCGCAGGACCAAGGGATACCTTAATGATGATACTTGTTGAAAAATTTGGCGGATCTATTAAGACAGCAAGAATGGGAATTGAAGTACTTGTAACCATTGTTGGCTGGCTTCTAGGAGGACCAGTTGGAGTAGGGACGGTATTGATCGCCTTAACCTCAGGCTATATTGTGCAATATTCATTACCGTATTGTCGTAAAATCTTGATGAAATGTATTGGAAATATGGAAGGCATGAAGCCATTCTATTAAACCAAGAAGCTACTTATATCTGTAAAGGATAGAAGTAGCTTTTCATTTTTTTTAGCGTTCTTTCATATAATGCAGGGCACAAGCTAAAGGAGGAACGACATTTGAACGGAAATGTAACGTATTATTTTGGACACGCATTGACTGGCCAAGGTGTGAAGCATTTATATAAAGAAATGATGGAAGAGGCGTCTCTCGTTTATTTTTTGCAAGGGCCTGCCACATTTAAAGGTTCAGAACTGTTAAAAGAACTAGGATACTTCTATGTGAAACAGGGCTTTGCTGTCGAGTGGTTTAAGCATGCTTTATTAGAGGAGGTTGTTGAGGCCGTTTATATAAAAGGCTGTAACAGACTTTTTGTATGGGCATCTGAGTGGAATATCGAGCCAACTTTACTCGGTACAAAGCATCGTGTCATGTCTTTCTATGAATGCTTAGAAGACATACAGCTTAAAAAGGTTGGAGAACAGCTTGCAGAGGCGATGCAAGAGCGTGCAACATGGCGTGAAAAATGCATAGCGAAACTGGATCAAGCAATCAAGCTACATGATGACTGGGAGGTTATCACACAAAGCTGTATGAACTGGCAGGCATTAAATGAACAGGTGGAAAATTTAAAGTCGGAAGTGTTCCAATCTATTATTCTGAATAAAACAGGTATGCGGACACATCGTTTACTGGGAACGCTAACTCCTAGAGGTGCGGAAAATACAGTGGATAGTATCACCAAAAGTATCACGACTCGCTTCATGATTAAAGGTAAGCCAGGTACAGGCAAATCTTCACTAATGAAAAGCTTAGCCGATGAAGCAAATGCAAGAGGGCTTGATGCACAAATTGTTTGGTGTGGCTTAGATGCGGGATCTGTAGATATGGTCATTATCCCAGAGCTTAATTTCTGTATTTTTGATAGCACAGAGCCTCATATCTTTGATCCAGAGGATGGTAGGTTAGGGGATAAGATATTTGATATTGGTCAACATTGTGCGCTGTCAGAGGAAGCAGAAACTGCGATCGAGGCAGTGCGAGCACAATACAAAGAAGCTATACAGGATGCGATGGGCCATTCCAAACGATATGCAGAAGCTGAATATACCGTTCGTCGTTTATTAGATAATTGTCTATCGGCTTCTTTATGGCGCGAAAAAACAGCGCCACTATTCGAAAGATTAACAAAGTAATGTAGCTAATGGCTTGCATGTGCTAAACTAGGAGCGAGAACAGTTTTCCTAGGAAAGGATGATACGCTTGTCAAAAGTATTGAATGCATTTTTAGATGAAAACCTACAAGCCTTACATGAACAAGGCTTATACAATGAAATCGATCCAGTAGAGGGAGCAAATGGCCCAATTATTCAGGTCCGTGGCAAAAATCTTGTTAACTTATCCTCTAACAACTATCTTGGTTTAGCAACAAATGAAGAATTAAAGCGTATTGCCAAAGAGACAATTGATAAATACGGTGTTGGAGCAGGTGCTGTTCGTACAATCAACGGGACACTTGACTTGCACGTAAAATTAGAAGAAAAGCTTGCTGAATTTAAAGGAACAGAAGCGGCTATTTCTTATCAATCTGGATTTAATTGTAATATGGCAGCTATTTCGGCTGTAATGGATAAAAATGATGCCATTCTATCTGATCAATTAAACCATGCCTCTATTATTGATGGATGTCGCTTATCAAAGGCAAAAATCATCGCGTTTAATCACTCTGATATGGAGGATTTACGTGCAAAGGCAAAGGCAGCAAAGGAATCAGGTTTATACAATAAAATCATGGTTATCACAGATGGTGTCTTCTCAATGGATGGTGATATTGCTAAATTACCTGAAATTGTGGAAATAGCTAAAGAGTTTGATTTAATCACGTATGTGGATGATGCACATGGTTCGGGTGTAACAGGTAAAGGAAAAGGAACTGTGAAGCATTTTGGATTAGAAAAAGAAATTGATTTCCAAATTGGTACATTATCAAAAGCCATTGGTGTAGTAGGTGGCTATGTAGCAGGTAAGAAAAATTTAATTGATTGGCTAAAAGTTCGCTCACGCCCATTCCTATTCTCAACAGCATTACCACCAGGTGATGTAGCCGCTATTACAGCAGCCGTGCAAATGCTGATTGATTCAACAGAGCTACACGATAAGCTGTGGGATAATGGAAATTATTTAAAAGCGGGGCTTGAGAAGCTTGGCTTTAATATTGGTGCGTCTGAGACACCAATTACTCCATGCATCATTGGGGATGAAAAGTTAACACAGGAATTTTCAAAACGTTTATTTGAAGAAGGCGTTTATGCAAAATCAATTGTCTTCCCAACAGTTCCAAAAGGTACAGGTCGCGTTCGGAATATGCCAACAGCGGCACATACAAAAGAAATGCTTGATGATGCAATTGCGATTTACGAGAAGGTTGGTCGTGAATTAGGCGTTATTCAATAAGAAAAAGGCTTCCTCATGAATGGGGAAGCCTTTTTTGCATGATAGAAAAGAAAAAGTGAAGGATAGAATCAAAAAAGTGACCGATAGAAGCTTAAATCTAACTGATAGGGCGATCTAAAAATAGACAATCACTTTATTTTGACCCAATTATTTTGCCTGCCTTGAGCTGTTGAATAGCTTGATCAGAAATATTTAATGCCTGTAAAATTTCTTCATTATGTTGTCCTAAAGTGGGTGCTGCACTTGTTAGCTGTCCAGGTGTTTGTGAAAACTTAGCTGGGAAGCCCAATGTTCTCATTGGTCCAGCAGTCGGATGCTCATAGGACAGTACCATGCCACGCTCTAGTATATGAGGGTCATTCAATGTTTGGTCATAAGAATAGATTGGACTAGATGGTACACCATGCTTATCTAATAGTTCGAGCCAGTAGATAGCCTTATGCTTAATTAGCTCGCTTTCAATTTCTGCTTCCAGCTCCCTCACATGTTGGGCACGTGAATAGTTGGTAGCAAAGAGAGGATTGTCTAACCAATCAGGTCGATTGACAACCTTTGCCGCAAAAATCTCCCATAGCTTTTGATTGCCAGCACCTACTAGAATATAGTCATCCTGTGTTTTGAAACCTTGATAGGGCGCAGACACACGATGGGCGGTTCCTGTTCGCTCAGGTAACTCACCCTTTCCGAAGTAAGCAGCGGCCTCCCAAACAGTCCACGCAAGACCTGACTCCACTAAGGACACATCAATATATTGACCTTCACCACTACGAAGCTTATAAATATAGGCCATTAAAATCGATTGTAAGGCTGTTTGTGCAGCAGCAATATCATTCACCGCAAAGCCAACCTTTACAGGTCGTCCATCTGCTTCACCTGTCATATGCATTAAGCCACTCAGACCCTGAGCCATAATATCATAGCCACCCTTTTGACTATAAGGACCTGTTTGACCATAACCGGAAATAGAGCAGTAAATTAGGCCAGGATTGATGGCTTTTAATGTGTCATAATCAATACCAAGCTTTTTCGTTACACCTGGTCGATAATTTTCCACAAGTACATCAACAGATTGAATCAATTCTTTAAATAAAGCCAGTCCCTCAGTCGTTTTTAAATTGATGCAGACACCTTTTTTATTACGATTAACCATCATATACATATGACTTTCTTCATTAACGAATGGACCCATTGTACGGGTATCGTCTCCATTTGGGTATTTTTCAATTTTGATAACTTCTGCACCCATATCTGCTAACACCATGGTGCAATAAGGACCTGCTAAGACTTGTGATAATTCGATAACCTTTAATCCTTGTAATGCTTGTTTCATTTACCCTCAGTCCCATCCTGTTTGACTAATGTGATGTTGCGTAATCCTTTGACAGAGGTAGCACCGGCTAATGCGATAGAAACCTTTAATTCATCATAAAGATTGGTCATCACCTTTTCGACACCTTGTTGTCCCTCAAGGGCTAGTCCATAGACGAAAGGACGTCCAATTGCAACTGCATTCGCTCCTAAAGCAAGTGCTTTTAAGGCATCCATGCCACGATATACACCACTATCTAATATAATAGGAATTTGTCCATTCACAACTTTCACAATAGCAGGAAGGGCATCAAGTGAACCAATCACACCATCTAATTGACGGCCACCATGGTTTGATACAATAATGCCATCAATACCATTGTCGATAGCATGTTTTGCATCTTCAGGATGTAAAATTCCCTTCAATAATATAGGAAGGTTGGTACGTTTTTTTAGCTCTCTAACATGTTCCCAATTAAGTGTTGGGTGGAAGACATTTTGCAAGACACCTTGTACGTAGGACTCGAATGAATCATCAGGTAAAGTGGCTGTAAAAACGGGATCATTCATATAATTTCCTCTTGCATAGCCTAGCTTCAATGGTGAAAATTGATTGCGGACATCTTCTTCGCGCCAGCCAAGCATTACGGTATCGACAGTTAAAACGATTGCTTCAAATCCCGCTGCCTCCGCACGTACAGCCATACTAAAAGCAATTTCTTCATTTGTAGACCAATATAATTGAAACCACTTTGTTGCAGAAGGAGCAGCTTGAGCAACTTCTTCAAGAGCATAAGTGGAAACAGTGCTTTGAATATAAGGGATATTTAAATTCTGGGCGGCACGTACAACGGCAAGCTCACCATCATCGTGAACCATTCCGTTCATGCCAACAGGAGCAAAGAGCAAAGGAGTTGGGTATGTTTTACCAAACAAATGAATTGATGTATCAACGTTTGACACATCATTTAAAAAGCGGGGAACAATGGAATACTTCTCAAATGCTGCACGATTATTGCGCAGTGTTTGTTCACCACCAGCACCAGAACGGATGTAGCCAAAAGGCCCAGCTTCGATTTTTTTCGCTACGGCCTTTTCTAAATCTGCAAAGCAAATGGGGAAGGGGGCTTGTGCAGTGATATTTTTTAAGAGTAGATCACCATCAGTTGTGTTTGTCATCGTTACTACCTCACTTATTTATTGAAAATAGGCTTTCTTTTATTTAAAAAGGCTTGAATACCTTCGTTATAATCGTCTGAACTAAATGAATCCAAAACTAACTGTGCCAGCTCATCGCTTTCTTCATTTTCACCATCTACAATCGCCTGGATAATTTTTTTGATGCCTGCGTTTGCAATGGATGATTTACTTAATAGATGTTCAGCGAATTGCAATGTCGCCTCATCAATTTCCTCTGGTTCGTGTAGGGCCGTGATTAAACCAATATTTTTTCCTTCTTCAGCTGTAAAAATAGTAGCTGTGTACAAAATTTCCTTTGCCTTAGCGACACCAACAATATTGATGAGACGTTTCGTGCTTTCTAAATTATAGACAATACCTATGTTTGCAGCGGTAATGCCTAGCTTACTCTTAGGCGTTGCTATTCTAAAATCACAAGCATTTGCTAACTCTAAGCCACCACCAATTGCTAAGCCCTGAATCATAGCAATTGTCGGGTGTGGAAATTTATAGAGAGCATCGATCGCCTTTAGAGCCAATTCATTATAGGCTTTAGCATTGTCTGTAGCATAACGAACATCTAAAAACTCGCTAATATCTGCACCGGAAGAAAAGGCTACTTCATTGACACCGCGAACAATTAAAAGTTTGATGGAAGAATCTATACGGAGCAGCTCTAGTTGGTCTACTATGGCTTGAAACATTGCCCTTGATAAAGAATTCCGTTTATCCGGGCGGTTTAATACTAACGTTGCAATATAGCCATTTTTCTCTACATAAATTTCGTTTGTCATCTTCATTCTCCTCTTAATCTTTTTTCAACTTCGCGGCGAAGCGGTTACCAATGGATTGAATGCTCTGCACAAGGATGATTAAGATAAAGACAGTTGCATACATCACATCAACCTCATAGCGCAAATGACCATAACGATAGGCAAGGTCACCTAAACCGCCAGCACCAACCATTCCTGCCATTGCTGTCGCACCAATTAATCCTATTGTGGCAATTGTTAAGCCTAAAATAATAGATGGTCGCGCTTCACGTAATAGGACATGCCAAATGATATGGCGACGTTTAATACCCATGGCTGTGTAGGCTTCTACTACTCCGGAATCCACTTCTAAAAGCGCAGACTCCATCAGTCGTGCAATATAAGGAGCTGTGTAAACAACTAGTGGTACGATTACACCTTTAACACCAATTGTTGTACCTACAATTAACTTGGTAAAAGGTAAGATGAAGAATAGTAAAATGATAAATGGAACAGAGCGAACAATATTGATAAATAGATTAAAAAACTGATAGAAAAATTTATTTTCAAAGGATTGTCCTGGTCGTGTTAAAACGATTAATAGCCCTAATGGAATGCCAATCAGAATGGAGAAAAATAATGAAATTCCGACCATTTGAAATGTTTCGATAATTGCTTTGCCAATAACATCTGACCAATCTGTAAAGAAGCTTTGGATACTACTCATTGAACGCACCTCCTAATTCTTCCACTGCCACGCCATTTTCTGAAAAATACGTTAACGCCTTTTGGACAATCTGCGTTTCGCCATGTAAATGCACCACAATATTGCCGACAATACCGTTTTTTAATTCAATAATATTGGCTGTTAAAATATTTGGTTGCACATCATATACCTTAGTGACTTCTGCTAATAATGGCTTACCAGTACTTTCACCAAGGAATGTTAAACGGATTACACTTCCTGAAACATTTAATTGCTCAATAAGAGAAGGGGATAAATTACGTTGTGAAATTGTATTCAAAAACTTTCGCGTTGTAGGGTGCTTCGGTTTCGCAAAAAGTTCAATCGCTGTGCCAAATTCCACAACTTTCCCTGATTCTAGAACAGAAACCTCATCGCAAATTTTTTGAATTACATTCATTTCATGTGTGATGAGCAGAATCGTAATGCCTAATTCACGATTAATTTTTAACAACAATTCAAGAATGGCTTCCGTTGTCTCAGGATCAAGTGCACTTGTTGCTTCGTCACTAAGTAAAATCTCTGGTTCCTGTGCTAAGGCACGTGCAATAGCCACACGCTGTTTTTGACCACCTGAAAGTTGATTTGGGTAACTATCTAGTTTATCTGTTAAACCGACAATTTCAGCATACTTAGCTACTCGGTTTTTTACTTCCGCCTCTTTATAGCCTAGTAGCTTTAAGGGAACTGCAATATTATTGTAAACTGTTGCTGTTTTTAAGAGATTAAAGTGCTGGAAGATCATCCCGATTTTTTGGCGTGTTTGACGTAATTCGTGAAGAGAAAGGGTCGTAATGTCTACATTGTCTATCACTACTTTTCCTGCTGTAGGACGTTCTAGTAGATTAACGCAACGAATGAGTGTACTTTTACCAGCACCACTATAGCCGATTACACCATGAATTTGTCCCCTTTTTACGTGAAGGTTGATGCCATCCACAGCTTTTATGATGCCTTTTTTCGATTTAAATTCTTTTGAGATATTTTGTAATTGAATCATGCGATTGTTTGCTCCTTTCTCAACCTTCTAAAAAGCAAGAATCTGCTCGTCTTCCCATTGGGGAATTTCAGCAGATTCTTCGGCTTTATAGAAGCTTTCTGAACATATTACCAGCTAGGGATTACAGAACCTTTGAATTCCTCTTCGATGAATTGACGCACTTCGTCAGATTGGTAAGCCTCAACGAACTTTTTAATTGTTGGATCATTTTCATTTTCAGCACGTACAACAATATAGTTCACGTATGGAGAATCAGTAGATTCCAATAAAATAGAGTCATCTTTAGGGTTAATGCCAGCCTCTAGTGCAAAGTTTGTATTAATAGCTGCTACATCTACTTCACTAAGTTGTTTAGGAATTTGAGCTGCCTCTAATTCAATGAATTTTAAATTCTTTTTGTTTTCTTCTACATCACGGATCGAGGCTGTTAAGTCTGCACCCTCTTTTAACTTAATATAGCCAGCTTCCTGTAAAACAAAGAGGGCACGTGCTCCATTCGTTGGGTCATTTGGTAAGCCAAACGTTGCACCGTCAGGAATGTCATCAAAGGATTTATATTTTTCTGAGTAGATACCCATTGGATTTAAAATCGTCTTGCCCACTGGTACTAAATCTGTATCATGGTCTTTATTAAATGTATCTAGGAAAGGCTCGTGTTGATAGCTGTTCGCATCAAGATCACCTTCAGCTAAGGATGTATTAGGTAAAACATAGTCAGAAAATGATTTTAGTTCTACTTCTAGCCCATTTTCTTTTGCTACTTTAGCGGCTACTTCTGCAATTTGTTCGTGTGGACCAGAAGTGACGCCTACAACGATTTTCTTTTCATCAATTCCTTCAGCTTGGCTTTTACTATCTTCTTTAGAGCCACAGCCTGCTAAAGCTGCTACTAATGTTAAACTTGCTAAACCTACTAAAAATTTATTTTTCTTTTTCATGAAAATACCTCCAAGATTGTTTTTATCGGTTTTTTGAAAATAAAAAAACTCTCTTACAAATTAAGAGAGGCTCATGAAAAGATGTCCTCTCTTATCTATCAAACGAAGATCGTTTGCAGGATTTAGCACCTTCCTATAAAAGGAGGTTGCCGAGCTTCATAGGGCCAGTCCCTCAGCTACTCTTGATAAGAGA
This sequence comes from Lysinibacillus capsici, assembly GCF_003367505.1. Taxonomy (GTDB): domain Bacteria; phylum Bacillota; class Bacilli; order Bacillales_A; family Planococcaceae; genus Lysinibacillus; species Lysinibacillus capsici. Next base: position 128,211 of record NZ_PXXX01000020.1, read on the forward strand.
TTTATAATATTTTTTTGTAATTCCGATAGAACTAATATAATTTATAGGGTATAGTAAGTCAATAAATAATTTTTAAATTTTTTATATAATTATAATATTTCGACGCAAAAGAGGGATAACAATGTCTGTAAGAGTTAATTATGGTATAGGTTCATTTGGTAAGGTTATTAGTGCTCGTTTTCTAACGGGAACAGATATCATTGAAGGAATTGAAGCGCTTTGCGAAGAGAATAGTATAGAGTCAGCAACAATTTTAAGCTGTATTGGCAGCTTTCAAAAAAGTAGCTTTGTTTATTTAGTGCCAGATGCAACAGTTCAAATTCAAGTTCGTTTTAGTGATGTGATTGAAAAAGAGGGACCATTAGAATTTATTCAAGGTTCAGGTGTGGTGTGTAAGCGAGATGGTGGATATGAGACACATTTCCATGGTTCTATGAGCGATCAATGGGGTGTTGTATCAGGTGGGCATTTAATAAAAGGGGGCAACCCTGTTATTACTGCTGACATCGTGTTGGCAGAGGTACAAGGGATTCAACATATTCGAAAATGGGATGATGAAACAGGTCATGTTCAATTTTATCCATTAGAAAATGGTTTAGGGCAACCAAGGAAAATTGAAAAATAGTAATAATCCTGTAGCTAGGGATAGCTACAGGATATGGCGTCATTATCTTTTAAACAATTGTAATTGCTCGATTCTATGGATTGCTTCACGTAAGCGCTCCTCACTAACCAGCAATCCTACGCGTACATAGCCTTCACCATATTGACCGAAGCCATTACCTGCTGCTACAGCGATATCAGCTTTTTCGAGCAAAAGATCAGCAAACTGTTCACTTGTATAGCCTAGTGGTACAGGGAGCCATGCGAAGAAGGAGCCACTTGGAGCCGTAACATGCCAGCCAATTCTTCGAGCTTCTTCAATGAGTACATTGCGGCGACGCTCATAAGTAGCTCGTAGTTCATCCGCACATTGTTGGGAAGCCGTCAGTGCTACTGCTGCGGCTTGTTGAATGGCAGGGAATTGACTACAAAACAGATGATCCTGAATTAGATTAATAGCAGCAATAATCTCGGCATTCCCTACAGCGAAGCCTATACGCCAGCCAGCCATATTATAGGTTTTCGATAATGTATACATTTCAACTCCTACTTCTTTTGCACCCTTTGCTTGAAGGAAGCTAACTGGTTTATTACCGTCAAATCCTATTGCCCCATAAGCAAAATCATGTGATACGATAATATTGTGCTCCTTCGCAAAGCGAACGGTCTCTTCAAAAAACGCAAGTGATGCTGTACCACCTGTAGGGTTGTTCGGGTAATTTAAGTAAAGAAGCTTTGCTTTTTCTTTCACTTCATCAGGTAATGCATGATAATCAGGTAAGAAATCATTTTCAGCAAAAAGGGGCATTACTTCAAAATTGACGTCTCCTAGTACAACACCTGATAGGTAATCTGGATAGCCAGGATCTGGTAAGAGCATCGTGTCACCAGGGTTTAACACAGCTAAAGGTAGCTCAACTAGACCAATTTTTGTTCCACCAAGAATCGCTACCTCTGTATCTGGATTTAGTTCTACCTGATATTCACGTTGATAAAAGTCCGCAGCAGCTTGGCGTAATTCAGCGAGACCTCTAAATGGTGAATATTTGTGGTTTTGAGGATTTTCAGCTGCTTCCTGTAATGCTTGAATGATGTGAATAGGCGTTGGCTGATCGGGATTTCCTTGCCCAAGGTTAATGACATCACGCCCTTCTTCTAGAGCCAAGTTTACTTTTTGAACGAGTGCTGCAAAAAATTGAGTGGGTAGTTGCTGTAGTTTTTTAGAGAATTCCATGCATGATCACCTTTTTCAGAATATAATAATTATTATTGAAGAATATGAAGCAAATAGTATTACTTTTTCTGTTAATTGTCTAGAGGAGGAATAGAGATGAAAATCGGTTGTATTCAATTAAATGTTGGCTTTGGCAAAGTTGAAGAAAATTTTGAACGTGCCGAGGATAAGATTCGTGAAGCTGCAAAAAATGGGGCAGAAATCATAGTGTTACCTGAAATGTGGAATACAGGCTATGCTTTAGAGAAACTGCCTGAGCTAGCAGATATCAATGGTGAGCGGACAAAGGCCTTTTTGGCTAAACTTGCTAAGGAACTTGATGTACATATTGTAGGGGGCTCTGTTTCAACAAAGAAAGGCGATAAATTTTATAATACGATGTATACCTTTGATCGTAATGGAGAACTTGTTGGGGAATATAGCAAGGCACATCTTTTCCGTTTAATGGACGAGCATCTTTACTTGGAAGCAGGGGATGAAATGAATCGTTTTGCTTTAGATGATATTGAAGCTGCTGGTGTCATTTGCTATGATATTCGCTTCCCAGAATGGTTACGTGCACATGCATTACAAGGAGCAAAGGTATTATTTGTACCAGCGCAGTGGCCAACTCCAAGGATTGACCATTGGAAAACGTTGCTACAGGCTCGTGCAATTGAAAATCAATGCTTTGTCATTGCAGTTAATCGTATTTCGAAAAAGGTAGAAAATTTTAATGGGCAGTCTATGATTATTCAGCCTTGGGGAGAAGTATTATGGGTAGGTGCTGAGGACGAGGAAGTAGCAGTGATCGATGTAGACTTTTCTATTGTCGATGAAGTACGTGGAAGAATTCCTGTTTACGATGATCGTAGACCAGGACTGTATCACGATGTAGTTGTGAAAGTGTAATAAAGGGCACGCTTAGGATAAAGTGTACCCTTTATA
>NZ_PXXX01000021.1 GCF_003367505.1 Lysinibacillus capsici
CTAAATGTATACGTCTTATTTTACCAGCAGAATCATTATGAGTATCTCTCATAAAAAGAAGCACACCAAATCAATAGTATGTAGAAATTTATAGAACAAAAGAGCATTTTATAAATGTAATAGACAAAATTTTTATATTTATAAATACCTAGCATTTTTTATAAACTGATTTATGTTTACTTAAATTAATAAAAAAATAATTTTTTTACAATACAGTGAATGCATATTTTATAAAATGCTTTCAATACCTAAAGATTTTTATTATCCAAATATATATTTTCTCTACAAAGAATAAGAGATAAAATTCTATTAACTCAGTATCAATTGCTTCTACATGATGGAAACATTCTAAAAGGAGATTTTTTTGAAGTAATATTATTTTTGCACAAAAACAATACATACAATCTACAAAAAAACAGCATGCCAGAAATCATTTCTAACATACTGTACAGAAAAGTGCTTTTTTTAATTTATTTTTCTTTTTAGCAAGAGCAAAATTTTAATTTCTTTATAATAAATACACAACAAAATTCCTACTAAAATTAATAAAGAGCCATATATTTGAACACTTGTAGGGAATTGTTTTAAAAATACAGCACTCAATAGCATGGCTATAGCTGGCTCAAAGTTTAACAACAACGACGCATTTGTTGAGCCGACCTCCTTCATTTTTTGATTCCACATTAAATTGCTTACCCCATGAATAATAATCGCTGATAAGATGAGCAAAAACCAGTAGGGTACTGCAACTTGCCAATTCGTCTGCGGCAAAATAGTAAATGAAAACGGCACAAGCACCAGTAAACCTATTAAATTTGTATAGAACGTAATCGACTGGGCTGACATTTTCAGACTAAGATGATTGACAATAATGAGGAACAAAGCAAAGCTTAGCATTGTAATTAAGCTCAGCACCTCACCCTTACCGATTGAAATGGTGATAAGTGCCCCTTTTGTAATGATGAGGCCAACACCAACAAATGATAGTATTGCACCTAGCCAAAATATGCCGTTACGTGATTCATGATAGATCATTTTATTCAGCAGAGATGTGACAATCGGTGCACAGGCTAATATTAAAGCCGCAGTGATAGGAGAAGTGTGCTGGAGACTAGCATAAAAGCTATAGTGATTAATGGAAACGCCCAGTATTCCTGCAAGGATCAATAACAATAAATCATTTCTTGTAAATGTTGTTCGGTAGATTGCTTTCCAACTAATCCCTCCTAAAAAGAGAACAATGACAATCAATCTAAAAATGGCAACCGTTAAAGGATCCCAATGTTCAATTAAAATAGAGCCAATAATGAAGTTACTGGCCCAAAAAAATACACAGCTAAATAAAATCATATAGATTGGTAGTTGTTTCATATTTTATCGCACCCGCAAATAAAGAGATTTCTACATAAGTAATGGCAAATCTACTTCCCTTTCCTTTATTCATCTTTCCTATTAAAACATAAGTATAGCAAACTAGAAAATTTCTAGTTTGCTATGTTATCTAAATAAGGGGGATTTAGATTTATGCTTAATTGATAAACTTTCCTTTAGACATAACCACTCGGTTGGATGGTTTACGTGCAATAACTTCCGCGCTTGATACTGCGTCAAAGAATACAAAACTTGCTTCGTCCTTCACATTCGGCCAAACCTTCTGACCATTTGCATCTAATGGCGTGACACCACTTGTAATATATTTTAATGTTTGTCGAATAGAGCGTTCGTCAAGTTTACGAGAAATATCTGCAAAAGTAGTCGCTTTTTCTAAAATATCTCCTGAGCCATTAGGACTCCAAGAATCATAAAAGCCGTCACAACCAAAATGGACATCCACGCCGTGCTCTGTTAGTAATTCAATCGGTGGAATTAATCGTCGCAAATCAAATGGCACCGTTGACATTATTTTTACTTGTTGTTGTGCTAAACGATCTGCAATTTTATGTTGCTCCATGATTGATACATCACCAAGTGAAAAGGCATGACTTATTGCCGTTCTCCCCTGATATTTGGCATCCTCCACGATGTCTATCCATTTATCGATTGTATAATACCCAACATGTCCACCATCATGTAAATGAATATCGACATCAACATTAAATTCCTGTGCAATATCCATCACTTCATAAAGAGAAGGCTCGATCGAGTTATCGATGCCAGCTGGATCTAGGCCGCCAATCATCGTCGCTCCATTGCGTAAAGCTTCACGCAATAATTTAGGGACATCATCTCTTAGTAGACCATGCTGTGGAAAGGCAATGACTTCGGATGTCACGACATCTTTATAATCGTCCAATGCCGCTAGTACACCTTCTAAATTTTTTAATCCAATGTATGGATCGATATTGACATGTGTACGAATATGATTCGCACCATTCTTAAGGATTTTTTCAATCATTGCAGCCGCACGTTGTTTACCTGTTGTAGCAAGAACGGATAACTCTTGTGCTTCACGATCAAGTCGTTCCTTTAAATTCTTTACGGGCACACAAGCCTTCCACGGTAAAGATAAGTATGTTTTATCTAAATGATTATGCATTTCCTTAAAGGCAGGTAATAGCAGCTTCCCTTTCATATCTGTGACTTCGTTTTGAGAATCGATTGCGTCTGTTGCGGGTACAATTTGCGAAATGAAGCCATCTGTAATTTCAAGGTGAAAAAGCTCCACTTTCGTTCCAACTGTATCATTTTCCTTTAGATATTCTCCTGTTTCAAGTAGAACATTTGTAAGCCAGTGCTTCATCTGAATTCTCCTTTCAACTCTCCTACATCCTGTTGGTGAATCATTTTGCCTTGTGAAATGACCGTAGTAATTGGGCATCTTCTTGCTATCACATGTGCAGTGCTCACGCCATCCACTAACAGCATATTCGCTTTATCACCAACTTGTGGCCAAACACGTTCTCCTACATCATTCAATGGTGTGATACCACCAGAGGCGTATTTCCAAGCTCGACTTAATGAATATTCATCAATAAAACGGAATCTCTCCGCCATGACATTTAATTTCATAATCGTATTACCAGTACCATATGGTGACCAATGATCTGTTAAGCTATCATGTCCCACAGATACCTTTACACCATTGTTATAAAGATAAGGAATTGGTATTGTCGAACGGTTCAAATCGATTGGTACAGTTGTTGTTACATCCATTTGTACCTCAGCCATGGCTTGAACTAAATTTTCTAACCGTGACTGTTCTAAATCAGCAAGTGCCATCGCATGGCTAATTGTGACTTGACCTTCTTTTTTCGCCTGTTTCGTTAACTCAATCAGTTTATAAAATTCAAATTCGCCTAGTGTGTTCGCTGTGTGAATATGAATATCGATCCCTGCATTATAGTCTTGTGCAATACCCATCGTTGTTTGCAATGACTTTTCGATATTGCGATCTACAATGGATGGGTCAACGCCTCCAACAAGCGTTGCTCCCATCGCCATTGCCTCACGGATTAGTCCCTCTACATTGGAGCGTAATAAGCCATGCTGTGGAAAGGCTACAATATCATAGGTGATTTGATCTTGATAGTTTGCTAAAACCTGTTTTGTAATTTCAATATGCTTTGTCCCAATTTGTGGGTCAACATTACAATGTGAACGAATATGTGTGTGTCCTTGGGAAATGAGCCACTTCACCATTTCCTCAGCTCGATAAGCAGCTGTCGGCAATTGTTTAGGTAGTAGTGTTCTTTCTTCTTCAATGCGTGTTAAAATCCCTTTAGTAATGGGTCTTGGTGCCTGCCATTCTCCGCCGAAATACGTTTTATCAATATGAATATGCATTTCTCGGAATGAAGGGACTAATAGTTGCTGTTGTGCATCTATTACTTCTACATCTTCATCAGCCACTATATCCTTATCTACTTGTTGAACATGTCCATCTTCGATTAGAACATCATAAATACCTGTACGAGTAGCAACAATGTGTTCATTTTCGCGCTCATATGCTTCTTCTAATCTCACATTTTTCAGCAATAGTTTACTCATAGTTTCCTCCCAATTGGTATTTTTTCGTCTATCACCAAATTTGATTACTCTACAATTTCAACGCCACTGATCATCGTGTAGTTAGATGCATCTAACCAGAAACCTTTTACAGCATTGCTGTAAACTGCTAAATGCTCATAGTTACGCACTGGAATATACACAGCTTCGTCTAACTCGATTTGCATTGCTTTTTTGTAGATTTCATTACGTGCCTCTTGGTTTGCTTCAGAACGCCCTTGCTCAATTAGCTTGTCTACTTCTGGATTTGAATAGTAGAAATGGTTTCCTGGAGGCCCCATAGATGCAGTGTGGAATAGATTGTATTGGTTATAATCAGCATCACCCGTTGCATTACCCCAACCACTAATAAAGATTTGATGCTGTTCTTTCGTAATTTCAGAAATAAATGCACCATACTCCATTACTTGAATATCAACATCTAATCCGATTCCTTTTAATTGAGATTGAATAACCTCCGCCATGTTGATACGCTCTTTACGGTCACTTGTCAGTAATTTAACTTTTGTTCCCTCTTGAACGCCAGCTTCTTTTAACAATTCTTTAGCCTTCACTACATCATAGTCATACGGTTTCGTTTCACTAGAATATCCAATAATTTTTGGACTCATTGCAGAATTTGCAAGTGTTCCTACATTATCATAAATACCGCTAATAATTGCTTCACGGTCAACAGCATAGCTAATAGCTTGACGTACTTTTACATCAGATAATAACGTATCTTTCACGTTGAATCCGATAAATTCTACTGCTAGTCCTTCTGCACGGAATAAATTCATCGTTGAAGAATTTTCAATACGATCAATCTCTGTTACAGGTACTTGTTCAGCAATATGTGCTTCTCCACTTTCAATCATTGCTAGACGAGTAGAATCCTCTGGTACAACTTTAAATGTTACTTTATCTACTTTCGGTACAGTCCCCCAATAATCTTTATTCGAAATTAAAGTGATTTCTTGACCAGATTTCCAAGTTTCAAATACAAATGGGCCTGTCCCTACTGGATGAGTTGCTAATTCGTCCGCTGCTTCAGCAATCGCTTTCGGGCTCATCATGCTACCCTCTTGACTGGCTAAAATAGATAGAAGCGGAGCATATGGTTCTTTTAATTTCAACGTTACAACATATTCATCATCTACCACTACTTCACTAATCATAGATAATTTATCACGCTGTGGTGATCCAGTTGCAGGATCTAGAATTCGGTCAAATGTCGCTTTTACAGCCTCTGCATTAAAATCTGCTCCATCATGGAATTTAATGCCTTCATTTAATGTAAATGTCCAAGTGACTTCATCTTTTTGCTCCCACTCTTTTGCAAGTAATGGAACAATTTTACGATCTCTATCAAAAGCGACAAGTGTTTCATATACCTTGCCATGAATAATATTTGCTGATGGAATATCTGTAATAAAGTGAGGATCAAGACTTGTCGCATCTGCTGCTCTTAGAACAACTAATTCTCCTCCTACGCTTTTTGATCCCTCTTTGGAACCTTCTGTACTATTATTGCTAGCAGTAGAGCAGGCTTGCAGAATAAGTACAGTTATTAGTGCCATGAATAAAAACAACTTCATTTTCTTCATCAACATTTCCTCCTTGTGTGATTTGTTCCTTACATTTCGAATTATAAAGAAATAAAATTCACTTGTTTTTTAAAATTTTTACGTGTTTTTTAAATTTTCTGACTAATAAGCCATAAAATATTTACATTCTTTACGCTTTTCACTAAATTGAAATCAAATCAAATAGAAAAGGAGTATTCGATATGAATAAAGTAACAACTACTATTGATCATTCTGTTTTAGTGAATGCACGCAAGGCATCTAGAAAAAAGAATCTTGTTTCTTTCCTAAACAAAATCAAAAAGAATAAAGCAGCTGTCGTAGGAGGCATCATCATTCTTCTATATATATTGATGTTTCTTATCGGGCCCATTTTAGCCCCTTACGATCCCTACGACGTACAATTAGATCAAAAATTACAAGGACCAAGCGTTGAACATCTAATGGGAACGGATGACAAAGGGCGAGATATTTTAAGTCGAATTTTATATGGATCACGTTTATCAATTGGTGTTGGTATTTCAGCTGTTTTATTCGGTGGTACAATCGGCACTTTCTTAGGTCTTATTGCTGGCTATTATGGCAGATGGGTTGATTCTATTATTAGTAGAATTTTAGATATCATGCTTGCGTTCCCAGGTATTTTGCTAGCTTTAGCGATTGTTAGTGCATTGGGGCCGAGCCTTATCAATGTCACAATTGCTGTTGGTTTTTTCTCTATTCCTATGTTTGCTCGTATTGTACGTGGCTCAACAATGGAGGTTAAAAAATTAGAATATATCGATGCTGTCAAAACACTTGGAGCAAATGATATGACGATTTTAATTAAGCATATTTTTCCAAATATTTTATCACCTATTATTGTACAAGCATCAATGCGCTTAGCAACCGCTATTCTATCTGCAGCAGGACTATCATTCTTAGGTTTAGGTGCTCAGCCACCATCTCCTGAATGGGGTGCCATGCTTTCTAACGGACGAGATTTTCTATTTACCGCTCCTTATATGGCGCTATTCCCAGGTATTATGATTTCTATACTTGTATTAGGCTTTAACTTATTTGGTGACGGTTTACGCGATGCGCTAGACCCAAGAATGAAAAATTAAAGGAGAGAAGACACATGACATTATTTATCTTAAAACGACTAGCTCAAATTATTCCTGTAACACTTGGTGTAACGCTTGTTGTTTTTCTAATTATGCAGATGATTCCCGGAGACCCAGCGATTATTTTAGCAGGAGAAGGAGCTTCTCAAGAAACGGTTGCAGAATTACGTGAAAATTTAGGGCTCAATAAACCATTAGCAGTTCAATATACAGACTATATTAAAAATCTTCTACAAGGAGATATGGGTAACTCTTTAAAAAATAATCAACCAGTATTCGAGGAAATTACCTCCCGATTACCGATTACCATAGAGCTAGCCTTTTATAGTATTTTAATCACCATTGTTCTGGGGCTTATTGCGGGTATTATCTCCGCTATCCGTCCTTATTCTTTGATGGATGTAGGATTAATGGTTGTCGCTTTATTAGGGATTTCCCTTCCAAGCTTCTGGTTAGGAATTTTATTAATGTATGTATTCTCTGTACAGTTACACTGGCTTCCTGTAGCAGGCTGGGATAGTGCCAAACATATTATTCTACCAGCTGTCACACTTGGTGCTGGTGGAGCTGCCATCGTCGCTCGTATGACTCGCTCTAGTATGTTAGAGGTTGTAAACCAAGACTATATACGAACAGCGAAAGCAAAAGGCTTAAAAGGATACATCATCATTTTAAAGCACGCATTACGCAATGCCTTGATTCCAGTTATTACAGTAGTAGGCTTACAGTTTGGTAGTTTACTTGGCGGAACAGTTTTAGTTGAATCGGTTTTCGCTGTAAACGGATTAGGACGAATGATTGTAGATGCCATTCGAACACGTGATATACCAGTCGTACAAGGTGGCGTTCTTGTTGCCTCGTTAATATTTGTTTTCATTAATCTTTTTGTAGACATATTGTACCGATTCTTTAATAAACGAATGGATTTAAACTAAGGAGGGGAAAAACGGATGAAACAAGAAACCGTGTTGGAAGTAAAAAATTTACAAACCTATTTTTATTCGAGTGAAGGGGTTGCCAAAGCTGTCGATGGGGTATCCTTTACTCTTCAAAAAGGAGAAACACTGGGCATTGTTGGTGAATCTGGTTGTGGAAAATCCATGACTTCCCTGTCATTACTTCGTTTAGTACCATCGCCTCCTGGTAAAATCATCAATGGCGAAATTTTATTAAATAATACAGACATTTTGAAGCTCTCAGATGAAGAGCTACGTAAAATTCGGGGCAATAAAATATCGATGATTTTTCAAGAGCCTATGACAAGCTTAAATCCTGTATTATCCGTTGGAGAGCAAATTGCTGAATCCATTCGATTGCACCAAGGCTTATCACGTAAAGAAGCATGGCAAAAGGCTGTCGATATGATTCGCCTAGTTGGGATTCCTGCACCCGAAAAAAGAGCGAAGCAGGAGCCTTATCAGTTAAGTGGTGGGATGCGACAGCGCATTATGATTGCCATGGCACTAGCGTGTACACCAGATGTGTTAATTGCTGACGAACCGACAACTGCCCTTGATGTAACTATTCAAGCTCAAATTATTGATATTATTCAAAACCTGCAAAAACAACTAGGCATGAGCATTATCTTCATTACCCATGACCTTGGTGTTGTAGCAGAAATCTGCGATAAGATTGCTGTTATGTATGCGGGACAGGTTGTAGAAGAAGGCACAACAGAAAGTCTTTTTGAAAAACCGCTACACCCTTATACAAATGGATTAATTCAATCATTACCAAAGCTATATGAAGACCAAGAAGAATTATCTACTATTCACGGAACTGTCCCAAGTCCCTATAATTATCCAATTGGCTGCCGTTATGCAGAACGTTGCCCATTTGCTACAGATTTATGTCGTGAACAACAGCCTGAGCTTTTGACTGTAGAGCAAGGAAAAAAGGTAAGATGCTGGATGTACAGTAATGAATGGCAAGGAGAAACACTTATGAAGGAGCTGACAGTATGACAACAGCGCAACATACACAACCACTATTACAAGTAAATGATTTAAAGCAGCATTTTTTCTTAAAAAAAGAAAAGCTCTTCGGTCCACAGCAGGTTGTAAAAGCTGTGGATGGGGTGTCTTTCGACATCATGCCTGGTGAGACGCTCAGTATTGTAGGAGAATCTGGCTGCGGAAAATCAACAACTGGTCGTTCTATTTTAAGATTAGATGAGCCTACTGCTGGAGAGGTATTATTATTCGGTAAAAATCTAGTGAATATGAACAAAAAAGAGCTTCGTGCTGCACGCAAGGACATTCAAATTATTTTCCAAGATCCCTATGCGTCCCTTAACCCACGAAGAACCATTCGTAAAATGTTAACAGAGGCCATGTCTATTCAAAAAATTGTACCACCTGAGCATCAAGAAGCACGCATGATTGAATTAATGTCTCTTGTCGGGTTACGTCCTGAATACTTAGAGCGTTATCCACATGAATTTTCGGGTGGTCAGCGTCAGCGGATTGGTATTGCCAGAGCCCTTGCTGTTAATCCTAAAATTATTATTTGTGATGAGTCTGTTTCTGCCCTAGATGTTTCCATTCAAGCTCAAATACTAAATTTACTAAAACAACTACAAAGAGATTTAGATTTAACCTTTTTATTTATCTCACACGATTTAAGTGTTGTTCGACATATTTCAGACCGTATTATGGTGATGTATCTTGGAAAGGTCGTAGAAATTGCTGATAAGCATTCCCTTTTTACTCAGCCACATCATCCTTATACAAAAGCACTGTTTTCTTCTATACCTGTTATTGATAAGCAGTATCGTAAGGAGCGCATTATTTTAAAAGGTGACTTACCATCACCTCTTAGTCCCCCTACTGGCTGTAGCTTTCACACACGTTGCCCATTCGCAACGGATAAATGTAAAGCAGAAGTGCCAGCACTACGAGCGATCACTGCAACACATAAGGTAGCTTGCCATTTCGCAGAAAATTTAGTTTAATGTATCTTACACTTACAAAATAAACGGAGAGGTCATTATGTTACAACCAGAAACCTTCAACATATATATTCTCCTATGTGTAATTGCTCCAATTATTGGAGCTTTTCTGCTTACTTTTATATTTATTTTCGAAAAGCAAATCGATAGCCTTGAGGAGGAAAAAAGAAATTTAGAGCTTGAGCAGGATTTACAAAGAGCAAATATTCTCCAGTTGAATCAGCAAATACAGCCACATTTCTTTTTTAATGCATTAAATTCATTATTAAGCCTAGCTCGCATCAATCGTAAGGAAGATTTGGTTGCGGGCATTGAGGCTTTGGCAACATTTTTTAAATTTAAATACAATAATCATGAGGTGTTAATTGCGTTAAAGAACGAGATACAATTTGTCGATAGTTATTTAAATATTCAACAATTGCGATTTGGCCATCGTTTGACTGTAAATAAATATGTTGATGATGAAGCACTATCCGTCCAAATACCACCTTTTATTCTGCAGACTATTATTGAAAATGCCTATAAACATAGCTTTGAAAAACATATAGGACAGGCAGAGCTATCCATTACAATCAAAAAAATGGATAATAGCTTATTAATTGAAATTAAAAATACACAGCCTTTAGAAAAAATAGAAATGACTACTGAACAGGTAGTAGACGAACTGCAGCAAGGTTATGGGCTCGAAAATATTAGAAAACGGCTTGAGCTCATTTATGGGCTCGAAAATATTTTATTCTCGATTCAAAACAATGAACAGCATTACACTGTTACCATCCATGTTCCCGCTTAGGCATTCTATCAACTGGAAGGAGAAAGGAGTATCTCGCCATGAATATTTTAATCGCAGATGATGAGCCATTAGAGCTTGAGCAAATGATTTATTTATTAAAGCCACATTTTCCGAATTGGACCTTCCATACTGCCCAAGATGCCTCACAAGCTCTGCAATTAGCTAAGAAGCACCGTATGACTATCGCCTTTTTGGATATTCAAATGCCTGGGAAAGATGGAATCACGTTGAGCAAGGAATTAAAAGCGCTTTATGAGGTAGACATCATCATGGTAACAGCTTATCAAACCTTTGAATATGCCCAACAAGCATTGCGTATCGGGGTAAAGGATTATCTTACAAAACCAGTCATTGCAAGTGAATTAGATGCTATTGTGGAGAAATATAAGGTGTGGAGTTCTAACCATGATGCGATACAAAGCGCACTTTCCTATATTCATGAAAACTATTATGAAAAACTGAGTCTCAATATTATTGCTGAAAAAATTCATTTGAATCCAAGCTATTTAAGTCGTAAATTTTTGGAGGAGCAGTCTATTGGCATTAATGAATATATTAATAATTATCGCCTAGAAATGGCTGTAAAGAAAATCAATGAAAATCTAGACACAAGTATGTCTGCAATTGCTGAGAGCTGTGGTTTTAATAGTCAGCACTATTTTAGTGTTGCGTTTAAGAAAAAATATAATCAATCACCACGTCAATATAAATCCTCTAAAATGAGTAAAGGTCTTTCATAATATGCTAAGGAAGTTTTCATTGCTTGTTCCATTTGCAAGTTTAAGCACAGCAGCAGGAGTCATTATTCTTTTAGCGAGATGGATTAATGGTAATTTATTATTGTCCTCTCCCTCAGCCCTTATTTCTTTTGGTTTTATGGCGGGCATTTGTTATACACTAGCAACAGCTATTTCATTTATCATACTTGGTTCATTGCTGAATAAGAGCGATTACACACAAAATCAGCATACACAAAGCTTTTTGCTCTTTACCATACAGCGTAAATTGTCTGGAATGAATTTAAAGGTTATACGTCTATTTTACTTGTTAACAGGTATTGAACTTTGGCTTATTCAATTAATAAGCATTAGTGTATTGTCTGAAATTATGTTAAATATTCCAGTCCCTATTACACTTTTTTTCTTTTTAATCGGCATCTTACTTCTTGACCGCATCATGTCAGTGAAAAGTATACTATGGTTGGAAATTTTATTTATTATTGCTCTTTTTTCATTACTTATTTTTATCCCTATTTATTACTTTGTACTAAATGGGGCAAGCACCGTATATGAGGGTATTCGCTTATATCACCCTTATTTATTTTATTTTAAAAATAGCGAAATTCTGCTGTTCTATGTCATTATTCAACTTGCTGTTTTAGGACAAGTATTTTTTGATAAATCAACATGGTATTTAATTGCCTTTATAAAACCTAAAAAAGTACGTAGCAGTCTGTTTTCCTCTGGTGTAATTTTAGCGTTATTAACGCTATCATTTACGGCAATTTTAATGATTGCTCTATATAGCGGATCATTTGGCCAATTCCAAGTACTGATTTTTACGTTTTTATATGAAGTACAACCAGGCTTTCTGACATTTGCTTTTCTCGTCATTGTCCTATTAGCCATTGTCACAACCTTGCTTGTAGACATGCGGGCAACGAAACGTTTTTTTGTGACGAAAAGACCCTATTATTTCTATTTGATTGGCCTGATGATTATTTTATTCACCTGTTTCTTATCTATCGATTTAACGATTTTAGGTGTTATTTATTCTTTTGCCTTTCTGCACATTACCATGCTACCGTTTGTGTTAATCCTTTTATTTACGAATCGCCATATTCATAAGCATAGCTGGCTTGTCATCCTGCTATCCATCATCATTGGAATTGGTGTTGGTTTAAGCTTTAATACGCTTTACGGATTAGCTACCAGCTTTATGATCTCGAGTATTTATCAATTAATGCTTCAGACTGAAACGATGGAAAAAAATACCTGAACTCGAGATTATTCGGGTTCAGGTTTATAAGTTATTTAACTGATATAAAATAAAAATAGGATTAGTGATAGCAAGCCAACAATGGCCGAACTAATGGAAAGATAATGTCTTTTTTCCTCTCGACCATAGTAATAGTCAATGAAATTAGAGCTGAAAAGGCTGACAACTAAATATCCTCCAATGATAACAGTAAATAAAATCCACCCTTTAATTATGATCACCATGAGCATCATGGTATTCAAAATTTTAATAGCCCAAACAGCACGTCTATGATGACTATTGACATACTCCTTTGGTATATTAAACATTTTCCTCATTAGTTTATCGCCAAGCATTTGGATAGCTAGAAAAATAACTAGCATAACGATTAAACCTGACATTCCAAATTTAGCATCATCATTGAGAATAAGATCTAAATAAGCCTTGGCCAAATCTTTATTTTCTACTTTATAAAATGAATTGTTGTCATAATCAACAATTCCGATATCCTCGTCGTTTATGAACATTTTCAGCTTCATAACCTGACCTTTTTCAAATTCTACCCAGACATCACGTTGTAATCTAAAAAAAGTACGCTCATTCATTTGAGTCACTGTAGCTTGCTGTAATAGTTGTTGTAATAACACTTTTTCTGAACTTTGCTCCATTACTCGTTGTCCAATGACCCACCCAGGTCTTCCAGCCTTAAAGATCTCCTCATCCGAATTGTAAATTATTGTATATTTCTTTATTGATTGCTGCTGTGCTAATTGAACAATTGAAGCATGTTGCGTTTGCTCTATCTGCCCTAATGGACCGATTTCTATTATCAATAGAAACATAACTATCGCGCCTATGATAATCAAAGGATATGACCAGCGTCTTGTCTTTTTTGTTTGCCGCACTTGCCGTAAAATATCCTCCTGTAAGGATTTCGTAAATCGTGGTGCTTCGCCAAGTTCTTGATCCAATTTCTCTTTAAAAGTTGTCATTCATTAACACCTCCCACTTACTATTCGCTAATTTTTCCTGTAACATTTTTCTTGCTCGATGCAATCTGGTTTTAACTGTATTTTCTGCACATGTAAGAATATCTGCAATTTCTCTAACCTTTAATTCCTGATAATAATAAAGGATGACGACTTCTCTATAAGTAATAGGTAACTCAAATAAAGCATTTGTTAATGTTGTCCGTTCATCCTGTGCTAATAGCATCGTTTCTGGTGTTCGTTTACTTGCACCAATATGCAATTTTTCCAACAGTTGATGGCGTTTATTTTTCCAGCTTCGCAAATAATCATGACTTTTATGTACAGTTATTTTAACTAAATAGGTCTTTAGAGATGCTCTTTGTTCAAAGCGATCCTGCTGCAGATAATAAGAAAAAAAGACATCCTGGACTATTTCTTCTGCCATCGCCCAATCCTTTACATAAAGATAAGCCACTCGTAAGCAATATTCTCCGTGTTCTTCCATAATGGCCACTAAATGCTCACTCATCCAAACACCTCCTACAAACATTCACCCTATAGTCGTAATCCGAACTTGGTTGGTTTCAAAAAAAATCGAAAAGTTTCGTTAACATGAAGGTCATAAAAAGAAAAAATCCTCACACAATAAGAGGGTATTTTTTATGAATAGTAACTCCTAAAGAAATAACCTACATTTTTAAGAGTGAATTTATTTGTATGCCATGTTGCATACTTTTTTTCTTTTATCTATTGAATAACTAGCAAAAAAACTGTTATAGTGAGATTGTTTGTCTGACGTCTGACTAATTAAGATCTTTAGCTGTTCTTCTGAAATTGGAACATCAGGACAAAATATCACAGATACTTATGGAGGAACTTATGAGATACTTAATATCCTTTTGTGGATTGTTACTAGTTTTTGCCTTAGCTTTATTAATGAGTAAAAACAAAAAAGAAATAAAATATAAATATATAGTGATTATGTTGATCATCCAATTTTTATTGGCAGCTTTACTACTTAATACAACGGTCGGCTATGTGCTAATCAAAGGAATCACCAAAGTGTTTGATCACTTATTGTCCTATGCAAATGCAGGTATATCCTTTGTTTTTGGTGGCTTAGCAAATGAAGGCGAATCACCCTTCTTTTTAACAGTTTTATTACCGATCGTCTTTATATCTGTTCTGATTGGGATCTTGCAGCATTTTAAAATTCTTCCTTTTCTGATGAAATGGGTAGGTTTATTTTTAAGTAAAGTAAGTGGCATGGGGAAATTGGAATCCTATAATGCTGTTGCTTCCGCTATGGTAGGTCAATCCGAAGTGTTCATAACTGTTAAAAAGCAATTAGATAAGATTGCACCACAACGTATGTATACATTATGCGCTTCTGCTATGTCGACTGTTTCGATGTCAGTAGTTGGAGCTTATATGACGATGATTGAGCCAAAGTATGTTGTTACGGCCATTGTATTAAACCTGTTTGGTGGATTTATTATTGTTTCCATCATTAATCCATATACTGTGGATGAAAAAGAAGATATCTTAACAATTGAAGATGAACAGAAGCAAGCGTTCTTTCAAATGATTGGCGAATATATTATGGATGGCTTTAAAGTAGCCATCATTGTTGGGGCAATGCTTATTGGTTTCGTAGCATTAATGGATTTAATCAATTCATTATTCGATATGATTATCGGTATATCTTTCCAAGAAATATTAGGCTATATCTTTGCGCCAATCGCTTTCCTAATGGGTATCCCATGGGCAGATGCTGTGGCTGCTGGCGGTATTATGGCAACCAAATTAGTAACAAACGAATTTGTTGCTATGATTAACCTTGGCGATGTTGCTGAGTCCATGAGTGAACGTACATTAGGTATTATTTCTGTATTCCTCGTATCTTTTGCCAACTTTTCATCGATCGGGATTATTTCGGGAGCTGTAAAAGGTTTGAATGAAAGGCAAGGGAATGTCGTTGCTCGATTTGGACTAAAGTTGTTGTACGGTGCTACACTCGTAAGTATCCTAACAGCTATTATTGTGGGATTGATTATTTAATTGTATCAGGAGCTATTTATTGAATTGCACTCAGTTAGATGGATGCAGTCCTTATTTTACTGCTTAAGCTCTAAATTAAAAAATGTACATTACTAAAATTGAATTTAGTAATGTACATTTTTACTTTATCTCTTTATTTTACGACAATATTGACAAGTTTGCCTGGAATAACGATGATTTTCACTAAGCTCTTTCCTGCCATGTATTCTTGAACCTTTTCATCGGCAAGTGCTACTTTTTCAATATCCTCTTTTGAAGCATCTTTTGCTACGACGATCTTAGCACGAACTTTACCAGCAACTTGTACAGCAATTTCTACTTCATCATCCACAAGCTTTGCTTCATCATATGTTGGCCATTGCTCATATGAAAGAGTTGAATCGTGTCCTAATAGTTGCCATAGTTCTTCTGCAATATGTGGAGCGATTGGAGCTAGCATTTTCACAAAGCCTTCAGCATAAGTCGTTGGAATCACATCAGCTTTATAGCAATCATTAATAAAGACCATCATTTGTGAAATAGCTGTGTTAAAGCGGATGCCTTCATAATCCTCTGTCACTTTTTTCACTGTTTGGTGGTATGATTTTTCAAGTGATTGCTCGTTAGACACTTGAATTTTTGCTGAAATTGCGCCATCTTCTTCACTGACAAATAGACGCCAGATACGGTCTAAGAAGCGACGTGCTCCATCTAAACCATTTGTAGACCATGCAACAGAAGCCTCTAGTGGGCCCATGAACATTTCATATAAACGTAATGTATCGGCACCATGTGACGTAATGATTTCATCCGGGTTGACAACATTGCCCTTAGATTTAGACATTTTCTCGTTACCTTCACCTAGAATCATTCCCTGGTTAAATAATTTTTGGAATGGCTCTTTTGTATGAACAACACCTAAATCATAGAGAACTTTATGCCAGAAGCGAGCGTATAGTAAATGTAATACAGCATGCTCCGCACCACCAATATAAATATCAACAGGTAACCAACGTTTTAGTAACTCTGGGTCTGCAATCGCCTCTGTATTTGTAGGGTCGATATAGCGTAGGAAGTACCAGCTCGAACCTGCCCACTGCGGCATTGTATTTGTTTCACGACGTCCTTTTTTACCTGTCTCTGGATCGACAACATTTACCCATTCTTCAATATTTGCTAATGGTGATTCACCAGTACCTGATGGACGGATATTATCTGTTTTTGGTAGCATTAAAGGTAATTCTGATTCTGGAACTGGCGTAATCGTGCCATCTTCCCAATGAATCATTGGAATTGGTTCACCCCAATAACGCTGACGGGAGAATAACCAGTCACGTAGACGATAAGAAATTTTCTTCTCCCCTACACCTTTTTCCGCTAACCATTCAATGGCTTTCGCAATGCCATCTGCTTTATTTAAGCCATTCAGGAATTCAGAGTTAATATGTTGACCATCACCTGTAAATGCTTCTTTGCTAATGTCTCCACCTTCAAGTACAGGAACGATGTCTAAGCCAAATTCAGTTGCGAATTCATAGTCACGTTCATCATGTGCTGGCACCGCCATAATAGCACCTGTACCATAAGACACTAACACATAGTCAGCAATCCAAATCGGCACTTTTTTACCGTTAATCGGATTCACTGCATAAGCACCTGTAAATACACCTGTTTTTTCTTTCGCTAAATCTGTACGCTCTAGGTCGGATTTCATTTTAACTTTCTCTAAATAAGCCTCAACAGCTTGGCGTTGGTCAGCTGTTGTAATTTGTTCCACTAATTTATGCTCTGGTGCAAGCACACAGTATGTAGCACCAAACAATGTATCAGGACGTGTTGTGAAAACTGTGAAGTTTTGATCAGAACCGTCAATGGCAAATGTCACTTCTGCCCCTTCTGAACGGCCAATCCAATTGCGTTGCATATCTTTAATAGATTCAGGCCAATCAACTTCTTCTAAGTCATCGATTAAACGATCAGCATAGGCTGTAATTTTAAGCATCCACTGCTTCATTGGTCTGCGTTCTACTGGATGACCACCACGCTCTGATTTCCCATCAATTACTTCTTCGTTAGCTAATACCGTGCCAAGTGCTGGACACCAGTTAACAGCTACTTCATCCACATAAGCTAAACCTTTCTTATAAAGCTGGATAAAAATCCATTGTGTCCATTTATAATACTCTGGATCAGTTGTGTTAATTTCGCGATCCCAATCATAGCTGAAGCCTAGCTCTTGAATTTGACGTTTAAATGTCGCAATATTTTTAGCTGTAAATTCAGCTGGATCATTCCCTGTATCAAGTGCATATTGCTCAGCTGGTAAACCAAAAGCATCCCAGCCCATTGGATGAAGTACATTATAGCCTTGCATACGTTTAAAGCGTGATAGAATATCAGTTGCCGTATATCCCTCTGGATGGCCTACATGTAGTCCTGCGCCAGATGGATAAGGGAACATATCTAAAGCAAAGAATTTAGGCTTCGCTGTTTCATTTTCAGTTTTAAATGTTTTGTTATCAGCCCAATATTGCTGCCACTTTTTTTCAATTTGTTCATGATTAAAACTCATTTTTTTTCCTCCTTCGATTGATCGTGCTGCTCTCCATCATAATTGACAAAATATTTAAAAAATAAAAAAACTCGCCCCTTTCTTATAGAAGGGACGAGAGAATTTGTACTCCCGCGGTACCACCCAAATTAGTGATTACACTCGGCTCAAGCTTCCTTAACGCGGAAGAAACGACACACGCTGTTTCACGCGGGCAGACTCAGAAGGCGAGTTCAACTTGCATTCTTACTAGCTCCCACCAACCGCTAGCTCTCTAAAAAGAACCACAAATCTACTATTCCTCATCACAGTCTTTACATGATATTGCATTTATTCTAATGGAAAGTATTGAAAAGCACAAGCCTTTGTTTACAGCTTACCCATTACTGAACAATTAAATCCTTTTCTTCCTTAGACTTTGATAAATCCTGACATTCATGAAAAGCAAAGTGCTGACAACCAATACATTGATTGACGTTTAAATAATGGAAAGCTTTTGTAATCGCTTCTCCAGTATGCTGAAAAAAATGCTGCGCGCCTATTTTATCGTAAAGTCCATTGTGCTGAAGAGCATCCTTTAAATCTCCTTGCACACCCGTTACCAAAATAGTACCGCCCTGTGCTGTATAATTTTCAATGATATTACTAAAATATGCTTCTCCAGTAGAATCCATAAAGGGCACTTTCCCCATCCGTAATATCAAAACTCTTGGTTGCTGATGCAAAGTACTTTCAATCGTTTGTTCAAACATTTGTGCAGCACCAAAAAACAACGGCCCTTCAATTGTGTACATACTAATTTGCGGGCAATCATGCTGCTGATGCACTACATGTGGCTGTACCTTTTCACTTTTATTTGAATGATCTGGAAGTACTTTTGTAACAACAAGCTTTTCACTCATGCGTTTTGCAAATAATAGCACAGCCAGCACAAGCCCTACCTCAACTGCTAATGTAAGACTAGTGAATACCGTTAATAAAAAGGTAATCAATAATACCAGTGAGTCGCCTGATTTTAATTTTGCGATATGTGAAAAATGATGTCGTTCACTCATATTCCAAGCTACGACCATCAATACCGGAGCCATGCTTGCTAACGGAATATGAGATGCATATGGAGCTAATAACAATAATGTGATTAAAACAAACACACCATGAATGATACCAGACATAGGAGATACTGCGCCTGTTTTGATATTGGTCGCTGTACGTGCAATGGCGCCTGTTGCTGGAATACCACCGAATAAAGGCGTCACAATATTAGCAATCCCCTGACCGATTAACTCACGATTACTGTTATGCTTACTATTTGTCATCCCATCCGCCACAACTGCCGATAATAGAGACTCAATACCACCTAGCATTGCAATGACAAACGCTGGGCCAATAAGTTGTTGTAATCGTTCGAGCGTGATGTTCGGTAAGGCGAAATGAGGTAATGTATTAGGAATTTGACCATAAGCCGTTGCAATGGTAGCAACTTGTCCTGAAAAGAAGAAAGTTGCCATAAGTGTAGAAACAACGATACCCGCTAATGCTCCTGGAACCTTTGGAAAAAACTTTGGAGTTATCATTATTGTCGCCAAGCATACGACAGCAGTAAGAATACTATACGTATTTGTCGTACCAAGCTGCTTAATGATTTCCTGTATGTTGGCGATAAAATATTCATGCCTTTTAACATTTGTGAGCCCTAGAAAGTTAGCGATTTGACCTGTAAAAATAATCACTGCTATCCCTGCTGTAAAACCAACTGTTACAGGACGTGGAATAAACTTAATTAAAGTCCCTAACTTAAAAAAGCCCATGACACAAAGCAATACCCCTGCCATTAAACCCGCAAGTAATAAATCTTCATAGCCATAGGTAAGAACAATCCCCAATAGAATTGGCACAAACGCCCCCGTAGGCCCACCTATTTGATATTTAGAACCTCCAAAGAGAGAAATAAGAATACCTGCAATGCAAGCCGTATAAATCCCATATTCAGGTTTCACACCCGATGCTATGGCAAAGGACATGGCAAGTGGAATAGCAACGATTCCCACAATAACCCCTGACAATAAATCCTTCTTTACATGTTGAACTGAATACCCTTCAAAGCGTCCTGTAAACAGTGACTTCATAGATAAATCTTCCCTTCGAAATAATAAGCAAAGCCCAATTTTTCATCATCATTGATTTACTTATTCTCTTCGTCACCTTCATTACTTGTCATTTCCTCTAATCTCGAAATGGTATTAACCAAATGGTTATTAAAAATATCCTTTGCCACCCCAAGTAATGCACCAATCATTGGGTCACTTAAAGAATAATAAACTTTTTTTCCTTCCTTCACGCCATAAACAATATTTTTAGCACGCAATACACTTAATTGCTGAGAAACGGCAGAACCCTCTTTCTCTAAGCAATCTTGAATCTCATTGACACTTTTCTGTCCATCTACAAGGAGTTCAAGTATTCTGATGCGTAACGGATGTGCTAATGCTTTGAAAAAATCCGCTTTAAACTGTTGTAAGCCCTCGTCCATAAAAAATCCCTCCATATAACTACATATTCAAATATTTGAATATGTATGATTGTAATCCTGTTACAACATTTTTTCAATATCTACTATTAAAAAAAGAACAAAAACAAGTGCTTAACACTCGTTTTTGCTCTTTTCAGTGCGACATTATTAATCTGCTACTATTTTGTTCTTCTTTAAAGGATAATCGTATGTTAAACATGGAATAATCGCCAATAGTACGATGACCACCAATGTTAAAACGAGAGGAATCATGCCAAATTGATCTACCATAATACCACCAAATAGTGGACCAATCATCCGTCCTCCAGTAGCAGCACTATTGATAATCCCTTGATAGAATCCTTGACGACCTTTTGGTGCCAGTTGATTAGCAATCGTTGGTAATGCAGGCGTATAAAACATTTCACCAAATGTTAAGACAAGCATCGCTGCTCCAAACATTTTAAAATCGTTTGCAAAGGCAATAATACCAAAGGAAAGTGCAATCAGCGTTACACCAAATACTAACTGACGCTTTAAATTGTGTTCCCACCGCTTTACGAGCGGTGCAATGAGTGGTTGCCCAATGACAATTAGAAGACCGTTGATTGTCCAAAGTAAGCTATATTGCTTTAATCCCAATCCTAAATCTTGTGTATAAGATGAAATGGTTGCACTCCATTGAGAATATGCTAGCCAGCATAAAACGGAGGATGCACTAATTATTAACAAAGCATAGAAAGGTGCCTTGTTTACGATTCGCTTACTTTCGCTCAAGACATTTTTAGGTGCAATACTGCCCGCCTCCAAACGCTTAAATGTAAATAAGGCAATGAAAAAGAATAAAATATACATACCTAAATTCACTTTAAACACATAGTCAAATTGATAATCTGCCACTATACCGGCAAGGGCAGGACCTACGGCAACACCGACATTTTGTGCTAAATAGATAGTATTAAAAGCCTTACGTCCACCTTCTGGCCAGGCAGCCCCAGCTAAGGCAAACATACCTGGGAAAACAATGCCCCCACTAAAGCCTAGTATCGTTAAAAACCACACATAATGTGGCCAACCATGCCAAATTGTTAAGCCAATTAATGAAGCAATCGTTAAAAGGATACCAAGCATAATAGCTTTATAGCCACCAATTCTATCAAATAAGTAACCACCTAATAGATTACCTAATACTCCAGCAGCAGAATTCAGCATTAAGACAAAACCAGCCATAGCTAAAGATTTGCCTAAATAATCATGCATATAAATGGCATTCAAAGGCCATAAAAAAGAGTTGCCTGTTGTGTTCACAAGCATTCCGATAATTAAAAACCAAACACGTTTTGGCATAGGATGACCTCCATTATTTCGCTTCTCTAAATAGTTAGTGTATGCTGAAATACTTAAAAGTACAAGGAAAATAATTTTACCTTTTTTACAAGACTTCTATCCTATTTTCAATCGTATTTAGTTTTGTTCCTTTCCATTTTTCTTTATCCAAATCATGATATTACCCTTACCCCATGACGGAACGAAATGCACATGATAGAATAGAGCGTTAGAGGAGTGAAATAAATGACAGAGACGAATTTTCCTTTTCCTTCAGAGGGGAAAAGATACTATACATGGAATCGCTATTTACGTGACCAATTTGGTCATAAAGTATTTAAAGTGGCATTAGATGCAGGATTTGATTGCCCTAACCGCGACGGCACAGTTGCTTTCGGTGGCTGTACATTTTGCAGTGCTGCAGGTTCTGGTGATTTTGCTGGTAATAAGGTAGATCCAATTGATGTTCAATTTGCTGAAATCCGAGACAAAATGCACCAGAAATGGAAGGATGGCAAATACATGGCCTATTTCCAAGCCTACACAAATACACATGCCCCTTTGCCAGTTTTAAAAGAAAAATTTGAAGCAGCTTTAGCGCAAGAAGGTGTAGTAGGTCTTTCTATTGCTACTCGTCCTGACTGTTTACCCGATGATGTTGTCGAATATTTAGCAGAGCTAAATGAGCGGACGTATTTATGGATTGAGCTCGGTCTACAAACGGTGCATGAGAAAACGGCTAATCTTATTAATCGTGCCCATGATTATGCAACGTATGTGGAAGGCGTTGAAAAATTGCGTAAGCATGGCATTCGTGTTTGCTCACATATCATTAACGGATTGCCTCTCGAAGACTATGACATGATGATGGAAACGGCACGAGCAGTTGCACAATTAGATGTCCAAGGCATTAAAATCCACTTACTTCATCTATTAAAAGGAACGCCTATGGTGAAGCAATATGAAAAAGGTATGCTAGAATTTTTAGATCAAGATGTATATACAAAACTAGTAGCAGACCAATTAGAAATTTTACCACCAGAGATGGTCATTCATCGTATTACAGGTGATGGACCGATTGATTTAATGATTGGACCCATGTGGAGTGTAAATAAATGGGAAGTACTGAATGGCATTGATGCTGAGCTTGAACGTCGTGGTAGTTGGCAAGGGAAGTTGTATAAGGCAGAGGTTATGAAATGATACTACAACGCGTTTTACAATATGCCCAGCAGTTATTAAAAGATAATATAAAAGAGGGAGATACAGTTGTTGATGCAACTGCTGGAAACGGCCATGACACATTGTTTCTGGCACAGCTTGTTGGGGATGAAGGGCAAGTTTATGCCTTTGATGTCCAAAAAGAGGCGGTTGACGCGACACTCCTCCGACTTTTAGATCATGGTTTAGAACATCGAGCACTCGTTTTAAATAAAGGGCATGAAGAAGTTACACAGTTTGTACACAAGCCAGTAACTGCGGCAATCTTCAATCTCGGCTATTTACCTGGTAGCAACCATGATATTATTACAAGACCTAATACAACAATCCAAGCCATTGAGAATATATTAAAGCTCTTAAAAGTGGGCGGTTTGATTGTTCTTGTTATTTATCATGGTCATCCAGGTGGAAAAGAAGAGCGTGATAAGGTCATTGATTATGTAAGCCAACTGCCACAAAAATATGTTCATGTCTTAAAATATGCATTTCTGAATCAACAAAATGATCCACCCTTCGTCATTGCATTAGAGAAAATGAAAGAACATCCTATTCAATGATTACATGCTAAAAGGCGATCAGCTAGTTTCTATCAAACTAGCTGATCGCCTTGCTCGTTATCTACTTGTTATTGCGTTTTTCATTATAGTCAACCCAGAAATCTGCACCTTTAATTCCTAGTTTACGAGGATCAAAGACTGGGTCTTTTCCTTCTTTTTTCTGTTTCTCGTAATCTTTTAATGCGACAATAGCTGGTTTCATGATAATTAAAATAGCTATAACGTTAATCCAAACCATCAAACCAAGACCTACATCTCCCATTGCCCATGCTAGACCAGACGTACGG
The DNA here is from genome assembly GCF_003367505.1 of Lysinibacillus capsici. Taxonomy (GTDB): domain Bacteria; phylum Bacillota; class Bacilli; order Bacillales_A; family Planococcaceae; genus Lysinibacillus; species Lysinibacillus capsici. The sequence goes on from NZ_PXXX01000021.1 coordinate 23,859, forward strand.
ATTGTACCATAAAAGGCTGCAACTAAAATGGCAATTTTCGCAATCCAAATGAATACCTTTTCTGTGCTACCTCTAAATAAGTAAGCGACATTTGTCTCTGCAATATAGTAGTAAGCCATGATTGTTGTAAAGGCAAAGAAGAATAACGCAATGGCTACAAATGGAGCACCAAAGCCAGGTAATGATGAGTCAACTGCATATTGTGTGTAGGCTGCACCTGCTTCAATACTTTTAGCAAAAGTCATTTGCTCATCGCCTGCTAATCCACCACTATTAAATTCTCCAATATGGATAAATGGATCTGCTCCCTCAGCTGCCTTTTCATCTTGTACATTGTACATACCTGTAAATAAAATCATAAATGCCGTAGCAGAACAAATTAATAATGTATCAATATAAACAGACGCCGCTTGTACAATTCCTTGCTTAGCAGGATGTGATACTTCCGCAGCTGCCGCAGGGTGAGCACCAGTTCCTTGACCAGCCTCATTAGAGTAAATTCCACGTTTAACACCCCAAGCAATCGCTGAACCAATAATGCCTCCAAAAATTTCTTGAGCCCCAAATGCACTAGAAAAAATTAATCCGATAACCGTTGGTACTTGTGAAATATTCATAAAAATAATGATAATGGCCATAATGATATAGGCTAATGCCATAAACGGTACAATAATCTGGGCAGCATTTGCGATTGATTTAACACCCCCGATGATAATAGCACCTAATAAAACAACAATAATAAGTCCTGTGATCCATGTTTCCAAACCGAAAGCGTTTTCAACAGCACCTGCGATGGCATTCGACTGCACACCAGGCATCAAAATTAACATTGCTATTAAAGCCGCCACAGCAAAAATAACTGCAAACCATTTTTGGCCCATTCCTTTTTCTATGTAAAAGGCCGGTCCACCACGATATTCTGTATCTTTCTCTTCTTTATAGATTTGAGCTAATGTTGACTCTACATACGCGGTAGCCGCACCTATGAAAGCGATTGCCCACATCCAAAAGACAGCACCAGGTCCTCCCATTCCAATCGCTGTCGCAGTACCAGCAATATTACCTGTACCTACACGTCCTGATAATGCGATAGACATTGCTTGGAATGAAGATATTCCCTTTTCTGACTTCTCCCCTTTAAACATTAAAACAAACATATCTTTAATGTGCCTTACTTGTAGGAACCTTGTAATAATTGAGAAAAATAACCCAATTAATAAGATGCCATAAATAAACCATGGTCCCCATAAAATACCATTCAACTTCTCTACAATTACATCCATTTTACCCCTCCAATTTGAATTACCTTACTTTAAGTCATTATAGTATTACACTTTTCTGAAAATTACAATATTATTTTTAAGTAACAATATTTAAGTAAGTAACCTAGTAAATGGAAGGGTATAAACCTATTTAATTATATAACCAATTCTTCGAAGAGCATTATTAATAAAATCTCGTATATACATAAAAATCTCTTCGCGCTCTCCCTCATGAAATAAATTATGATAACAATTTGCCCATTCTTTAAACTGAAATTCCGTGAATTCCTGTTGATGAAGCCAATTTCGAGTTTGGCGAGTGTCCGTAATTTTATCCTTCTCAGCTGTCATAATTAGCATAGGCATATTAGGCATTTCACCTTTAGGCAGCATCACTAAATTTTTCATCATCTGCTGAAGTTCTCGATACCATTTCACAGAAACTACAGACATGAGCGGTACATCATCTTTCATTTCTTCTCTGCCTTCAACACTACGCGTTAATTTCTCTAATGTAATATCATGTGTCAATTTAACATTGGCCGTTAACGCACTTAGACTTGTTAAAGCATTTGTTAATTTACCTGGTAATAGCTTTAGTTGCAACCAAGGTGATGTTAAAATAATGCCTGCACATTCATATTGTCTCTTTTGCAGTGTATGGAGGATTAATGTTGCACCTAGTCCATGCCCTATTACAAAGGTTGGTAAATTATATGAAAAAGCATTTTCAATCAGGTTTCTTGTATACTTATTGTACAATTTGAAGTCTTCATCATGGACTCGAGCAAACCTTGCATTACCCCCATGATTCGGTAAATCTCCCATGACTATGTGGAAGCCTTCTAATCTTAATTTCTCTATCAGCCATGCATACCAACGGTGATTTTCATAAGCACCATGAAGAATAGCAATCACAGCTTTTGCTTGTCCATCAGCTTCCCATTTCCACATTACATAGTCCTCCTAAAAAATAATTACACTTTGATTATATCGAAATAAATAGCACATTTTAATTTTATATTTCCATAAAGTTGCGTATTTGATACGATAATACTACATTATAGAAAGAAAAGAGGCGATTTTCATGATTTATCCATTTAAAGATAAAACGCCAAAGATCGATCCGTCTGTTTTCATTGCTGATTACGCAACTGTTACGGGCGACGTAACAATTGGCGCCGAAACAACCATTTGGTTTAATACGGTTATTCGTGGTGATGTTTCCCCAACGATTATTGGTAAACGTGTCAGTATCCAGGATCTTTGCTGTTTACACCAAAGCCCAAAATATCCGCTCATTATTGAAGATGAGGTAACAGTTGGACACCAAGTCACTTTACATAGTTGTACAATTCGCAAAAATGCCTTAATCGGTATGGGATCCATTATTTTAGACGGAGCTGAGATTGGAGAAGGTGCATTTATTGGAGCTGGAAGCCTAGTACCTCCTGGTAAAGTCATTCCTCCAAATAGTTTAGCATTAGGTCGTCCAGCAAAAGTTGTCCGAGAATTAAATGCTGAAGATAAAGAGGATATGGAACGCATCGTACGAGAATACGCAGAAAAAGGTCAATATTATAAATCACTTCAGAAATAAATAACCTACACAAAAAATCAATACTAACGAAAAAATCCCTCGCGTTTTCGTGTACCGAATATGTTCACGAATCCTAGCGAGGTATTTTTGTAAAAAAAACAAAAGGAGCAATGTTGCCCCTTTGCTTATTAATACATCAGAATAATTTTCTAATGACTTCATTACTTTAGTTCAATAGTTTATAAACGTGCTTTTTCTCGTAGCGCGTCTGCTTTATCAATTTGCTCCCATGGTACATTTAAATCTGTACGACCAAAATGTCCATACGCAGCAGTTTGTTTATAAATTGGACGACGAAGATCAAGCATTTTAATGATACCTGCTGGGCGTAAATCGAATAGCTCGCGTACCCATTCAACGATCTCGCTTTCTTTCACTCTACCTGTGCCAAATGTATCGACAGCAATGGAAACAGGCTGAGCAACGCCAATCGCATAGGCAAGTTGCACTTCAGCACGCTCTGCTAATCCAGCTGCTACAATGTTTTTCGCTACATAACGTGCTGCATATGCCGCCGAACGGTCTACCTTGGTTGCATCCTTACCTGAGAAGGCACCACCACCGTGACGTGCATAACCACCGTATGTATCAACAATGATTTTACGTCCTGTTAATCCAGCATCACCTTTTGGCCCACCAATTACAAAACGGCCAGTTGGATTGATGAAGTATTTCGTATTAGCATCTAATAATTCACTCGGTACAACTGGTGCAATAACAAATTCTTTTAAATCTGCTTGAATTTGTTCAAGTGTTGCTTCTTCATCATGCTGTGTTGAAATAACAATTGTATCCACGCGAACCGGTACATTATTGTCATCATATTCAATCGTTACTTGCGTTTTACCATCAGGACGTAAATAGGCAAGTTCACCTGATTTACGTACTTCTGTTAAACGGCGTGCTAATTTGTGTGCCAAGCTAATTGGTAATGGCATTAGCTCTGGTGTTTCATTACATGCATAGCCAAACATTAAGCCTTGGTCACCAGCACCAATCGCTTCTATATCAGCATCTGTCATAGAGCCTTCACGTGCCTCTAATGCCTGATCAACACCTTGAGCAATATCAGGTGATTGTTCGCCAATTGCCACAAGCACCGCTAAGTTCTCAGCATCAAAGCCATATTTACCTCGTGTATAGCCAATTTCAGCTACAGTGTCACGAACAATACCTTTAATATCCACATAAGTAGAAGTAGTAATTTCTCCTGCTACTAATACTAATCCTGTTGTTACAGTTGTTTCACACGCTACACGTGCATTTGGATCTTCTGCTAAAATAGCATCTAAAATGGCATCCGAGATTTGGTCACAAATCTTATCTGGATGTCCTTCTGTTACACTCTCTGATGTAAACAGTCGACGGTTTGTCATTTGGTTTTCCTCCTAAATACTCTTACAATAAGTAGTTGTGTATGAATACGGTACTCATTACCCATGTCAAGTCCGCTCCTAAGGATTGAACTCTCAAGCCGTTACTGCTGCTTTTAACACGAGGATTTCGAAAGATCCGTCATTATAATAAGGAAAGAACTACATATACTTACCTTTACATTGATTTTTAGCAATAAAAAAATCCTTTTCTCACGTTACTTTACATGAGGAAAGGAATAATGACTGCGTAACCTTTCACTCTTATCGTTCAAGGGATGTTCCCTTGCATCAGGTTGGCACCAACGCATGTCGTGAAATAGTTCATGCAGGTTGCCGGGTTTCACAGGGCCTGACCCTCCACCAGCTCGGGATAAGAGTATCCGTTCAATCTCATGTTACTGAAAAGGTCGAACGTTGTCAAATATTTTCTTATGTATTACTGTATAGAAAGGAAAGAACTTATTACACAAAAACTTTTCATACTTGGATGATGATGTAAATAGAAGCAAATTAATCCCTACAACATACCTAGCTACTTGTGGTAACATATGTGTGGCTCAATTTTCGTGCCTAATTACAGTAGGATTGATGGTATTCTACTCGAAAAACATTATTTTTTGTCAGTTTATTGAAAAGTGGTAAAAACTCTAAAATAATTTCTTAATTAGTATAGATTATTTAAGCAATTGTGTTATACTATTTTTGAAATTAAGAAAAAATCCCTCTAAATCAAGGGAATACTATAAAAAAGGATGGTATTTAATCGATGAATTCAGTAGAAATTGCAAACGAACTGAAGGAATTATTAAACGGCGGTAACATTAATGTTCAACTTTCAGTACCACAATTAGCAGAAAAAGCTACATCTCGTGGTGAAGCAATGTTAACAGTAGATGGCGCAGTTCGTGCAGAAACTGGCAAATACACTGGTCGTTCACCTAAAGATAAATATACGGTAGAAGAAGAAAGCACAAAAGATCAAATTGACTGGGGTAAAGTCAACCAACCGATTTCTTCTGAAGTGTTCGATAACCTATATGTAAAAGTAATAAAATATTTAAAAGAACGTGACGAGTTATTCGTATTCAAAGGCTTTGCAGGTGCTGACAAAGACTCACAATTAAGCATTCAAGTTATCAATGAATACGCATGGCACAATCTTTTTGCTCATCAATTATTTATCCGTCCAACAGCAGATGAATTAGCTTCTCATGTTGCTGACTTCACTGTCATCTCAGCTCCTAACTTTAAAGCAGATCCTGCGGTTGATGGTACTGCTTCTGAAACATTCATCATCGTATCACTTGAAAAGAAAATTATTTTAATTGGTGGTACAGAATATGCTGGTGAAATGAAAAAATCTATCTTTGGTATCATGAACTACTTATTACCACAACAAGGTATTCTTTCAATGCACTGCTCAGCAAACGTTGGTGAAGCTGGCGATGTAGCGTTATTCTTCGGTCTATCTGGTACTGGTAAAACGACGTTATCAGCTGATCCTGATCGTAAGCTAATCGGTGACGATGAACACGGTTGGTCTGATAATGGTGTATTCAATATTGAGGGTGGCTGCTATGCAAAAACAATCAACCTTTCTGCTGAAAAAGAACCAGAAATCTACAATGCAATCCGCTTCGGCTCTGTATTAGAAAACGTAGCTGTTGATCCAGAAACTCGTATTTGTGACTATGATGATGGTTCACTAACAGAAAATACACGTGTAGCTTATCCAATCCAATACATCGAAAATATCGTTGATCCTTCTGTTGCAGGTCATCCAAAAACAATCATCTTCCTAACAGCTGATGCATTTGGCGTGTTACCTCCAATCAGTAAATTAACAAAAGAACAAGCGATGTATCACTTCCTAAGCGGGTTCACTTCTAAACTTGCTGGAACTGAACGTGGTGTGACTGAGCCAGAACCAGTATTCTCTACTTGCTTCGGGTCTCCATTCCTTCCACTTCCTGCAACAGTATACGCAGAAATGTTAGGACAAAAAATTGACGAGCACGGTGCACAGGTATACTTAGTAAACACTGGTTGGACTGGTGGCGAATATGGCACAGGTAGCCGTATGAAACTATCTTACACACGTACAATGGTCCGTGCAGCAATCGATGGTAAATTAGCAGATGTTGAAACAACACAAGATGCTGTGTTTGGTTTACACATTCCAACAGCGGTTGAAGGTGTACCTTCAGAAGTATTAAACCCTCGTGAAGCATGGGCAGATAAAGCTGCATACGATGCAAAAGCTGCTGAGCTTGCAGGCTTATTCAACGAAAACTTCAAGAAATTCTCAAACGTTTCTGAAGCCATCACTACACTTGGTGGTCCATTAAAATAACGTCTATATAAAAGACAAAGGGAACGAATAAATTGTTCCCTTTGTCTTTTTGTTTTCTCTATGCTTTATTGTTGTTTCATCCACTTGCAAAGAGCACGGACAGTTTCACGATTTTTTGCTGGTGGATATTGATGTGCATAGTTAAGATCATACCAAGTTTCGAATGATTTATTTGCTTCCTCTAAAAAAAATGCCAATTGTCTGGCATGTTCAATATCCACATTTTCATCACGATAGCCATGAATGATAAGAACGGGAGCTGTTATACGCTCTATCTCAAAAAGAGGTGTTCTTGCATCATACGCTTCTGGCACACGATTAGGTGTTCCTCCAATAACGCGCTTCATCATTCTGCGCATATCTGTACGTTCCCAATAAGTGGCCGTTGCATCAGAAACACCTGCCCATGTTACAACAGAAGTAATATCCCTTCTTAAAATAGCTGTCCACAGAGCCATAATACCACCTCGTGAAAAACCAAAAACATGGATATTGTCATTGCAGAATTGTTTGAGTACATCTACGGCATAGACCGCATCGTAACGGTCTGCCCCTGCAAACTCGTCACGCCCCTCTCCCCCACGATTCCCACGATAATATGGGGCAAATACGATAAAGCCCTGCGCCGCAAATTGTGCAATACGAGAGGGTCTTACCATCCCTATGCTTTGCATGCCGCCTCTTAAATATAAAAAGCCATCATATGTACCTTCAGTCTTTGGCTCTGCTAATAGTCCTTTTATACGTAAGCCCTGTGAAAGATAGGTTATTTCCGTTAAACGGATAGCTGGATTTGGTGAAGGATAGGGGCGTTTTTCGATAATATCACCATTGTGTGTCACGATGTTTCAGCTCCTCCAGCATTTTCTTCATCCCCTCATCCTTCATGTGAAAACTCAAGTTAGGATGCTGAGCAAATTCTTCATCAGTTAACCAAAGCATGCCTGACGTTTCTAAATCAAATTCTATATCCTCTTGCGCCAAAAATTGTGCAGTGAAAACGGATTTACAAAAAACGATTTCATCATACACTGCATACTCTGCAAACCATTGAAGATTTTTCACATGAACACCCGTCTCTTCAAAAACTTCTCGAATCGCCGCCTCCTCTAAGGTTTCCCCTTCTTCTAATTTCCCTCCTGGCACTTCTACACCACGTCGTTTATGGACAGTACATAACCATTTATTTTCATGCTTTAAAAGGACAAGGACGTGTTTAGGTTCTACTTTAAATTCGCCTCTTGTAAAACTCAAATCTACTTGTAGGCCATGTAAATCTGTAAATGTTAACATCTCTTCAACCTCACGTTCTTTCTTGTTGCAAAACAAAAGTTACTTTCTTTATCATTACTTCTATTTTATGGACGGAATTTAATCATCATTCCTATTCCTATCTATATTAACTATATTGTAAACCTACAATGACAAGCAACCCTAAGCTACAGTCTTGTAAAGCATGAAAAAAAGCGTGCTTCATAGGAAGACACGCTTTTCTTTAGATTACTTGCTGACCGTCAAAATAGACGATAGGACTTTTCACAACACAATCAATATGAACATCTGACGCATTGGCTCCACCAAATGGCGCATTACTGCCAAAAGCGATATGGATGGTCCCATACACCTTCTCATCCTCTAATACATTGCCACATAGGATAGCACTTTTATTGGCTCCGATGCCAAACTCTGCAATGACTCTACCATTGCCTTCACCAAGTAATGCCAGTAGTCGTGGACCATCAGGACCGATTGCTTCTTCTAAGCGACCATTCTTTATTTTTAATAATAATGGCTCCTTTAAGACACCAATATTAGCAATAGAGCCATCTACTAATATCTCTCCATTCGCAGATGTTTCTATTGGTGCAATATACGATTCTCCTGAAGGAATATTCCCGTACTCACCAGGTTGACGAATAACCCCTGTGGACCGAATTCCGAAACGGCCGTCTACACTAAACGTCAGCTCATGACCATCCTTGACAATACGAATATCTTTTGTCGTATTAAGTAAAAGGACATATTTTTCTACCGTAGCTTCGATCTCCTGTGCATCTGCATGAAGGGCACCTTGCTCCAGCATCTCCAATGTTACCCCTGGCATTGTTGCTACACGTCCACCCTTTTCACAGGCATGTTTACGAGCCAGTGTATGTGTTAGGGAGTGGGAGGTAATACACAGTGTAACATCGGCATTTGCCATAAGCTCAGAAACTGCATGGATTGGCTCCTGCCCAGATTTCTCTAACAGGGGCATCACCATGAACATTGTATTTGCAGTAATTGACAGTCCAGCTTCATAAAAAATTTTCGCGATGTCTTGTTTGTGGCTATCTGTCAAAATTAATAGTGACTCAGAAGATTGAACATTTAAATTGCCTTTTAAAACATTTAGTGCAATATCATGTAAATGATGCATAATAGGGCTCCTTAATTAAAATTCAAATGATATCTACGAATAATTCCTTCTATTTCATTTCTAGCTTCCGTTAAAGGTCCCAAAAAATCAGGAACACGTTGCTCTGTAAAACGATAAATTGGTCCAGAAACGGTAATAGACGCTACGACCTGTTCCTCACTATTAAATATAGGCATTGCTAGCGCCAATACATCGACCGAATACTCACTGTTACTAAGTGCATAGCCACATGTTCTAATTTTTTCTAGCTCTGCCCTTATTTCTGTGGCATCTGTCATCGTATTATTTGTATAAGCTGTTAATGGTTCATCTATGACCTTTGCAATTTGCTCTTCATTTAAAAAAGCAAGCATTGAACGGTAAGATGCTCCTACATACAGTGGCGATCTACTTCCTCTTGAAACTGTAAACTTCACCTTATTTACAGGCTCTGCTTTCAGTAATGTTAACGCTTCCAGTCCATTCAGTACGGTAAAAATAGCTGTTTCACCAGTGACATCCTTTAATTTCTCAAGAACTGGCATACATAGCTGATCTATGTTTAATGAATCATACATATTCATACCTATTTCCCATAATGCAATACCAAGAGAATATTTTTTTGTTATAGGATCTTTTGTTATAAACCCATTATTTTCGAAGGTTTCAAGAATGCGATATAAATTTGTATGATTCATGTTCATCGCCAGTGCTAACTCTCGACCACCCCATGTGGGCTTTTCCTTTGTAAACATTTTTAAAACCGCAATTGATAAATTTAATGTCTTTAGCATATCTCTCATCCTTCTGAACTATTTATCTGTACAAACGGCTGCAAATCTCTCTCTTAAGGGGGAAATAATCGACAGATTTAGCAGCCGTCAGCACCTGATATCACTTTATCAAAAGTAAGAGAGTAGCTAATCTCTTACTTTTGATATAGGAAATCAACAGCAGCAGTTATATAAACTTTTGCACAGCGTACGATATCCTCAACACGCACTTTTTCATTATAACCATGAATACTTGGTAAATAAGCTGGGCCGTATTGCAATACAGGAATATCATATTGTCTGAAATGACGAGCGTCACTGCTTGCCCATTGCATGACACCATATGCCTCTTGCCCTGTAACATATGATATATTTTCCACTATCGATTGGCATACAGGATTTTCAGCAGGCGTATAATTGGCTACGCTTTTAAAGCCAAAACGTTGGATTGAATAATCAATAGCCAAGCCATCTAGTTTAGTTGTCAAGATTTCTGTTACTTCTTCTTGTGTAATACCAAATGGTAAACGACAATCGACCTGAACCTTACAGTAATCTGGGATTACGTTTGACTTCGTACCTCCCTCAATTGTACCAATATTTACAGTAATTTTCTCTAAAACTTCTTGATATTTCAAGCGATCTTTCTCCACTTCACGCATGTATTTTTTTGATACCTCGATAAGTGGCTGTACCTCTTCAGGAATTGTGATTTCTACATCCCATAGTGTACGAATCTCTTGTATAGCTCGGATTGCATCAACAATGGCATTTCGTCCAGCCAATGGTGATAGGCTTCCATGACCAGGTTCCCCACGCACCTCTAATTCAAACCAGTAAGAGCCCTTTTGTCCAATAGTTGGGTTTAAAGGTGAAGAGGGCTCAGCGATTAAACAACCATCTCCCTGCACATAGCCTCGCTCTAACAGCCAAGGAACACCAAATTCACCGCCAGTTTCTTCATCTGGTACGATCGCCAAAGTTAATTTCCCTGGTAGTTCAATGTTCAGTTTCTTTAATAACTTTGTTGCAAAAATAATACCTGCTAAACCGGCTTTCATATCACTCGCCCCACGTCCAAGCATCCAGCCATCCTTCACTTCTCCTGAAAATGGATCAAAATCCCATTTTGATAGATCACCGACAGGAACAACATCGGTATGGCCACAATAAACGAGTTCTTTTCCTTCCCCATTTCCAATAGAAGCTACTAAATTAAACATTTTATCAGCAGCTTCATATTTTTGATAAGTAATGCCTACATCATTTAAATAGTTTTCGATAAAAGCTGTTATTTCAGTCGTATCCCCTGGAGGATTGACACTTGGGATTTGAATGAGCTTTGAACAAAACGCTATCAATTCATCTTGATGATTTTCAACTGCCTCTACTAATTGAGCTTTAAGTGCTTGTAAATCATTCATGTGTGTGTACCTCGTTTCCTTTCGTTTGTAAATGACTCATGCTACCATATAAGCCTTTCATATGTGTAAATTGTGTTTCATCAAAGAAAGAGCATTTATTAGCACCGTAAGTTTTTGCTACCTCTAACACAAATCGCACAACATTTTCTACATCTGTGACATGGGTTGCACCTGTTGCACAGCCTGCCACAACAGATTCAGTTGTAATCGCTACACCTACAACAGGGCTAGATGTTGCAACTGCTGGTTGTAAAATACTATTGATATGGAATAAACCATTACCATAGGGTGTAATGTCTTGCATCGTGATTGGCAGGACAACTGGAGAAATGCCAGCAGATTGTGTATATACGTGCAATAAATCATCACTAATTTTTAATATGTAACCTTCTTTGACAGTTGGCGTTATCGCAAATCCTTTATGGTTACATACTTGATTGCCTTTTGTTGTATCAATTGATAGAATAGCATCCATTGTATCTTCTACTTCATTTTCGTTCATGACACTAATATCCACTGGCGAGTTCATAAATGGCACTGGCTCATGTGGTAAGGTTGGAGCTGTTGGACAAATATGTGTGGAGAATATAACGTCACCCTCTAATTGATCACCCTTTAAGGCCATATCAATAGCTTTTGCTGCTCCTGCCAGACATGCCAGTGCGCCGTCTCCATCTGATACAAAGCCTGTCATTTCAGGGCGTGCTCCGATACCACCTAATCGTCCAATAATTCCTAATGTAGGTGCATTTCCGCCAGAGGATTTGCCATTCTTTCCTTTCACGAGGACGCGAACAAAATCTGTTGAGCCGCTTTCGCCTTGAATAGTTTTTACCTTGACATCTGCTGTGGAATCAATATTGTGTAAATACTTCTTAATCGTGTCTCCGTTTACATAAATACTATCCATTACCTCGTATAATTCAATAACATGCTTCAATGACATAATCAGTCCGCTCCTTTTTCTGCTTCAATAAATTTTATCTTTCGTTAAATTGATGATACTTCTTGCTGTATCGACTTATATAAATGACACGATACTTGATGTGTAGCTGATACTGTATCAAGTGTCGGTTGGACCTCTGCACATTTTTCTGTAGCAAAACGACAACGCTTATGGAATGCACAGCCACTCGGGGGATTAACCGGGCTTGGAACATCGCCAGATAAAATAATACGGTCCTTTTTATCAAAAGGATTTTCCTTAGGTATGGCCGATAACAAGGCTTGTGTGTAAGGATGCTGAGGGTTCTTATAAATTTCCTTGTATGTGCCAATTTCCACTATTTTCCCTAAATACATGACAGCAATACGATCACACATGTAGTTCACCACATTCAAATCATGTGAAATAAAAATATAGGTTAAACCGAATTCTTTCTGTAAATCTTTTAATAGATTGATAACCTGAGCCTGTACAGAGACATCTAATGCTGAAACAGGTTCATCACACACCACAATATCTGGATTCAGTGCAAGAGCCCGAGCAATATTTATACGTTGTCTTTGTCCACCAGAAAATTCATGTGGATGGCGTTTTGCATGGTATGCACTTAATCCGACTGTTTCAAGTAATTCAACCACTCGCTTTTTACGGGATGCCTCATCACCAATCCCATGGATCACTAATGGCTCAGCAATAAGATATTCAATCGTTTTACGAGGATCGAGTGATGCATAAGGATTTTGGAAAACCATTTGGATGGATTTTCGAGCAGAGCGGATATCTTTTGAATTTAAGCTTGCTAAATCCGTTCCCTTAAATTCAACTACTCCCTCTGTTGGTGAAATTAGCTGGTTGATTAAACGGGCAACCGTTGATTTACCACACCCCGACTCTCCCACAATCCCCAGTGTCTCACCTTTATATAACTCAAAACTTACACCATCTACCGCCTTCACAAATTGTGTTGGTTTTTTAAAAGGAATTGAACTTTTAATGGGAAAATGCTTTTTTAAATTACTTACCTTTAAGACAAGTTCATTGTACTGTTGCATTAAAAATTCCCTCCTTCCTAGGGACAATTTGATCTTTTGCTTGTAAATGGCAGGCTACAAAATGGTTATCCTGTACTTCCACTAAATCAGGCACAGTACTACGACAAATATCTGTCGCTAAAGGACATCGTGCTGAGAAGTGACAGCCACTATGTGGCATTGTTAAATCTGGTGGACTACCAGGAATAGCCGGCAGCCTTTGTTGCTCTTGAGTCCCCATTGTAATTTGAGACTCTAATAATCCCCACGTATAGGGATGTAAAGGTTTTTCATAGAGCTGTCTTGTTGTAGTAGACTCTACTGTACGACCTGCATACATAACATTTACTTTGTCACATAGCTCCCAAACTACACCTAAATCGTGCGTAATCATAATGATGGCTGTATCATGTTCTTGTTGTAATTTTTTCATTAAATCAAGAATTTGAGCTTGTACAGTTACATCTAGTGCAGTTGTTGGCTCATCAGCAATGAGTAGTTTCGGGTTACAAGCTAGGGCAATAGCAATCATGACACGCTGACGCATTCCACCTGAAAATTCGTGAGGATACATTTTTAATCGTTTCTCTGGCTCAGGAATCCCAACCATTTTTAACATATCGACGGCTTTGATAGCGGCATCTTTCTTCGATATTGTTTCATGTGCTTGGATGACTTCAATAATTTGATTGCCCACTGTTAAGACAGGATTCAAACTTGTAATTGGATCTTGGAAAATCATTGAGATGTCATTGCCTCGCACATTGCGCATTTCCTTTTCAGAAATTTCGATTAAATCGCGGCCATTAAATAGAATTTTTCCATTCGTTATTTTTCCTGGCGGAGATGGAATTAAACGCATGAGAGCAGTGGCTGTAACACTTTTTCCTGATCCTGACTCTCCCACAATACCTAGTGTTTCCTTCTTATTTAATTGTAAATTTACTCCATTAACAGCTTTCATTGTAGAGCCGCCACTTTTAAATTCTACTGTTAAGTTTTCTACATCTAGTAAACGTTCAGTCATGACTCCACCCCCTTCCATTAAACTTTCATTTTCGGATCTAATGCATCTCGTAATCCATCCCCTAATAGGTTAATTCCAAGAACTGTTAATAAAATACAAATGCCTGAAAATGTTGCCATTTGGGGATTTAATACTAAAAAGTCTTTGCCATCTTTTAAAATACTGCCCCATGAAGCTGTCGGTGGTTGAACGCCTAATCCTAAAAAGCTAAGGGCAGCTTCTGAAATAATAGCGCCAGCTGTACTCATCGTTCCATAGACAATTAAAGGGGCTAAACAGTTCGGTAATATATGGCTAAAAATGATCCTCGTATGTGTAGCACCTAAAGAATGCGTTACTTCAACGAATTCTTCCTCTTTTACACTTAACACCTGTCCTCGAACAAGTCGTGCGAAACCTGGAATATTAGCAATACCAATCGCAACAATAACATTGACAAGTCCTTGCCCTAATACCGTCATTAATGTAATAGCTAGTAATATAAATGGGAATGCGAAAAGACCATCCATTGTGCGCATAATAATGGAATCAATGCGTCCACCAAAATACCCTGCCACTAAGCCTAGCAGTGTGCCAAAAACAGCACCAAATAGCACCGCCGCAATTCCAACAATCATTGAGATTCGTGTACCGTAAACTAAGCGACTAAACAGATCACGGCCATAGTTATCTGTTCCTAATAAATGTCCTTCTGTATTCATCGGTAAAAACGATTTACCGACAATCATTTCATTCGGTGGATGGGTAGCAATTAATGGGGCAAAAATAGCAACAATACCCATTAAAGTGACAATGATTAACCCAATTGTCGCTAATTTATTTTTTAGCAACTTGCGCAATAACGTATTTCTTTTTTTCGTTTCTTGGACGATTGCTTGAGTCATTGTTATTTTTTACCCCCATCCGATTCTAAATTGACCTTAGGATTAACCACTTTATAAAGTACATCGACTACTAAGTTAACAAGCACAAAGATAAACGCAATGAAAATAACAGTACCTTGGACGACTACAAAGTCACGTTTATCAATGGCATCTACAATTAATCGACCCATCCCAGGCCAACTAAAAATTGTTTCTGTTAAAACCGCTCCGCCCAGTAAATTAGAAATTTGCATTCCTAACACGGTTAAAATCGGTGTTAGCGCATTCTTAAATGCATGTTTACCAATTACTAAATATTCTTTAATACCTTTAGAACGAGCTGTTTTAATATAATCTTGCGAAATAACCTCTAACATACTTGAACGGGTAATCCGTGCAAATGTCGCCATTGGAATCGTTGCTAAAGCAAATGCTGGCAAAATTAAATGCTTCAAATAGGTCCACAGGCCATCGCTGATATTCCCCATCCCAGTTGCTGGGAACCAACCAAGGTTAACACTAAAGAATAAGACAAGCATGATGCCCAACCAGAAAATTGGCATAGATACACCAACTAATGACACAAGCATTACAACATAATCAATGATGGTATTTTGCTTTCTCGCTGCAAATATTCCTGCTGGGATGCCAATCACGACTGCTATTAACAGCGCTGCCAATGCCAATATCACTGTATTAGGGAACCTTTCGAGAATAAGTCCGATGACAGACTCACTATAAGAATAGGAATATCCTAAATTTAACTGTGCTAGATCTCCTACATATGAAATAAATTGCGAAGGCATGGATTTATTTAATCCTAGCTCTTCTCTTAAATTCTCTACATCTTCTACACTCGCTTGTGGTCCAAGCATGACTGAAGCCGGGTCACCAGGAATCATTCGCGTAATAATAAAGACGATAATTCCTACTACTAGCAGTGTCGGGATGAGGTTAACTAATCTTTTTAAAATAAATGAGCCCATCTTAGCAAGACCTCCTTTTCATTATTAGAATCAGTGGTTCATATTGTGAATAAACACATAGTACACCACTTAATAATTGTTTGTAAATATATTTTTTTCTGAATCTTTGTAATTTTATATTTACTTTCTATTTACAAGTGTGCTAATTTTAATCTCGAACCTACCATTTTTGAATCAACGGTTCATATTGTGAAACAAAAACTAAGGAGGCTAGTGCATATGAAGAAATTAAACGTAAGAAAGTCTTTACTACTACTCTTTTTAACTTTACTAATTGGTGTTTTAGCTGCTTGTGGTGGAAACACTGAGAAAAGTACTACAACGGATGAAAAAGAGGGAGAAGCTACTTCTGGAGGCACATTAAATATTGGTTTGTCAGCCAATGCAAAAACATTTGATCCTATCAAATATACAGGGGTTTATGAATCACAGGTGATGCGCCAAATGGGTGATACGTTAGTTGTTTATAACAAAGATCTATCTGATATCATCCCTTCGTTAGCAACTGAATGGAATGTATCAGAGGATATGTTAGTCTACACATTCAAATTACGCGAAGGTGTTAAATTCCAAAAAGGTCAGTATCAGGATGGCCGTGAAATGACAGCTGAAGATGTGAAATACTCTTTAGAACGCTCTGCTAAAGAATCTGCTATGAATCGTTTAAGTGGTGTAACAGAAGTGAAAGTGTTATCGGAATATGAAGTAGAGATTCACTTAGCTACACCAAATGCTGCCCTACTTGCTATGCTAACGGATGCAGGGAATATTATTATTCCAAAAGAAGAAGTTGAAGGATGGGGCGATAATTTTTCTGAACACTTTGTTGGTACAGGTCCATTCCAACTAACAGAATGGAAAAAAGACCAAGAAGTAAAATTAGTTCGTCACGATAATTACTGGGGCGATAAGCCAAATGTCGATAACTTAACAATGAAGTTTATCTCCGATCAAAATATGATGACAAACGCATTACGTTCTGGTGATATTGATATTGCCATGGACGTTAAAGGTCAAAACCGAGAAATCATCAACCAAGATAGTAACCTTGAGCTTTTAACAAATCCAGGTCTATCGATTGTTTATCTTGATCTTAATAACAAAGTAGGTCCAACTGCTGACAAACGCGTTCGTGAAGCGATTTATATGGCAACAAATGTAGAGGAAATTATTTCTGGCGTTAACCAATGGGGTGGCGGCGATGTTTCTTATTTACCATTACCACCTGGTTCATGGGGATATGATAAATCGTTAGTTGATATGGTACCAAAATATAATCCAGAAGAAGCAAAAAAATTACTAGCAGAGGCTGGTTACGCTGATGGCTTCAAGACAGAGATTTTCGTATCAGAAGCACGTGTTCCTTACGCAACGATTTTCCAAAGTCAGTTAAAGAAGAACTTAAATATTGATGTGGAAATAAAAGTGCTTGAATGGGGTACTTACAGTGATACTGTGGCAAAGGGTAATGCGCCAATGAATATTGGTGGCTGGACTTGGTACCCAGATCCTTATTTCTTCCTTTATCAATTATTCCACACAAATCAAATTGGTGCGTTAGGAAATGGTAAAGGCTACAGCAATCCAGAAGTGGATAAATTATTAGAACGCGCCGTATCAGAAACAGTAGTGCAAGAAGAACGTGCAAAATTATACCAAGAAGCATTAAAGCTGATTTTAGCGGATGTTCCTCGTATTGAATTAGAGGCAACACAAACGGTTGCAGGTGTAAACAAAAAAGTACAGGGCTTTGAGGTTTCTGCTGATAACTCCGTACAAATTGTGCATCCAAATGGTACAAACGTATCCATTACTAAATAATTAAACTTGAAAAGTGGAGATACCAGTCTCCGCTTTTCTCTTCATAAGGAGAGATTTGACCCGATGACACGCTATATAAATGGACTTGTTTTTAATTCTGAGACTCGTAGCTTTAATAAGCAATCTTTTCAAGTGCAAGGGCAATACTTTGAACCCGCTACTCATTCACCTGAAACAGAGTTGGATTTAGATGGCTACTATATTACACCAGGTTTTATCGATAGCTGCTCACAAATCGGTCTAGCTGAAATAGGGATTCGTTGGGAAGGTGATGATAGCTATGAATTTGACTCACATTTGCAATACTCTGTAGTTGATGGCATATACCCATTTGATACTGCTTTTCAAAAAGCTGTTTCTCATGGGGTGACTGCATCTCATATTGTTCCCTCTCCTAAAAGCTTGATAGGTGCAAAAACGGCTATTATTCACCATACACATACAACGGTTGATGAAATGGTTATTTCAAAAGATGTGGCTTATTCCTTCTCTATTGGACATCAGGCAAAAAGTACTTTTTTCGCTGAAAAGAAAAAACCACTCACTCGTATGGGCATCGCCAAAATTTTAAGAGAAACATTACAACAAATTCAGCAACAGGAGCCGTCCATTACGAAAATCGTTATTCGAGCGCACAAAGCCGTTGATCTTGAATTCATTAGCCGCCTTCAACAAGAATTTGGGTCAATTTTTGATTTTCATATTATCCATGGCACTGAAATTACATTCCTTCATGAAACATCCTTTAATACGGTTATAGCTGGTCCTACATTTCGATATATTGAGCACAATGAGATGATGGCACTATCACCCAAACTGTATCATCAACTGTATAAGAACAATATTCCATTCGTTTTTTGTACGGATCATCCTGTTAGTAGCACCTCGCATCTAACATTAGAAGGATGCTTAGCTGTAAGAGAAGGTATGGCACGCCAGGACGTGCTATATGCTCTGACAACCGGGGCTGCAAATTTTCTAGGGATTGCCCATAAAACAGGTGCTATTCGTGATGGTCTTCTTGCTGATTTTGTTATTTGGGATAAGCATCCATTAAATTTAGATGCCCAGGTTGTCGCAACCTATATTAAAGGAACAAAAGTTTATGCACGGGAAGAAGGGTTTACACAATGATTATTTATCATCATGCAAAGTTTCATACAGTCAATGAGCAGAACGATACTTGTGAACAGTTATGGATCGAAGATGGGCGTATTGTCTATATTGGACCAGCCAAAGAATTTCCCCCACAAGCAGAGCTAGTTGATCTACAGGGAGCTTATGTTACACCAGGATTAATTGATATTCATGCACATGTCGGAACATGGGCTGAAGTCACTGAAGACATTAATGATGCCAATGAATATAGCGAACCCTTTACACCTCTTATGCACGCTTTAGACAGTGTAGATATCCGACACTTTTCCTTTCAACATGCGTTAGAAGGGGGCGTAACCACTGTGCAAACTGGGCCAGGTAGTGCCAATGTCATAGGTGGTATTTGGAGCATTCTTAAAACAGCAGGACCTACCCTTTCCTCTCGTGTTTTATTAGAGCGGAGCGGTTTAAAGGGGGCCCTAGGGGAAAATCCGAAAAACGTCTTTGGCAATCAGTATAAGCGCAAGCCGATGACTCGTATGGCCATTGCACAGCTTTTACGAGATGGTTTCCAACGTGCAAGTCAACTCAATGAACAACAACAAACTGAGCAAATTAAAGAAAATGCTGAGTTACGCCCGTTTATTGAAGTACTTCGAGGCGACATGCCACTTCGCCTTCACTGCCATAGAGCAGATGACATTATGACAGCAATTAGAATTGCCAAAGAATTTAATGTGAAGCTTCATTTAGAGCACTGCACAGAAGGCTATCTCATTGTGGATGCCGTTAAAGAAAGTGGATTCCATGCAACGCTTGGGCCCTATATGTTAACGCCATCTAAATACGAAACGCGTCATTCTACACCAGCAATTGCTGCCGTTTTTAAAGAACATAATATTCCATTTGCTATCATGACAGATCATCCATTTGTACCAATTCAATACTTAAAGTATTGTGCCACAGAAGCGATTCGTTATGGTTTAGATGAAGACACAGCCCTCAAAAGTATTACGATCAATGCAGCTAAGCTTGTACAGCTTGATCACCGCATTGGCAGCCTTGAGGAAGGCAAAGATGCTGATTTTGTTGTTTGGTCGCACCCTATTTTTGAAACAGAAGCAAAGGTTTTACAAACTTATGTAAATGGACAAAAATATTACGAAGCGGAGTGAGCGCAATGCAACATTCGAAAATTGCCGTTGTAACAATTGGTCAGGCACCTCGTAAAGATATGGCTGAGGATATACAGCAATTAAGAGAAGCAGGTTTACATGTTCATGAATTCGGTGTACTTGATTCACTATCCTCAGAGGAAATTGCTACACTTTCGCCTTCTCTTGAGGACTCAGATGTTTTAGTGACACTTCTTACCAATGGTCGACAAGTAAAGCTCAGTAAACAAAAGCTCATGCCTTATATTCAAAGCTGCATTGATGATCTACATGAATTCACTTGGATACTACTTATGTGTACAGGAGATTTTACGAATAAATTATCCTATAAAAATCTTTTACTACCTGATCGTATGATGACTAATTTAGTGAAGGGCTTACATACAGAATTAGCCATTGGTTTAATAGGCCCCGAACCCGAACAACATCGAACGGTTGCAGAGAAATGGCAAAAAGCACAGTTCGATGTAACTTTTTCAGCAAGCTCCCCATACCACTTTGATAACCAACATTTATTGTCAAAAGCACAACAATTAGAAGAGCAAGGAGCCGATTTGCTTATTCTTGATTGTATGGGCTATTCCACAACAATGAAAAACATGATTAAAGATCAACTCACTATCCCCATCATCGTCCCTCGAGAAGCGGTTTTTACAATTTTAAAAGCCATTTGTTAATAGAAGAAAAGGTCACTTCTGATTCAGTGACCTTTTCCCCTATTCGCTAGACACGTTTGTTGAAATAAGGAAGCTGCTCAACGAATGCCTTCGTATCATCATCTCCATATTCATGAACAAGTGCATAGATTTTCATTAATCTTTTATCTATTTCATCATTTTCTCTGTCTTGGTGATACTGTATATACGGTAACTGTGCACGCCATGCATTCGAAATTTCTAACAGTTGCATTTGCTGAAAGATTCTCTCAAATACATCTAATGCCTGTCGATCTACATTGAGTTCGAAATTCCATGGTCCTGCATAGGGGTTGGTATAATACGTTCTATTGGCAAGTGAAAAATATACGCGCTGACGATCCATCTTTACGATTCACTCCTTTTTCCATAGTATGGAGTGATAGGTGGGGTTTTATTCGCTTTTATGTCAAACTTCCTTCACAATTAATAGGACCAGATAATTTATAATAGGTATGATGAATAAAGAACGGAGTGAATACTATGAGTTTAACTACGCTCTTAATAGTCGCAGTTATCATCGTTATTTTAATCACCATTGCGACAATTATCAGTGTAAACCGTGCCTATGCCTTTAAACATACTGTTGATGAAAAACCGAAGCAAAACTATCATCAAGAGGAAAATTAAATACCATTACTGAATTTGGAGTGAAAGAAATGGGCGTACCTTTACCAATTATCATTATGATTGCGATGATGATGCTAATGTTTGGTGTTTCTGTCATTATCATTATGAAGAAAAAAAATAATATTTTTACACAAACAATTGATCCAAAGCCTGAACAACATACGTCTCAGCAAAAGGAAGAGCAACGATGAAATACCCCTTTATTTGGCTCATCCAGTTTTATAGAAAGTTTATTTCACCTATGACGCCACCTACTTGTCGTTTTCATCCTACCTGTTCTTCTTATGGGCTCGAAGCTTTTCAAAAGCACGGTGCATTCAAAGGCTTCCTCTTAACCATTACACGTATATCCAAATGCCATCCATTTCATCCTGGTGGCTTTGATCCTGTGCCTGAAAAATGGCCTTCGAAAAAGAATTAATTTCGGAGGGCATTTTTTTCTTGTACTTTTTTAAGTTGTGCGTTATCATAATAACTGTTCTAAAAAACAAATCGTAATGATTACTATTTAAGAGAGGTATCTTACTTATATGAAAAAACTATCTGTATTATTGTTAGTCGCAGTTCTTGCTTTATTTACTGCCGCTTGTGGAGACAAATCGTCCACATCCCAAAAGACTGAGGAAAAAGATAAATTAAGTATTTATACAACGGTTTATCCATTAAGCTATTTTGCACAGCGCATTGGTGGAGATTATGTTGAAGTAGCTTCAATTTACCCAGCTGGTGCGAATGAACACACCTTCGAGCCAACTCAAAAAGATATGATGAAATTAGCAGATGCTGATATCTTTTTCTATATTGGCTTAGGACTTGAAGGCTTTGTAGAAAACGCTAAAAAAACTCTAGCGAACGAAGATGTCACAATGGTGGCAACTGCTGATGACGTTTCAGATGATAAATTAGCTGTAAGCACAGGACATGTTCATGCAGAAGAGGAAGAACATGAAGCAGACGCTCATGATGAGCATGAGCACGGTACAACCGAGGAAGAGCATGAACATGAAGGTGAAGAACATGGACATGATGAGCATGAGCATGGCGATATCGATCCGCATGTTTGGTTATCTCCTACAATTAGTCAAGACTTAGCACTGGCTATCAAAAACACACTAGTTGAAAAAATGCCAGCTCAGGAGGCAACTTTTAACACAAATTATGATGCATTAGTAAAAGAATTACAGGATTTAGATCAAGATTTCGAAGCAATGACTGACAAAGCACAAAATAAAACATTCTTTGTATCCCATGCTGCATTTGGCTATATTGCTGGTCAATACGGCTTAACTCAAGTGCCGATTGCTGGCTTGAATTCACAAAATGAGCCATCTCAAAAGGAATTAACAAAGATTGTAGACAAAGCAAATGAATTGCACATTCACTATATTTTATTTGAACAAAATGTCTCTTCCAAATTAGCAGAGATTATTCAAAAAGAAGTTGGTGCAGAATCTCTTGTCTTGCATAATTTAAGCGTATTAACAGCTGATGATGAAAAAAATAAGGAAACCTATTTCACATTGATGCAAAAAAATATTCAAACATTAGAAAAAGCTTTAAGCGTTCAATAATATGAGTAAGGAGGTGCCCCTCTATTGGGACACCTCCTTTATTATGACGTATTTTTCTTGTGGCATCCGTTTTTCCGTTCGATAAAAAGACCCTAGCCACTTCATTGTTTTTTGCTTAGTCACATGCTTAGCTTTTGGCTGAAGGACAACAAAAGCCATTATACTACTTTCTACTAGCATCGGTGGCCACTCAGTAAAGTTAAACTGAACTAAATTGTCTTGTTTATTTGTTTTTTGAGTAACAAGCTTCATCGGCTGCTCCACTAATGGTTGTACGGCTAACCGATTTTCTCCGATGATTGATAACCCCATAATTTCATTCAATTGATGTTGTATAGGTGACGCTAAACTTTGTCTTTTTGTTTCTTCCTGTAAATCTATATATTTTTCGCTTGTTGCAGCAGGGAAACTTGCATAATCCCATGTATGATCTTGTGCTAATTGGCGATCCGACACTAAAAAATATTGATAGCGAACTTCTCCTTTACGATCAGGCAAAGGGTCATCCCATGTCACATCAATATGATACCAAGCATGATCAAGTTTCACTAATACCCAGGCATGTAGCTGTTCTCCTACTTTTCCTGGTACATATTGTACCTCAAAACCCAGCATTTCTAACATTCGATATAGCACTAAAGCATATGCCTGACAGACGCCCTTATTCTCCGTTAATAATGTATATGGAGAATATTGACTTCCTTCTGTTTCCTTAGAGTATTCCGCGGACAATACAATAAAATCATGTGCAGCCTGTAGTTTTTCTATGTCACTTAATCCATGCATAGGTGCAATAATATTTTCCAAAGTTTGCTCGACAAATAACGCCTCTGTTTGTGATAGATGGTACGTAAATGCAAAGGCAATGACAATATTATTGCTATAACCTTCGTACTTCCATTGGAAACTTGAAATATTAGTATAAATATAAGAGTTTTCAATTGCATTTTTAGTAATTTCTGTTAGTTCATCTTTTATCTCGGCTAAGTCACCAGTATAACGAATCGAGAATTCGGATGATAGATGCATAACTTCTTTATTAATGAGAGATTGTAGTGTTTCAATTGAATGAGCTGTTGCTACATCTTCTTTTTCATAGTTTGCAAATACTTGCACATGACTCATTTGTAGAACAAATAATATAATGACAACATTATATATATATTTCCTCATATGAGTCATTCTCCTTTACTAAATAGTTTATGCCTCTCTTTTTTTATTATGTTAATAAATGATTAATTTCATGCTAAAAGTTTCAAATAAAAAAGAAGCCTTCCTTTTTAGAAGACTTCTTTTACGAAGTTTTTATTGTAATAATTTCCGTCTCAACAATTTATCCGCACCATTGCGCGGAAGACTGTCTGTAATAATCATTTCTTTAGGCACTTTATATTTAGCAAGTTTCTGTAAACAAAAGGCCTTTAGTTGCTCAACAGATACCTGCTCATTTAACACGATAAAGGCAATGGGTACCTGACCCCATTGTTCATCAGGCATACCGCATACACCCGCCTCTTTGACAGCTGGGTGTGTGAGTAGTACATTTTCTATTTCTGCAGGATAAATATTTTCTCCCCCTGAAATGATTAAATCTGCCCTTCGATCAATGACGTATAAATAACCCTCTTCATCCACATAACCAATATCACCTGTATGAAGCCAGCCAGCCTTCGTTGCATTTTTTTGTGCAAAACGTCCAATATAGCCAGGTGTGACATGAGGACCTCGTATGCAAATTTCCCCTTCACCTTTAGCATTTGGCTCAGCAATCATTATTTGATTAAAAAATAAAGGCTTTCCAGCAGAACCAATTTTCCTCATAGCATCTTCACTTGCCAATGTGGCTGTTTGTGAGGAGGTTTCTGTCATCCCATACGTTTGTGCGACAGCTAAATTTAACGCATGTGCTCTCGCTAAATAATCCACGGGAACAGGTCCACCTCCAGCTAACATTAACTTAAAATAAGATGACGCTTTCGCATTGCGTTGCTCTAGCGTATGTAGAATTCGTTCCAAGGTCACCGCTACAACAGACATATGGGTGACATCCCCATCCATAATATTTTGTGCGATAGATTCCACATCAAATTGCTCATATAAAAAGATTTGATTTCCATATAGCAGTGAACGCACTAAAATGGAGAATCCACTAATATGGAATAAAGGGACCGCGCATAGCCAAACGTCCTGAGCCTGTAGCCCAATATTTAAAACGGAGGCAGTGGCACTAGCCTGATGATTTCCAACTGTTTGGCGAACCCCTTTTGGGAAGCCCGTTGTACCTGACGTATACATAATAGTTGTTGTTTGATGAAGAGGCCATTCCTTGACAATATCTACTGCACCCTCTGCACCCTTTTCAATTGCTGAAAATAAATGATAGGTTGTTTCAAATGGTAGCTTTTCTACATCCTCATCGGCAACTAATACCGCTACAGCCTCTGAATCCTCTAGCTGATAAGCCAGCTCATCCTGTGATAGTCTACGATTAAGCATCACCATTTCACATTGCAGATGCATGCAGGCATACATCATGATTACAAGCTCAGGCTTACTTGGCCCCATAATAGCAATTCGATCACCCTGTTGAATACCGAGTGTCACTAATTGTCGAGCACGTTTTATCGATTCATCATTCAATTCTTGAAAAGTCCAGCTTTGCTTTTTAAAAGTAAGTGCCTTGCGGAAAGGTGTTAAATAAGCTCTTTGTAAAATCCAGTTAGGATACATCTTTGTCACTCCAATCACCCTACATCTTAACGCTTTCCCATATAGTTTGTCTATTATCCATGTAGTATCTAGCTTTTTAATGAATACCTCTATCCTTCACCTATTGAGTTTTATCCACCTCTTAGACACTTCTATCCCCTATTTTTATCTTCAATCTGTTTAAGACATATAAAAAGCTCGTATCTCCAAAAGATACGAGCTTTAAACCCCCTACTAATCAAGGGAATCTTGGGAATTGACCGAAATCTGGTTGACGTTTTTCTTTGAATGCATCGCGGCCTTCTTTTGCTTCATCAGTTGTGTAGTAAAGAAGTGTAGCATCTCCAGCCATTTGTTGAAGACCTGCTAAACCATCTGTATCTGCATTCATCGCTGCTTTTAAGAAGCGTAGTGCAGTTGGTGACATTTGAAGCATTTCTTCACACCATTGAACTGTCTCATCTTCCAATTGCGCATAAGGCACAACTGTATTGACTAAGCCCATATCAAGTGCTTGTTGTGCATCGTACTGACGGCATAGGTACCAAATTTCGCGTGCCTTTTTATGACCAATAATACGAGCAAGATAGCCTGAGCCATAACCAGCATCGAATGAACCTACTTTTGGTCCAGTTTGTCCAAAGCGAGCATTGTCAGCTGCAATTGTTAAGTCACAGACAACATGTAAAACGTGACCTCCACCAATTGCGTAGCCAGCTACCATTGCTACTACAGGTTTTGGAATTACACGGATTAAACGTTGTAAATCAAGAACGTTTAGACGTGGAATTTCATCTTCTCCTACGTAGCCACCGTGACCGCGAACTTTTTGGTCTCCGCCTGAGCAGAAAGCATGTTCACCTTCACCAGTTAGAATAATAACACCGATATTTTTATCATCGCGTGCACGTGAGAATGCGTCAATCATTTCCATTACCGTTTTTGGGCGGAATGCATTACGCACTTCTGGACGGTTAATCGTAATTTTTGCGATACCGTTATAGAACTCATACTTAATATCTTCATAAGTATGTAATGTTGTCCATTGACGTGTCATTGAATTGCCTCCTATATCATTAAATTCGTCTCGTTTCTAGCGAGGCGCTAACGTAATCGTATATTACGTTAAATACTCCTCTACTATTGTAGCAAACTCAGCGGGATTTTCCACATGAATTGCATGTCCAGCGTCATTTACTGTTAAATGCTTAACAGTATTTAATAGCGCTTTCATTTCTAGTGCAATTTTACAAAATTTCTCATCCAATGAACCTGTAATTAACAGGACAGGTATTTCTAGTTGCGACAATCTATCCCAATTTGAAGGTTGAACGCCTGTCCCGATACCTCTCAAGCTACCAGCAAGTCCCTCTTCTTTCTGTGATAGTCGCTCTTCTCGAATATTTTCTCTTACAGTTTTAGGTAGACGTTGCTGTGAAGCAAAAAGCGGTATGCTTTCCCAAGCATTGACAAAGGACAGTACACCATTCGTCATTATTTTTTGCGCTAGTGCTTCATCTCGCTTACAACGTTCATTTTGCTCTTCCATTGTTCGCAAGCCAGGAGATGCACTTTCTAAAATGAGCTGATGTATACGAGCTGGATACGAAATGGCATAAGATAAAGCGATTCTTCCACCCATTGAATAGCCCAACAGCGTAAATTTCTCTAAATGAAGCTGGCAAAATAGTTCTTCTAAATCCTGTAATTGCTCCTCCATAGAAAAACGCTGTACGTGCTGTGGAATAGCTGTTTGACCATGTCCGATTAAATCAACGGCAATAACACGCACATAAGGTAGAGCTTGTGCTAGATTATGCCATGTTGCTGAGCTACCAGTAAATCCATGTAAGGCAACGACTGTATATTCACCGTTTTCATTCCATATATCTACATGGGTTTCAAGACCACGAATCATCCACTTTGTCATGCTTTTAACTCCGCATTAATTCGATTCCATAAACCTCGATGTGCATTCACATTCTCGGTTCTATCTGTAAATATTTCAACTAATCGTAAAGAATGGTTTTTACATGTTGAAAATTTCTCAGAAAGCTCAGAAATTGTTTCCACACGTACATAGTCCATATCATACATATGTGCAATGTCACGGAATTCAAGGGCTGTTGGTGTGCCAAATAAATCCTCATAGTGATCTTCAACAGTTGACTGTGGTAAATAGGAAAAAATACCACCGCCATCATTATTCATCACAATAATCGTTAAGTTACATTCCTGATATCTGGAAGCAATGAGTCCATTCACATCATGTAAAAAGGCTAAATCACCAATCAGTAAATAACTTTCTCGATTATTTCCCTGACTGAAACCGATTGCTGTTGATACGACACCATCAATCCCGTTCGTTCCTCGATTGGCAAAAACACGTAAATCTTTCGGTGTAGCCAATAAAAATGTATCAATATCCCGTACTGGCATACTACTGCTAACGAAAATATCACTACCGTCAGGAATCATTTTGAGTAAACGACTGACTATAGCCCCTTCATCTTTTTCTACCTCTGCGTATTGTTCAATAAACATAGAAGCAAGCTGATTTGCTTTTTGCCATTCGGCTAAGTATGTTTCCTCGATAGCCGTTTCAGTGATAGCTAATTCTGTTAGCCACTGATTGACATTCGCATGAATAAAATGCGTAGATACGCCTGTAGCATCTCTAAACATAGGGTCTTCATCGATAATCACATACGCATTTGGGCGTGACTTTGTAATAAATTGCATTATAAACTTCGAAACTGGTTGTGCCCCTATTCGGATTACTGTATCTGGTTGTACCAGTGCTTTGAAGTCATCACTCTTCATAATGGCATCATAGGTTGTCACGATAAATGGTAAACAATCCTCTGGTACGGATGTACGCATATTCGATAAACTTTCAACAATGACAGGCCACTTCAGCTGACGTACAAATTCCCAAACTATGGATAATTCTGTACCAAGAGCTAACTCACCAATGATCATAAAACCTCTTTTAGTTGATTGTATAATAGAGGATAGTTCCTGTTGATCCCCGCGTGTTGGGGTTAATTGTCCCATACTGCTGTGCTTAAACGTCACTGCTGGTAGCTCCTGCTGTAAATCAATTAATAGTGGTTCACGGAAAGGTACATTAATATGGACTGGTCCAAAAGGTGCGCTCGTGGCAATGGCTACCGCACGAGCAAGATGACGCTCAATAAAAGGCAATGTTGGTTCAGCACCATCTGCTAACGGAAAATCAACACTCCACTTTACATGTGAACCATATAAATTGGGTTGGTTGATAGCCTGTGGGGCGCCTACCTCACGTAATTCATGTGGGCGATCAGCTGTTATAATGATTAATGGTACACGTGCATAGCTTGCCTCCACAATCGCAGGAAAATAGTTAGCTGCTGCTGTACCAGATGTACATAAAAGAACCACAGGCTTAGTAGTTGCCTTAGCAAGCCCTAGCGCAAAGAATGCTGCTGAGCGCTCGTCTACCTGCCGATACATTTTTACTTGTTTAGTAGAAGCAACCGCATAAGCAAGCGGTGTTGAACGTGAGCCTGGACTAACGACAACATTCTCTACACCAGCTTGCACTAGCGATGCGACCATTTTATAAACATAATCTGTTAGTATTTTTCGTTCACTCATGTAATTGTCCCCCTAGCGCACGAAGCATTGGACGGAATTTTACTAATGTTTCTTCATATTCAGATTGCGGCTCTGAATCTGCGACGATTCCACCGCCTGCATATAAATAAGCTTTATCATTTAGTAAGGCTGCTGAACGTATGGCAACTGCAAACTCACCGTTACCCTCTGCATCTAGCCAGCCTATTGGCGCAGCATACAGTCCCCGATTCATCGGCTCATATTTACGGATGGCTGCCAATGCTTCTTTGCGTGGTACACCACCTAAAGCGGGTGTTGGATGTAATGATTTAGTCAATTGTAAGATTGTTGCATCCTGATTTAACTGACCTTCAACAGGCGTATACAGATGTTGAATATCTCGTATTTTTAACAAGCGTGGTCTATCTGGCACCGTCATGTCCACACAATTTTTACGGAATGTTTCCGCAATCATATCCACAACATACTGATGTTCTCCGCCATTTTTAGGGTCATTTAATAAACTTTGTCCAAAAGCCTCATCTTCCTCTGCAGTCTTACCTCGTTTAATTGAGCCAGCAACACAAGAAGAAAATGCTCGACCATCTTCTACCTTCACAAGTCGTTCAGGTGATGCTCCGAAAAATAATAAATGTCTATGCTCTAAACCAAATAAATAGCTTTCTGGTTGTTCATGAATAATTTGAGAAAGTACTTGTGGTGCGGATACATACTCTTTAAATTGCAAAGCAAGTGATCGTGCAATGACCACTTTATCTGCCTTTTTCTGTTTAATTAATGCTGTCACTTGATCGATTGAGGCTAAATAAGGCTCTTTATATGGTTCAAAATAACTTATGATTTCAGGTTTTGTATACGTTTTCACTTCTTTAACCTGAGCTGCATGGATTAAATGATCGCGCTCTTTTCTTAGCGCTTCGAACTGATCCTCAGCCTGTTGGTCTTGTGTCAAAAGGTGAATACTTACGTATGCTTTATCATCGCGTATCACCAGTTGAAACGTTGCTAATGCAAAATAAGCCTCTGGGAAATCCGTCCATTCCCCGTCTACATTATTTTGAGGATCAAATGTAAAACCGCCAAACAAAATTGGTTGTAACGCTTGTTGACCTTTTGGACAGTTTTTCGTTATGTTTTTCCATTCCGCTTCAACTGCATCAAAGCGGTTTTCTTTAGCGTTGTTTTGAATAGTATGAGCATGTCCTAGCCCAACTAATGTCATTGTTTTTTCTCTATTTTGCCAATAAAATCGTTCACCTTTATAACATTCCTCGCCAGCTGCATAGAACGCCAGTGCAGATAGACGACTTACTTCAATTGTTTCCATATAAAAATGAAGGCTTTGGCCCAAAGAGTCCACTTCTACTTCTGTGGCTTGGTACCACTTCTGTTGCATGAAAATTACCTCCGTTGTTGCAATGTACATAATGAATGATGGTTAAATAACACATCATATTTTAGTTGGCAACACGTTATTCGTACTGTTGCTAATTGTTCTTTTTTATTTTCAGTTCATAAATGCATGTTCTATTGTATCACTTTTTTTCATTAAACAGTATGTAATAAGCTGTGAACCTACCCATTTTCTCAATCTTCGTTTAAAATAAGAAGAGTCGACAACATTTGAAGGAGAGAAAGACCTTATGACCAAAGTCATTGAAGCTGATAGGGGTTTTAAAGTGTGGTGGCATTTAACACGTCCACATACTTTAACCGCTTCATTTGTTCCTGTATTCCTAGGAACAGCAATTGCCTTAGCAATTGAAAAAGAAACAATTGATTTTGGACTATTTTTTGCTATGCTCATTGCAAGTATGCTTATACAAGCAGCAACGAATATGTTCAATGAATATTATGATTACAAATTAGGATTAGATAACGAGCATTCCGTCGGGATTGGCGGAACGATTGTCCGTCATGGTGTACAGCCAAAAACAATTATGATGATTGCATTAAGCTTTTATGCTATTGCCATGCTTCTTGGCATTTACATATGTGCCTCAACATCTTGGTGGTTAGCTGTTGTCGGACTTGTTTGTATGCTTATTGGCTTTTTATATACAGGTGGACCATACCCAATCGCCTATTCGCCATTTGGTGAAATTGTTTCTGGCGCAGTAATGGGGATGGGCATTGTATTAATTGCCTTCTATATTCAAGCGCTTACAGTAACACTAGATGCTGTCTTGCTCTCTGTACCAAGCATGATTTTAGTCGGTGCCATTATGCTATCGAACAATATACGTGATATTGTTGGCGATACAGAAGGCGGACGAAAAACCTTAGCTATTTTGGTAGGACGTGATAATGCAATTTCCGTGTTATCAGGCTTTTTTATCGTCTCTTATTTATGGGTGATTGCTCTTGTAGCAGTTGATGGTATTACTTTTTGGGCATTAATCATCTTCCTAAGTATTCCAAAACCATTACGTGCCATTCAAATTTTCCGAGACAAAAAAGAAGCCAAAGAGGTAATGCCTGCGATGAAATATACAGCGCAAACAAATACATTCTTCGGCTTCCTATTAGGAATCGGTTTATTAATTCATTATTTCTTTTATTAAGATGCGGCAGCCTTAACGGGTTGCTGCTTTTTTTACATAGCGTCGGAAATTTTGGCTTGCAATACCATACACTTCTTCATCTGAAAAGCGTGTACGTAATGCCTCTAGTAAATTTTGTGCCTCTCCTGCATGGGCTAAGCCACTGACAGTCCTATCAATCCCATCAAAATCGGAGCCTAATCCAATATGCTCCACACCTACCAGTTTAGCTAAATGCTCCACATGCCCCACTAAATGGTCTAGTGTTGCACCTTTGCCTATAAAGAGTGGGAAATAAACTACATGGATATGTCCTCCCGCCTCAACAAGTGCCTTTGCCTGGGCATCAGTTAAGTTACGCGGGTGATCACATAGTGCACGTGCATTACTATGGCTTGCAATAATATGCTTTGCAAGCGGCAAGACATCCCAAAAGCTTTGCTCATTTAGATGGGACACATCAATAATAATATCGCGTTCATTTAATAATTGTATAACTTCTTTACCAAATGGCTTTAAACCAAGAGTTGCATCCTGTTCAGCACCATGGGCCACAGCATTTCCTTCATTCCATGTTAAACCTACCAACTTCACCCCTGCATCCAGTACAGCTGTCAGTTTTGTTAAATCTTCGCCAATGGCACTACAGCCCTCTAAGCTTAAAATGGCTCCAATTTCGTGGGAAGCTAATTGATCTAACTGTGCCCAATCTGTAATATGCACCATGCCCTCTGTTTGTAATACGTGAGTATGGAATGCTTCGATTTGGCGCATGACCTCAAGAAATTGTAAACTTTGTGGGATTTTTGGGTCAATAAAGATAGCGAACACTTGCGCCTCTACTTGCCCTAATTGCAATCTTTTTTGATTAGCATGTATTCGTACATCCTCAGCAAAATTGGCCGTTTCAAGAGTAGTTAACTTTAAAAGCGCATCACAATGTAAATCAATAATCTTCATATCCTCACCTCTACAGTTATTATACTGCTTCTGCGAGGAAAAACTTACTAAATTTTATCCTGTGGTGTATCAGAAGAGCCGAATTCCTCCAGCTCAATAAAATCATCTGATTTTGGTGTCGAAGAAAGAACATCTTCTTCCACTGGTCGTAAATTGTCTTCTTTCTTTTCTGCATGTTCCACACATGTCAGAGCTTGCGGCATTGCCTTTAAGCGACCAATCGGAATTTCTTTACCACAGACTGTACAATTGCCATATGTACCGTCTGCCATTGCTTGAAGAGCTTCTTTTATTTCTTCAGCATTATCACCACGATGCTCATCAATAGCCATTTCTGTAAGCTGATCCGTTAAATCACTTGCATTATCAGCTGGATGATTATCATAATTCGATAATTCTGTCGCTTGAGGTCGCTCTGATTCTTCTATTCGTTGTTCTATTTCTTGTAATTCTTGCTCTAGTTGTCTTTTTAATTGTTGCATTACCTGTTGATCCACAATAATCTCCTCCTCATGCTTTCATTTTTTCCTGTTTTACGATTTCTAAAACATGTCAGCATAAGGAAGACCTATTTACTTACTTGTATAAGCTATAATGGCGTCATGCAAAAATTGCGCTGCTCCTGTTTCACCACGCTCATCATAATAAGCTGTAAAGCGTTCATCAGCAATATACATTTGTGCCAGCCCTGCATGTGCCTCTTTGGAATACTCTTTCCACGTAAAGTTGAGCCAGCGTTTATGCAACTCTGCAACTTCCATCGCAATGTCACTTGTTGTATCTCCAAGTTTCATTGCCTCTGCTAAACGTTCAAACATTTGCTGTTCTAGCTGTTGCATCGCTTGATATTGTTGCTCCGTCATGTTCATAAGCTTAGCATTGGATGCATCCACTGTTTCATTCCCATATTTCTCACGGATTTCTTTGCCGTACTGCTTTTCGTTATTCTCAATTAACTTTTCTTTAAAGCCTTTAAATTTTTCTTCATTAGACATTGGTTGTTCCTCCTCAATGGATTGTATTGTTTTTTCTACTGTCTGTAAGATCGTTTCCAACTGCTCTTTGCGTTGAAGCAAAGCAGCTCTATGTGTTTTGAGCGCCTCAGCATGCTGAAAATTTGGTGCTTGAATAATAGCCTGAATTGTCGCTAATTTCATATCCAAAGCACGGTAAAATAAAATCTGCTGCAACATATCGACCTCCCATTGGCCATAAAATCGATAACCTGCCTCATTGGTTCTTGCTGGTTTCAGCAATCCAATTTCATCATAATAACGCAATGTTCTTGTACTAACGCCCGATAGTTGAGCAAGCTCCTGAATGGTATATTCCATCTCATCACCTCCACTAATGCTACTGTAAGCTTTGACGCAACGTTAAGGTCAAGAGTTAAAATAAAAAAATTTAATTAAACTTAATTATACTTTCAAATCCTTTTACAAAAGGAAAATAGCAAACTAGTAAATCACTAGTTTGCTATTGATTCGCATATTTCCCATGCCATACTATTTCTCGATAACTCTCTTTATCTGTATCACCCTCTGTATTAATAAACAGCACCCTTGCCTGTTCATTTAGGTGCAAGGTATGTTTTAATTCCTTATATTGTTCATCAGTCATTATTTCATAAAAGCAACCAAATGGCGCCGCTCCTGATTCACCAGCTATAATGCGAGTGTCTGTAGCTAAAGGATTTCCTAGAACGCGCATACCTGTTGCTGCTATTTCTTCCTCACAGGAGATACTTATTTTTGTGTAGGCTTTTAAGATTTGCCAAGCCTGTGGATTCGGTTCACCACAAGCAAGACCTGCCATTATAGTTTGCATCTCCCCACCAACAGTGACAAATTGATCTGTATTTTTCTTAAAGCTTTCATAATAGCAATTAGCGACATGTGGCTCAACCAAGACAAATGTAATATCCTGCTCATAGTATTGCTGTAAAAATGCTACTACTGCTCCGGCAAAGGACCCCACACCAGCTTGCAAAAATACATGTGTTGGGGCTTGCTGTATCTGTTCAACAATCTCCTGTACAAGGGTTGTGTACCCCTGCATAATCCATAATGGAATTTCATCATAGCCTTGCCACATTGTATCCTGAATCAAAACCCAACCATTTTCTAGTGCAAGCTGTGAGGTATAACGAACAGTATCGTCATAATTCATTGTCGTAATTTCAGCAAAAGCCCCTTCACTTTTAATATGCAGTAACCGCTCAGCGGCGCTACCAGCTGGCATATATATTCTTGCTTGAAAACCCAGTTCTCTTGCAGCCCATGCCACACCACGACCATGATTTCCATCTGTCGTTGAAATAAATGTTAGATTGCCTACTTGCGCTCTTACTTCTGGAGTTTTTAACTGTTCAAACGATAGCTCCTCTATATTCCTTCCAAGCTTATTGGCAACATATTGCGCAATTGCATAAATACCTCCTAAAACTTTAAAGGCATTTAAACCAAATCGATAAGATTCATCTTTAATCATAATTTTTTCTACATCCATATATGAAGATAGTGCCTCAAGATGATGGAGTGGTGTCTTCTCAAATTGCTCATATGTACGCTGAAATTGACCAACCTTCTTCACTTGATCTAGTGAAAAATATGGAAGTATTGCTGTTGCTTGTTTTATATGATCTTGCTCTAAATAATGCTGATTATAAACCCACCTTAATTTTTCCTTCATCGTCATCCCCCTCAATTTATGGTCAATATCTACATCATAGTCTATCTAACTTTAAAGTACCAGGAGAGTATATATTAGGAAGTAAAAAAACTATACATTTATCGAACATCGATAAATGTATAGTTTATAAGAAAATTATTTAACAAAGATTTCTTTCACTTGATCTAGCATAATATTCGCAGCTAAAATGCCTCCAGCCGTATTCCAAATGACATCATCCACCTTATGTGCATTGCCTTTTTGGACAGCTGATAAGTTTTTCCAAAGCGGGTCTTGTGTCCACTCTTGTTCAGTTGCTAGTGCTGAATCATCGCCTGTTGGCATGTACGTGAAGTAGAAAATAACATCCCCATCCATTTGAGGGATCGCTTCTTTCCCTACTTCAATCGCTAAGTTTCCTAGTTTAGCATTATCTTTAAATAAATCTGCTTGCGCTGCAACACGTTTAAATCCTAAAGCATCAAAAATCACACCTGAGAATGAATCTGTGTAATAGATACGAGATTTATCGGCCATAAAGCGTACAAATGAAACTTCTTGGTTGGTTTGTTCTCCAAGTTCTTCTTTCAGAGCTTGTAACTTATCTTCGTAAGCTTTTAGAACTTCTTCACCTTTTGTTTCTTGATTTACTGCTTTAGCGTATAATTTAAAATTCTCTTTCCAGTCACCACGTAATGTATCAGAAAACACAGTTGGAGCAATTTTGCTAAGTTTAGCATAATCTTTTTCTTGTCGTAATTTATTGCCAATGATTAAATCTGGCTTTAAAGAAGCAATTTTTTCGATATTTATTTCATGTTCAATACCGACAACCTCTACACCTTCCATTTGATCCTTGATGTGATCATACCATGGATCGCCTGTCCAAGATTGAACAGCACCTACTGGTTTAATACCTAGAGCTAATAATGCTTCTGTTCCTTCATTAGTTAAAACAACGATACGTTTTGGTGTGTCTTTTACTTCAGTTGTCCCCATTGCGTGGTCAACACTGTAAGCATTGCTTTCTTTTGTACTTTCTTCTTTGGCATCATCCTTAGAAGTACCGCATGCTGCCAGAACAAAAATAGCAACCACAGCTAGTAAAACTAATAGTTTTTGAAAAGCTTTTTGCACCTTTTCTTCCTCCAATGTATATGATAAAATGTTTAAGCATATTTGACGAGAATGAAAATCACTTTCATCTGTCTAAGAACGATATTAATCGTATTGTATGTAACTATCAAAGTCAATAACTAATTTAATAATTTTCCAAGAAAAGAGTACACGTTAAATATGATATTAAAAAATAATTATTCCAAAATGATTGCTTTACTAGTAGGAGTCATACTATTACTTCTTTCTATGGGGATCAGTATTGTGTATGGTTATGCAAATACTTCTATTCAAACTACGTATGAATCTTTTAGACAATTTAACAATTCAAATGAGCATCTTATTATTCAAAATGTTCGAATTCCAAGAGCTCTTATAGCCAGTTGCGTTGGTGCTTCATTAGCTATTACAGGCGTGCTTATGCAGACCTTAACGAAAAATCCATTAGCCTCTCCTGGAATTTTGGGCATTAATGCAGGAGCAGGCTTTGCTGTTGTCTTTGCCATGATTTTTTTCCACATTTCAAGCTTGCAATCTTTTGCGTGGATTGCATTTCTTGGTGCTGCAATCGCTGCTTTATCCGTTTATGGGATTAGTTTCTCAGGTAGAGATGCTGTTACTCCAGTGAAAATAACTTTAGCTGGTGCTGCCATCAGTGCCCTATTTGCATCATTTACACAAGGTTTACTCGCTACAAATGAAGCAGAGCTTGATCAAGTTTTGTTTTGGTTAGCAGGTTCTGTACAAGGTAGAAAACTTGAAATTCTACTATCTGTTCTACCGTATCTAGTAATTGGGTGGATTGCTGCCCTCATCATTTCCCCCAAAATGAATATTCTTGCTCTTGGCGATGATGTAGCAAGAGGTCTTGGTTTACGTTTAGGACTTATGAAGATATTGGTCGGTCTTATTGTTATTTTTTTAGCAGGGGGAGCAGTTGCAATTGCTGGCCCCATTGGTTTTATAGGGATTGTCGTTCCCCATTTTGCGCGCAAGTTTGTCGGCACTGATCATCGATGGCTTATTCCTATGGCTGCTTTACTTGGGGGGATACTTTTATTGCTGGCTGATGTTGCGGCTCGTTATATTATCATGCCACAAGAAGTTCCAGTAGGCGTCATGACTGCTATGATTGGCACACCATTCTTTATTTACCTTGCGCGAAAAGGTGGAAAAAAATAATGAAACATGTAAAAACAATTCGTTTACTTCAACAAAAAATTTCATTTTTAATAGATGTACAAGCTATAAAAAAATTAACAGTGATTTGCATACTAACTCTTGCCGTGTTCTTTCTTAGTGCATCATTTGGTGATTCATTCATCAATCCATTTAAAGTTTTACAAGCTTTTTTTGGTTACGGCTCAGATTTTGATCAACTGATTATTATTGATTTTCGAATGCCTCGAATTTTCATGGCCTTGTTTGCTGGAATGGCGTTAGCCGTCGCAGGTGCAGTTTTACAAGGAATCATTAAAAATCCACTTGCCTCACCTGATATAATCGGCATATCTGCTGGTGGTGGGGCAGCGGTTGTTGGTTTCTTAGCCATTTTCAGTGATTCTAATCACTCTTTAACAGTTAGTATAGAGTGGTTGCCATTAGCAGGATTCATAGGTGCTACTATCGTCGGATGTATAGTCTACCTATTTGCTTGGAAAGATGGTGTCACACCAAATCGTCTTGTCTTAATCGGTATTAGCGTGTCGGCATTCATGCAAGCAATTACTACAATGTTAATGATTATCGGCCCAATTTATCAAGCAAGTGAAGCGAATAAATGGATTACGGGTAGTGTCAAAAGTTCGGATTGGGATCAAGTACAAATCGTTGTTCCATTGATTATTGTACTTCTACTTATCACCTTTTTTATTACTCGGCAGTTAAATGTTCAAGAATTAGGTGATGATACAGCATCAAGCCTAGGGCA
This sequence comes from Lysinibacillus capsici, assembly GCF_003367505.1. Lineage (GTDB taxonomy): Bacteria > Bacillota > Bacilli > Bacillales_A > Planococcaceae > Lysinibacillus > Lysinibacillus capsici. The sequence goes on from NZ_PXXX01000021.1 coordinate 62,440, forward strand.
GCCTGTTCAAAAAACACGCCTTTACTTAATTCTATTATGCTCCAGTTTAGTAGCGAGTGCCATAGCATTTGCTGGTGCTATTGGGTTTGTAGGATTAATGGCTCCTCATATTGCACGACGCATTGTTGGTTCATCGTTCGGTGTACTTATTCCAGCATCCGCTGCAATTGGCGCATTGCTTGTAATGGTTGCAGATATTATAGGTCGTACAGCATTTAGCCCATTAGAAGTACCCGCAGGCGTCTTTACTGCTGCTATCGGTGCTCCTTACTTTATCTATTTATTATTTAGAAACCCTAAAAAATAAAGGAGTCTATACTACATGACTGAATCTTTATTAACCAAATCTCTAACATTAAGTTATGGTGATTTCAATATTATCGAAGATCTCAATTTATCTATTCCTTTGAATGAAATTACTGTATTAATCGGAGCGAATGGCTGTGGTAAATCCACACTCTTACGCTCCATTGCTCGATTATTAAAACCTAAAAAAGGCTCCGTTTTATTAGACGGTGAGGATATTTTTAAATTATCTACAAAACAAGTGGCTAAAAACCTCTCTATTCTTCCTCAATCTCCTGTTGCACCAGAAGGCTTAACTGTCCTACAACTTGTGAAACAAGGTCGCTATCCTTACCAAAGTTGGCGACAACAGTGGACTGAAAAGGATGAAGAAATCGTTTTAAGCGCTTTAAAAGCTACAGGTACAGAGCATTTACAAGATAGACCAGTAGATGAGCTATCAGGAGGACAACGTCAACGTGCTTGGATAGCTATGACGCTTGCTCAAGATACAGATATCATTCTTTTAGACGAGCCTACGACATACTTAGATTTAACTCATCAAATAGACGTTTTAGATTTACTATTCGAATTGAACCAACAGCAAAAGCGAACTATTATTATGGTACTACATGATATTAATCTTGCTTGTCGCTATGCCGATCATATTATTACAGTGCGTGACCGTGGTGTCTATCGTCAAGGGAAACCAGAAGAAATTATGACCACTGATTTAGTTAATCATGTGTTTGACCTTGATTGCCAAATGACGACAGATCCAATCTTTGGTACACCTCTTTGCATCCCATATGGAAAAGGGCGAAAAATTTAATCGCTAATTTGAAAAACAACAAGCCTACACAGTTTAATCCTTCTGTGTAGGCTTTCATTTATTATAGCTTTGTTATAAATCTAAATATCAAGTAAATTAAAAAGTGCAGTAGATGTAAATTCATCTACTGCACTTAGTATGACCCGTACGGGA
>NZ_PXXX01000022.1 GCF_003367505.1 Lysinibacillus capsici
TGGTCTTTTTACTTTTTTTAGCTTACTGTAATATTAGATACATTAAGCCAACTGATAGAGCAATAGCGCCAGCTGAATAGGAATGTAAACGATTTTGGTAATATCCAAATCGTTTAAACCAACCAAAATTACATAGTATTGCTAATACCGTTAGGCTAGTTAGTATCAATAACGTCAAACATAATATGATCATATTGACTGCCTCTTGCATTTTAACACCTCCTTCCAAAGTGCAAAAAAAACACCTAACCGCTAAAAATGCCCATAAATAAATAGACATCTTAACGATTAGGTGCTTCCTAATCCAGATTTAAAAATCGCACTATTTGATTAATTTAATTATTACATAATTAACATTAAGCATCAAGGGTTTTTCCATTATTAGCTCAAAGTTCATCTATTTTGACATGCTTCTTAATGTCGCGAGAAAATTCTCTTTCATACTTTTTAACTTCATCTAAGTATTCAATAGCTGAAACCATTCTTGAAGAATCACTTGTGTCAATTGCTCCCGAAATCTCAAGTAATGCATAATGTAATTTATTTAACATTGTGATTAGTGTTTCATGAGTATCTACTACTTCATCGGCTGCTTTAAAAGATTCAACAGATTCAAGAAGCGCATCATTCGCTGGGATTAATTCGTAAGTAATTAGTAGACTAAAATCGTCAAGCGATATAGTACCTATATTTAACTCTTGCTGGTATTGATCTAGTAATGCATTATTATTAATAATTTGCCGTACTGTTACTTCCATAGAATCATAGTATTTCTGATATTGATATTCTACTGATTTGTTTGATTCTGAAGATGTCTTTTCAACAGGTGGGGTACTTTCTGATTTAGGTTTTGCATCTTCTTCTTTTTCAGAAGTAGTCCCACACCCGACTAATCCCAAACACAATACTAAAGACACGGTATAAATTATCTTCTTCATGTAGATTATCCTCCTATTATGTATGATTTTCATATGATATTATAACTATACCAAATTAACTATAATATGTCATTTATTTAAAAAATAGCGATTTTTTTATACTTCCATAAAGAATACAGTCACTTATCCTTTTCTTCTATGCCAGACAAGAACTCGCTAACAGCATCCATAATTAAATATATATTTTTTTGCCCATACTGGTGATAAAAGGAAGGTGAATCACCGATGTACAATGAAGAAAAATTAAAGAAATTTGCCGCAAATGTTAGTAAGCAAACGGAGAAATATGGACTACCAACTGCTCCAAAAAAGAAGAAGAAAAAGAAAAAAGCCGAGTAGACTATACCTTGTCCACTCGGTTTTATTTTTGTTTGATAAAGGGTATAAGTTTGACGGATGCCCTCTAGCCAAAACGATAATTCTACATACCATTACGTTTTATGACATTTTTGTGACATTTTTTATTTTTCTAAAAAAACAAAAATTAATGAAGAATTCAAGTATTAGAGAAATATTTCACAAAAATTATTACTTTAGTGCCACGAAATAATAGGAGCTACGCCATTTTATGGCGGTTGGTTGGCGTGGATTGGCGTGGATTAATGCATATACCTAAAAGATGTAGTGATCATCACGCCAAAAACTGGCGTGAAGTTACAATTGAATTTCTATTTATGGGAATGTTAGGATGAAATTAACTCGAGGTGCTTTACTTTTTTTCTATCGATAGAGAGGAGTGTTTATTATAGTGAAAGTAATAATTAAAATTATTATCACAATTTTTGGTGCAATCTTAATTTTTACAGACTTAAAAGAAAATAACACGTGGTTATTTAGCTTTTGGATTGCCATTGCATTATATATGATATTTGAAGGGTTTTTTACCAAAAAGAAAAATCCTCAATAATTCTAAGGAGTGTTAATAGTGAACTTAATTAAAAAAGGTGTAGGATATACAGTAATTACTTCTATGTTGTTAACAAGTGCAATGTTGCCTTTCGATAAAGCTTCGGCTAGTGAACTTGAAAATCAAGAAAGCACTGTTGTTATTCAACAACAAGCCAACCCTAGTATTCTTTCTGATTATGAAATCAACTTATTAGATCCTTATGTTAATTTTGATTTTGCTGGTAAAACTTTCTCAATTATTTCTGAAGCTAGTACAGAATTGAGTCCTGAGCTATACACTAAACTTGAAAATCAAATTAGCTTAGCAAATGCTCAAATCCAACAATTAGATTTGAATAGCCAAGCTGAGACTCAGATTCCGCAAGCAATGGCAGCAGCTAAATATGTAAATGGTAAAACTGACATCGATTTTCATTGGTGGGGTGCTACAGTATATTTATCTAGAAATACACTGATTGGATTAGGTGGAGGTATTGCTATTGGAGGTCTTTGGATACCTGAACCAGTTATTTCTAAAGTACTTGGTTCGCTAGGTATTGCTCTAGGTACAGCTGCATCTATCACTGGTGGAGTTAAATTTGACTATAAATATATTGGAGTACTTCCAGCTATGCTTCCGTTCGCAATTTCAAACGTTTCATTCCAATAAAATAATGGTTACATACTAAGTTGTCATATTAAGAAAAAAGCCGAGTAGACTATAACTTGTCCACTCGGCTTTAATTTGTTTAGCCCTTCTTGGCTCCGAAGCCTAATCGTTTCTTGCTTTCAACCTTTGTAATTTGCGGAGCACTAACTCCTTTTTCTGCTAACACTTCGCCTAATAACCGTTTAACACGCTCGTCAAACTGTTCTTCCTCTCGACGTTGCATCTTCTCACGTATTGCATTTTTAAATTGCGTTGCTCTTGGTACATCATGTTTCGCTAGAAATTCGATAATATCAGCATCAGCGTCTGTCAAAACGACCTCAACTCTTAACTTCGTCAACCGCAATCACCTCGTTAATTAATCCGTACTTGTAGTAACCTCTTACGTTTGCAGTTTCGCTATCTGGTACGAACTGAGCAATCTTAATTACACGCTCAAATTCCTCTTTTACAAATAGGTTTGCTGTACCGCCAGTTACATAAATTTTACGCATACGTGCGATTGCTTTATACGTAGATTTAACAGATTGAGCGATTTTGCGTGTGTATCGTTTACGTTCTTTTAATACGATGTTTGTAAGATCGATTGTCTCACGTCCGTTTGGTGACCATGTATACACTTCACGGGCATTTCCATCTCGAACTATACGTTCAACTTCATGATCTGTAATTTTATGTCCAAGTGCGATTACTTGATTGCGGATCTCCGTAAATAGTTCGTGTGATCCATCTTCAAGCTGTACTCGGTTCTTAGTATCAAGATTCATCTTTTCAAAAGCATCAACCAGTACAGTACCGCCTCCAGCGTCTACTACGCCTACATATCCTTCTTCAATATCGTTATCATCAACTATGTTGCCATCTGCTTCAACCATTACATCGATTGCTGTTCCTACTGGCTGCATTAGTACATAAACTTCATGTACGTTAATAACGTAAGTTGTACCATCGATTGTTGCACTGTGAATACCTTTTAACGAGTTAGTGATTTGCGAAATCGTTTCATCTTTCTCATAATCTTCTGTTGGCACGCCCGTTACAACTACTACGTCTAAGATGCCTTTAGAAGCGTCCTTGAAATCGCGAGCTAGTTCAGCTAATGCAAAATCAGCTAATAATTTAAATTCAAGTGTATCGTAGCGTTTATTGAAATCTAACGTGTCCGTCACGTTTTTTCGACTCACATCAAGTCCAGTTCCCCATACATAAGTGAAGTCAGAATCACGTTGACTTACATAATCACTTGTAGTTTTTTCACTTGTTCTTGATAGTGAAATCGCATCTCTTTTTCCATACTCCGTTACATCCACAAAGTAACTAGGTAAGACTTTTGTACCTTTTTCGCTCATTAATTTAACTTGTCGATTCCCCAAATCTAACGCAAATAAGTGCATTCAATCGCCTCCGAAAATGTTTTATACCGTAATTATAACATATTTTTACCGTAATGCAATAGTTTTTATTTATTTTACCGTAATTCATTACGTAAAATTTAACGTAAAATCGTACGGAGTTAACAAAAAAGCGCAACTCAATTTTCAGAGTTGCGCGTAGGGAATAGATGAAGTTTATGCTTGCATTTCCGTTTTTTACAGTGTAAAGTTGTGGTAACAAATACGAACGAAAATAGAAAAAGCCGGCTGTTGTAAGGTGTTGGTCGCACCATACAACCGTCAACCGCGACTCAGACTCGCGACTAACACTTGCCGACTTAATCGTATTACATAAGATACGCCTATTGTATCTTATTTATTCGGTTTCGTCAACGAAAAAAGCGTTATGTCGCTAGTAATTATGCGATGTAACGCTTTTTTCTATTTTCCTATAACGGGAGGCAACTGTTTTATGAAACTATTAAACACTGAATCTACGTACCAAATGTTACAACCATTTACAACGATTGAACAACTTAATGCGAATACGATTGCGATCCGCCAACAATTTGGAAAGCAACTAACAAAAGCAACGCGTGAGGTATTGGACGTGTTACATCGCTATGCTTCAAAATACTATGGTGTTTGCTATTTATCGAAATCGAAGATTGCGAACATGCTAGATATTAGTCGTCGTACAGTTATTCGTGCATGTGAATTACTTGAATCTCTTGGCATCATTGTACAATACGAATTAAAACGTCATAACGGTGACAAACGTCAATCGTCAAATGCTATCGTTTTCTTATCGCAAATTGCAGCGCGAGAAGCATTTGGACAAGTAGATGAACCAATGTCGGATAATATGCGTATTAATAACGATGTCACACCAGCATGTCACAGCATAGACGCTCCTCATAAGGCTCCAGAAAAAAATATTAATAATACATATGACACAGGAGAACGCGCTGTGCTTATTAAAAATGGGCTAGTAAGTAAATTACCAAAAACATTAAAGTACGCATTAGCACCGTTCTTTGATGCGGAAGAATTGTACGAAATGGTTGGTGTAGTGTATAAAGCAAAGGCGTCTGTTGATCGTGATATTCAGATAGAGGATTATGAAAAAGAGTATTATGATACAATTCTAAAAGTAACGAGTTCATACAAATTGGGTAAAGTACGTGACTTTGCTGCTGTTTTGTATGTAGCAATTAAAAAATTGACTCGTAACATAGCGTTCTCGAATTATTTTTTAACTAGTTAAAAAAGACGCCATAATTGGCGTCCATAACTTTTCCTAGTCTAATTCAAATGGGTATCTTTCGATATTTTGAGAGGAATATGCAGGGATTGGTGTAGCTTCAAAAGCTCCAGCCATGCCAGGTAATCTGTTTACTAATGGACTCGAAATACCAAATTCTTCAAATAAAATTTCTGCTTTAATATTATTTAAAGGTATTAACTTTACTCGTGCGATTTGTCCGTCTTTAAATATAACACTAGCATTTCTATAGCGATCATTATCTGCAAGAGCGTAATAATCTGCTATATCTGTGTTACTATCCTTGAAAATAAATGGTTTATTTATGTATGGGGCTATATCGGCATCCATTTCAAATTTTTTCAACACTTCTTCTTTTGTTAAAATTTTAATTTCTGCTGGTTTATTTTTGATTTCTAAATCTTTTGTTGTCTCAGAGTCTTTTTGTACTTTTTCTTCTTCTTCCGTAACTACAATTTCCTTATTTTTATCTTTTTGTTCGGTTGGATCTTTTACAACCTCTTTAACGTCGGATTTTTCTTCTGGCGGTTCAGGTAATATTGCGCCTAGTATGCAAAGTGCAACAAAAACTATTCCGATCCATTTCCAGACTACCTTTTTCTTATACCAAGCCTTTTCCTCATTCATATGATTACCTCCAATTGATATATTTACCTGTAATACATATATTTTACGACAAATTTCATAGGTATTTTGGTTTAATTATAAATAATTTATATAATTTGTTGCATATGACATATAGCTAGTGTGCTTATACAAGTAAGGAGGTTAAATAATTCCAATTTTCACGTTTTAAGTGCGCAGTCTTAAGTAAAGGAGAGAGCTAAATCTAGTTTACTTTGAAGATAAGATAATATTGATTAAGTATGCAATTTAGAAATTTCATGTCTGAATATAGTTTCTAGGTCATGTATAAAAATAAGGAGGTTGAAATGGAGAATCATAAATCTAAATTCGTAATGATTTCACAATCGCTAGTTCGACACAAATCATTAACTCATCGTGACAAAATCGTTTACATGTCGCTTTGTTTATTTACTGACAACATAAGTAAGCAGTCATATCCAAGTGCACAAACAGTAGCAGAAATAGCAAGTATAAGTAGAAGTAGTGTTTTTAGAGCATTGAAATCGTTAGAAGCCGAAGGATATATTCGAAGAGAGCAGCGAACTTTTGGGGACGGAAAACAGACAACAAATGTCTATTATTTGCTTGATAAATAATGATAGGAGTGTCAGGTTGAGTATGCCTTAGGGGTGTCAAACTAGATACACGAACTATACTACTTTCTTTTTAACTAAACTAATATCTTTAAAATATTAACGAGTTTTTATGCTAACGCATAAATCCTCTATGTCGCTATCGCTCCATATTATATATTTCAATAAACGATATTATCGCAATTTAAAAGGATTGCGCCAATAGTAATGATAAGGTGTTTATCATAATGATTAATATAAAATGTAATTTCGTGATTAGAAAGTATAAACTTGTATCCAATATGTTAATCAAATTAGTTGTTATTGAAGGAGGCATGACAAATTGGTAAAGAAATCAACACATTATAACGAAACACCAATCGAAAAATGGAACACCGCACACTTTCAAAAGTATTTACAAGAAAAACACGTTGAACGATACGGAATACATTATGTTAGTACAGGGGGGATAGTGGCAGAGCGTAATTTACTCGCAAAATATATCGGAACAACACGTAAGCCTGGCATGTATAGCAAAGAGACGGTTAAAGCGTTCATAGACGCGTGTTTCACGCAATATAAACCTACGCAACAATATCCTGGATTGTCGTTTTGGTTCATGGTGACGTATATGTCCCGGATGTTACAACAGGCAGAACTATTTGAAAATCGTAAGGAAGCAACAGAACAAGTAGGAGAAGAATATGAGGAAGTGATGGAATGGCTATAGTTCAAAGCTGCATACTTAACGAGCGAAATACAAAAGGCTGCTCAACATGTCCGCCTACATGTCCACATAAGATTGCCCTAGAGGGATTGAACGGCAAAGGAGGACGTATTGCATTAGCTGGCGCACCGCCAAGTTATAGAGGATTGACATTAAAAAACTCGCCTGCCCGTGATTCACAGTCAAAGGTTTATGATTTATTGGAGAAATATATAGCGACTTTTCAACGTATATTTGACGCAGAAAATAACCGTATTAAATCATTATACCTTTTTAGTGAGTCTCCTGGTACTGGCAAGACAACAACGGCAGTAGTCGCTATGAACGAATATATCATAGCAACATACTTAGGTGCGTTGAAACGCGGGATTCAGCCAACACAGCAACCTGCTTTATTTTTAGATGTTAACGAAATGCAAACTAAATACAACCTATCGAATATGACGAACAATGAAGAAGGACTAAATGAAATCAAAATGATGATCAAGCGAGCAAGTGTCGTTGATTTATTAGTCTGTGACGATATTGGAATACGGGGAGCATCCGAAAGTTTTAGATCATTAGTACATGCGATAATTAACGCCAGAACAACCGCAGATTTGCCCACTATTTACACCTCCAATGTAACAATAAATGAGTTGAAAACCGTTTTTGATGAAAGGTTAGCAGACAGGATTAAAGATCAATGTGCTGTAATTGCATTTGAAGGAGAATCTAAGAGGGGTAGACGATAAGGAGGGAGACGCTATATTAACGCAAATAAGTACAGCTATTGAGATATTGTTTATCGTGGTAGCGCTCATATTAATTTTTACAGAACAATATTTAAATTATAAAGATTATCGAAAAAATAATAGTAAAGAATGAATCAGCACCTTGATTGATATGTAAGGTAAATACAAATCTATAGACTCAAAGGAGGGGGATCATTTGAGCAATAACGGAACACTATTATTATCAAAAATACTTGATGATAATGATGTACAAGCACTAGTACGACACAATATCTTTCCAGATCATTTTAAAGTTGATGCGGATCGTAAGGCATACGAATTTATTCGCCAATATGCTGAACAGAATAGAGGGCAAGCACCTTCTTATGCAACAGTTGTCGAACACGTACCAGACTTTTTTTATGTTCCACAAGTAAGTGATAGTTATGAATGGTTAACGCGTCGTTTGTTAAATGACGCTGGACAAATGGAGTTCATAGATTTAGTTCAATCAGGCATACAGCCTTTGTTTGATGAACATAAAAATGATGTCCATACGCTCATTGACAAGCTACAGGAAAAGTTTGATAATATTAAATATAGAACAAATGTTCGGGAAAAAATAGGGACAGATGTCAAAAATGATACTTTAAAATTCCTTGACGAATTTGATCGTCGTAAAGAGGGGAAGTCATTTAAAACATGGAAATCAAATTTTTCAAATATTGGTGAATATGTTAGTGGAAATATGTACGTATTCTATGCTAAATCAGGGCGTGGTAAATCAGTAATTGCTTCAATTGAAGAAACACTTAATATGGCGATACAAGGCGCAAATGTACTCATATGGTCGATGGAAATGCCATGGTTTGAGGTGCTAGTGCGATTATATGTCGCACTCTCTGGACGAAAAGGCTTAACGCAAGTAAATGTCGCAGGAATTGATTTGTCGGGTGGTTTTAATGCAAACGATGTGAGGAACGGAAATATGGCGTATGAGTTCGAAATTGCCTTTCGTGCCTTTTTGGATACTCTTAATGACGAGATATTAGGAAACATTATTGTTCGAGGAGTAGATGATGATGATTTTAGTAATCGAACGCTCCGGCAGTTAGAAACGGATATATTACAAACACAAGCTGACGTTGTTATTGTTGACCCATTCTATTATTTGGATTACGAGAAAAACACCTCTAAAACGGCAGGAGGAGACGCAGCAGAGACTTCCAAACGGTTACGTAGACTTACTGGTACTCTCCAAGTCGTAACACTTGCAATCACGCAAGCAGATGAAGGTAAGGAGTCTAAAAACGAAGATGGTGAGCGTGAATTAGCGTTGCCAGAACGCGAGGCAGTTAAGAAAACAAAAGCATTGCTAGAAGATGCTTCAATGTTAATTGCGATTGATACGGATTATAAACAAGGACGTGGTTTAGTAGGGATTAACAAAGGGCGTAACGGTGGTGAAGGCGAGGTAGTTGAGATACTATATGTACCGCAAGTCGGAGTAGTTAGAGAAATGGAGACTGGTGAAACAACAGTAGAACATTTTAATTTTTGAAAAATATTTTATTAAGTTTAAATTCAAAAAAATAATGAATAGTATATGAAATATATTTGAATCCTAAATTTAAAAGTAAGGTAAGGTGGTACATTGTCAAAAATCAAAATAAGAGGGCGTGATATTTTTATTGACATCCGAGCAGAGTTAAATGAATTTGAATGGTTTAAAGCGAAGTGGTCAGATAACAAGCTTATTGCAGCATCGCCATTTAGATACGATCGTTCACCTTCTTTCTTCGTGTTATTAGAAGAGAAAGGGGAATATCCAGCTGGAACATGGGGTGATTCTGGAGCATATGACGAAGAGTGGAAGTCAGGTGGACTAGTGAAATTACTGTCTTTCCTTAGAAATGAAACTTATGAAGAAACACATGATTATTTACTATCAAAGTATGTAAATTCGCCAGCAAACAAGGATATCACACTTATATTACCAAGACTTCAGAGGGAAACTTTTAAAAGGGTTTTACAACATGATATTGTCGAGATACAAGCATCTCCGTACTTGACTAAACGTGGTATTTCAACCGAGGTACAAGCCGAAGCAAAAGTAGGGAAATCACGTCATTACGGCTTTGTTGCTATTCCTTGGTATTCACCAGACGGACAGTTATCTAATGTGAAATACCGAGCTACAAAAGGCAAAGCATTTTTCTACGAGCGTAACGCAAGACCTATTAGAGAGCTAGTATTTGGAGCAGATTTATACAATCGCTCTTATGACGATTTAATTATTTGTGAAGCTGAGATTGACGCTTTGTCATGGCGTGTTGCAGGATATAATGCTGTTGCAATCGGAGGAGTATCATTTACAAAACAACAAATTGATATAATTCGTAGACTCCCGTTTAAAAGGTTAGTAGTTGCGGGAGATAACGATAAAGCTGGAGTTAGGTTTAATGCAAAGATTATAGATGCGTTAAAAGGACGTCATAAATTAGCCGTTGTACAATGGAGTTATTTCTCGTTTAAAGATGCAAATGAGGTTTTATTAGCAAAAGGAAAAAAAGGTTTGCAATTTTTAGTAAACAGTGTTAAAACGACTAATCTTCCACATGTTCAACTATTTGGTCAATAGAGACTGATAGGTATGTACACAACTTATCTAACACGTGCATAGATACGTATCCATCGTCGTTGTTTAACTTAACAGCAGCTACCGAATCAATTTTTGCAAATTTACGTAAGTGTTGGAAAGATAGATTTCTTTCTTTCATTAAATCTCGTAGGGGTTGGTATGTGAACATAAATAAATCACCTCTTTAATAGATTATAGATAAAGTGGTTTACGTTACAAACCACTTTAAGTAAAATATTATAATATACATTTCCAAATTTAACTTAGATTCACATTTTAGTAATTTATTTTAAAAGATCCTAAGATTTGTTGCAAATTAGGATGTGTTAGTGTGCTTTATATAGTATAAGACGAAAATAGAAGGAGGAAGCAAATGCAAGAACTAACAATTGTATATCGAAATAGGTATATTATGAAATATATCCAGAAAAAAGTTAGTGAAGTATCACACATAATCACAGACACTTGTAAGTTGGAAGGCCGTATATACTCACAATTAGCATCATACTATGCGACTGGAAAGAGAGGATATAAGCACTCATGTTGGTTAGTTAACAGAGAAATAAAATTGGCAATGAATCAGTACAGGAAACAAAATGTAGTACCGTTTGATTTATTAGCAGTAAATAAAAATGATTATGGTGAATCGTTTGAGTTTCAACCGATAGACGCTTTGGCGAGCGTAGAAGAATCGGTAATAGAACTATCCTCTTTAAATGAAAGAATCCGCAGCTTGGCGGCTACGGACTCGGAAAATTTTGTTCTAAACGCTTGGATCGACAAAAAATCTGACAGCGATATTGCCAAGGAGTTGGCGCTCCATTTTGGAGGCAATTCTCGTAGTCTACGCATTTGGGTCCAACGTTTTAGAACGAAGTGTCAGGATCGGTTAGAAAAAGAGTGTGTCGCAAATAACCTCTTAATCAAACACGCATGACTATCAAACTTTAGTAATTTCGACAGACACACGCCTCAGAAACGAAAGTGTCAGTCACGCTAACCACGCGCACATACAGGCGACATTTTAAGTACGTTGTATGTAAATACCTATATTAATTCTATTAAATGACGGTTGCATATATGTATTTTATTTATTTTTATTGCCTATAGTCAACCGTCTTTAAAAAAATTATAGCACGAGTTAAGTATTTTTAAACCTAAAACGAATAAAAACCTATGGAGAGTGATGAAAAATGGGACAATCCTACGACTTGTATGAGAAGCATTCATGGGATAAAGCTACAACTTACAATAAGTATACTCACTTAGCTCAAGTATATTTTGACTATTACGGATGTTTACCAGATTATGAGGATGAAGCAGATCACAAAAGGTTTATGAAGGCAACTATATTAGCGTAAAAATAACGTAAAAACAGTGAAAGTAGGTTAACTTCTGCACGTCCGTCAATGTATCGAAAGAACTTTCGGTTTCCTTTTCATTACCTTCGATACATTCACGGACGGTGATATTCACTGTTCAAAAAAAATAACAAACGAAATGAGGACGATATTTTGATGAACTTTACAACAGGTGCAGATGCTTTGGCTGCATTAAACGCTAGTAGCGAAACAAAAAATAGCAGAGAATTTACTTCGTTAAAATCAGGCAGTAAGTTCATTGTTCGTGTCATTGATAAAGCAGCTGTACAAATGGCGTACAGCTACGGTATTTTCAAGCAAGTCAATTCGTTCGTGGCGAAAGAACCTTCTACTAAGACGCCAAACGGTTTTCCTACGGATAATCTAACTCCATGGGATAAAGCGTACAAATACCACAAGGATAAGTCCAAAGATTTTAACGATGAACACGGTCAAGAAGCAAGTAAATATCGTGCTAAACAGCGCTTTGCAATGGCGTTCTTTGACCTAGATAAAGGGGATTACATTATCGTAGACTTATCGAAAAAACAAGCGCAGTCTATTGCAACTGTAATCAGTAAAAACGAGAGTAAGCTCGGTAAAAAAGCCTTTGAACTTGAAAAAGTAGGTTCTGGAACATCAACGAGTGTTATGCTATCACCTCTAGATTTAGAGGACTTAACCGAAAAGCAACGTACAAACTTTGAAAGTGCTCCTACGGAGTTTGATCAATCCGTATTTAACGGAATATGGTACGAGCAGAATGAGGCCCAAATGATCGAACTTTTAAAGCAAGCAGGATTTGACGTAAGTTTAATAGGATATAATGACGCTTCTTCGACGCAAAACAAAGTTGCTGACGATGATCCGTTGCCATTCTAGGATAAATAGTCGAGGGATTATCTGATGAGTTATACGAGTCTTGATGTTGAGGAGGGAGCGTCACTTGGAACGCAAATTACCTTTAGAAAGACATAGAGAATTATTAGAAAGCACTGCCGAAAAAAGAAAAGGTAATAAAAATAGAGAATTTACTTCTTTATCTTCTCTAAAAATTGATATTCCCCTCGAAATTTACAAAGAAATTAAACGTCAAGAGGACAAGGAAGTGACGTAGAGTTGACGCAAAAGAATAATAGACTTTCTACATCTAGTATAGGTAGACATTCGGAACTTCTGGCGATGGCTGCGTTAATTGCTGACGGATGGGTAGTCCATGAGACTACCACTCCAGAAGCCCATGACTTACTAGCAATAAAGCAAGGTAATACGAAACGTATCCAGGTTAAGACGATAAAGCTACGAGAAAAAGAAAACACTCCTTACTATGTTATTCGTGGTCTGAAAAACAACGGTCAAGTATACGACTTATCGGATTGTGACGCTTTTATTGGAGTAGTTGGCGAACATGTTTATTTAACTGAAAATCGCGCAATCAGCGAATACTGGTGCAAAACAGACGAGGTATCAAAAAAGTGGCGACAATTGCCTCTTAAAATATCTGAAAATGCGTAAGTGGAGGTGTAACTATGCAATTAAAAATACAACTAAAAACGGTGCAACCATCCACGGCATTAAAGGACGCTAGTAAACGTAAAGCTGACGCAAACGAGTCGATTGATGAAGCATGGACTCGCATCCTAACTATGAAGAATAGTGACGCAGATTTACGTAAATTACACGAAGTCAAACAAGCAATGGAAAAAGGCGTTATAGGACGAGAAAAGGAGAGTGTCGCAAAGAGATTCAGTAAGGCGGAGGCTTTACGATTACACGTACTAATTCAACAAGAAAAGATTAATAGAATACGTCAAGACATGATCGAACAAACACCCGACAATTACTGGTTAGTCAATTCAAAGGAACAACTAGACGAATTGTGTAATTTGCTAGATAACGAAACAGAGATTTGTTTTGACGTAGAGACAACTGGAACTGACGTCTACAAAGACTTTATTGTAGGGCAAGTAATTTCAGCAGTTAAAGCTAACATTCATGCATATATACCGACCAAGCACGAAACAGACATACAGCAACTAGACCATGACTACGTTATACAGAAATTAAAGCCTTACTATGAGAAAGAGTCACTCGGTAAAATCGTACATAACGCAAAGTTTGATATTCACATGTTGCGAAATGAGGGTGTCGATTTACGAGGACTTGCATTTGATACACAGGTAGCCTGTCATGTTCTAAATGAAAATGAAGAAAGTAAGGCGTTGAAAGACTTAGCAACGAAATATTTAAGAATACCTTCGTTAAAATACAGTCAATTATTCGGTAAACTGGGCTTTCATCAAGTGCCAATGGATTTAGCTCTTGCTTATGCTGCTAAAGACGGAGACATTACAATTAAGCTTCGAGACTTTCAACGTCATCATTTAGAAAGAACGCAGTTGTATGAGTATTACATGACAGTTGAAAATCCGTTAATTCCTGTTGTGGTGGATATGGAACGTGCAGGTCTGTATTTGGATCAAGAGCGTGCCAAACAATTGGCCAATGAGGAAGAAATAAAATTAGTTAGTCTCGAAGTTCAAATGCGAGAATCTTTCGGAGTAGATAAAGATTTTAATTTTAATAGCACCCAGCAATTAAGGACATTGTTATACGATCAACTAAAACTTGATAAATATTTCAACAAAACAGACTTAAAACGAGGCGATAGTGGTTATTATTCGACAGATAAAACTGCTTTACAGATACTTGCTAATCATCATGATGGTGTAGCGATGTTATTAAAATATCGAGCAGCATCAAAAACTTTTGGTACTTACTTTGACAGTATGCCTCGTCAAGTACAGTCAGATGGTCGTGTACACGGCGAATTTAATCAGGACACTACAGATACAGGGCGTTTCAGTAGTCGAGAACCAAACCTACAAAACTTACCTGCAATTGCTAAGACAATGTTTATTGCTCCACCTGGTTACGTCATTCTTAGTGGAGACTTTTCACAACAAGAACCAAGAATATTAACACATGCCAGTGGTGAACCGTATTTAACGGAAATTTATACTACAGGACAAGACCTATATACAATGGCTGCGTCCAAGTTATTTAAGAAACCGCCAGAAGAATGTGGTGATGGTTCGAAATATCGCAAAATGATGAAAACAGGTATGCTTGCGGTTATGTATGGTACTGGTCCATATACACTTGGAAAGCAGCTAGGTATTACAAAAGAAGAGGCACAGGCGTTCATTGACGATTTTTATGCAGAATATACGTGTGTCCGAGACTTCATGAACGGGTTGGTAACTCACGCTAAAAAGCATGGATATATTCGTATGTTATTTGACCGTAAACGTCGTGTGCCTTTGATTAGATCAAGAGATTACCGTGAAAAAGCACGAGCAGAACGACAGGTTAAGAATAGTTACGTACAAGGTAGTGCTGCTATTCAAACAAAAAAGACTATGATCGAGGTTAGCAAACTGTGTAAGCGTAAAGGTAACTGGTATCCTGCGTTTAGTATTCATGATGAAATTGGCGTATATGTACCAAATACCATTACACCAGAAGAAGTAACAGAGTTTGAAGCTGTAATGTTAAATACCGTTAAATTAAGTGTTCCAAATAAAACAGACCTTGAAATCAGCTTACGTTGGGGAGAAGGTATGTCAGTAAATGAGTGGTTCGAAAACAAGGAGGGATAACGTGAGAATGACGCAAATTAAAATTAGAAAATTATCAAAGCCGAATTGTCGTCCATGCCAAGTATTAGGGTATGCACTTGCCGAAGAGATGGCAGAATTAGAAGCACTTGGAGCTACAGTAATAGAGCATGATATTACCCAGGAAACAGAGCTAGTCGAAAAATATAAAATTACGAGTGTTCCAGTGTTGATATTTGAACGAAATGACATTGAAATGGCGCGCATAAATGGCATTTGTAATATTACGGAGGTTTACGATGCATTAAAACAAGCAAGGGAGGGACGCTGAATTGACGCTAAATAATGACGCATTGAATGTTTTATACGGAAATAACTCACAGTCTTTATTCGATATTATGGAGGAAGGCGAAGAACTAGCACGCTCCTTTATCGAGCAAATGGACGCTTATTATGCGTCTCCATTATCTAGTTTTCAAGACAATATAATAGCCCGTAAATTTTACCAACAAAAGATAAATCATATAAAAATCGTACCGTATCCAATTGACGGTCGTGTAACGTTTGGTGCATCAGGAACGAATAAATGTGATCGGGAAATCTTCTTTAAAAACGCAAAGGTGAAGGTAGAAAAGACGCCAGATATTCCGTTTAGAGGACGTCAGCGTCGCGTAGGTAGCGCAGTTATTGAGTACTTACAGCTGGACATTGCACATATGGAGAAACGGCTTGGTAAAGACGCAATATTTACGTTTGCAACAACTGGAAATGGCGATTATGCGATAGAGGACGCTATGCAAGTACGTCAAGTAATAGAGCATAATGGCGTTAAATTTGCGATTACAGTTAAACCAGACGGAATCTTAAATTATGCGAACGATCCAACTCGTCGTTTTATTTTCGAATATAAAACAAAGGCGTCTGGCGTTGTTGAAATGAACGGAAAGCTCGATTTCGGTGGAGCGCAAGCTGATCACTTACGTCAAGTAACAGCAGAAGCAATTGTTTATGGAATCAACGAGGGCTTTATCGTCTATGAATCAATGCACAAACCATCGTGGTTTAGTGACGAGGAACGTAAATCAGTACCTAAAACACGTAAAACTTGGCACAACGGAAAACCATTGCCTGATTTTCGTGCAATGTACTTCTATATCACAGATGAAATGAAAACAGCTTTACTTGACGATTTAGCTAGGCAAGCTGAACTTGTATATAACGGTGAGATACCTGTAATGAACGTAGAAATGACATCAAAATGTGGTTTTTGTCCGTTTAAGAGTCATTGTAAATCAACCTTAACTAACGCAGAATTAACGCATTTAATCGAAGTAGAAAAGACTATGGCGTCATCAAATATGGCAGGTAAACGAGATCATACGAATTTACGAAACTATTTAGCAGAGGGTGTTTAATAATGATTCTTGCACTAGACACCTCATTAACTAAAACCGGCTGGGCTGTATTGGCTGTTCATGAAAGAAAAGCAACAATAGTTAGTTATGGCTTAATTAAAACTACTGCAAAGTTGAGCGATGGTGAGCGACTACGACAAATCGTAGATGGTATAAATGACCTTCTTAGAAAGTATGAAGTAGCCAAAGTCATACCTCGCGAGGCTGGAATTGTCCGTTTTAATTTACCTACTAAACAGATATTTAAGGCTCACGGAGCTACAGAATACGCTTTAGCTAACTATGAAATAGAAGATGTAAACATTGCAACTGTTAAAGCCTGGGCAAGACGTATTACAGGATCACCAGGGAGGCGTAACGATAAAGCAATGATTGCCGAAGCAGTACGTATTTATCTTAATGATACCAATTTACCCTTAAATAAAGAAGGGGACGAAGCTGATGCAATTGCTGTTGGTATTATCTATTTGAAAAATGAAGGAGCGATTGATTAAAGGAGGCTAATTAATGGCGCCAAAGCAACGCAAGCCTGCGGGCATTATCGCAACTAGCATCGCAGTTATCGGATTAACCCTATTCATCGGAGTTTCATTCGTAGCTGTTCCGTTACTTGCTCTTTTAGTAGGTATGGCTTTAGGTTATGTATTCGAACTATTTACTGGAAACTATTTGGTGCAAGCGTTCAATGCGTTAGGAATGACTAACGTTCAAACAGGTGACTTGCCGAAAGTGTTCGGGTTATTGGTACTGATTGCCGTTATGTTTAGAGGAAATATCAGCAAAGGAAAAGAGTCATGAGAGTCTACTACGCTAGTATGACGGGAAATGTCCGACGATTCATCCAAAAAACTGGATTAGATACAACTGACATTTCATGTAATCCAAATCCGAAAGAGCCGTTTGTACTCGTCACATACACTTTCGGATTTGGCGCAGTACCAAAAGAAGTTGACGCTTGGTTGACGCAAAATTATAAGTTATTAAAAGGGGTAGCTGTTAGTGGTAATCGTAACTGGGGCGATAACTACGGAAAAGCTGGTGACTTAATAGCTCGAAAATATAACGTACCTCTATTACACAAATTCGAGTTAGCAGGTACAGACGAAGATGTACAAATTTTTAACGAAAGGTTGCTGATGGTTTGCGATACTACGAATTAAATAACGAAATAATGCTACAAGGCGATAAAGATATTTACCAATATGAAAAAGATCAAGAAGCTACACGCGCTTATTTTTTGGATTACGTTAATAAAAAGACAATGTTTTTCCATAACTTACGTGAAAAACTTAATTACTTATTTGAAAACAATTATTACGAACAAGAATTATTCGATCAATACACATTTGAACAAGTAAAAGCAGTCTATAAACGTGCTTATGCAAAGAAATTCCGTTTTCCTTCTTTCATGTCCGCGTACAAGTTTTATAATGACTATGCGTTAAAGACAGATGATGGAGAATGTATTTTAGAACGTTATGAGGACCGAGTTGCAGTAAATGCTTTATTCTTTGCGAAAGGTGATCCGCAAAAGGCGATTGATTACGCGGACTTGCTTATCGAACAAGAATATCAACCAGCGACACCAACATTCTTAAATGTTGGACGAAAACGTAGAGGCGAATTAGTGTCTTGCTTCTTAACAGAGGTAGGTGACAGTTTAAATGATATTAATATGGCGGAATCAACTGCAAAACAACTCTCGAAGTTAGGCGGTGGCGTCTCATTAAACTTATCTAATATCCGCGCCAAAGGTGAAGCCATTAAGGGCATTAAAAACGTTGCTAAAGGCGTCGTAGGCGTTATGAAAATGCTTGACCATGCTTTCCGGTATGCAGATCAAATGGGTACAAGACAAGGTGCTGGAGCAGTTTATTTAAATGTATTCCACGCAGACATTAACGATTTTCTTGATACGAAAAAAATTAGTGCTGATGAAGATGTAAGAGTAAAAACACTATCTATTGGCGTTGTTATCCCAGATAAGTTTATTGAACTTGCTCGTGATAACAAACCAGCATATGTTTTTTATCCACATACTGTTGAGAAAGCAACAGGCGAACGGTTCTCCGATATTGACATATCAGCACGATATGACGAATTAGTAACTAATTCTGCAATCCGAAAAGACCGTGTTAATCCTCGTCAATTGCTTGAAAAGATTGCAGCATTACGCTTTGAGTCTGGCTATCCGTATATCATGTTTAGCGACAATGTAAATAAAACACATGCTTTAAATGGCACGATAAAATTCTCTAATCTATGTAGTGAGATACTGCAACGATCTGAACAATCTACTTATACAGATTACGGACAACAAGATGAAATAGGGTTAGATATTTCTTGTAATTTAGGGTCGTTAAATATTGCGAATATCATGCGATTAAAAGACTTCGAACGTGCAGTATCATTAGCAACAGATGCCTTAACAGTTGTGTCAGAATCAACGAATATTGCTAATGCTCCAGCAGTTTCAAAAGCCAATAAGGAAATGCGTTCAATTGGTTTAGGAGCTATGAATTTACATGGTTATCTTGCGAGTGTAGGTATTAGTTACGAAAGTCCAGAGGCGATCGAATTTGTAGATGTATTTTTTGCAGCAGTCAACTATTACTCTATTAAACGATCAATGGAATTGGCAAAACAAAAAGGGTCTGTATTTACTGGGTTTGAACAATCGAGTTATGCAGATGGTAGTTACTTTAAATCCTACTTAAACAATAGTTATTTGCTAAAAGACGAGTATATCAAATCATTATTTGACGGGATCGTGCTACCAACAACGGAGGACTGGCTAGAGTTAGCTTCTGATGTAGCTAAGTATGGCTTATATAATGCTTATCGCCTTGCAATTGCTCCAACAGGTTCAATAAGCTACGTACAATCAGCGACAGCAAGTGTTATGCCGATTATGGAACGGATTGAAGAACGTACTTATGGCAATTCAAAGACATACTACCCGATGCCTAACCTCTCTTATAAAACGTGGGCTTACTACAAAGAGGCGTATGAAATGGACATGCGCAAAGTCGTCGATTTAATTGCAACGATTCAACGCCATATAGATCAAGGCATTAGTTTTACGTTATTCTTACGTGACACAATGACAACACGCGATTTAACAAAGATTGATTTATATGCGCATCACAAAGGAATTAAGACGCTTTACTATGCACGAACAAAAGATACGGGCGCAGATATTTGTCTAGCGTGTCAAGTTTAAGGAGGATTCTACATGACTATTTATACGGCTGCGAACTATGCGGTAGATGACGACTCATTTACCCAGGCTTTTTTAAAGCAGAATCATTCACAATTCTGGCTACCCGAAGAAATATCGCTAACACCCGATTTATTGACTTGGAAAGCTCTTTCAAAAGAAGAACAAAAAGCATATATGCGTGTACTTGGAGGATTGACTTTACTTGATACAGAACAAGGAGTTGGTATACCTCGATTAATTCCTCATATTAAAGGGCATCAACGACAAGCGTTGCTTACCTTTATGTCAGCAATGGAAAACTCGGTCCATGCCAAGTCGTACTCTAACATCTTCTTAACTTTGGCAAATCGTGAGGAAATTAAAGAAGTATTCGATTGGGTACGGGAAAATCAGTATTTGCAAACAAAAGCTGACGTTATTGTGACGCAATATAAGGCAATCAAAAACAATGATGATATTTCACTTTATAAGGCGCTAGTTTCGTCAGTATTCCTTGAATCGTTCTTATTTTACAGTGGTTTCTACTACCCACTGTATATGTACGGACAAGGAAAATTAATGCAGGCTGGGGAGATCATAAACTTAATTATTCGTGATGAAAGCATACATGGTGTCTATGTCGGTTTATTAGCGCAAGAAATCTATAACCGACACTCATCAGATGTACAAAGCGAATTGTCTGCGTGGGTACATGAGACACTCGAAAAGCTATATCAGAACGAGGCGTTATATACAGCAGACATTTATGATGATGTCGGTTTGACATACGATGTACTTAATTTCGTTCAGTACAACGCAAATAAGGCATTATCTAACTTAGGATTTGACGCTTATTACACACATGACAACTTTAATCCAATCGTTTTAAACGGACTATCAACGAAAACAAAATCGCATGATTTCTTTTCAATGAAAGGTAATGGGTATAAAAAAGCAACTGTCGAACCAATTCAAGACTCGGACTTCTATTAGAAAGGAACGATTCTATGGTAAAAGACATCGAGCATCCCGATATAACGCACGCATTGCGAACAGGCCATGATCGGGAAACCTGGCGTAATATACAAAACGCAAAGCTGCTTACGGAATCAGTACCACGTGATTATTACGGAGACATTATTGACTTAAAGAACGACCATTACGTCGTGATTCCGACAGGCTATAAGATATTGCACAGTAACTTACAACGTTATTTGGAAGAAAGAAAAGGCTTCGAATTTAATTACGTATTCAGCGATTAGGAGGAAAACACATGGGACTGCCTAAAGATACGATGTTATACGGATTTGCTGAAAAATTGACGCGAGAACAATGTGAGTATGTCGATAGTATTTTTGATAATCAAGTAACGATTGTAAACGCAAAGGCTGGGAGTGGTAAGACTACACTTGCAGTTGCCTGCGCAGCACTACTCGGAAAACCTCTCGTATATATTTTCGCTCCAGTCGAGGAAGGCAAGATGGGTTTTCGTCCAGGTACTCAACGTGATAAAGAAGCTGAATACTATCAACCATTAATTGACGCTCTATATGAAATCGGCGAGAATCCGTCAAAAGTAATCTATGATGCTGAAAATATCGAAGCACAAAAGCGTGGCGACGTTTGGGTGTATCCTCGGAGTCACATCTTCGCTCGCGGGACGAATATCAAGGATTCGACGGTGATTATAGCTGAGGCCCAGAATTTTACGCGAGGTGAACTTAAAAAGGTCCTTACGCGAATTCATGATAGCTGTACGGTAATTATCGAAGGACATGACGGCCAGAACGACTTGCCAAATCCGAATAAGAGTGGATTTGTACCGTATATCGAACATTTAGCAGCTTATGAATTTGTAAATGTCGTGCGGTTAAAGAAGAACTTCCGAGGTCGTTTATCGACTATTGCGGATGAAATGACTTGGTAGGAGGGGATTTCAATGAAACGGTATACAATTGGCTTAAACGTAAACGATTCGTCAGAATTATTACAAGCAGCTACGGACATTCAAGCGTTCATTGATACGTTAGGTGTCGCAAGTGAGCTAGACATACAAGTGAGTGTTAATCCGTTATTGTCACAATCTGAAAATACTAACGTTATCGGGTTTGCGATGAAAACTGAGGAAGATTACGAGGAGGATGAAGAGTAATGAACGAACAACAAGCACAAAAAATCGAGAGAGTGGCAAAAATGTCGCCAATTAACGATAAACTAACAGAAATGTATGATATGCAAACGAAACTAGACCAACGCATTATTACCGAGCGAGGTATATCAAAAACGACTGACGAGTGGGTGGTCGGATTAACTATCGCAATGGAATCTGAGATTGACGAGATTCGTCGCGAGGTTAATTGGCGTTGGTGGAAAAATAGTAAGCCGATTGATCAAACTGCTTTGCAAGAAGAAATCGTGGACGTGTGGCACTTCTTATTATCTCTTTCTAGAGTAGTCGGAATGTCTCCGGACGATATTCATCGCATTTACATGGAAAAGAACGCTGAAAATCACGCAAGGCAAAGTGGTACTAGCGAAAAGGAAGGGTATGAGGTATCGAAATGAGTGGATGTCCGAATGAATTCGGTATTTACAGCAGAATGGTGACTTTAAAAATGCCAAATCATCTCTTTAAAAAGAACGGTGGGTACTATGTTGATAAAACGGAGTGCGATATTGACCAATGTTTAGTTGATGAAATCCGATTCTTATGGAGTAAAGGAGTTGTCACAACAGGTTCTTGTTGTGGACATGGAATAAATCAAGGAATGATTAATGTGTTAGAGTCAAGCGTAAATAAAATGATTGAATTAGGTTATGAATTACTAGACATTCCAGAGCCTTTCTGGAAATATTCGTTTATACCAAAATCTAAACACAAACAGGAGAAACTCAATGACGAAAATCGAACGCAAAATAAACGTACTAGACGATAAAGGGTATGTAATGATCCACGATGTACTTGGAACAGATTTAACGGTAGCAAATGCGGCTCGCGTAAGTTACGCAAAGAAGTCCGCAACATTGACCGATGGTGATAAGCGATTAATAGACTTTCTAGCGCGGGAGGGGCATACTTCGCCCTTCCGCCACGTGATCGCACAATTCGAATTTAATGCGCCATTGATGGTCGCTAGGCAACATTGGAAATACGTTGTAGGATCGTCAATGCTCGAAGCTACTGGAGATAATATGGATGCTTGGAACGAATCGAGTCGTCGTTATGTAACGGAAGAACCGACATTCTACGTACCACAGCCATATGAATGGCGATCAGCACCAGAAAACAGTAAACAAGGTTCAGGCGATATAGTTCGTTTTGAAATTGGAGAATCTGCAACAAGTGCGCTCATACAACATGTTGATGTATGCATTAAATTGTACGAGGACGCTATTTCTAGCGGAATTTGTGCTGAGCAAGCACGCCTATTCTTGCCAGCATACGGAATGTACGTTAAATACTACTGGACAGCATCGTTACAAAGCGTCTGTCACTTCCTAAATCAGCGTTTAGCTCATGATTCTCAAGTTGAGATACAAATGTATGCGAAGGCAGTTCTTGAACTTATAAAACCGCATTTTCCGATCAGTGTTGAAAAATTAGTATCGGAGACTTCCGAATGAAAAAACTATACGCGTCAGCTATGGCGCTACTCATCGCTGTTACTTTATTTATCTACTTATATAAACCACAAGATCATGAACAGCTTTCCGAAAGTCCCACCGTACGCAATTTAGAACACGTAGAATACAATGGATTTAACGCAATATACACGCAAGTTCTTGAAAAGAAACGCCTACAAGCCGAATCAGAACGAAAAAAGAAACGTCAACAGGCGTTAGAAGAAGCACATAGACTATACCACGCTAAGATTGCAGAGGAAAAGCGTACAAGGCAAGAAGAAAAAAGACGAAATGAACTAAAACGAAAAACACAAGAACAAGTAAGTCGAAATGACGACGTTCAACTGACGCAATTATCGATGATAGCAACGCACTACACGTCGACATGTAATGGGTGTTCTGGAATAACTGCCACTGGCTATGATGTGCGCCAAACCATATATGCCGAAGGATTAAGAGTGATTGCAGTTGATCCGCGAGTGATTCCACTAGGTTCAATAGTGCGCATTGATTACCCTAATGGTACTTCGTTTAAGGCTATTTGTGCTGATACAGGTGGGGCAATTAAAGGACATAAGATTGATGTACTTGTTTCAAACATTAATGAGGCTTACTCATTAGGAAAACAAACAGTAACAGTAACTATACTTAAAAACGGAAAGGGACGATGATACATGGTAAAAGCACAGGAAGGCGATTTGATTCGAATTGTTTCAGTACCAGAAGATTGGTCGTACGATGTTGGAGGAATTTATGAGGTAATTAGTATTTCAAACGAAGGCTATCCTCGATTTTACATCGATGATACCGAAGATATTTATTATGCACTACCTGGACAGTATATGATTCATCGCAAAGCTGGCGAAGAAGATGATCGAGACAAATTAATACCAAGAGAAGTCGCAATTAAAAACGCTGCAGACGCTTTAGGCGACTTAATAATCCGTAAAAATCACGATTACGGAGATAGTTTCTCGCAACAGTACGATAAATACGGACTTATGAGCGCTTTAATCCGAATGGATGATAAACTGCGTAGGTTAGAGACTTTACAGGGCGGAGACAAAGCGAAAGTCAGCGAAAGCATTTCGGATACCCTCTTAGATTTAGCTGGATATGCATTGTTGACATATGTAGAGACGCAGAAATAACGTGAATTAAATATGATTAATAGCCAACCTAGCGGAATAAAGCCGTGATGGTTGGCGAGTTTTGACGTTTAGGGGGACTCATTTTGGTCAGATACATTGCTCAAGATGCGTATAACCAGGCAATATACTTTTCTGGAGAAATAACTACTTGCATAACTACTAACGTAGGGAAACGTGGCAGGAACGGTATAAATATTATAGAGCTTTACGAAATAAATGAAATGGAGGACTTTATAATGCCGTATGTTAAACATAAGAAAGAAAAAGAAGAAATTATTATTAAGTCTTTCACTTACGCATCAGCATTCGCAGGTATCGGCGGCATGACTCTCGGACTTAAACCGTTAGGTGGCGAAGGAGTTATCGCATGGGAATATGATCCGACAGAAAAGCGACGCCAATACGCACAGGACGCTCACAAACTGTTGCATCCTGAAATACCCATACATGGAGACATTTGCGAAGCTAATACAGATGAGTTACCCGACTTTGACGTATTCTGCTTTACTCCGCCATGCCAAGCGTTTTCAGTTGCTGGCAAACGAGGCGGATTCGATGATACTCGCGGTACACTCACATTTGAGGCGTTACGAATAGCACAAGCGAAAAAGCCGAAGATTCTCTTTATGGAAAACGTTAAAGGTCTCGTAAATCATGATAAAGGGAATACGATGGGGACTATTATTCACGCGATTAATGAAATCGGCTATACAGTCGATTTTACCGTTTTAAATTCGAAATACTTTGATGTAGCGCAGAATCGTGAACGCGTCTACTTAATCGCATTTAGAGACGATTTAATCTCGCCAGAGCCGTGGAATGACGTAAAGGGTACTACAATGCTGCCGAAAGCAAAGCGTCGTTATCAGGAAGAGGGCGCAAGAACGTTTAATTTCGATTGGCCAGAGCAAACGGAAGTACTAACTAGGTTGCGTGATTTCTTAGAGCCTATCGTCGATGAAAAGTATTATATTGACGAGGAAAAAACGGCTAAGCTAGTTGCGCAGTTAGAAGAAAAGGCGGATGGAATCGTGATTAGAGAGGCGACTAACAAGGGCTACGCCGTAGCTGCGGAGGGAGACGCCGTTAATATTCAGTTCCCTAACAGCAAAACTCGCAGAGGACGCGTGGGTAAGCAGATGGCTAATACGCTAGAGGCGAATGGGTGCAATCAAGGCGTTGTGGAGCGTATTGAACAGTTCTCTAAAGGAGACGGAATAAGCTGTTGTATAGACGCAAATTATGCGAAAGGTACATCACCTGGAGACGTCGGTAAAGGACGTCGTACACATATCGTAGAAGATTCTCCGATAATGCTCGGTCATATCGACTTAAAAGGTCACGACGCTATTAAGAGGGTTTACAGTCCGACAGGGCAAGGCCCGACATTAACGACTATGGGCGGAGGACATCGTGAGCCAAAAATTGTAGAAGAAATTCGTCCAGTATTAACACCAGAACGCCTTGAAAAACGTCAAAATGGACGTAGATTCAAAGAGGACGGAGAAGAATCATTCACACTCACGTCTATTGATCGACATGGCGTAGCAGTCGGAGAATATCCGAAATATCGAATCCGCAAGCTAACTCCGCGAGAGTGCCTACGTCTGCAATCCGTTCCAGAGGACATTATTGACGCTTTATCAACGCATTTTAGCGACAGTCGTTTATACCACTTTGCCGGAAATGGCCTCACAACAAAGGTAATTACAGCGATTGGCGAACGCTTAATTAAGTATTTATAGTGATAAAGCAGCAAGCGATTGCCTACTGCTTAAAGATAACGACATTCCCACTAAGTGACGCAGTATCGGCGTAAAACGTCTGTCCTTCGAATTTCTCTAAATTAAATTGGTTGAAAAGTTTGGCAGCAGTAATGTCTTTCCGATTACTTACGAAGTAACCTGCGGAACGCATTTCTTCACTCAATGAAGGTGCAGAAGGCTTAACGATAGCAAAAGCCTGATCTACAGGATTGAACGCAATAAGGACGCGTGAACGTGGTTTAATACCTAGTTGGGATAATATATCGCCCTTTAGATATAGCCGATTACGCTTACCAACATAAATTTGTGACATACCTTTATTCGGAACAAACGTGAAGCCAGCGAGCAATTGCGCTTCTTCATCGTCAAACTCCGTTGAAGGAACGGGCTTAAAGTGATATTCGAGTGTTCGGTCAAGCTCCGCACAATATGCGTCAGCTTCTCCAGGCTCGTTAAGAGTAATCATCGGATAAAATTCGTCTTTAAATTCGATA
This sequence comes from Lysinibacillus capsici, assembly GCF_003367505.1. Taxonomy (GTDB): domain Bacteria; phylum Bacillota; class Bacilli; order Bacillales_A; family Planococcaceae; genus Lysinibacillus; species Lysinibacillus capsici. The sequence continues at coordinate 27,068 of NZ_PXXX01000022.1, forward strand.
CCTGCGATGTAAGTATCTGCGACCGTATCACAATATGATCGTGCTGATTCATCGATTTTAGGCAGTAATTCATCAAGCGTATAAAATTTCGCAACAGTCATAAGTCACACCTCCGTGTTTTTATATGTGAAAGAACGTCATATTTACGTTTTTGATAAGGATATTATATCAAAAAGAAAACGCAATATCAACGCAAAAGGACATCAAAAGCAAGGAGGAAATGGAATATGGGACCGAAAATACCCGCCGTCAGACTTATTTCACTGTATTCCTATCGAAAATAGAGAGCGATATATGGGCAAGTATCACGACATCTTTACTCTAATTAGCCTTATTTATCTAATTTAAGAAAATTAGACTCTTTAATCTAAATTACGCAAATATAAGGAGGAAGTTTATGAAAACACGAAAATCAACCGCAAAAGCGATTTTAACGAATTTGCATGCACTACGACAACGCAGATATGTCGGAGATTTAGATGCTAGCGATACGCTAATTGACTTTGAAAGAGCGTGTCAGATGGCGAAATTGACGAAAAGGCAGTTTGAGGCTATTCGATTTGTATATGACATCGGATTGACGCAGAAGGAGGCTGGTGAGCGAATGGGAATTGGTCAAGACGTAGTAAGTTCTCATATTGATGCTTCTGCGACTAAGCTAGATGAGATATACGAAATGTGGGCATGGATGGACGCTGAATTGACGTTAAAAGGTTTTAAAGGTGTGGGGGAAAATGCTACATGCTAACTAACCAAGACATGCACAACGAAATTTCATCTGCATTTACCCGTTTTAAAAAAAGTAAGACTAACCGTCAAAATCGTATTGAATATGTAGCAAAACTGACTGAAAGATACTTTCTTCAACATGAGAAAATGCCTGCAACACATGTGCTAGATCGCATGGCTACGTTAATATTGCAAGATGAATTGGCGGATATAGACCGTATGAAGATGCGTAACACAGAATACCCACTTCTTAGTGAGACTCAAGAGTTATACCGTAAAAAAGATGAACGTTCACTAAAAGCTGCACAAGATGTAGCAACAGACGGTGTTGATTATCGTATTAGAACACGTGATAGTAATCGTCGTATGCGTGAAGTGTTTGGATAATATTTGGATATAATCGTTTAAGACTACCTTTTGGTAGTCTTTTTTTTGTTGTAAAAATAACTATTTACGGGGATTAATATTTGATATTTATGTTGACGTTAGTTAATAAAAATGGCCATTGAAAGAGTAGTTGCACTAGCGACTTTCTTAAAATTTATTAGCAAATTGGTTAACTTTCAGACAGCATTGATAACAAAAAGCTAAAGAAGTTGAAGAAAGCAAAAAAGACACTACCCCAAAAGAGTAGCGCCCACCAAAAGTTAATAAAATGAAGGTTAAGGCTGACACCCTTAGCCTTCACCCTAAATATAAAATATTTATACATGATAAACAATAAATCATATTTAAAAGAGGATAAAATTATGATGACTGTTACTTTTGTCTTAATTGGTTTAACATGGATAGTAATAGGAGCAACTTTTATTACTATTCGAAAAAATAAACGATAGGTGGCGGAAATTATATGTCTGAAAATTACTCTTTCAACTCACGTGAAGAATTAACAGAGTATATAATAGATGAAATCATTAATACAACTGAAGCATTAGAAATACTTCAATGCTCACGACAAAATCTGAACAACTTAGTGAAACGTGGTGTGTTAACACCAATTAAAGATCTACCGAGAGATAGATTGTTCTTTAAGGAAGATATTGTTAAGCGTAAAAATGATATGGATAAGAAAGCTAAAAATTAGCACATCAAATTGGTGTGCTTTTTTTATCCTATATCCATACTTTATATCGTTTTGTACCTTTACATTATAGGAAGGTAAGAATCAAGCAAACTCACGTAACTAACGCAAGATGTAAAAGGCTCGGTTATATTATGTGAAAAGAGTACTGTTTTAAGGAGGTTGCTGTGGATGACAAACAATAAATTTTACTACGCATATTCACCTAATCTATATCGATATTTAAAGGCGACAGGTTTCCGTTATATTTGTACTGGACTTAATGAATCAACCATGCGTCAGTTCTGGCAATATGAACGCACACCAGAACTAAGCGCAGCCCTTACGTCATATGCGGAGAATAAGCCTTCTAAATAAGGCAGTGCTAGGAGGTTAAGTGGAATGATGGTAAATCAAACGAAACGTGGATTCGTACAGATTTCTAACGCTATATTCACGCACTATAACTTTTATCCGAAGTATAATGGTACTTCAATACAAGTTTACGGGTATCTTACAAAATTAAATAACTCCGATTATGGATATGCATTTCCGACTAATATACAAGTTATGCGAGATTTAGGGATTAGCGATAAAACCTTTAATAATGCGGTAAAGACGCTTGTTGCTTGTGGATTGGTGACAGTTTGTAAACATAAAGGAGCGATGTTTCACAACAACTTGTATTATGTACATGAACCTATAGAAGATATGACGGAGTTTTTCGCTAAGTATCCAGAAGCAAAAGAGGTGTGGGAAGCGAAACAAGCAACGGTTGATAAAGTAGCTAGACGAAAGTCAGTTGATAAAGAAGCGTATAAAGATGCTCAGACAGCAGCAAAAAGTGATGTAGACGCTGTTTTAGAATGGTTATGACAGATAGCACACAGTAGTTTTTACTGTACGACACAGTAAAATTTACTGTAAGGCACAGTAGTTTTTACTGCGTATAAATATTTACCGTATAAATATTTACTTATAAATATTTACTATAAATAATTCCATTTACGATTATTTGCTAACGCAAATAATCGTAGCTATCAATAATAATATATCTTAGTGTAATTCTTTTAAATAATACGATAAAGAAATACACCTCACAGTAATTTTTACTGTGCGCTATTTGCGATGTTATTAATGGTAAAACTAAAGTAAAAAAAGACACCCTAACAATAAATTAAGGCGTCAACAATCATTGATTATTCTATATGTGATTCGTATTTTCTCGGATTTGGCTGGTCTTTTTCAAGTAGCCATACACGACCAATCTTACGACAAAAGACTTCTCGCGGCACTTTTTTAGTCGTTGTTTTCACCTCGTTTGTTGATTATTTCTAGTATGGTGTTAACTATGAAAAGAATGACAATTAAGACGTACAGTGCTATGAAAAAATAGTCTGACGTCGTTAGATTATTAAAGTCTGTTGTCCGAGGAATTAAAATGCTCAGTGCAATGATGATAGCAATGTCAAATATTCGTTTGAGAGTCGTTTGCATATTGTTAGTGGTTACGATAAAATACTAAGTATAAAGGAGGCGCTAACCTCCTTCATATGCTACTTGCGACGTTTTCCTTTGCGATGGGGGCGTCGCTTTTTGTTGTTCTTACGCTTGTTATTCTTTAATTGCTGTATGTTGAGAGCAAATGAAGAAAGTCCGCCTAAGATACCAACAATTGTAGCTATGTGTTTTAGTATAGCTTCGTAATCCACTTGGTTCACCTCCTTTTCTATACTCTTATTATAACATTCGCATTGACCCACGTCTATATAAAATACCGTATTTTTAACGTTAATTTACCGTAAAATTTTAAGAAAGGAACGATGCTAGGATATGACTAAATTAAACGATAAACAAATTGCTGCTATTACGATACTAAGTCAACCGAAACGTGGTGGGCTTACTTATAAAGAAGTTGCAGAGGAAGTTGGAGTAGCAGAGTCAACACTGCATTTGTGGCGCAAAAATGACGCATTTAATGAAGAACTAAAGCGACAGATTATGCGTGATACGATTGATAGATTACCAGAAGTAATGGCGTCTATACCTGATCATATTATTAATGACGGCAATGCAGCGTTATTCAGAACGTTATTACAAGCGCATCAAATGCTAACAGAGAAAGTTGAAGTGTCAGACGGTAATAAAGGTACAGATATTGATGCGATTAAGGCAGAGATTGAACGTATGAGAAAAGGTGAGTGATTGGGAGAAACTCCGAAAAGGGGAATGAATAGTCTATTTATATAGGAAGAAACTATGAATAGTAGACGAATTGGTGTACGAGCGGTTCGGAGTGTGTAGTGTGGTTTATTGGGCAACAGCCGAGAATGGACGCGTACCTAAAACGCTTTGAAAGATAGGGTGTATATGGATAGTATAGAGGCGGTAGGATATGCAGGATTTTATACAAATATAAGAGAAATCGCTATCCGATTACTATTAGTAAGTGTACGTAAATAGAGGGATTATGGCGTGTGTATAAGAATTTGCATACGCTTATTTTACCTACAAAAGACAAACGTTGATATATCAATGGTTGAAGATAAATCTATTTTACATAATTAAGCTTATGGGAAGTTAGAAACGAATAATTATTCACTCACTATTCAATGCGTTAAATAAACGTTAATGATTTGAAATTCTCCCAAGCCGCCTATTTTCAAATCGCTGTTTCTGATGGCAAACAAATCAGCGCACCAAAATTTCACTTTGGTCTTACGGAAAGCAACCGTTAATTTGTATCATTGTTTAACGGTTCTAACGTAGCCTACACGTCGTTCTGCGTAATCAAAAGATAAAATATAAGGAACGTATTTAAAACGCTAAATAAACGCGAATAAACAGCTAAAATGAAAGGAGGCGCTAATATGGCGTGGGTAAATGGAGAATGGTTAGATCGAAATAAACGCGAAGCATTAATCGCAGTGTATCGTGAGTACATCGATACTATAGACGCAAAGTATTCGGATTCAGCCGGCGAAGTCGATATTGACGGCATCATTAGCGCTGGCCTTATCGAAGATTATCACGCAAGGTTGAAAGAGCTTAATCGCCTAGAACGTATCCATCGATGTGAGGACGATTTACTTTACTTCGTCTATCAGTATTTTGCGGACGAGTATAATCCGGAAAACGAAGTCAACTTAATTCCGAAGGGGCAGCGATATGAAGATGCGGCGGAGTTTCACAAGGAATTGTGTAGATTGCTTGATGATATAGCAAAAGGAAAGTCTGCATCAAACGTAGCATGGTCGGTAGGCCGACGCCACGCAAAGACCGCATATTTGTCTAACGCATTTTTATGCCACCAAGTTGTGTATCGCAAACAAAAGTATATCATCGAAGTATCGGAAACTACAGACGTAGCAGCCGATTTCATAAAGTTTACTGCGCAAAATCTAAAGTTTAATGAGCGCTTACGTGCGGACTTTGGCGAACTATTGTTCCAAAAATCACAAGCTAACGAAGTTGATAATAAGCTTGAATTTATTACGACTAGCGGTACGAAGGTCGAAGCTAAAGGGATGGGAACGCAAATGAGGGGACTTCGACACCTTAGCGAACGCCCTGGGCTTTTTTTGCTAGACGATTTAGAAAGCAACTCGAATACCAATACGCCAGAACTTCGAACAAAGAATCTTCACTGGTTTCGTTCCGAAATGATGGAGGCGTTAGGTTTCGGTGGTATTTGTATCTATATGGGTACTATTCTTGGGCCAGATTCATTGCTTAACCACGTAATCACACAAAGAAAAGACTTTATCAGCCGTAAGTTCCCTGCGATTTTATCCTGGACAAAGCGCGAGGATTTATGGGATCAGTGGCGTGAGATTTATAATAGCGACGATGTAGCTTCCAATGAAAAAGCAAACGCCTTTTACGTAGAAAACGAAAAAGAGATGCTACACGGAACTAAAACGTTATGGCCACAGATGTACTCATATAAATACTTTATGGAAAAACGTGAATCAATGGGTGGGAGAGCGTTCAACCAGGAGTATCTCGGAAATCCTACCGACCCGGATTCACAAATTTTTAAACCAGAAGAATTTTCTTATTTCTACGAATCTGAATTAGACGGAATGAAAGTCGATTATTATGCGGCTGTGGACTTTGCAATGGGAAAAGAAAAGGGCGATTACTCTGCTATTATTACGCTAGCAAAGAATCAAGAGACAGGGACTTGCTACGTAGTTGATACATTTATCGAACGAGTACACCCGGATAAATTGCTCGAAACAATCGTAGAGAAGGCACTTAAATATCAATACGCTGGAATTGCGGTAGAGGCACAACAGGCACAAGAGTGGTTCGCTCATAAGGTAAAAGAAGAGTTACATCGAAAAGGTTATCCAGGAAGTACACGAGTAAAGGAAGTTAAACAACGGATGCGAAAGGCGCTGCGCATTGAAGCGTTGTTGCCAGATATACAAAACGGTAATATCCGATTTAATAAAGGGCATCGATTATTAATTGAGCAATTAGAACTGTATCCGAATGCTCGGCACGATGACGGCCCGGATGCACTTGCGATGGCATACGATGTCGCAAGAAGTGTACGTAAGATAGAATTACAGCAAAAGCCATCATGGTTATAAGAACGTAAATATGACGTAAAGGAGGAGACCAAGATCGGACTATTTAGAAAGAACGACAAAGAAATGCAAGAAACGGGAACTGTCACCTACACATATGACGCATTTAAACCTGGCGAACAATTTCCGCCAGCTAACGCAATTGAACGTATAGCAAAGTATCGACGTATGAAAAAGTTATATGACGGAAAACAGTCCGAACTATATGATAGAGCAACAGCGCTCCTAAAAGATACGCCACATGCTAAACAATTACAGTCACTCTATATTGCAGCCAATATTGCCGACATCATTGTTACGAAAGCAAGTGATTTACTTGTCGGAGAACCACCAATCTTCGATAGCGGATTAGCAGACGATACGGAGCAACAATTTGCAATTAACTCCTACGTTGAGGAAAACGATCTTGTTAAGTTAATTCACGAATCTGCGCTTGCTAATGGTTATCGTGGCGATTCATGGATTAAAGTTCGTTACGACTATCGCCAGGACTATAGCGCTCTAACAATGAGAGGCCTACCTATCCCAGACGATGCGGTAATGGAGCCTATTATCGAACATATTGCCGCAGACTGTGTATTCCCAATTACAAGTGACGGTAACGTGAAGAAGTTTAAGTCAGTAGTCATTGCAAGCGTAGAATGGGTAGTTTCTAAAAAGGAAGAAACACCGTACTTAAACGTTGAGCACCACCTGCCAGGCTATATCATTAATGAGCGATATAAACTTACGACTTATGAAGGTGGAGTTGACAACAAATACGGCTATCCAGTACAGCTTTTCTTAATTGATAAAAAGGTCAGCGATAGCGAAATTGTTCCGACAGGAGTTCCGCACTTACTCGTTCATCACATTCCATATAAATCAACGGACGACCAATGGGAGGGTAAAGGAACATTAGAAGTGCTAGAAACGATTTTAATTGCGATAAATGACCGATTAGCGCAGCTCGATTATGTTCTATGGAAGCATAGTGATCCGACAGCGTATGGACCAGAACTAGGGACGCATGGTAACGCAAGATTAACAGGCGCTTATATTCCTTTAACTGCCGAAGATAAAACACCAGGCTATATGACGTGGGATGGACAGTTGAATAGTGCATTTAAAGAACTTGAAACATTGATTGGCATGGCGTTTCAAATCGCAGAAACTCCGCAATGGCTATTCGGTACTGTACTTGGAGATCAAAACGCTGGAGGAACAGGCACATCGCATACAGATGGCGCTGCTATTAAAGCGCGCTTTATGCCAATATTGACGAAAGTAGCTCGTATTAGAACGCACTACGACCGCGCTCTACGAGATGCACTATATAACTGCCAATTGCTTGATATAGCGCATGGCGAAGCTAATTTCGAAGCAGTCTATCCGGTTATTCACTGGCAAGATGGCTTACCTCATTCCGAAAAAGAGCAAGCCGAAATTATGGCAATTCGTACTGGCAATAAGCCGACAATTGACGTAGCTACAGCGATTAAACGTATGGACGGTGTAGACGACATTCAAGCTACCGAAATCATGACGCGGATTGATGCCGATACAGAGCGTGAAGTTGGTACAGTCGATGCTTCCATCTTTAATGACCCTTATACAGAAATGGACGAAGGGACTGACGCCTGATGCGTGAAGTACCTCAGCCAGATTACGATTATGATGTTAAAAAGATACAAAAAGCTTATACAAAAGCATTAAAAGACGTAAAAAATGAACTTAATAACTTATTTCTTACGGATTTCGAGAGCGCGCAGATCATCGCCGTTGAAAAGTCTATCCGTAACATATTATCCGACATTGAAAAATACGGAAATGAATGGTCTGCCGTCGCCATAACTAAATCAGCAACAGAAGGTATCGCATCGACTATTTATACTTTAGAGCTTACTAAGTCTTATGAGGATGCTCTTAAAATTGTAAAATTTAATACGGTAAATAAACGACTTATTGCTGCAGCTATAGCAGATACTCAGTCAGATTTACTCGCAATAACGCAAAACATGGAGCGACAAGCAAAGATAGCAATTAGAAAAGCAACGGCCGAAGCCATGCGCGCTAAACTTACGTCTGGTATTAACGCTACATCTGACATATCAAAAGAGATACGGGAACGTATCATTAATGCCACCGGCGTTGCGATTATTGACTCTAGGGGGAATCGATGGAAAGTTGAAAACTACGCAGATGTAGTCGCCAGAACTAATATGATGAACGCGCATCGCGAAGCAAGTATTAACGAAGCGTTATCGGAAGAGTCTTACTATGGTCGAATTAGTCGTCATGGAGCTAAGGACGCTTGCAGAGAATATGAAGGTAAAATCGTAAAATTAGTAGCAGATGCACCTGGAGATTACCCTTACATTGGCGATATACCAAGAAAAAAACTGTTCCATCCTCGTTGCAAACATTTGGTCAGCCCTTTGCGTGATCCAGAGAAGTATAATAACCCAAACGTATGGGAGAAAAAACCAACAGAATCAACACTTAAACATGCTAATCTAGGAGACTTTACGATAAAACCTCGCACACAAGAGATTTCTAAAATGAAAAGTGGAGGGCATGGTCAAGATAATATTAGTTTCTTAAAAGAAAATAATATTGATTACAATATTGAAAAGATTTTTTCTAACGGAGTTCGCATAGGTAACGTTCCTAGTCATAAGTCTAAAACAAAGAAAACTGGAGTAGGGCAGTCATGGTTTCCTGAAAATTGGACTAAAGATGATATTGAAAAAGCAGGTTTACATGTAGCCAACAATCCTGATAATAAAATTGTTAACGGATTTCAAATATTTGGCGTTTACAAGAATATTGAAATTGGTGTATTTTTAAACTTAGACAATAATAAAGTTATCAGTACTATTTTCCCTACAAATAAGCAATCTCATTTAGAGGAAGGTGATTAGATTTGATTAACACAGGTAACATTACGAATATTATTGAGAAAATGAAAAAATTGCACATAAACGATCCCGCAATCGAAAATTATTGGAATCAGTTGGTTTTAGAATTTAATGATGAAAAAGAAACAATTCATTTTTTGGATACATGTACCGAAGAAGAAGCTTCTTGGATTTCATCAATTTTTGACGACTTGGCACACGTATTTCAAAGTAAAGAATACGCTGATTGCCTCAAAAGACTTGATAAAAAATATCCTAATTTACTAATATCGCTCGATATAGAAATAGCAGAATCTTATCTTTCTTAAAACCGCACTCTGAGAAATAAATGAGTTGCGGTATTTTTATGTCCGAACGGAAAGGACGTTAAATAATAACGGAAACTACAGCCTACGTAGGCTCAAAAAACGGAGGTAATACGCTATGATTAACAAATTAAACGCATTATTAACGCTAAACCTACAATATTTTGCAGAAGACGGCGAACCAGAAGCGCCTGAGACGAATCCAGACGGACAACCGCCCGCTGAATCGCAACTCGAATCGTCTGAGAGCGCAGAAAAGACGTTCACACAAGCGCAAATCAACGAGATGATTACAGACCGAATCAAGCGAGAGCGTAAGAAATTTGCAGATTACGACGATTTAAAAGCAAAACTTGCAGAGTTTGAATCGCAAGCAGAAGAAAAGCGTCAGTCGGAATTAACTGACTTAGAGAAGGCGCAAGAACAGGCGAAACAATTCGAGGCACAATTAGCAGAATTAACGGCACAACTCGAAACCGAACGCAATAATGCGCGTCAACAAGCAATTAAGAACGAATTTATTAAGGTAGCATCAAGCGCAAATATTATCGACATTGACGCAGCTATTGCATTGTCCGATTTATCCGTCGTAGAAATCGGTGAAGATGGCAAAGTTAACGGAGTCGACGACATTATTAAGTCGCTTGTTGAAAATAAACCGTACCTGGTAGCGAAGAAACAGACGCAACCTATAGGTACTGCTACAAATGGCGGCACTGGCGGACATTCCGAAAAGACGGCCGATCAATTACTCGCAGAAGCAGCCGAAAAAGCACGTCGAACAGGCTTACTAAAAGATAAAGCTGCCTATGCACAATTAAAAAAGCAACTTGGTAAATAGTCGTTTAGCGGAATATAGCTAACGGCTTTTTATATTGGCAGTAAACATCAAAAATAAAAAAAACTAAAGGGGTTAAAAATTTATGACAACGTTACAGAATCAAATCGTAGGTAAAAAAGAATCAGTTACAGACGAATTATTACTTTTAAATCCACACCAAACACCAATGATTAGCTTAGTCGGCTTTGGTGAACCTGTGTCACAAGTAGAGCATCAGTGGTTTGAGGACGAAATGTTTGCAGATGAAACAACTGCAACAGCAGCTTTAGTTGATGCAACAACAATCACAGTTGCAGACGGTTCTATTTTCGAGCCTAAGCACGTTGTAAAAATCGGTGAGGAGTTACTTTTAGTTACAGCTATTAATGCAAACGAATTAACAGTTACTCGCGGATACGCAGGAACTACAGCCGCAGCCGTAGTAGATGGTGCTAAAGTAGAGTTCCAATTTGTTGAAGGTGTAGAAGGAGCAGATGCTCGTAAAGCACGTTACAAATCTCGTAAACGTGTATCTAACTTAACGCAAATTTTCGATGAAACAGTATCAATTTCAGGTACAGCCGCAGCAACTTCTGAATACGGCATTGATGATCTTTACGAATACGAAAAACAAAAGAAACTATTAGAGCTTGCATTACAACTTGAAAAAGCAGTAATCAACGGTGTGAAATACGAATCTCCAGACGGTAAAGTACGTCAAACAGGCGGTATCCGTAACTTTATTAAGACAAATGTAATTAATGCTAACAATGCTACATTAACGCTTAATATGTTGGGTGATGCGTTCCAAGCTATTTATGAGGCAGGTGGTTTCGCAACAGGCGGTAACTACAAAATTGTTGTTGGAGCTAAACAAAAGCGTGCTATCTCGGCTGCTGACGTTGACAAGATCAATATCACTCGCCAAGATAACGGTCGTGGTCAAGTTGTGGATCACTTCTTATCAGACTTCGGTTCTGCAGAAATCTTACTAAATCCTAACGTTGGTCCAGACGAAGTGTTTATCATTGACGCTAATCGTACAGAAATCAAGCCGTTAAAAGGTCGCGACTTTGCACATACGTTCTTAGGTATCAAGGGAGACTATCTTGAAGGTCAGATTGTTGGTGAGTTCTTATTAGAGTTCAAGCAAGAGAAAGCGCACGCTCGCATTAAGGGCTTAAAATAATCGCTGTTATGGCGGTCTTGCACCGCCTTTAACGCATTATTATTAACGAAAGGAGCGCAATCATGGCGAAATACGAATCGCGTTATAAATCGTTAGGCTTTTACGCTAATGGCGAGCTAAAGCGATTTAATAACGGCACTTATGTAACGGAAGATAAGGACGAAATTACCGTCTTAGACGGATTAGCAGACGTAACTCGTGTCGATGAAGAACCAAAAACGGAGGCAAAGCCTGTAATTAAAGCGCCAGCTAAACGCACAGCCTCCGCTAAATAATACGGAGGTGTGGCGTGTGGAATGGAATTTAACAGAAGCATCCGAATATGTAACATATAATGCGGTTGATAATGAAGACTTTTTAGCATCTGACGATACGCAGAAGATACGCTTTTTAAACGTCGGTGAACGTACTCTGCGTCGAGCCTTTAAAGGTTATACGATTCCAAACGAAGCGTGTTACTTATTTGCTTGCGTGCTTAACGCTAACTTTAATGATACAACTGTAATGGCGCAGCGAGGCATTGCCGGATTCAGTATCGATGGCATTTCGTTCACCTTCAAGGATTGGGCGAAGAAAGAGTTAGACGATCTTATTACAGATGACATTCGCGACATAATCGCAGAAGCTAATCAGGATATCGACAGCAATAATGGACGCGTAAAGTGGGTGACGCTCTAATGGCGATTGTACCACTAAAACAAAAGGCGTTTGTGCGTAAATACATCGCAGACAATAACGATGGATGGGCGACTGATGATTACGCAGAGCCGGTTGAATATACGGTCAGAGCTACGGAACGCTTCGAAGTTGTTACGAATCAACTTGGTGAAGAAGTTACAACATCTCTTAAACTGCTGTTCGACAAGATGCCAGATGTCAGCTATGATGATATGTTTTCGTTTACTAACGAGTTGGGCCATACAATAGAGCGCAAGCCTATATCGATAAAGTATACACGGATGGTTAATGGTAAAGTTACGTTGACATCCGTTTTCTTGTGAGGTGACGAAATGGCCGAGTTTTATATTGAAGCTAATGGATTAGCACGAACAATGGAGCGATCAATCGACGCTACAGCTCGCGGAATGCTAAACGGTCTCACAGACGTTAAGAACGATTGGAAAGCTGAATCGATTGATATTGCGCCAATTGATACGAGCAATTTACGACAGCAAATAGCTGCGGAAGTGTTTACGGAAGGTAACGAAAAAGGCGTTGAAATCAGCGCTAATGCTACACGTGGAGCAAGACGATTCAATTATGCATACTACATTCATGAAGAAGATGCGGGTGGTGCAAACGTAAACGGTGAAAAGAAATTCCTCGATAAGCCAGCGCAAAACAACAAGGAAAAATGGGCGGAGTGGATCGAGAGGGAAATCGAATCAGAGCTTAGAAGGGCGGGATGGTAGTCTATGGCGGACATAATCAAAGAAATCGATACGATAGGTGATTTACTGGCGACTGTAGACGTCACTCGCTTGTATAAACAAGACTTACCGTTAAAATATATTGCTAATACGCTCGGTATTCGATGGCAAGGCGATAGTGACGACGATTTCACGCAAGCAGCATATGAAATCAACCGTATTTATCAGATTATATACTTCGGTAATAGTGAGATTGATTGTTTAAAAAAATCGAAATTAATCCGTTCAAAATTGAGCGATTACTTATCCAAAAAAGTACAAATACGAGACTCTAACGACTTTATCACGTTTGAGTCTTTTTCTATGTCCGCCCCATTTAAAACGGAAACGGACGGAGTTTATGCGGTTGTTGGCGTGCTTAACGCTTTACTACTTGAAGCATATACGCAACCACAATACGAAAAAATGCGTGAAATTCACGCAGCTATTAACGAAGGAGGAATTTAGATGGCGAATGGAGGAACGTGGGAAGCTACGTCTTTACCAGTCCGTCCAGGACTATATATTAATTTCCGCGATGCAGCACTTGCATCTATAACGGGCGGTTCACGCGGAACAGTAGCAGTACCGATTTTTAATTACACAGGCGGTACAGCAGAGGCAGGAAAATTCTACACAATTGAAACCGTATCAGACGGTATGGAGTTAGTTGGTAGCGCAAATGCAACACCAATTACACGCATTTTACAAGGCGGGGCTAAAGAAGTATTAGTATACGCGGTGCCAGCAATCGGTGAAAGCGAAACAGCGACAGAACAATACGCTAATTTACGAGATACGTTCTCGGTGCAAGACTTTAACGTCTTTGTATATCCTACTGTAATCGATGCAGCAGAACAGACAGCGACTAAAGCATGGGTAGAGAGTTGTCGTGAAGAAGGTAAACACTTTATGTATGTAGCTGGCGGAGATGCAGCGAGCGATGCTGATATTACAGCGGGCAATGCGCGTTCTGTTATTTTGAAGGATTCGTATATTGTCAACTTGGTTACTGGCGTAGTTTTAGCAGACGGAACCGAAGTTCAATCGGCTGATTATGCGCCGTACATCGCGGGACTTATCGCAGGAACACCGATTAACAAGTCTATTACTTATGCAGAGTTACCACTTGCTGACGTTACCCTGCGACTTAAAAACTCGCAAGTAGAGACAGCGTTAAAATCTGGATCACTCGTAATCATCAAAGACGGCAACAAGGTCCGTATTGAGCAAGGCATCACAACGGACTCAAATGCTGGAGAACGTGGTAAAATCCGTACGACTCGCGCTAAACAAGCTGTCGCTACGGACATTCCGTCTACTGCACGCGATTCCTACATTGGTAAAGTCGATAATAATCCGAATGGCCAAGCATCATTAATTGGTGCTATTAAGGCTTATCTCGAATTGATGGAGACGGACAATGTACTAATGAATCCAGAAGTAATGCTCGATTCTCGATATAAGTCAGAAGGTGACAAAGTATTCATCGCTGTTGCTTATACGGAAGTTGACAGTATGGAACGAATTTTCTTGACGATTACTGTTTAGTAGTCGTCTTTTTAAATATAACGCAGGAGGTAATAGTTTATGGTAATGAAATCAACTGATGCCGTATCAGGTACGTTTGGTAAGCTGATCCATGATGGACAATGGCTCACAAATGTATACGGTGTTGAAGTGAACGGCGAAATCAACTACGAAGATGTTAAACGTTCGGGTACTCGCGCAAAAGGTAAGAAGGCGATGGACTTCGAATTTACTGGAACGATTAAGTCTTACAAGATGAGCAACGAATTTGCGAAGAAGATTGGCCAGATTACAGATGATACTAAAGGCGCGTTTGTAACAGAGCTTATTGTCGCATTAGAGGATCCAGAAAATGCGCCAGTTGGTGCGGAGAAAATTCGAATTAAGGGTGTACAATTTACGAATATTCCCGTAATCAACTTTGAGCATGGCGCATTAGTTGAAGAAGAACTGCAGTTTGTTTGTGAAGGTTACGAGTACATCATGATTTAATGCAATTATGACGCAAGGGCTACGGCTCTTAGCGTCTTTTTAAATTCGAAAATAAACTCAACGGAGGTTATCCATACATGGACGCATTACAAGCATTATTAGGCGCAAAGCCAGCAACGGAAATTACGAATCAAGTGAAAATCAAACGTCTAGGAACAGAGTTTACGATTAAGGCGCTTACTGGCGAGGACATTGATAAGATTCGAGATCAAGCAACTGGGCCAATGAAAAACGGTAAAAAAATAGAGATGAAAGTTAATGAGGAAGAAGTTGCACGCTTACTTATCGTTAAATCTGTAGTTGAACCTTCATTTTCTAGCCCACAACTACTAGAACATTTCGGAGCATCTGACGCAGGAGAATGTGTTCAAAAAGCACTACTAGCTGGTGAAATTGCTACATTACAAAACGAAATTTTAATGTTATCCGGCTTTAATGACGAAGAAGAAATCGAAGAAGTAAAAAACTAATAATGGCGGGTGGCGAAGCGTTTTTGCTACACCGCATATGGCAAGATAAACATGTACTGCCTCATGAAATTTACACTCTAGATAGACGTTATAAGAATTTCGTTTACGCATCAGAGTTACTTGTAATTGAGGAAGAAGAAAAGGCGGAAAAAGAACGTCAGAAAGGAGGAAAATAATTGGCTGTAAATTTGACAGCTGTGTTTCGTCTACGGGATCAAGGTTCTTCGCGCTTACGACGAATCACGGATATGATGAATCGAATGAACAGAGCAGGACGTACAGCGAGTGAGGGCATATCGAGAGTACAAACAGCAACTAATCGTCTAGGAAGTACTGTCTCCACAACATCTAATCGTATGAATGGATTTGCGGCTAGTGTAAGTCGTTTGCACGTCGGATCGAATGGACTGAGTGCGTCTTTCGGTGGGTTACAAAGCACTTTAATTGGACTCGCTAGCGCATATATGACTGTACAAGGAGCAGCGAAAGCGTTTGATGCAACAATCGGAGCTGCGGCACGTTACGAGCAATCAGAGGTTGCAGTTAAAGCAATATTTAATGACCCGAAAAAGTCAGATGCTTATTTGAAGATGGTTGATAAGATGGCGATAGACAGTCCGTTGCTTAATAGTGGAGATATGCTAAAGTCGTCTAAAACGCTTGTAGCAATGACAAAAGACGTCGGGGATTTAGGTAAAGCATGGTCAATAATTGAACGTCTGATGGTTCTTGATCCTACGCAAGGAACTGACGGAGCAGCATTTGCCCTTAATTAAGGGGGCAGTAAAAGTGGGTTATATGCTGGAACGAACCTTAGAGCCTAACGTACCAAAGTGTAAAAATCGTTAGGATTGGTCAATCAGCAGGGAAGGCGACAACCAAGCCACCCTCAACGACTATCGGAATATCCGACTATTATATAGGTGACTATATAATAGAACCCCACCGTGTATATCGTGAGATATGCTAATGATATAGTCTGTTCTTTACGTGAAAGCGTAAAGAGTGTAGCAGAAATGACTACACCCTAACTTTAGTGAGTTAGAGTAACAAAAGGCAAAGAGATGTGGCAAGGAGACGCACTTTCGATGGTTGAGCGTTTTGGATTGAATAAAGGTGAGCTAAACGACATTAAAAAAATGGCAATTCCAGAACAAATAGCGGAAATTAATAAAATGCTTAATAAAATGGGTATCACCCAGGAAACTGTAAATGCAATGGGCGAAACTACACTCGGCTATTGGGCGCAGATTCAAGAACGAGTCGGTAAGTTTTTACGGCAAGTTGGTAATCTCGGTAACTCTAAACTTGGTGAGACACTAGGAAAAATCGTTGAAGCCTTCGATAATATCGACCTAGACGGCATGGCAAAAAAGTTAGACGCCAAGCTCGCAGGATTAGTCGATAATGCAATCGCTTTTGGAAAGTTTGTCTGGAAATGGCGAGAGCCAATCGCTTATATTGCAGGAGCACTTACTGCAGCAATGGGCGCATTTGCCATTGTAGGCGTCATTGCAGCGTTAGCAAATCCAGTTACGTTAATCGCTGCAGGAATAGCCGCAGCCGCAGTCGGTTTCAAGGCGCTCTATGATAATAGTAAGGTTTTCAGAGGGTTTATAAACGGTATAAGAAATGCTGTAAAAACGGTTTCAAGGATATTTGAGTCTATGTTCATACTAATTAAAGGTGGCTTCAAGGATTATGGTAAAGGACGAAAAATTTTAGAAAATTTAGGACTGGAAGAAAAACAAATAAAAACAGTTATCCGATTTGCTTATGGCATTAAAGGCGCATTTGATAAGGTGAAAGCTGTTTTCAAAAGTATTTCGTTTATCTTTTCAGGACAACATAAAGCATCTATCGACATACTAAAAAGTGTAGGATTTTCTGATGAAAAGATTACTAGTATACGTAAATTCGGAAATAGCCTAAAATCAGCTTTTGACACAGTAGGAAACATTTTCGGTGGTGTAGGTTCTATATTGTCAGGTGAGGGTTCAGCAGACTTAATAGCTACATTAGGGCTGTCTCCCGAAGTTGCTTCCGTAGTAGACAGTGTTATCAATAAAATTACATCTAAGATAAAATCACTGTGGAAAGCATTTAAAATGAATGGAGTCAGTGGACTCGTCGATGCAATTTACGGAAAAGGTACATTTGAAGCGATTAAAACGAAATTTGAAGAAGTCAAAGCATATATAGCCGAAAAAGTGACGCAATTTAAAGGTGTATTTGATCGTCTAAAAGAAGCGTTCTCTAAAGCGTGGACTACTATTTCTGACATCATCTCAAATGTGTGGTCGATTATTGAGCCGTATTTGAGTGGCTTTTGGAACATTTTACAGGTCATTGGGGATATCGCAATGAAGGTTTTTGACAACATCATCGCTCCAGCAATCTCGTTTCTAGTTCAACTATTTTCAACGCTGTGGTCAATCGCGAAGCCTGTCCTTGAATTATTAGGAATCGCATGGGAGGCGCTCTCAGCAATCATTAAATGGGCATGGGACAACGTGTTGGCTCCGTTAGTTGACTTCATTTTAACTGGCGTTAAAAACGCGTTAGAAGGATTTTCAGGAGCACTATCTATCGTTCAAGGATGGTTCGAAACACTTAGTGGTTGGATTTCGACTGCAAAGGGACATGTAAAGGACTTTATCGATTCAATTTCTAATGTTAAATTACCTGGTTGGATTACAAAGGGAATCAGCGCAGGAATAAACTTTGCCGGTAATTTTATTGGTGTTGGGAATGGGAAGGGTGAGTCTCCGAAATCAAATTATCATGGATTAGATTATGTGCCGTATGACGGTTATTGTATAGCCGCTTAATAGAGAGATCTATTTCGAATAATCAACCAAAATCGGTAAAAGCTAAGTTGTGAAATCTAATTAACCGAAATTTTACAATATGCTAATACCGAGGTAAGCGAGAACATCACTCGCCACCGTAACGCATAGGGGTTGAGCGATATGAGAGCAAAAATATCCCCACGAGTGGTTGACACCTTAACGTTAATTTAATGTAGGTGAAAATGTATGCTGAGCCGGGTACGAATAAGAAATTAGTAAGCGCCTATCGATAAGATATGGTGCTTTTTGACGTACCGTAATGCGAGGAAACTCCCGGAAGTAGAGGATAAAAAGCCTTTACGATAACAAACTGTATTCGGCACGACTACACAAAGGCGAACGCGTTTTAACTGCGCGAGAAAATCGTGATTATTCAGACAGTAACAGCGGTGGTCCAGGCAGTGGTGTTTTAATCACTGGTAACTCGTTTACAGTACGTGAAGAAGCCGACATTGAGAAAATTGCGTACGGTATTGCAAAACTAATCGAAAAGGAGCGTGTTCAGATTGGCTAAAAGCACTATCGGCATATGGCTCAAAGATCGTAACAACGTCTATAAGCAATTTCCAGTCAATCCAGAAGTAATTAATCGCGAGTCTCCTTTCGATTTCACTCCTGTAAAAATTGCAAGTCTCGGCGATATTATCATTCCAGGTGAGCGAGGATTGAAGAAGTATTCGTTTAGTTCGTTCTTTCCTCGCGACTATAACGCTTCATATTGCGAATACGAGGATTTCATGGAGCCGTGGAAGTGGGTTGAGCAAATTGAAAAATGGCGTGATACACGCCTTAATTTACGTTTAATCATTACAGGGACGCCAATTAGCGTTCCTGTATTTATTGAAGCCTTTGATTTAGAGCCAGAGAAGGCTGGAGCACCTGGCGATATTTATTATTCGATAACACTTGTTGAACATCGTCCATTTACTGCGAAAGAATTGATTACGGATAGTAAAGGTAAAACAACAGCAACTCCCGTGAAGCAAACGCAAACTGCTGTGGAGAAAAAGCCTACAACGATAACAGTCGCAAAAGGTGATACATTATGGAAGATTGCGAAATCAAAATACGGTGATGGTGGTAAATGGAGCAAGATATACGAAGCAAACAAAACTACAATCGGCAAGAATCCAGACGTAATTAAGCCTGGTCAGAAGTTGGTGATCCCTACATGAATTTACGAATACTACTTAACGGTTCTTACGACATATCCGAAATGGTCGTTTCTGCCGAGCTATCTGGAGATACTTCGAAATTCAATCGGCAATTAAATGTTAGCGCAATTGTGACGAAAGATGGACGTACTCCTTTATTTCGTATAAGCGAAGGTAGTCGTATTTCATTACGTATCGATAATAAGCTGTTATTTGTCGGTGTAGTATTTTCTCACGAAGTCAATAGTGAGGGAAACGTTACTTTAACAGCTTATGACAGTAATATTTATCTATCAAAATCTACAGACTCTCGTATATTTAAGAACAAGAAAGCGTCCGAAATTATTACGACATTAGCAAAGGAGTTTGGAATTAAGACTGGCAAAATTGCCGACACAGGTTACGTTATTCCTTACTTGCGAATGTCGAATAAAACCCTTTTTGATATGGTTGTAACTGCACTTAGACTAACGCAAGGTCAAACGGGGAAACGGTATTTTATCGGTAACGATGCCGGTAATCTAACACTAACAGAAGGCGCAAAGTCCGAAAGGAAATACGTGTTTAAGGACAGTACGAACTTGATTAGTGCTTCTTTTTCATCGTCAATCGAGGACACAATTACGCAAGTCAAAGTAATTGGCGGTGAAAAAGGTAAAGAACGTACAGTTATTGCTAAAAACGAAAAACTACGCCAAAAGTTTGGTGTTATGCAGGCACTCGAAACAATGGACGAGAAAGCTACAGAATCACAAATAAAACAACGTGCAGATATGCTCATGAAGCAAAAGGGTGTTATTGACGAGCAGTATCGTGTTGAGGTTTTAGGTATTCCAGAGGTGGATGTCGGAACACCTGTTTACATTAAAAATGTAATGACGGGCATTTATGGCGCTTTTTATGTAACAACCATTAATCACACTTATGCAGAAAATCATTTAATGTCGTTAGAATTAAGCCGTACCTACGATTTGCCTGACATTGATATTAATGACGATGATTTGAAACCTGAAACACCAAAGAAGAAAAAGAAAACGTCAAAGAAAGCCCTTGAAGCTGAGAAGAAAAAGAACGAAGCCATAAAGAAGGAGGAAGGTAAATGATGGAAGGAACTGGAGCATCGCGTTTATATCAACTTCTTGGAGGAAATTCAAGCCCATCAGGCGTTGATATAAAACGAGCCGTAATTAAATCTTTACCTCCTGAAATCTCCGTTCAAGTTGACGGAGACTCAATCGATACACCAAGTGAAGGTATTATCGTTGCAGAACATTTACTTGAACATAAACGAACAATTAGCTTTACTGGCGGAACAGTTAGTGGTCAAGTACAAGATACGTACACTGGAGGCGGAGACTTACGTTCGCTTGAAATCATTGACGGAGAATTAACGTTTAAATGTGACTTAAAAGTAGATGACCCTGTCATTGTAGCAGTAGCAAATGACGGTCAAATGATATACGTACTAGATAAGGCGGTGGTTTAACGTGTCATTAACTCCTATAGAATACGAAATTTTAGCGGAAGAAGAAGATGAACTCGACTTAGACACCCATACATTGCCCGTTATAGAAGCGTCCAGCACTTGGCGAATGGACTTAGAAAACGGACGATTACGTACCTTTATCAATGATGAAGATGCTATCCGTCAATATATCCGAAAAGCCCTTATGACGGCACGTAATCGGTACTTAATTTACGACGATACGTATGGAGAAGAACTGCGCGACCTTATCGGTCAGAACTTAACACAAGACCTCATGAACGTTGAAATACCCCGAGTAGTTCGTGAAGCAATCGAAGGTGATGATCGTATTGAGGAAGTTTCTGACGTAACTGTTAAGCAATATAATTCCGATGGAATTTTAATCGAAGTCACAGTAATCACTGTAGCAGGAATATTTATAACAGAGGAGGTGACCGTTTAATGGCAATCACGCCACGATTTAATGACCAAACAGAAGCGAATATCTTATCTCGTATGCTTGACTCAATTCCTCCAGAAGTTGATAAACGACAAGGGTCGATAGCCTATGATTTATCCGATCCAGCAGCACAGGAGTTTGCGCAGGCATATATAGCATTAGACAGAACATTGAGTTACGCATTTTTAAACGAAGATATGCCGTCTGATTTATTGACGTTAGGAGCATCAGACTTCGGTGTTGACCGTAAGCCTTCTGTTATTGCAAAGGGGGAAGTAACGTTTACTGGACCACAGGGTCAATATATACCTAAAGGGACACAAGTACGTACAGACGACGGTGTTTATTTTGTAACCATAAATGACGTTACTTTGACTTCTGAATCTGCGAAAGAATCTGTTGAAGCTGTACTTGGAGGAGTTAGTGGGAATGTCGGTATTGGTGAAATTAATACAATTGTCGGCGATCTTGCAGGCGTACTTACAGTTACAAATGAATTGGCGTTTAATAACGGAATAGATGAAGAAACTGACGAATCATTACTACAACGTGTTTACGATAAAGTCCGAAAGCCTGCAACAAGTGGTAATATCCATCATTACGAACAATGGGCACGGGAGGTAGCTGGTGTTGGTGCTGTACGAGTGTATCCGACTTGGAATGGTCCAAACACAGTAAAAGTCGTTTTGCTTGGTGATGATAAACGTACACCTTCACAAACAATAATTAACGAAGCTACCAAACATATTGAAGATGAACGTCCAGTAGGTGCTAGTGTTACGGTAGTAGGAGCAACGGAAGTATTGATTGATATTACCGCAGATTTGACGCTATCGCCAGATGCAACTATTAGTGAAGTACAGACAGCCATTGAAACAGCATTACATGAATACCTGGAGCCTTTAGCGTTTAAAGATCCTACAGTTAGGTATAACCGTATCGCTGCCATCATTTTAGACATTCCGACTATTGTTGACTATGAAAATCTTACAGTGAATGGCGGTACAGCAAATATCGAGATTACAGACGAACAAGTTGCGGTTTTAGGGACGGTGAATATCAATGCCTTATAATCGTAAGCTGATTGATTATGTACCTCCTTATTACGATGAATTGCTCGAATCAAGCGAGTTATTATCCGCAGAAGATGCAGAGTTTGCACGCCTTAACAGCAGTATTGACGAGTTACTTTTACAGTTTAATGTTAGTACAACAACGTGGGGACTACGAGAGTGGGAGCGTATTTTAGCGATTACACCAAAGCTGAATAGCACAGTCGAAACAAGACGCTCACGTATCTTGGCAAAATTGCGAGGTGTTGCACCAGCAACAGTTGCAAATATGTTATCCATCATTAACGCTCACGTTCCGAATAAAGACGCCACATTAACGGAATTACCTGAGCCTGGAGTTGTTGTAGTTAATATTCCCTTACAAAACGGTATTACTTTAACTGAATTAAATACTGACATTGCAACATATAAGCCAGCACATTTACAATTCGATATTACTGGCACAATCGAGGACTTAATCACACTAAGAGGTTCAGAGTACACATTCGATGTACCCTATCTTATTTGTGGAGAGTTTACAACGGACGATGCAAATGGCGTAGGCATGGGACTTTCTATAAATGGGCAATCACAAGAATATGACTTTAATGTGTCGTATTTAATATGTGGCGAGTTTGAAGCACAGGAGGTGTACTGATGGCAATACAGGCGTTATATAGAAGTGCAATATTAGAGGCAATAAAAAAATTAGGTGCAAAAGCAATCGTAACAATTGGTGGCGTATCTAAAGAATACCCACTTTTAAATACATTACAGACGGATGATACTATTAAACATTTCGTTTACTTAGAGAATGAAGTAGGCTCAATTACTTCTGCAAAACTGGTAGATTCGATGGGCCGCGAACTTCAAACTTACAACACAGTCATTGAAAAGGGACAAGACGGCTTAGTAATAGTCTTTGCAATTAAATTAGAGATCAAGGAGGGCACGCAATGACAGTCTTAGGACGTAAAGCAAATCCTTACAATAAAACGGTATGGTATGACCAAATTAAAGACGTAACAACAGGTCAAATCATACAAGAGGGGACTCGTTTTAATCAAAAGCGAGCTAACAACATCGAGGATGGTATTTATGATGCTTATGAGTATATCATTCAATTGGAATCTACTGTAAAACGATTACAGGCTCAACTAGACATTGATGGTCGCGCTCCAGGTAACGGAGGTAGTTTTTTTGATGCCTTTGACGGAACACCTAGCCGCATGGTGTTAGATAAAGCCTTAACAGACATTATCGAGACTGTAGAGATAGGCACAACTACTTTAAAAGTAGCTAGTGTAGAAGGCTTCACAGCTTTTACACAGGTCACTATTTTTGATGATGTCGCAACAGAAGATGTAGTGATTACAGAGGTAGGAACAAACACAATCAAAGTACAAGCATTAAAAAATGCGTACAAAAAAGGTGCTAAATTAGCGCGCAGTAACGTGGACATTGACTATATCAATGCTGAAATGGGTGTCGGTGATTGGCAGACATTTAACGTTGAGTTAGTGGAGGTGGTATAAGAATGGCAAAGTATTTTTATGATAAATATACAACTGTAGCTACTCAGGTTAAGGCAGACAATGCTCCTTGGCTTAATCATGGTAGTTCGGGATATAACGGAGAATATAGACAAGATTTTAGCATGCTCTATTTAAGTTATACATTCAATCCTGCCACCAACACATATATCGCAGGTCCTAAGTGGAATCCCAATAGTCCAGTAGAAGTTGGTTCAGTTGGTTATGCTATAACTTACGATTCTTCGCAAGGTAGCGCAGTTCAATGGAACCGACTAATGAAATATACAGCATTAGAGGCGAGAAGTGCTGCAGTGGGTACTCTGATATGGGTTGAAATGCAGGAGAGGAAAGCAAGTGAAAATACATCTGTAACAGACTATTCTCGGGGATCACTAGTGCAATCTGGTATTCTCGCAGAGGATGGAACGTATCCAGTAAATGGGCAACATACAGATGGATATTGGTATGTACGAGGTGCAATAAATACACCGCCAACAATGCCAGGGTCATTTACACAACCATCGGGGAATCTCGAAATAGGTGATTCTAAAGTATTTTCAGTTGGAGCTGCTTCAGACGCGGAAGGCAATTTGTCCAAGTACATTTGGGAAGCATCTTTAAATGGTGGTGCTTACTCAAAAGTTGGAGAAACTACAACAAACAATCTAACTTACACAATACCTACAGCTACGAGCCTAAAAATGCGTGTTAAAGCTGTTGATTCAGCAGGGCTCGAAAGTGCATATCGTGAGAGTGGTTTGTATACTGTACAACCACCACAATATTACTATGATAAATATAACGTTGACGCTAAAAGGACTTATCAAGACACCGCGCCATGGGAGTATGTGTATGACGATAGTGTGACACCATCACTCGCGAGAAAAGCATTCGGGTTTAATCCGGCAACAAACAAATATTACCTAGGAGAGTTATGGGGGGAAAATGTCTCTATTACCGACCAAGCATTAATATATAACTATGCGTTTGATGGTTCTTACGTCACTCGTTATCAATTACCTACTTTTAGCGGCACGGGTAGTTCTAGTCACACTTACACAGGTGCAAAAGTATTTTTTAAGTACGCTAGTAAAAACACGTACACTACACAAGACGTACGCGGTTCATTAGTGCAAACGGGAGTTATTGGAAGTGCTACAGCATACCCAGCAGATGGACGTCACACAGACGGTTTTTGGTATGTACGTAAATCACGTGTTAATCTATCCATTGCTTCACCAACACCCTTTACATCACCAATACAAGGCAAAAAATTTAAACCGAGTGAGGTTGCTACAATTACTTTCGGAGCTTCTAACGCTGCTAATCTATCACTTTACGAAGTAGATTACAGATACAACACTACAGGTGCATGGACGCCATTACCATATAACAATACACTTTCTCGTAGTTTAACAATCACTACAGATAAGACACTAAAAACGCTTGAATTAAGAGTGCGTGCTAAAGATACAAGTAATGTGTATTCGGATTACGTGTATTCAGAACCGTTTGAAATAGATCACAATGTGGCACCAACAGTTTCATTAACCGGACCTGGCGATAATACAACTCTATACGAAAATGATTCATATAACATTGCCGGTACTGCATATGACGACGATAAAGACCAATCCGTCACAGTATATTATCAAATCAACAATGAGCCACGTAAAGTATTAGCAACAAATCTAAGTCAGACGCAAATTTCTTTATTAAAGCAACTTACTTTTAAAGCAGGAAAATTATTTGATGGCGATACAGCACTTACTGGAACACTTGCCGAAGGTGTAGCACACACTTTAAAGGTATGGGCAGTAGATAGCGAGAATAGTCAATCGACTACAGTAGAGCGAACATTCTATGTAGTACCTAACCGAGCACCAATTCTAACAGTCAATCCACCTAAACCATCTGGCATTATTAACTCTGATTCTTTTGAAATAAACGGTTCATATGAGGATCAAGATCAGAATGAAACAACGGTAAGTTACCGTATTAACGGCGCAAATCCAGTACAGATTACAAAAGGTACTAGCGGAGTCTTTGACTTTAATGTGTCTTTAGGAAGTCTACAAATTGGCGATAATGCAGTAACCGTTGAAGCAATCGATAGTTACGGAGCAAAGACGACACACTCCGTAAAATTACGCAAAAATGAGGTAGCTATACCTGTCAATAAATCGACAGCTCGCTACAAAATTACACCGCCTACTGGTACTGCTTCGGAAATCCTTGTCTGGATACAACATGACGTTGAATTGACGCTTAAAGCATCGGTAAGCATGACGTTAGCCGGAGAACAGGAGTCATTTACACCTATGACTTTGACTAATACAGCAAGTCTACCAAATGGTCAGGTTGAAGATGAGTTTTACCTAGCTGCTAATGAGGCGAAAGATTCGATTGTACTACAACTTCAACTTGAAAAATCGAATTCTAACGCAAGCAACGCAATTACATTAATCATGGGGGTGCTTTAATGGCGATTGAACGCAGACCACGACTACCAGACGGTACACTAGGCGCAGTAGAAAAGCTAGGGCAAGGCGAAACAGCTAGTGAAAGGGTTGAGCGCTTAGAGGCGGAAAATGCGTCTCTAACGCTTGCTCTTATTGAAAAAGATGTCCGTATAGATACTATTGAAGCGATCCAAGCAGAAATTATACTACAACTATTAGGAGGCGTACCGAATGAATGACGTATACTACAACGCAGCTAAAGCGTACTATCCACGATTTTATACGAAAGATAACGTGAAGTTATTCGTTGTTGCTGGCAAGATTACGGAGGAACAGTATAAAGAGATCACAGGCGATAAGTATACGCCTTTAAAATAATCAGAAGGCGCCTTCCGTATCCTATGCGGAGGGCTTTTATAATGAAGAAAGTAGGTGCTATATGAGTATTGAACTGTCCTTGTTTTTTGGCGCTACAGGTGCCTTTCTAGGTATTGTCGGGGTAATTGTTGCGATGAAAAAAGATAGTAAAAATCAAGGAGCAACGGAAGCAAGCATCTCGTCTAAGGTTGATTATATAGTGCGAGGTGTAGACGACATAAAACTTGATTTTAAAGATCAAGCAAGAAAAATAGAGGCTCATAATGATCGTTTAATCCGTGTAGAAGAATCAAGTAAACAAGCACACAAAAGACTGGATAAGATCGAGGGGAAAGCGAATGAAAATTAACTGGAAAGTACGACTTCAACATAAACAATTTTGGGTATCATTAATTGCATTACTACTTGTGCTTGCGAATCAAATCGCAGGCATTTTTAATGTCGATATTACAATTTACAATGACCAATTTACAGCTATTTCAGAGACGATTCTAAGCATTTTAGGATTACTTGGTATTATTATTGACCCAACCACAAAAGGGGCGTCAGACAGTCTAAAAGCGATGTATTATGACAAACCAAAGGATGATGCAAAATGACGAGCATTACTACTACATGCCGTGATATTTTGGAGTTATTACCTGCTGCACAAACTGCCTGTCGATTGTTGTTTCAGGAGTGTTTTAAAGCAGGTATTAAGAACATTTTTATTACTGAAACATATCGCTCACAGGAACGACAAAAGTACCTCTATGAACAAGGTAGAACGCGTCCTGGTAATATCGTTACTTGGACATTAAACAGTAATCATAATTCACGTCTAGCATGGGATATTGCTGTTGGCCCTCCAAAGTCTTTATATGATGTAACAACATTAAATCGAGTGGGTGCAATTGCACGAAAGCTGGGTATTACATGGGGTGGTGTTTGGTCAGCCCAAATTGACCGTCCTCACTTTGAAGTTAAACCGAATTGGATTATGCCAAAGGGATACAAAATAGAAGGACAAGTGATCATTCCAACAACAAGTAAATATCCAGTGCAATTAATTGTGGAAAGCAATACAGCTAAACCAATAACAAAGGATGATGACGTTATGAAATTTACTAATGAAACACTTAAATCTGCAGTTCGGGATTACCTCAAACAAGCAGTAGACAAAAAACTTATTGATAAATCACATCTTGAAAAATTTGATGCTGGTACATTAACCGATGGTGATTTTAAAGGTTTAGAAATTATCATTGCACAACGTAGTAATTAAAAGGTAAAGACCAAGATAGCTGAATTGCTTTCTTGGTCTTTATTTATTTTGATTCTTCTTTATTATTTTCAATTATTGAGCTTTTTTATCAAAGAATAAATTTAAATCTGTTTTGTCAGTATCTTCAGCTAAAGCTGCGTGTATATATTGGTTTAATTCCTTTATTTTGGTTTTTTCAAAAAATGGCACACTTATGTAATATGGTGTTCCTGATTTCTCTATGTTTAATATCGTTTGAATGCCACTACCAGCAATTCCGACACCAATAATTAGCCAAATTAAACCACCGAAAAAGCTTTCGCCTATAGATGAAAGTCCAAGTAAAGCAAAAAATAATCCAATAATTATTGCTTTGAGATTATATTTTGAAGATAACATTGATCCAGAAATATTCTTCAGAGGTATACTTTGTTCATCTTTACCCGCTGGAATAAATCCTAGAATTGTGTTTGATAAATTGGTTTTTACAAATCTGTTATCAACTTCTACGGCTCCTTTCACCCAAAAAAATAATAGACTGGTTGAAAAACTTATTTTCTTCATGTTATAATTTCCCCTTTTATGTATTAATTTGTGTGGCTAAATATGACTATACCAAATTACCCAAAACATGTCAGTAAAATTTTTTATAAAAACAGACCAATGTGATTAGTTATTTTATTAACTAATAAAACCTAGGACTCATCATACATCACGTAGAGCATGGGATGTTGCAGTAGCGCCACCAAGAAATTTATATGATATTTCAACTTTATCAAAGGTAGGGGCAATTGCTAAAAAGTTAGGTATTACATGGGGAGGATATTGGCAAGCAGGACAGAATGATGCTCCACACTTCGAAATTCCTACTACTTGGAAAATGTCTGCTGGATATAAACTCGAAGGTCAAGTTATAGTACCGATAAGTAGTTCTGTAAGAGTGCAACTTATTGTAGAGGATAAACCACAACAAACTGAAGAGGATGATGACATTATGAAATTCACTAGCACAACTACAAAAGCTGCAGTACGTGACTATATTCAACAAGCAGTCTCTAAAGGGTTAATTGATAAATCTTGGTTGGAGAAATTCGATAATGGCACAATAACAAGTGGTGATTTTGAAGGATTGAAATTCTCATTGCACAACGTAGCGCTTAACAGAAAAGAGCCCAGATACTCAATTATTTTTGAGGCCTGGGCTTACTTTTAGTTGAAGTTTATAGCTAAAATTATATCGATTAATATAGGGATAATGCTTGAAAAAGATAAAAGTCCTTTTTTTATTAAAGGTCTCTTTTCATTACTTTCCGAGGAAGATAAGTAATTATTAACCTGAATGTTAATTGTTATTTGTTCTTTTCTGTGATTAATTTTATTTGTCATATTTAATATCAACCTTTCTAAAATTTAATTAGGTGTGGGCCTATATATAATTTTAAAGAAGATTTTTTTTATAAAAAAATACAAGAAAAGAACCTTTGGGGATGATCTTGTTAATTTTTAATCTGATTTACTTGTTATTTAGTTTTAAACTTAAAATATTATTTATGAGAACATTGAAAATAAGTATTTTAGTACGTTTCATGAAACAAAATTTTTTTATGTTTCATGAAACATTTTTTTTATTATCTAGTGATTTAATTGTGCCACAGCTAGCAACGATTAAGTGACTACCTATGCAAACATGGCATTGAAACCGCAGGTGGAAAAATTGTTAAATCAACATTTAAACAAAGAACTACAAACTTAATTACCACTCATTCCTTGATTTACATGTATTTTTGTTCTGACAAGGATAGTATCGTCAGTTATGTTTAACCATGCCATTCCTTATTCACGCCAGTTTAAATCTATGAAGCTACTGATGGCATCTTTAATTCTGTTAACAGGCGAACCTACCTCATCCACTACATGAGCCAATAGGGAGGCCCAGGAGTGATGCGATTCACCATTTCTATTTACATACCTTAAGATCTCTTTAAACTCTCTCAATTGCGATTCAGATAATTCCTGTTGTAAAAATTCTTTTATATAAGAATTTACAAAGCGTGCCTGGCTCATACTGATTTCTAATAGAATTGCAGTTGCTCTTGATACTGTACAATCTAGTGAAAATGCTAATAAAGCTATTGCAGAATACTCACTTTGAGAAAACCTAATAGTTACCCTTTCACCTGGAACATTGATTCGTTTACTAATAGTTTTGTTAGTAACATGGCCTCGAAACATAGTGTTGTCGAATAGTAAATCTCGCTTGAAAAATTGGGACAAGTGTTCAATCGTTTTCCGATCTTTAATAACAAACATACATAGTGATGGGCAAACATCTTTGACTGGGGTGTAGGTAATGTTCGATAAACGATAAATTGCATCTTTTAAATCCAATTTTAGAGTGGGCTTTACATCACGTTTTTTATCTGAGCGTTGACCTCTTACTCCCTTTTTTTCCACTTCCCCGACCCCCAAATAGCAAATTATTTTTAGGACAGTGTCTTAGTGTCCCTAGTCCTCTTTTGGTTATAACCCAATTTATGGCTAGGTGCCCTTGTCCTAGAACGTTTAAAAAAATTTAAAATGTCCATACTGGAAATAAATTAATATCGAGGTGATTTGCTCATGAGCAGCATTGAAGAGAAAAGAAAAAAGATTATCGAAGGTGTAAAAAAACAATCCGAAAGATATGGCTTCCCTACTTACCCAAACAAAAATAAAAAAAGTAAAAAGACCAGGAGTGATAAATGATCTCCTGGTCTTTTTACTTTTTTTAGCTTACTGTAATATTAGATACATTAAGCCAACTGATA
>NZ_PXXX01000023.1 GCF_003367505.1 Lysinibacillus capsici
CTAGCCGCAACTATTTCATCTAAAAAAAACTAAGTAATGACAAAGAAGGTACGTCAGACGGAGAACCAATATCTACGGAGACGTACCTTATATTATGTCATGAATGCAAACTGTCTCATGACGATTTAGAAACGATGACAATCGGTATGGTACTTGATTATATAGACGAGTACCTAGAAATGAAAAATCCGAATAAGGATAAACAGAATAGCCGTAAAGCATCACAAGCAGACTTCGACTCGTTTTAACACTTGCATTTGGTAGGTGTTTTTTATTTGTTCAAAAAGGTAGGTGAGAGTAATGGCAGACAGTCGAATTAAAGGTATTACTATTGAGTTAAACGGTGACACAACAGGGCTAACAGATGCCTTAAAAGGCGTTAATAAAGAAAGCAGTAAAGTTACTAGCGAATTAAGGGAAGTTGAACGAGCGTTAAAGTTTGACCCTGGCAACACTGAACTGATCGCACAAAAACAGCAGCTTTTAGCCGTACAAATTCAAAACACTAGCGAAAAACTGGACGTTTTAAAAAATGCACAGGCAGAAGTTGAAGCACAGTTTCGTAACGGGGATATTGGAGCAGAACAATATCGAGCATTTCAGCGGGAACTGGCAACTACCGAAGCCCAGTTGCAAAGATACAATGCACAAATGGCTAGTACATCTAACGAACAAGACCGATTGGCGCGTACTACTGGCGAATTATCAGCGTTTTTCCAAGCCACTGGCACTGATGTTAACCAATTTGCCGATTTATTAGGTACGCGCTTAACCAATGCAATTCGTGATGGTTCGGCCACAACGGACCAAATGAATCGCGCTTTGCGTTTAATGGGTCAACATGCCTTGGGTGCTGGTGCTGATATTGACGAGATGCGAGCAGCGTTACGTAGAGCAGCAGAGGGCGCAGATTTAAACGGAGTAAGACAAGACTTAGCAAGGATCACTCAAGAAGCTAATCAAGCTGAAGAAGCTGTTAATGGATTTGGTCAAGAATTATCTGGTGTTGCGGCAGGATTAGCAGCAGGCGGAGGAATTGCCCTAGCAATTGAAAAGGCGTTAGATGTATCAAGTTTAAACACTCAAATAGACATTTCCATGAATCTCAATGAAGAAGATAAACAAGCAGTACGTCAATCAATTATGGAAACGACAGCCGCAATAGGAGATGAAGAAGCTGCCTATGAGGGCGTTCGTAGACAAATAGCACTTAATAAAGATGCTTCTATGGAAACCAACCAAGAGATTATCAAAGGTGCAGCTACTATCGCGTATGCTTACAAGGAAATAGACTTCAAAGAATTGATTCAAGAATCACATGAAATTGGAAAAGAAATTGGTATCTCTCAAAAGGAAGCACTAGGGCTTGTAAATGGCTTGCTTGATGTTGGTTTTCCACCAGAACAATTAGATATTATCGCAGAGTACGGAAGCCAATTAAAAATGGCTGGATACACTGCTGAACAGATTCATGGAATAATGGCTGCAGGAGTTGACACAGGAACTTGGAATATTGACATACTAATGGATGGTTTGAAGGAAGGGCGTATTGTCGCTGCTGAATTCGGTCAAGGTATTGATAAGTCTATGCAAGATGCAATAAAAGGTACAAATATCAGTGCTCAACAATTAGAAAAGTGGGGTCAGGCAGTAGCTACAGGCGGTCAAGATGGTGTTAAAGCTATGCAAGAAATGAACCTAGCACTTTCGTTAATTGACGATGATACTAAACGTAACGAAATAGGCGTAAAAATGTATGGCACGCTTTGGGAAGAGCAAGGCGGCAAAATTTCACAAACTATTCAAGGTATGAATGAGCATATCAGGACAGCAGCACAAAATACTAAAGAACTAACTAATGATACCTCAAAATTGGAGTCAGACCCAGCATATCAACTATCCGTTGCACTAGGGAATATTAAGATAGCATTAGAGCCGATTTTAAAAGTAATAGGACAATTTATTGGCGAAATTGCCAAATGGGTAAGTGAGAATAAAGAATTAGCAGCAGCGATTGTCTCAATAGTTGCTATGATTGGAATACTAGCAGGTGCATTTACAGTATTAATGCCTGCCATTGGTGGACTCGTCACCGCGTGGCCCGCATTAGCAGCAATAATTGGCGCTATAGCTTCTCCGATTACTTTAGTAGTAGCCGCGATAGTGGGACTGGGTGTCGCCCTTGTGGCTGCCTATCAAAATTCTGAGACATTTAGGGAAAATGTAAATAATGTATTCCAGGCAATTAGGGATGTTGCAGTCACTGTATTTGAAACAGTGGCTTCTTTTATTGGAGAAAAAATAGCACAAATCAAACAGTTTTGGGACACTGAAGGTGCTCAAATTTTACAGGCAGTTCAGAATATCTTTAATGGCATAAAGGCTGTTATAGAGTTTGTTATGCCAGCTGTGAAGCTCATCATCGAAACAGTGTGGAATGCCATTAAACAAGTCATAGATGGTGCCTTAAACGTCATTATGGGCGCTATTAAAGTATTCACTGGTCTTTTTACAGGTGACTTCAGCAAGATGTGGGAAGGCGTTAAACAGATATTTAGCGGAGCTATTGATCTAATCGTAGGATGGATGACACTGTCATTCTTTGGTGGAATAAAAACAATTGTCACTAACCTTGCTAAAACAGGTGTTAGCTTATTAAAAGGCATGTGGGATGACATAGCAAAATTCTTTACCTCAATGGGTTCGCAGGTGTCTTCCACAGTATCTGGATTCGCATCAGGTGTTATTAATTTCTTTAAAAATCTAGCTACAAACGCAATAAATTCAGTTAAAAATACTTGGACTAGTTCAGTTTCGTTCTTCACTAATTTAGGAAATTCAGCAAAGACAATTGTTTCTAACATGGTTACTTCAGTAATTAATTTCGTTAAAAATCTTGGTACTAATTTTGTTAATACAATTTCTACAATGAAAACTAATGTAGTTAACAAAATGAATGAATTAAAGGATGGAATGGTAGAGAAAGTAAAATTGTTACCGGCTCAATTTATTTCAATCGGTAAGGACATTATTAACGGTCTTATCAAAGGTATATCAGCCATGGCAGCGAATGCCCTTGAGGCAATTACTGGTGTTGTGGATGGCGTAGTGAATACAGCGAAAAAATTACTAGGTATTCATTCACCTTCGCGAGTATTCAAGCAAATTGGTCTATGGACTGGTGAAGGTATGGTGATAGGTCTAGATCAATCATCTCCTAAGGTGAATCAAGCTATGGAGAATATCGGTAATGGTATCTTAGATGTTTCTAAAGCTTATCAGAAAGAGTACTCAAATCTTATTGATGAATTTAATAAAAAGAATGAGGATAAGAACGATAAGACGTTAGAAAAAATCTATAAAATCCAAAACAATGCAGCTAAGAAAAAACGTGCTTTGACTCAAAAAGAACAACAAGAAATTGCTATGTTAGAAGCTTCATATAAGGATTCAAAACTTAAAGCAGATCAAGATTTCAATAAAAAGTACATGGCACTCGTTGAAAAATCAGAAAAAGAATATTTAGAAGTCATCAAGAAATATATAGATGATAAAAAGTCTTTAGATCAGATGTCCATATTGGATGAAGCAAGCATTTGGGAACAGTCTATGGAATTGTTTTCAGAAGGCACAACAGAGCGTATTAAGGCCCAACAAGAGTATAAAAAGGCAGTTGAAGCTGTTAATAAAGAAATTACATCTATCAATGCTGAATATTCAGGTCAAGTCATGAAGATTAATGAGGACTTAATCAAAAGTGAAGAAACATTAAATAAAGCCTATGAAGATGCCGTTTCTAAACGTGAAAATTCCTTAAAAAATACAAAGGGACTTTTTGAAGAATTTACAGTAGATTTAAGTCGAACTGGTGATGAGCTTATGAAAAATCTACAAACTCAAATTGTTCATTTTGAAGGTTGGCAAAGAGAGATTGAACAATTAGCAACTAGAGCGATAGATGATGGTTTACTGGCAGAACTTCGTGAAATGGGTCCTAATGCATTAGCAGAAATTGTAGCTTTAAACAGCATGACCGATTCGCAACTTACTCAATACAGTGAGTTGTATCGAACTAAGTCAAAATGGGCCAGAGAAGTAGCCGAAAAAGAACACATTGGCATGAAAAACGATACTGAAAAACAAATCAAAGGTTTACGAGAAAATGCTAATAAACAATTAGATACTTTACAAAGAGAATGGAATACAAAGATCAAGTCCATTACAACAGATACTTCTACAGAATTATCTAGTTTAGAACAAATTGGTAGAGATGCAGGAAATGGTTTGTTACAAGGATTATCCTCTACATCTAATGCGATTAAAAGTAAGGCTTTAGATATTGCTAATTCAGTTAAAAAGACTATTCAATCAGCGTTGGACATCCACAGTCCTTCAAGAGTAACAATGGGCTTTGGTGTAAATATAAATGAAGGCCTAATTAAGGGAATGGAACAATCACAAAGTAGATTGCAACAAGCTATGAATAATGTATATGGCTCACTTGCAAGTAGTGCTGAAAAGTCAACGCGTAATGCTAGAGCAAGTATAGCTACTAATACAACTTCAACTATTGATAACTCAAAGTATATGCAACCAAGCATTACGATAATCAACCAAGTGCCAAACGCTTCACCTAGCGAATTAGCACGAAAAGCAGTACAAACACAACGTCAATTGGCAATGGAGTGGGGAGTGGTGTAATTGACAGCAGAAAAAGTGATATTTACTAATGCAAAAGGGCAGTCGGTTGAGTTAACAAATCGGTCGCCTTTTCTATTAGAGTCGGTGGAGGGCAGAGGTGAGGTTGACGCAGATGTACAAATGCAAACTGCGCCTTATCAAGATGGCGCTACTTATGTAGATAGTTTATTAGCAACACGCTCATTAACACTGAATGTCAGTTTAATTGCTGAAAACCGTGATGACTTAAACAGTTTGCGACATCAAATAAGTAGTGTTTTTAATCCGAAGATAGGCAAAGGTAAATTAGTATATAGCAACGGCCAAACCGAGAGAGAGATTGAAGTAGTTGTGGATGGCTCCCCAGCGTTTCCAGTAGGTGACGCTAAAGGTAAATGGTTTCAGCGAACAGCAATCAATTTAATTGCTCCTGATCCTTATTGGAGAGACATTTTTACAGAGAACTACAAGCTGGAAGATTTCGTAGGTAATTTTCGTTTTAAGTTCCGTTTCCCTGTCCGTTTTGCTACAAGGGGTGATTCTCGTATCCTAATAAACAAAGGCGACATACCAACTCCAATTATTGTGGAATTTAGAGGTGCAGCCGTAAATCCAAAGATCACTAATGTAACAACAGGCGAGTTCATAAAGGTAAATCGAACAATACCACCGGGATATAAGTTAGTATTAGATACTTCTTTTGGTAATAAGAGAGTTGAAATTGTAGCACCTGATGGTGTTGTGGAAAATGCGTTTCATTACATTGATTTAGAGTCTACATTCTTCTCGCTAGAAGTCGGAGAAACAAAATTTGGCTTTATCACAGAGGGCGGCAATCCAGAAGTATATGTTGAGTACAAGCATCGCTATTTAAGCGTATAAAAGGAAGTGAAATAAATGACTGAAAAATTTAGATTTTTTGATGCGGTATTACAAGAAGATGGAGTCACTTATGATCGAGAATATGATGCACAAGAGTTTACGGATTACTTTAAGGCATTGGTTACGACAGGGCTGATGAAAGGTGCTGGCAATCAACTTGTGGTAACTGCAAATGGGTCAAACATGATTACCAAAATTGATACAGGTATTGCGTTTTTACGTGGTCGATATTACGAAAACGATAGTTTCAAGGAGTTGACTCATGATACTGAAACATTAGGAAATAGCCGTATTGACCGTATCGTTATTCGTATGGATTTAAGCACCGAAGCAAGGTATGTAAAAGCATTTATCAAAAAAGGAGTACCAAGTACTAATCCAGTACCACCAGCTTTAACACAAACGCCTAACCTATATGAAATCTCATTGGCACAAGTAAAAGTAGTCGGAGGGCAAACGTTTATTGCTGCTAATGCAGTTACTGATGAACGTGGTCAAGATATCATCTGTCCATGGGCTGGATCGAATATCCTGCCTAACTTCAATGATGACGCATTAGAGGATTTAGTGAATTCACAGATGCTATCGAATGGCAAATCCACAGAATATCTAGGCGATTACAATCTTTTAAGGAAATCTGGGTGGTACAACGGATCGCAAGCGTGGGGAGCAAAAAATCTACCGCCAACAGGACCAGCCTCATATCTAGTAGAAGTTATAGCATGGAGTGGATATAATGAGGGCTCGGTCACTCAATTCGCCCGTTCTTCAAACAAACCAGAAGTTACATGGTTCAGACAAGGATTCTCCAATGGTAACTGGAACCCATGGACTAGGGTAACTGATACTCTATACAACATCTATGTCGATCCAGTGAATGGCGTAGACGAAGACGGTAAAGGGTGGTCAGATGGAGCCAATGCATATAAGACCCTAGGGTATGCATTGGGCAAATTACCTAGATTGTCAGGATATGAAACGACTCTAACACTAGCCGCAGGTACGTATTCGACCCTAAACCTCTCTAATTATAGAGGCGGGCTTCTTACTATAAGAGGCGCTGGGGCAACTACAGTGATAGACTGGGTTATGTTCTCTCATATTGACAATCTACAATTAAGGGACTTAAATGCCGTAATGGGTCTTGATTTACGAGTAGTAAATAAATTTTCTATACAAAATGTCAACAGCCCATATGGAACAGATGGTCACGGGGTCTACTGCTTGGCATCATCTGGTATGATTTCTATGTCTACTTACAGTAGCAAGACATCTGGTGCTGGAATCAAACTAGATAATGGGTCAAATGTTGTACTAGATACAGTGTCTGGTTCGGGTAACAAAATTGGGATCGATGTAGAATTATCAATATGTAGGAGAAGGGCATCGTCAATCACGGGTACGACACCAACAAGAGCCCTCAATGGTGGTCAGATTCTATAAGGAAGGAGGCTCAATGATGGCAGTAGCAATTTTATATCTTAAAGAAAGCAACACTATCCATGACTTTCACGACAATATAGTTGTGTTAAATGGCAACAGATTAGAATATGCTGGCGGTTATGTGGAAGGATGGAGAGATGAAGAAGTTGGTGTAATCATCACAGAAGATCTCACGCTAGATATGGAGATTGTTGTGGAGAAAATCCTAAATGATGACGGTGAGGAGATTGGAAATCATACACATCGAATTTACTCAATGAAGGATGCAGCAGGAAATGCCTATGTAGTTGGTGATGAAGTTCCAGAGGTCGTTGATATAAAAGACCAGTATGTATATGTAGATAAAATGAGCCAACGTATAGCAGATTTAGAACTAATGATTGCTGAATTAATCGTACTTTAAATAAAAGGAGTTGGCGGAGATGATATTAGCTGATTACAAAGTTAGAATTATTGCAAACGCATGTATTACACGTTACACAAGAGGCGAAACGGATATACAAGAAGTTTTAAACAGCTATAAACTATCCGAAGAAAATGAAAACCTCGTACTTGCACAAATTTATGCTTATAGAGCAGATATCGAACAAATTGCAAACGCTAAACAAGGTGAATAACCATGAAAAAACCAATACGAATATTATCCTTAAACATGGACATCTTAGCTGAAATCGATAACTATGAGTCCATGTTTTTTAATCGTTCATGGCATGGTATAGGTGCTATTGAGTTACGAATTAATCGCCACATGAAATACGCAAATACATTATTAAAAGATAACCTTATTCTTATCGGTACTGATTTGAATAAGGTTTTTATTATTAAGCATCGAGAAATCGAGCTTGATGAAAACGGTAAGATTACAGAGAACTGGCTTATTAAGGGTTATGCTTTGAAGTCAATCATTGCACAGCGAATTACAATGCCACCAACTCATACAGCGTATGATTACAAGTCGGGTAGTTCCGAAACGATTATGAAACATTACGTTAATAATAATTTAGTGAATCCAGTTGATTCAAGGCGTAAAATACCTCAACTTGTTATAGCTCCTGATTTACAGAGAGGTGCCCATACTACTTATTCATCGCGATTTAAAAATGTAGCCGAAGAAGTGAGTACGTTATCAATTGCCAGTGGTCTAGGTTGGGATGTCACACTAGATATAAGAAATAAGAAGTGGGTCTTTGATGTTGTGGAGGGCAAGAGCTTAATATCTGGACAATCAGTTAATCCACCTGTGATTTTTTCTCCACAGTTTGATTCGTTGAAATCTTTACAGTATACGCAAAGTGAACTTAACTATAAGAATGTTGCAATTGTAGCTGGGCAAGGTGAAGGTGTAGATAGACGAGTGATTGAGGTTGGCAACTTCTTAGGAATCAATCGACATGAAATTTTTATAGATGCCAGGGATGTATCCGAAACTGATGATGATGATCAACCATTACCAGAACAACAGATTATTCAATCGCTTACTGATAGAGGGCTACAACAGCTTCATGAGTTGATGCAAGAGGAATATTTAGAAGGGCAAATATTGACGAATAGTCCTTTTATTTACCAACGTGATTATGATCTTGGTGATGTAACAACAATTCAAAACGTGAATTGGGGAATTACAATGGATGCACGTATCACAGATATTCAAGAAAATTATGAAACAAGTGGCTTTAGTATAGAAGCAACTTTTGGTAATGATAGACCTACTTTGATTCAAAAGATCAAACAAGAATTGAGTCAAATTAGCGGGGAAGTTAGGAGATAATTGCTACAAGTTATATAGTTTTACTCAAAAAGTTATTAAGGTTTTTTATATTCAAAAAGCATATCATTAAATTAATAAGGGAGGTTTTAGGACATTGACAATTATAGATGATATGAGAGAAAAATTAGACGAAGCAAAATACAATTTAAAAAACATGGAAAATTCCCAAGCTACAGGTACAAAGCAAGAATTCACATATGCTTTTAGTTCATTTTTAACAAGTATTAGAATTGTGACACAGTATGCACTTGAACATAAAAAGCAAGCATATGATTCATTAATCTCTAACCTTAAGTATAAAGGTGTGTTTACAGATTTAAGGAATGAAAATATACATGCAAAACCTGTAAGAACTTCAAATGCAGGACAAAATTTTTTAACGGTATCCATAACAGTATCAAATGGGGAAAGCGAAGCAGATACTTTAGAGGAAGATGAAGATACTGAAGAGATTGGCCCTTTCTCAAAAAACGAATATTATTATATCTTTGAAGGGCAGTTTGATACGCCTGAATATAGAGATAAAACTCTTGTTGCATTAGCTAGTTTATATGTAGATGAAGTAGAAAAATTTATCAGTGATTTTGAACAATTAATATAAATTAAAACATAAGTAATTGAGCCTTCCGCAGATAATTGTGGAGGGCTTTTATATTACAGAAAAGTGAAAGGAACGGTGATTAAATGGACATTGTAACAACTGTAACAGCAGCCAGTAACGTTGCAAATTCCCAAGTTGTATGGTCGATTTTATGTATTTGCTTAGTCGTTTATGTGTTTTGGAATTCCAACAAACGTGAGGAACGACTAATGAAAAACTTAGAGACGTTAACAGATGCACAAGGTGAACAAGCCAATGCTATGCGTGAAATCAGCAAAAGTTTGACTTCACTTGAAGGCCGTATGGATCGCATGGAAAAACACATCTTTTAGGAGGTAGACAATGTGAAAATTAACTGGAAAGTAAGACTTCAACATAAGCAATTTTGGGTATCATTAATTGCATTATTACTTGTGCTTGCGAATCAAATCGCAGGCATTTTTTATGTCGATATTACAATTTACAATGACCAAATTACAGCTATTTCAGAGACGATTCTAAGCATTTTAGGATTACTTGGTATTATTATTGACCCAACTACTGTTGGTACATCTGACAGCACACAGGCGCTTAAATATGATGCACCTCGAAAGGAAGATGTGAAGTGACAAGCGTAACAACTACATGTCGTGATTTAAGTGAATTAACCGCAGCTGCTCAAACAGCTTGTCGATTGCTTTTTCAAGAGTGTTTCAAGTCAGGCATTGACTTTATTTTTATCACAGAGACATACCGCAGCCAAGCACGTCAGAACTACCTGTACGAGCAAGGTAGAACACGTCCTGGTCAACTGGTTACATGGACTCGTAGCAGTAATCATACGTCTCGTAGAGCTTGGGACATCGCTGTAGCCCCTCCTAGAAATCTATACGACATTTCAACGTTATCGAAAGTCGGTACTATCGCCAAAAAGTTAGGTATTACATGGGGAGGATATTGGCCGGCTAATCAGTATGATGCGCCCCATTTTGAAATTCCTACGACATGGAAAATGCCTGCTGGATATAAACTCGAAGGTCAAGTTGTAGTACCGACAAGTAGTGCTGTAAAAGTGCAGCTTATTGTAGAGGAAAAATCACAACATACAGAAAAGGGTGATGATACTATGAAATTCACTAGCACAACCGCAAAAGCTGCAGTACGTGATTACATTCAACAAGCCGTAGACAAAAAGGTGATTGATAAATCTTGGTTGGAGAAATTCGATAATGGAACTATGACAAGTGGTGATTTTGAGGGATTGAAGATTATCATCGCTCAACGTAGTGCTTAACAGCAAAACCCAGGCGCTCATTCAAAAGTGAGTACCTGGGCTTTTTTGATTAATATTCTCTAACTTCAAATGAAGCAATTTTATCATGTACGATGTATTCTGTTACCTTTTTATAAGGTGAAATTGTTTTTGAGAATTTGAATGTTGAAGTACCTTTTGCAGTATCGAACCAATTTAAGTAATTGTTTAAAACAGCATTGGTTACATCATATTCTTTTGTCATGCCGTTTACTAAAGTAATACTC
Organism: Lysinibacillus capsici; assembly: GCF_003367505.1. Classification (GTDB taxonomy): domain Bacteria; phylum Bacillota; class Bacilli; order Bacillales_A; family Planococcaceae; genus Lysinibacillus; species Lysinibacillus capsici. Next base: position 10,893 of record NZ_PXXX01000023.1, read on the forward strand.
AAAATTGCACTTGAAGATTCATTGTTTGGTTTCTTAACAATAACTGTAGCGGTCGCAAATAATTCTGTATTTTCGACCTTAGCGGTAATCATTGCTTCGCCTTCACGAATTGCTGTTACATTACCGTTCTGGTCTACATTGACTATTGATTCATCGCTTGTTGACCAAATTACATTTTTATTCAAAGAGTCTTCAGGTAAGACTGTAGCAATTAATTTATCTTTATTACCTTCTAGTAGTTCAAGTGCATTCTTGTCTAATGTGATAGTTTTAGTTTCTAGACTTCCATTCTTCTTAATAGTTATAATGCAGTTTGCAGTTAAATTTGTATTTGCTAATTGTGCCGTGACAGTTATTATCCCTTCCTTTATAGCAGTTACATGACCGTCTTGACTTACAGTTGCAATACTATTATCACTACTTGTCCAAATAATATTTGCGCTGTTTGGAGTGGCTGTTGCAGTTAACTTAGCGGAATCTCCCTCAAACAATTCTAGATTACTTTTATCTAATGTAATAGATTCAGTACTTGGTACATCATTTTCAGATAGCAAAAATCCATCAACATCTATTGCATCTATTTCAAATGGTTCGTACATATTTAAGTTTTTTATAACTACCTTATGAATACCTTGAGATAAACTGTTTTTTTCATAAGTTAATCTTTGTGTTTGATTTATATTTAGATTTGATATGTTTTGTGAAAAAATATCAGCTGAATGTCCATCAATGCTTACATCAATAGTGTCACTTCTTTTAGAGAAAATAGCGCCAATAATCCTAAATTTAGTGCCGCTGAAATAGAAAGTTGCTGTACTGCTCTTAGTAAAAAAAGATGAAATACCGTTATAATACGCGTTAACTAAAACATCATAATGATCTGAAGGATTAGCTATTAATATTTTAGGGTTATTTCCATCGTATCGCTTCCAACCGATTTCTGGTTTAACAATTTGACTACCTATTACTGCACTATTTTCAGGAGTATTATTTAAATTAGTTACTCCTTCTTCATAATCAATTACTTCTGCTGCTGATGCACTTTCAACATTAAAGCTAACTAGTACTAGCAGCATTAACGCTAAATAAATCAAACTTTTCTTAAAAAAATTTACCACTTATGTATCCTCCTTTAAATTAACAAGGATATTATAAATATCCTATAAAAACAACTTTAACCAATATGGTACTTATTTACCATAATAAGTTTCTTACATATTTAATAAAAAAGCCACTCGATTGAGTGACTAAATTTCTTTATTGTTTAATTTGATAATCTTGTTTACCTAATTCTTTACCAGCAATTCCTTGTGTAGCTACTAATGTAACTGGAGTTTCAAGATCATCTAACTCGTAAGCGATAGCATCTGGTACAGTACCACCCTTTTTAATAGTTTCTAATTGAGTTTCTAGAAATCTATCGTCAGGAGACATACCTACCGATAACTTGTTTACACTGTTTGGATTATTATCTTGAATTGCAGTGAATACAGCAGCCCAAGCTGTTATAGGGTCGATTTCTTTATCACTTAGGTTTGTTGTTTCATACCAGATTGCGAACACAGGTTTTTCACCATACTCGTTACCTTTTTCACCGACTTGAATAACTTTAGTTTCTGTGATTTTTATTTTTAAATCCTCTAATTTCGCTTCGCCGTCTTTAAAATAAACATCCTCACTTTTTTCTTCTTTATTAGTTTTGTCAGTAGATACTGGCGCTGATGTTTCTTCTTTTTGTGGTTCTTCTTTTGCTTTTTCTTCTCCACATGCAGCAAGCCCAAGACTTAATACTAATGCAGCACTAAAAATTAACTTTTTCTTCATTTTTATATTCCTCCCTCTATATTACCATTCTAGGAAATTTGAAGGAAAAAGTACATACAAAAAAACAAACAAACTTGTTTAGTTATCTGTTTAGAATAATTTTTTAATTGTTCGTTTTAAAGTTGGTTTACGTTTTTTCTTAAATAATGGTTTTGGTTTCTTAATCTTAATCGGCTTAACTCCAGTAACTTCATACAATGCTTTTTTAGCTTCTTTTTTAAGTTGTCGCTTCTTTTTACTAATCAGTTTTTTAAACATGGTTAGTCCTCCAAAAACAGATTATATTTTAGTACCATCTTCCAATGTAAAAATTCCTTCATATTGAATTCCTAGTACATGGGCGATCTCTTGAAGTTCTTTTTCTGAAAAATTATCTCTTTTAAATTTTTTATATAGGTTTTGTGGCGATGTTTCTAATAAATCAGCTAACTGTACAACATTCATTCCCTTTTTTACTAATACCATCTTAATCTTTGTTCCCATCAAATTAATCACCTCTTTTAAATTATAAATCGTAAGAGAACATTAATAAACCATTTAGTTACAAAATGTTATCTAAATGGATTTTTTATTGTTGACTTTTAAATATATAGGTTTTATTATGTAACTAATAAGGAACATATAGTGTCATATGTGTTTAAAAGGTAAGTGAGGTGAAAAGAAATGGCATTCGAATACTTAGCACAATACATAACATTCGATACAGTAGCAGAGATTGATAGGTCTGTTGAAAATCATATAGCAGCGCACTATTACGACTTAACAGAATCAGAACGAGCAATTGTATTCAAACTGGCATCTCACAGTTTAGAGCATCCAGGAGTATGTCATTTGAAAGCTGCCACAATTGCTACTTCATTGGAAATCAGTACAAAGACAGTTTATCGATCAATGAAGAAATTAGCAGAGTTGGGCATCATCGAAAAAGTACCAAGCACTAAATTAAACGGCATTAAAGGGGCTAGTATTTATCGAATTTTGCCTTATGACCCATCGAGCGTGTCCCAACGAGAGACAGTCGATGAAGCTAGTAACGACGCGGTTTGTATTCCACAATCTGAAAACCAACCATCTAGTTCTTTTAATCTTTTTAAAACAAGCAATTTACAAGAAGTATATTATAATGCTCACGCTGAAAAAGAAGCTCATAAGGAATACATGAACGATTACCAGGTGATGCTATTTGACTTCATGAATAGCTTGCCATTAGCAGATAACTTGAAAGATGAGTTGCACAAGGTTGTATTAGCTTCACAAGTAAATTCTATGGATGAATTTATAAGAGCTAAGAACGTGCTATTTAAAATTGTTATGGACATTAAAGAAGGTGATCTGACAGTTACAAGCACATTAAGAGCCATATTTGTAGGAGCGTATAGCAAGGCTGTAGAGCGTTCTAATATGAAGCAGTATAAATCATCATCTTTAGAAGAAACTCCTGTTAAAGAACGTCCAATACCTTTCTTCAATTGGTTAACAGAGCGTGAGAGTCGTACACAATCTATAGGAAAACCATCTTTGGATAATTGGTTAGAATGGTGATTTTTTATACAAATTTGTATACCTGATGTGAAGCCTGATTTACTATTGAGTCAGTAATCATAGTTGGCATAATTCTTTTTCATGCTGGGAAATTTTGAAAAGGCGTTTTAATTGAATAAGACTACTTTTGATGGGCTGTAGTATATTAATATTTATTAAGGAAATTACTTTATTCATTAGAAATTAAAAATAGAATAAGTTCTTATTTTTTAAACATAATAATAAATGTGTACAAATCAATTTATTTTGGAGGTGATATAAAATGCAATGCGTTCCAAACAACGAACCTCAGCTATTCACTAATGTGGATGATGAGATTGAAACAAAGTCACTAGATATTTATATGCGTTACCCATCTAGCCAAAGTCATGATAGAATTACGGGTTTTTGTCTTGACCGTTGTACAGATGATGCACGTACTTTTATTGACGGCTTAAAAAATTATGTGAGGCCAAAAATTGAATTTCATCATGTACACTTGCTTGAGGCGTCTGGTAAATCAGAAACAGTTGCTGGAAATCCACTTTTAGGTACAGAAGATCATTGGGAATGGAAAGGAACAGCTAAATATCAAATATATGTTAAATGTGTATAGTTAAGTTTATTAAATGTTAAAAGACCACTCCGTTATGGGTGGTCTAATTTTTACCCATCAATTCCCCACCGTTAATAGAAAATATACATAGATAAAAGTAGAATCCAAATAGATAATGTGGAGTAAAAAAGCAGCCAACATACCCTTATACATCAAAGGTTTATTGGCTATATAACAATACAATTAGATATACCTAAATACAGCGTTTCTATAAGAAGCGTTCATAGCTGTACTGAAGATGGATGATACGAAGTAACTAAAATATAACATGGATTGCGAAGTGTAAATATTAGTTAAATTGTGTTGGGATTGTAACAGGGAAATGTAGTATTTGAAAGGCATGTAAGAATAGAACAACAAATTAAAAAGTCAAATGTTAATTAGCATATTGATAAAAAGAAATGTAAAGGTTTACTCTTAATTCAAACAGTCTTTTTTAAAATTTTGACAATTAGTAGAGTACATATTACAATTTAGTTTGATAGTCAGTAAGGAATATTTACTCTACTATTTCTGACATCTTTAAAACAGCTAATTTCACAACTGAATAGCGTGTAGTAATAGGTGTAAATTGCGTGCAATTTGCTTAAAAGGGAAGTCGGTGCGAATCCGACACTGTCCCGCAACTGTAAATGTGAGCGACTTTTCAGTATCCACTGTCTTTGGACGGGAAGGAGAAAAGAAGCGATGATCATGAGTCAGGATACCTGCCTGTTACGAGTACACACCATAAACCTACGAGGAATAGGAGGTGGCATGTTGACAAAACAGAATGCTCTGTTCGTCACAGTACGTCAAACGCCCATAGTAAATGAAAGGGTTCATAATCGAACTCGTTCACACATACTTAGGGTTTGTTTGGCATTGTGTGATGAAAGAAGATAAAATGAAGGATTTCCTCAAAAGTAGGGAGTCCTTTTTGTTTTGAAAATATGTACGCAAAGGGGATGCACGTATGACAAATATTCATGTAACGACAACGTTGGAAACGCCTTATGAAGATCTGAACATTTGTAAGCAACCACGCACAGAAGTTGCCAAGAAAGCGAAAACAAGAATGGTGGTCGAGTCACTGATCGATCAATTATTAGCAACGAAGCTGATTCGCAATGATCGCTTCTTTGAGCAAATCTTATATAATAAAGAAATTATTTGGATACAAAATGGGGATGTGGACGGTCATCTTTTAGCGAAAGCAGCCATAGCAGATGAACTAAAAACAAAGACGAATAGTTTTATGATGTACATGCCGACCAATCCGATTGTCTATGAGGTCAACGGAGAAGCGTATCACTTAATTACGCGCATTGATTCTACACGCGCAAAGCCCAACCTCGACCGTCTATCATTGGAGCCAAAGCCTGTTTTAAGTGCCGCTCGTGTCAATGACTTATTATGCTCGATTGTCATGCGCTTTTACGAAACATATTTATATGATTTAGCATCTCATCATGACAAACTCATTGCATTTGTGCAGCAGGAATATGCCCAATTTATTGAAGCGGTGCAAGCGTTAAATGATTATCATTTCAACTGGCATCCACGTGGCAATGGTCACGAGCTTTTACTGCAATTAATTGATCATCTACAACTATTAAAAAGTCAACCTGGTAAGGTACTAATTGATTTTACGAACAAGCATGACTATGTAATAGTTGAACCCGCATATTTGTTGGACAATCCAACAAAGAAAGCTGTCGGTGCACTATAAAAACAAGCCCTCCATTTTTTGGAGGGCTTGTAATATCTTATGGCAGGGTAGAGATATATTGATGCCCAAGAAAGAAATACCCGCGCTAGAGCGATGGATACCCGCGGAAGCCGAGGAAATACCCGAAGCGAGCAGGCTCATCCCATCCTACAGGCAATGCATGGCTGCCTGTGCTTCTTGCCATGGAACCGAATATCCTTTGCCCTTAGCACAAAAGATACTAGAGGAACTATACTCAGGGTCGGCATTTTTATCGTAGCCAATCTGTGCAATCACATCCTCTGTATTATGGCACACATCATAGCCATCAAATTGGAGTGTGAGTGCACCTTTCCCATTTGTATAGGCGGCAAAGGTTGTGCTGTAGCTCATTAAAGTGGCAACAGGTGCACGACCTGTTAGGATAACATCCGTTTCGGATAAAATCGGGTCATCGAACGAGCCAGCTGCTTGCTGAATGTCAGTCATCATACGACCGATAAAGTCGTTTGAAGCTTTCATTTTAAAGCGATAATAGGGTTCAAGTAGGACATTTTGTGCCTGCTCCAGCCCCTGACGCAGGGCACGGAAACTGGCTTCACGGAAATCTCCCCCCGATGTATGTTCATTGTGCCCGCGACCTGTTAGAAGTGTAAAATGAATATCTGTTACAGGGAAGCCTGTTAGTAGCCCATGATGGTCACGCTCAAACAGGTGCTTTTCAACAAGGCGCTGATTGCCTACAGATAAATGATCGGCATGACAGGCATTGGTGAAGGTATTACCTGTTCCACGTGGATTTGGCTCCATTAATAAATGAACTTCTGCATAATGCTTGAGGGGCTCGAAATGACCATAGCCCGTTACGGTCGTCGCAATGGTTTCCATGTATAAAATTTGCGGCTCACCAAAGGAGACAGCTAATGAAAAACGTGTCATTAATACCTCAGTTAGGACCTCCAATTGAATGACACCCATAATATGCACATGGATTTCCTGAAATTTTTCCTGCCAGACCACACGCAAGGACGGCTCTTCTGCTTCGAGTAAACGGAAAATCTGTAGCACTTCCTTGATATGCTGATCACCCTCATATTGAACCTTTGCCTGTAAGGTTGGGACAAGCTCATAGGGCTGTGATAGCATCGTTGTACCGATTCGATCCCCAATGTTTGCCTGGCTCAGTCCTTTGATAGCGAAAATTTCTCCTGCCTCTACCTGTTGAACGGTCTCAAAGCGACTGCCGTTATAAAGGCGAATTTCGGTCACTTTTTCTGTTACTTCGTCAAATGAAAATTCATCTCGTACATGCAATGAGCCCTTGGTTGCCTTCATAAAGGTTAAACGCTGGTGACCATCATGACGAATCTTAAAAACCTCGCCCTCAAATGGGGCATCCTTGTCAAAATGGGTAGCCGTTAACAGCGGGAGCTGGTCAAGAAATTCCTGAATGCCCTCATCCTTTAAGGCCGAGCCAGCAAAGCAAGGGAAGGCACCTTCATTTTTAATCATTTCCTTTAATTGAGCAAGACACTGTTCATGCTCCAATGACTCATTTAGAAAGGCATCAAGCAATTTTTCGTCGCGCTCCGCCAGCCATTCCATAATATTATTTGATACATAGTTTGCTCGCAGTGGCTCATCGATGAACAATACATGCTGAGAGCAATCTTTGCGAAGCTGGCTGATGACGGCCTTCATATTGGCACCCTCACGATCCATTTTGTTGATAAAGAAGAAGGTAGGGACATGGTATTGACGTAAAAGTTGCCACACTGTTTCTGTATGGCCCTGTATCCCTTCGACAGCGCTAATGATAATAATGGCATAATCCATCACACGAATGGCACGCTCCATCTCAGGGGAGAAATCGACATGCCCTGGCGTATCAATCAATGTGTATGTATCATCGCCAATATTCATGCGCCCTTGCTCGGCAAATATCGTAATGCCCCGTCTGCGCTCTAGCTCATGATGATCAAGAAAGGTATCCTGATGATCAACACGCCCCCGTGCTTGAATACTATTTGTATGAAAAAGCACTTGCTCAGAGAAGGTCGTTTTTCCTGCATCCACGTGCGCAAGTACACCGATCGTTTTGTACATAAGAAATCCTCGTTTCTATAGAATGCTATCTTTTTATTGTAACAGAATACTAGCTTCTATATTTCTTGTAAAATAGTTCGTCTTTATGTCGAAATAGTGCTAATATAATGATGATTATACTTTTAGTGTCATACTACTGATTGCGCGATAAATTTTCTTCTGCTAGTCTATCAATAGTATTGACCATTATAGAACGTATTGGTGCAAATGGCATTTGTCATTTGCTTAAAAGGGAAATCGGTGCAATTCCGATGCTGTCCCGCAACTGTAAATGGGGAGTCTATACAGCATGCCACTGTAGTGAAACTATGGGAAGGCGTATAGATGATGAACCTAAGCCAGGATACCTGCCAGTATGTATTTTTTGACTAAGAACCACGAGGATGGGGATAGTGATGAAGGTAATGATACCGTTATTTCACTATGCTACTCTCTTGGCGACAAGAGGGGTTTTTTTATGCCCTTCCAACTACCTTAGTAGTAAAGAAGTCTCTGATTTCTTTCTATATTTTAACAGCAAAGGAGAAAAGGACATGAAGAAATGGAAAAGTATATGGCTGATGATGATCATTGCCTTGGTCGCTGTTTTAGGGGCTTGTAACGCAAAGGACAAAACGGAATCAGCTGCACAAGGTGAAAAGGTTGAGCCATCTGAGGCGGCAGCAGCAGTAACCATTGAAAATAATGACACAACTCAAACATATACGGAAGCACCAACAAAAGCGATTAGCTTAAATCAACATGTGACAGAAATTATGCTTGCACTTGGTTTAGAGGATTCTATGGTAGGGACAGCTTACTTAGATGATAAAATCTATGAACCACTGCAAGAGGCATACGATAAGGTCCCTGTTCTTTCCGATCAATACCCAACGAAGGAGCAAGTCATCGATGCCGAGGCAGATTTCCTATATGCTGGCTGGAAAAGTGGCTTTGGCGAAAAGGGTGTAGGCACACCAGAAGAGCTTGAAGAATTAGGCATCCATACGTATTTACATACGGCTTCCAACATGACAAAGCCAACAATAGAGGATATTTTCACTGATATTCGCAATATCGCGAAGATTTTCCGTATTGAGGATCGTGGCGAAGCTTTAATTGAGCAAATGACGAAAGATGTAGAGGCAGTACAAGCTAAATTACCAAAAGATAGCGAAAAATTACGTGTTCTTGTGTTTGATAGCGGTGAAAAGGATGTATTTACAGCTGGTCAAAACTTTATGAATGAGCTTGTGACAATCGCGGGTGGACAAAATATCTTTGGTGATGTGGAATCAGGCTGGACAACTGTGTCGAAGGAAGATGCAGTAGACCGCAACCCAGAGGTAGTTGTCGTGATTGATTACGGTGAAACAACGGCAGACCAAAAGATCCAATTCTTAAAAAATGATCCAGCCTTAAAGGAGATGGAAGCGGTCAAAAATGAGCGCTTTGTCATCCTGCCACTTTCAGCAGCGTCTGAAGGGGTTCGTGCGGCAGAGGCCATTGAAATTTTAGCAAAGGGCTTCTATCCTGAAAACTTTTAATCCATTCGAGCTAGCGTTTTTGCTAGCTCCTTTTTTATAAGGAGCGATAAAAATGAACGCATTTCAAAAAAATGTACCAGATCAAACATTTGAAACACTGAACCGTCATGGTGAGTTTACCCGTCTAGCCGTTAGCCCTGGCATTATTAATAAGCATTATACTCCTGCACAATTCCAAAAAATAGCCGAAATTGCTGGCGAAAAGGGGGCGATAAAATATTCTGCTTCCTATAGTATACTCGTATCCATACCAACGTGCGATGCCACGGAAGCGGTGCAAGCCTTACAGGAAGCAGGTCTTTATGTTGCTCCCTCTGGTTCAATCATAGCCATGAAGGCCTGCGATTTTTGTGATGGGGAGAAAATGGAGGCTGCTCCGATAACCGAACAGCTCTATCATGCCATAGAGGGGATGAAGGTACCTGCAAGAGTGCGTGTCAATATTAATGGCTGTGCATCAGCTTGCTACAATGCAGTCTATGATGATATTGGACTCGTTTACCAACAAGAAAGCTTTGATGTCTATTTAGGGGCAATACCAATGGGAGCAAAGGCACAGGCTGGCACGTTATTCGCTAAGAGGGTAGACGTCACACAAATTGAAGATTTTTTACTGCACCTGATAAACCTTTATAAGGAGCATGCTCGCCCAAATGAGCCCTTTTATAAATTTTATCGCAGAACAAAGTCAGCAGAATATTGGGAACTAGTAAAAAATTCAATTAAATAGAGGAATATTACTTAGGGTGTCGAAGTATTGTAGTAAGGCACAGAAAATTACAATACAAAGGAGCAAGAACATGACATCGAAACAAGGGATTCAACCAGAAGATCTTTATCACTTAAAATCAGTAGCAGATCCACAGCTTTCACCAGATGGGACAGAGGTAGTTTATGTAGAGACTCGTATGGACGAGAAGAAAAATGACTATATATCGAATTTGTTTTACATAAACTTGAAGAACAAAACACCACAGCAATGGACATTTGGTGAAGATAGAACGAGTTCCCCTGTTTGGTCACCAGATGGCAGTCAAATTGCATTTTTGTCAACGAGAACAGGTAAGTCGCAAATTTATGTTCTTTCGAAAGCAGGTGGAGAGGCAAAACAGGTGACACATTGTAAAAATGGAGCGACCTCCCCTGTCTGGTCACCATGTGGCAAGAAAATTGCTTTTTCAGTCGTGCTAGGGAAAGATGAAACCATCCTAGATAAAGCGGAGGATGAGAAGAAAAAGGATAAAGAACTAAAGCCACTAGAAATCGAGAAAATGAAACACAAATCGGATGCTGGTGGATTTATTGATATGGAGCAGTTTACCCATATTGCCATTGTCAATGTGGCATCAGGAGAGCTAGAACAAGTGACAGAAGGCAAAGAGTACTGCCATCTGGGTACTTGGTCGCCAGATGGCAAATACCTTACGTACTTAGCGGATAAAGCGGAGGATTTAGATTTCTCATTTAATGTGGATATCTATTTATTGGAGTTAGAATCTAAGCAGAGTCACAAGCTAACAGAAGGTTCGGGTGCATATTACCAAACAGCTTGGTCTCCGAATAGTCGCTATCTTTCTTTTGTAGGTGGAGAACGTGAATTTGAAAATGCCACACAAGCAAAGCTTTGGATTTATGACATGGAGCAAAAACTACTAAACTGTGTAACAAGTGAATTTGATGCGCCTGTTGGTGATTATGTCATCGGTGATTTCCTGCAAGGTGTAGCGTCACCACGTGTGCAATGGATGAATGATAATCATAGCTTCTACTTCCAAGTCACAGATCACGGCAATGCGGCGATTTATTACGGAAATGTAGATGGCGAAATTTACCCAGCTATCCATGATGATCAATATGTCTATGGCTTCTCACTTGATGCGCAAAATGATCAGGCTATTGCGGCTATTAGCACAACGACCAATCCAGGCGATCTGTTTTATGTGAACCTAAAAACAGGTGACAAAGAACAGTTGACGTCCATTAATGAAGATTTTTTAAAAACCAAAACATTAGCTGTTCCCGAGAGTATCGAATTTGAAGGTGCAGAAGGCTGGAAGGTCAATGGCTGGATTATGAGGCCAGTTGGCTATGAAGCAGGGAAGAAGTATCCTCTCATTCTTGAAATCCATGGTGGTCCGCATGCAATGTATGGCAATACCTACTTTAATGAATTCCAAATCCTTGCTGCACAAGGCTTTGCAGTGCTTTATACTAATCCGCGTGGTAGTCATGGCTATGGCCAAAAATTTGTGGATGCAGTACGTGGCGATTATGGTGGTAATGATTATGCAGACTTAATGGCAGCGGTAGACTACGCTCTGGAGCACTATGATTTTATTGATCAAGATCGTCTAGGTGTAACTGGTGGAAGCTACGGTGGTTTTATGACCAACTGGATTGTGGGCCATACAAATCGCTTTAAAGCAGCTGTGACGCAGCGCTCCATTTCGAACTGGATTAGCTTTGCTGGTGTCAGTGATATCGGCTATTACTTTACAGACTGGCAAATTCAAGCAGGACTCGATGATATAGAGAAGCTATGGCATCATTCGCCACTGAAGTATGTAGACAAAGTGGAGACACCATTATTGATTTTACATGGTGAAAAAGACTATCGTTGTCCAATTGAGCAGGCAGAGCAATTGTTTATCGCCTTAAAATATCGTAAAAAACAAACAAAATTCGTGCGTTTCCCTGAGGCGAATCATGAACTTTCAAGAAGTGGAAAGCCTACATTACGAATTAATCGACTTGAATATATCCGTGATTGGTTTGTGAAATATCTATAATCGGGTGGCCTAAGAAGAGAACATCTTCTTAGGCTACTTTTAATAGAAAGGCTCTGTTTGTTTATAACGTTTCAATCTTTTGGAACCTTTATTGTAGAGGTACCGAACCTCCTTAGGTAGAATCAACTTTTCCTTACATAAAAAGAATCACACCTTGGTGTGATTCTCGATTGGTTAGTCGATTTTCTGGATGAACACGACCTTCAGATAATTAAATTCAGGGTATTCACGTGGTACACGGAAATCCTTCGGTAAACCGTATTCCTCGACAATTTTATAGCGTGTACGAGTCTCTTTAAAGGCTTGGTCAATAAAGCCTTTGAACTTTTTCATGCCAAAGCTGGCATTATTTGTGGAAGCCACAATGATGCCGTTTTTAGCGGTAATGGCAATCGTGTCCTTTAGTAATTTAGGGTAGTCCTTTGCCGTTGAAAAGGTCATTTGCTTCGTACGTGCAAAGCTAGGTGGGTCTAATACGACAAGGTCAAACTGTAAAGCATGGCGCTGTGCATATTTAAAATAATGGAAGACATCCATGACTTTTATATCCTGTGCCTCATAATCAATATGATTGACACTAAATTGCTCAATCGTTTTGGCTAAACTACGCTTTGCCACATCTACACTCGTTGTCTTGATGGCTCCTCCTAGAGCGGCAGCCACAGAAAATGCTCCTGTATAGGAAAACGTATTCAGCATGTCTGTGTTGTTGGCATAACGCTCTCGAATAGCCAATCGTACCTCACGTTGATCGAGGAAAATCCCTGTCATGGCGCCATCGTTTAAATGCACCGCATAGGTCATACCATTTTCCTTCACCATAATAGGAAATTCTCCTGGCGTGCCCATTACAAAATCATCTTGCTCGATATATTGTCCTTTGCTATCAAAGCGTTTTTTCTCATAAATCGCTTGGTAGTCTACTGTCTCAGCAAGAGCCTCATACACGACTTCTTTAAATGAATAAATGCCCTCACTATACCAGCTTACCATGTAGTAGCTGTTAAAAAAATCAATCGTAAGACCGCCTATGCCATCTCCTTCACCATTAAACACACGAAAGGCTGTTGTGTTTTCATTGCTAAAAAATGCAGCACGATTGTCGATGGCTTTTTTGAATTTTTTTATAAAAAAAGTTTTATCAATTGTTTCATTCGCATCGGTCGTTAGCACCCAGCCAATCCCTTTGTTTTGGATGCCGTAGTAACCTGTTCCAATAAAACGGTTATGATGATCCATGAGTCTGAGGAGTGTTCCTTGCTCAGCAGGTAAACGTCGTGCATCAACCGCATCTTTTGAAATAAGTGGGAAGCCTTTTTTTAATTGATCAGAAAAGGGCTGTTGTATTTGTAGAGCTATTGTTTGTGTCATAGTGTCATCCTTTAAAAAACGTTTTGCTCTATTATCGCACTGTTTGCGCGGGATAGCCAAACTTATTTCAGGAATTGCGCAATTTTTGTCACGGTTTCAATCGTTGCTTCTTCAAAATAATTCATTTTACTGAAATAACTATGGATTAAACCTGGCATTGTAATATGTTTCACTACCACACCAGCAGCCTTTAACTTTTGTGCATAGCTTAGACCCTCATCAAAGAGAACATCTGCCTCTGCAGCTATAATGAATGTTTTCGGCATGTTACGGACTTCCTCTAGCTGAAGTGGGGACACAAGTGGATTTGTGAAGTTTGCTTCCTCTGTATAGTGATGAGAGAACCACTGCATGGCTTGTGTATCTAAGCCGTAATCTTCACCATATGCCAAATAAGATACTGTTGAAAAATCGACATTTGTGACAGGATAGATGAGTGTTTGAGCGTGTAACGATGGTCCCTCGAGTGCAGTAGCTAAGTATGCAACTACAGTAGCCAAATTTCCGCCAGCACTGTCCCCAGCAACTGATAATCGACTTGCATCGCCACCTAAGGCTTCCATATGATCGTGCACCCATACTAAGCTATCGTAGGCATCATGTAAGGGTGTTGGGAAAGGATATTCAGGTGCTAAGCGGTAATCCACTGATACCACAATCGCCTGTGCCTGGTCTGCTAATAACTGGCAGCCTGCATCGACAGATTCTAGATTGCCATAGACCCAGCCTCCACCATGATAATAAACAATAACAGGTAATGTTTTACCGAGAACGGGCGTATAAAGCCGAACTGTAATTTGTTCGCCATCTCGCACTGTAATTTTGTGATCCTCAATGGATGCTAGCTTCGGTTTGTGTGCAGATTGCCATTGTGTAACCGTCCGCATGGCTCTCGCTTCCTGCGGTGAAACTTTGTAATAAGGTGTACCAGTACGCTGAGCTTCTAGATATTGAACAGCTTCTTTTCTTAAAGTTATCATCTTCATCATTCCTTTATTGAGAGGTTTGTTATTCCTATTATAAACTATTCATATAATTTTACTAGGATTTAGGTGTAACAAATGTTTATTTATTTAAAAATAGGTGAAATAAGCGCATTATGTTTATAATAAAAGGGACGAAAGTATTTGGAGGGACAGTATGATTTCTTTAATTGTGGCACATGATGACAATCACGTCATCGGATATAACAATGGGATGCCTTGGCATTTACCTGGGGATCTGCAGTATTTTAAACAAAAAACAATGGGCAAGCCTATGATTATGGGACGTAAAACATTTGAATCCATCGGTCGACCACTTCCAGGGCGACGCAACATCGTCATTACTCGTGACGAAAACTATCAGGCAGAAGGCATTGAAATTGTGACTAGCTTGGAAGGTGCTTTAGCGCTAGCTGGAGATGTACCTGAGGTGATGATTATTGGCGGCGAGCAAATTTTCCGTTTAGTGATGGAGATGGCTAATCGCTTGTATATCACAAAAATTAATCATGCCTTTCAGGGAGACACCTATTTCCCGAGCTATGAGCAAGATTTTGTTCAAGTCTCTTCAGAAGAGCCTGAAACAGCACCAGAAGGTTATACATTCCAATATCAAATTTTTGAACGTAAATAAACGAAAAAGCAATCGCTCCCTTCACAATGAGCGATTGCTTTTATTATAGATAAAAATAAACACACGCATACATGGAGGCACAGCCAGCTAGCACAAAGAGATGCCAGATTGCATGGTTATAGGGCAGAGAGCGCCATGCATAAAAGATGGCTCCAATCGTATAGAATAGCCCACCTGCTAGCAGTAAAGCAAAGCCATGTAAACCTAAATACAGATAAACGGGCTTAATGGCAAATATAATTAACCAGCCCATACCAATATAAAAAATTAATGAAAGTACTTCAAAGCGATTAATAAAGAAACATTTAAACAATACACCAAGCACAGCCAATGACCAAATAGTACATAGTAGCGTCAATCCAAGGGAACCACCAACGGCAATTAATAAAAACGGCGTATAGGTGCCGGCAATTAAAATATAAATGGACGAATGGTCCAAAATAGCGAAAAAGTGTTTATATTTTTCTGGCATACTGTGTAGTAATGTAGACATTAAAAACAGAATGATGACAGACGCACCGAAAATGCTGAAGGTTGTAATATGTAGGGCATTTCCTGTTTGTACGGCTGCTAACAGTAGAACAACCAGTGCTGGAATACTAGCAATGAAACCAATACCGTGTGTTATGGCATTCCACAGCTCTTCCCTCCATGATTTATAGTCAAATGAATCAACCATTTGAAACACTCCTTTCGTTCATACATTTACTATACCCCAATAATTTATAGATGAACATTTACATTTGTCATATAGTTCATATCAAAAATGTCATAAGCCTGTCATATTCTTTGAGGGGCATTGATAGACAAGAGGTAGGTGAAAACGCTATAGTATCCAAGGTAGCGTTTACATGCTAGCTAGGACAGAGCTTTGCCTAATGACAAATGTCATGTTTACATAATGATTCATTAGTCTATATAATAAATTTTAATGAAGTAAAAGGATGTGTCGAAGTGAGACGAATTCATATAGTAACGGACTCAACTTGTGATTTAACAAAAGAAGAAGTAGCACAACATGGCATACATATCGTGCCTTTAACGATTCAAATTGATGGTCAAACATATACAGATGGAGTGGACTTAGAGCCACAATCTTTTTTAGGCTTAATGAAAAATGCAAAAAATTTACCGAAAAGTTCACAACCAGCACCAGGTAAATTTAAGGAATTATATGATGAGCTCGGTAAAGATGGCGATCAAATTATCTCCATCCATATGACTGGTGGTATGAGTGGCACAGTAGAATCAGCTCGTCAAGCAGCTCAAATGACAGATGCCGATGTGACAGTCATTGACTCACGCTTTATCGCGATTGGTTTAGCTATCCAACTACGAGAGGCCATCCGCATGCGAGATGAAGGCGCCACTGTGGAGGACATCGTAGCACGTTTAGAAAAGGTACGAGACAATACACATTTATACGTTATTGTAGACACGCTCGAAAACTTAATCAAAGGCGGTCGAATTGGTAAAGGCACAGGCTTTATCGGTTCCCTCCTAAACATCAAAGTCATTGCCAACCTTGAAGGTGGCGTATACAATCCTGTGTCAAAGGTACGTAGTCATAAACAAGTAGTTAATTTTTTATTTAAACAATTCCAAGCAGATACAGCTGGAAAAACAGTTAAGGCAGTCGGCATTTCCCATGCAGATGGCCTAGTAACGATGGGCAACCCATTAAAAGCGCTGATCGAAGAAACTGGCTTTAACGATGTTGAAATTGCCTTTACATCTCCAATCATCTCGACACACACAGGTCCAGGAGCAATTGGTTTTATTTATTTTGCAGAATAACTGGAAGGAGCTACTACATAAGTAAATGTAGTGGCTTTTTTATTATGCGTGGATCACCTAGCAGGATGAGCAGTTTTTGTTTAGCTGTGATCAGTTTTCGACTAACTATGAGCGTGAGCGGCTTTAAATAGTAATCGTGTTGAACAGTAGCTTCAATCAAACAGTGATCACGTTGCCACCAAAAATAAATCAGACATCCTACTAATTATCATCCCTTCTGCATAAAGGCACACTGTATAAACACACATTTTTCCATACATACACCTGAGGAAATTTGGCAAGCACACAAAATTATGGAGAACTAAGGGGAAGTCACTTTTCATTGCGGCATGAACTATTCTATAATAGAAGTAATAGAAAGGGATGGAAGGTGGTCAAATGGACATTTGGCGATTTATATTGTCATGTTTGACCGTCTTTGTACTAAGTGGTTGTGCAATATCAATCGATGAACCGAATCCGCAAGCAGAACCTGAAGGTGAGCAAGCAGGAACGGAGCAAGATATACCGCAGGATGAGCAACAAACAGAAGATGAGGAAAAAACATCTAAGAATATGTTGACGCAAATTTTTGAACATTTTTTTGAGCCATCAGCAGAGGATTTATCGCAAATTGATGAAGAACAAGCAAAGCAACTACATTACTTGGCACTGGGAGATTCGTTGACAGATGGTGTCGGTGATGAGTATAGTCAAGACGGTTATGTTGGAAGATTAGCAGATTCATTGCTCGCATGGCCTTCGATTTCGGATGTAGAGGTTGATAATCGGGGCAAACGTGGCAGACGCAGCGATCAGCTACTAAAATTAGTGAAAAAAGGGCATTATGATGAGGAGCTGCAAGAAGCACAGCTAATTTCCTTAACAATGGGTGGCAATGATGTCATGAAGGTCGTCAGGCAGGATTTATTTAACCTGAAACGTGATGCTTTTGATAAGGAATTACTGGCATACAAGGAACGTTACAGCAAAATCGTAGAAGGCATTCGTGCTAAAAATCCGACAGTGCCCTTATTACTCATTGGTTTTTACAATCCGTTTTCGATTGTAACCAATGAGGCGAATGAATTTGATACGATTATCACAGAATGGAATAATGTGATAGAGGAAGTAGCCAGCAAGGATTCCAATGCTTGTTACGTATCAGTAGAAGATTTGTTTGATTCAAATGAAGAGCTCGTCTATCATACAGACTTTTTCCACCCGAATGCAAAGGGGTATGAAAAAATGACAGAGCGTATACTAGCAGCAATGGAGCAGTGTGGTATGGAAAAAAAGATTAACAAGGCAATAGGCTTCGAGGAGTGACAAAATGAATAAATGGAAAGTCGCGTTTTTCGCCTTAGCGGGCACAGTGCTTTTTGGAATCCTCCTCGTCGTTTTTTTAGCAACTAGACCAGTGGATGGCGTCCATGTTGCGAAGAGTTCAGCAGGTGAAAGTGAAAGCAAAGGAAATGTACTCGTGGTGCAAACCACAACAAAGGAATTAGAATCGATCTCAAAAAAATACCTAAAGGATGCAGCGAAAGGCTCACCTTTACCACTTGATTTCACAATTGGGGATGATATTCAACTACGTAGCACACTGACGGTATTCTATACGGAAATCCCCATTTCCATGAATTTTGATCCTATTGTGGATGACAAGGGGAATATTATTTTAAAACAGACAGGCATGAATGTAGGGTTATTAAACATTCCACCAGAAACGACAATGAAAATCATGCGCGATTCGGTGGAATTTCCCTCATGGATTACCGTGAATCCGAATAAAGCAGAAATATATATTGATTTATCGCGCATTAACATTGCCTCTGGTTCACGTGTACGTGCTAAAGAGTTGGACTTACCAAAGGATAAAATCTTATTGGAAATTATTGTTCCTGGTGAATAAGGAGTGAAATAAATGACAAAGCAATATGCAACATTTGCGGGAGGCTGTTTTTGGTGTATGGTCAAGCCCTTTGACGAAACACCTGGGATTGATTCCGTAATCTCAGGCTATACAGGTGGACATGTTGTAAATCCTACCTATGAACAGGTTTGCTCGGAAACAACAGGGCATGTGGAAGCTGTACAAATCACATTTGATGATGAGTTATATAGCTACGAGCAGCTACTTGCGATTTATTGGACTTTAATTGACCCAACAGATGCAGGGGGTCAATTTTACGACCGTGGAGAATCCTACACAACGGCCATTTTTTATCATAACGAAGAACAGCGTGAGCTAGCTGAACGTTCAAAGTCAGATTTACAAGCGTCTGGCAAGTTTGATAAACCAATTATGGTAAAAATTTTACCAGCCACTACGTTTTATCCGGCTGAGGATTATCATCAACAGTATTATAAGAAAAATCCAATGCACTATGAGCGCTATTCGATTGGATCAGGTCGTCGAGCGTTTCAGGAGCAACACTGGGGGAACAAACATGAATAAGGAACAACGTTTAAAAGAACTAACAGAGATGCAATACTATGTCACACAGGAAAATGGCACAGAGCCACCATTCCGTAATGAGTTTGATGACCATTTTGCAGAAGGCATCTACGTAGACATTGTGTCTGGCAAGCCTTTATTCAGCTCACTCGATAAATACAACTCAGGCTGTGGCTGGCCAGCCTTCACAAAGCCGATTGAAAAAGAACAGGTAACCGAGCATTTTGATACATCTCACGGTATGCGTCGTGTGGAGGTACGCAGCAAAGAAGCGGATTCGCATCTAGGACATGTCTTCCCAGACGGCCCAAGTGAGCAAGGTGGCTTACGCTACTGCATTAACTCAGCAGCGCTTCGATTTATCGCAAAAGAAGATTTAGAAAAAGAAGGCTATGGCGAATACCTAGCACTATTTAAATAGTAAAAACCTAGCAAGGTAGCTCCTTGCTAGGTTTTTTTATGGTCAGGAGAAACAGCAGATTAGAAGGATAGAAATCTAAAAGTGGAGGATAAACCTGAAAAAGTAGCGGATAGATTGCTCAAAGTGAGGGATAGCCCCGCAAATTAGGGGGATAGCTCTCAAATAATTGGATAGAAATCTAAAAGTGGAGGATAAACCTGAAAAAGTAGCGGATAGATTGCTGAAAGTGAGGGATAGCCACACAAATTAGGGGGATAGCCCTCAAATAATTGGATAGAAATCTGAAAGTGGAGGATAAACCTGAAAAAGTAGCGGATAGCATGCTCAAAGTGAGGGATAGCCCCGTAAAGTTAAGGGAGAACCAATAAAAAATTGGTTCTCCCTCTCTCTTTCAGTTCGCTTAAACTTTAAACTCGCTCACGAGGTTGCGTAGGCTATCTGCTTGTTGGGCAAGCTCAGTGGCTGCAGCGTTGATTTCCTGCATGGAGGCGGAGCCTTGTGTGGCTGCTGCCGCAGATGTCACAGTGTTGGCCGCGGATTGTTCTGCGTAGGCATTGACATGAATGAAGTCACTTGCCACCGCATTGCTATTTTCAAGCGTTGTCGCAATTTTATCTACCATGGCCGCGATGATTGACGTTGTTTCTTCGGTATGCGATAAAATGTTGGCTAAGGATTGATTTGTTTCGTTTGTTACTTCAACGCCTCGGATGACCGTTGTCACACCCTCGTGATTTTGAGCAATGATGGATGTGACCTCATCTTGGATGGATGTGACAATCGATGTGACCTCTTTCGCTGCACTTTGGGATTGCTCTGCCAGTTTGCGAACCTCATCGGCTACGACAGCAAAGCCTCGTCCATGCTCACCAGCCCTTGCCGCTTCAATCGCCGCATTTAAAGCGAGGAGATTCGTTTGCTCAGAAATGGCCGTGATCGTACCAATAATAGAGGTAATATCCGCAGACTTACGACCTAACGCCTCTACAGTAGATGTTGTAGAAGCCATTGTTTCTTCAATGGATTGCATGACGAGTGATGATTGCTCCACAGAGCGGCTACCTTCATCGGCTGCTTGCTGCATGGCGATAGAGGCACGATGGACAGCACTCGCTTGCTCATTTAATTGATGCATTGAATGCTCTAAGTCGCTCATTTTTTGCTGCGCACTATTCATACTGGAAATCGTATTGTCACTATCACTCGCAATATCTGCTGTCGCATCCGCAATATCCTGAATTGTACGCGCATTTTCATCTGCTAAGGACATTAGCTCCTGACTGCTGCTTGATACATGATCCGCCAACTCACTTACGCGTCGAATTAAGTTAGAAATCGACTCAATTAACGTATTTGTCGAGGCTGCAATAATCGAAAATTCATCACGATTACGCACATTTACACGTCTTGTCAAATCGCCTCCTGCTTGCGCAATATCAAGGATAGAGTCATTAATCGCCTGTGTATTACGTTTTAATGATTTAAATAGCATAAAGCCAAAAATTACAATCGCTAAAAAGCCAACGATTGAAACGAGAAAGAATGTAGTGATAGAAATATTTACCTGCTGGTTAAGCTTGTCTAATTTTGTTTTATTGGAATCGTCCATGACAGTATTAATGGTCTCAATGTTTTGATCGATATGTGTTTTCATTGTTTCCCCAGTAGCACCCATCATCAGTTTACGAGCCTGCTCAAGACCGAGCTCATCACGCATTGTCATGACTTTATCTGAATAATCAAGGTAATTTTTATAATATTGCTCGATTGCCTGCATATGACCGAGTTCCACTTGGCGATCTTGAAATTGATCTTTCAAAGCGGCTAGCTTTTTATTAATGGTATCTATTTTTAAATGATAAGAAGTAGAATAAATGCCGTTACCCGTAATTAAATAAGATTGCTCT
Source organism: Lysinibacillus capsici (assembly GCF_003367505.1). Classification (GTDB taxonomy): domain Bacteria; phylum Bacillota; class Bacilli; order Bacillales_A; family Planococcaceae; genus Lysinibacillus; species Lysinibacillus capsici. The sequence goes on from NZ_PXXX01000023.1 coordinate 32,518, forward strand.
AAATTGGTCAGTCTAGCAATCTCATAGGCAAGTTGATTCACCGTTAGTTGCTCCTGCACATTTTTCTTTGTGAAATCTTCCATTTGGTGCTGCAAGTTTTGTATATTGACATAGGACAATATACCCATAATACCGTTAATTACAATAAGAAGTGCAAACATAATAAGCACTTTACCCCGAATTAAATGGTAAAAACGTTGTCGTTTTTCTTTAATAGGAGGGGGATTTTTCCCAGTTTCCCCTTGTGTAGAAGCTTTCCTCTTCTTAAAAAAGCTAAAAGTAAAGAGAGACGGGCGTTTTTTCGCTGTACCATGGGTTTTTTTAGTCTTTTTCATCGCCATCACCTTCCTATTTTTTAAATAATCGATTTCAATTTTATCTTATTTTGCTAGATTTTTCTATCTTTATTTCTAAAAATTAAAATTTTTCAGATAAAATAACTATGACAAAAGTCAGTATCGACCATGAAAATAGTTCTAAAATCATAAGTGGGTAAAATATAGTAGTAGTGGAATTTATGACGAATGCTATTTTTTTTGATACACTAGCGAAAAGCCAATGCATAAAAAGGGGAATTTGTTCGATGAAGAAAAGTTTTTATTTATATGTCCTAACCTATCGAGGTGGCGATTGGTCTGACCCTAAAGTACGCTTTGCAGAGGAAGTGTTTCATGAGCATAATTTTCCAAAGCAGAGCACAGACTTTAATGAGTTGTCCGACTATATAGAAACCTATGCAACGGAAAACCTAACAATCCAGACCTTTGATACTTTGTGGACACTTTATGAGGAACAAGCATAATTGTACGAAAACTATAAATAATTTTGTAGTTGCTAGACGTCTAGCATTGCGTAAATGACAGAAACACAGTATTATTTATAGTGATAACTGACAGAAAAGAGGGATTGCAGTATGAGTATTCATATTAATGCAAAAAAAGGTGAAATCGCTGACACAATTTTACTTCCAGGAGATCCATTACGTGCAAAATACATTGCGGAAACATTTTTAGAAGATGTAATTTGCTACAACGAAGTACGTAATATGTTCGGATACACTGGCACGTATAAAGGGAAACGTATTTCTGTACAAGGAACTGGTATGGGTGTGCCATCTATTTCAATCTACGCAACAGAATTAATGCAAGAATATGATGTTCAAAAATTAATCCGTGTAGGTACTTGTGGTGCAATTCAAAAAGATGTAAAAGTACGTGACGTGATTTTAGCACAAGGAGCAACATCTGATACACGTATGAACCAAATTATTTGGGGTGGTGCTATCGATTTCGCTCCAATCGCTGACTTTGATCTTTTATTAAAAGCATACAATGCAGGTAAAGATGCGGGTCTTAACTTACAAGTAGGGAATATCTTCACAGCGGATTTATTCTACTCAGATGAACACCAAAACGAAAAATTAGCTCAATACGGCGTACTAGCGGTAGAAATGGAATCAGCAGCTCTTTACACATTAGCGGCAAAATTCGGCCGTAAAGCACTTGCTGTTCTAACAGTAAGTGACCATATCATCACTGGTGAAGTAACGACAGCTGAAGAACGTCAAACAACATTCAATGACATGATCGTGGTCGCTTTAGACGCAGCGATTCAAGACTAAGCTAACTGTAGCCATAATTAACTTTATAAAGAATGCAGGCAACCGACAAAAAACAGCCCATTTTCTAAGATGGGGTGGAAGTAGTCGGTTGCTTTTTTTGGTGTAATTATAGACAGATTGTTCCAGTTTTGATCCCAGTCGGCCCGTTAAATCCTGGGATTGTGGCAATTACCATGTTTGTTGCTATGTCGATGACAGACACCGTATTGTCTACTTGATTTGTTACATAGGCAAAAGTACCATCTGGCAAGATGGTTACTTGGTCTGGAGATGCACCTACAGGAATAGTTGCAATCACCGTATTGGTGGCTGTATTGATGACAGATACGGTATTATTGCCTTTATTCACAATGTAAACAAGCGTTCCATCAGGGGTAATCGCTGTTCCTACAGGTCCTGTACCAACAGGAATGGTAGCCACTACTGTATTGGTAGTGGTATTAATAACCGATACCGAATTGCTATTTTCATTTGTCACATAAGCAAATTGCCCGCTTGGAGTCAAAACAATGGATCTAGGACGAATTCCCACAGGGATTGTAGCAATCACCGTATTGGTTGCAGTATTGATAACAGATACTGAATTGGAATTCTCGTTGGCAACATAAGCAAACGCGCTGTTTGGCGTAAAGGCAATACCTTGAGGTTGTAGCCCTACTGGAATAGTGGCTGTTACGGTATTGGTGGCTGTATTAATGACCGATATAGTGTTCGATCCGTGATTGGATACATAAGCAAGTGTTCCATTTGGTGAAATGGCGACACCAAGGGGGTCAATGCCTACAGGAATGGTAGCGATTGGCAAGTTTGTGGCAGTACTAAAAACCGTTACATTATCCGAGAAGAGCGCTGGAACATAGCCAAAAGCGCCATTAGGTGTAATCGCTACTTCTAGCGGAGCAGATCCTACTGGAATGGTAGCGACGATTGTGTTTGTTGCGGTATCGATCACAGAAACTCTATTATCAGGCGTTGCGAGCTGCCCAGCATCTGTCACATAGACGAGATAATGACAACTTGGTGGTATGGGTAAAAATGGCGGCTTACATTTACAACGACAACAAGGACAACAACAGCGACAATGACAATTTGGATTTGACGTAAACTTGAATTTTTGAAAATATTTATGTTCTTTCCCCACACAGGACATCCTTTCAGTCATATATGGCTACTTTATGCGTAAAGAGCTAGGCTTGTTGTACGTTTACCTAGCCATTCTCTTTTACCATTTTTACTTGTTATTGGAACAGTTCTAAACTTCTGAGTACGGTTCTTCTAAAAAATGCAGTATGATGAAACTAAAAAGCATAGGAGACATGAAGATCTTTAGCTTGATTAAAAATGATATAAGATTCATTGAAATTGAATATGATCTTCGTTATAAGGGATCTTCGAAAACAATTTCCTGATTTGACGATAAAAATCAATTTTATTACATTAGCTTTTCAATAGCTTCTTCGTTATCTTTTCATTCTTACACTAACTCTTTCAACACTTTTCCACCAATTGTAATTTCTAAGCTTTGCCCCATAATGTTCATAAAAATAACGTGTTTTATTCTATAGCTAAGACTTCGACAAATATAGTTTGGTAGTTCTTTTGATAAAAGCAATGAAAGATTTCCTTCAACAATTGTTTTCCTATCCCTTTTCCGTGATAGTTTTCTAAAAGATAGAGCATTTCTACATAATTGGAATGGGGGAGGGTTTGAATCTCTTTTACTTGCAGATGTGAAGCCAATAATGTCGTCTAATTCATTTTCAGCTACTAGTACATACTACGTTTTGTCGGCAATTTGTTACGTCCATAATTGCGTTCTTGTTCGTAGGATAATTTACTTTAATATTTTGCTGGCACTATATGCTTATAGGTTGTTCACCAACTATCAACATGTACTTTTCCAATACCTTTCGCATCTTTATAGTTGCCTTTCTAATGATCAAATTTATCACCTCCTATTAAATCTTTATAAACAGAATGATAACATCTTCTATAGTTTATTTACTTAATAAGGTAAAATATGAAATGTATAGGTTTATAGAGGAGGTATATTTTTGAAAAATAAGTATATGTGTACGATTAAAATTAATTTAGAGGGTGGTGATATTCAATTTGATGTGTCAAATGATGAACAACTATTTAGTTTTAGATCTGGTTTAGCCTTTATAGCCATCCCACGATTTTTCTCCACGCTCACCAGTTTTTATCAAGGTAATACAAATGAAGTAAAAATAGATTGTCACGGAAACTATGATTACTATATTTTTTCCAGCGATGGTGAATACATATTAATTGAACATAAAAGTCATTATCCTATCGAAAGAATATTTAATTATCAATTTTCTCTTAAGGGGTATATGGAGGCTATAGATCAAGGCTTCAAGAAATATTTGGAGCAGTTAGAGAATGAAGGAATCTTCCCATTGGAAAATCATGCATTTGCTGATCCTTTAGGAGAAGATGTTTTAAATGCTTTCTATAACTTTTCTTCATTATTAAAAGCTTGAAGAGCAATGAAAAAAATAAAGTATGACCGCTTCAAAATAGAAGCTCTATTTTACAGATAAATTTTAGCAGCCGATTCTTAACCAGACAAGGAGGAGGGTGAACCTTGAAAAAAATAGGTTTACTAATAGTAGCTCTTTTCGTAGTAAGTGGGGTCTTTATTGATAGCAATAAATTATTATATCCTTCTTTGCCAATCGATTCCCTTACACCAAAGGAAGCTATACAAAAATTAAATGCATCCCCCCTTGATTTAGTGGCGCTCTCCAATGATAAGAAGGCAACTTGGTACCTCGCAGCCATTTCAGCTAGGGGCATACAGAAGGTGGACGAGGACATTCAGCAAATGATGGCTAATGAAGGATGGGCATTTCTTGAAAAAGAGGGGAGCGGGTTATTTTTCGAAAAAAATGGGGAACGTTCTATTGTGACAACGGAAATGTGGACGAAGCAGTATGTGCTTGTTCAAATTCAGAAATGAGGTGCTCAATGGAAGTCTGGGATCTCTATGATAAAAATCGCCAAAAAACAAATAAGCGTCATGTACGTGGGACAGCATTAGCAGCTGAAGATTACCATATCGTTGTGCACGTATGGATTCGCAATAACAAGGGAGAATTCCTTTTAACAAGAAGACATCCCAATAAACATTATCCTCATTTATGGGAATGTCCAGGAGTCTCTATAGTAACGGGTGAAAGCAGTTTGGACGGGGCTATTCGTGAGGTGGAAGAGGAAATAGGGATATCATTATTGAAGACTAATGGACAATTAGTAAAGAGTGAACGACGTGATTGTTTCAATGATTTTTATGACGTTTGGTTATTTGAGCAAAGCTTTGAAATTAGTGACACCAAACTTCAGGAGGAGGAAGTGACAGCAGTTCAATGGGTCACAAAGCTAGAGCTTGAAAAGATGCTTCACGCGAATAACGTAGTACCGACACTTCGCTACTTTACGTCCATTTTTAACGATAAGACTACGCCATGTTAGTGTTATGTGTCAGCATAATTCTGATTCTGTAGGTTAACCTATACCTAAATAGGTTAGAGGAGCGGTAAAATGTGACTAAGCGTATTCTTATTGGACTAGCTTTATTTACGTATGTTTCCACTTTTAATTTGGTTTTTGCAAAGGACAGAGATTCGCCACAACCTCTTGAAGAATTTCTTCCTGAAATCGGCTATAAAACAGTAGAAATAGCCGTAAAAGAGTTCGAACACCACTATAATAAAGAGCTGAAGCTACCCCTACGAGTACCGCCAATCAGCTTTACGCATCACTTTGGAAGGTTTAGTGATTTAGAAGGAGAAATGAATGATCAGCTGGAGGTGGTAATGATCAGTGATCAATTGCCACAAAATCATTTCAAAATCAAGGTTCGACCAGTTCAGCATAAAATGTCATTTGAAAAATATAAAACAGATGTATTTAAGTTGAAAAATGGCAGTGAGGCAGCCTATATTGAAAATCCACGAATTGGTTTTCATCTACTTGTATTTGAAAGAGACAATTGGCAATATGTCTTTAGTATTGATCGAGATGTGGCAGATCAAGTAACGGCTGAAGTCCTGATTGATATTGCTAATTCAATTGATTATCCAAAGCAAAAGTATTAGCCCCTCTAATTTTTATTCTTACCTTTCAGCTCTTCTCGTAATTTCTTTAGTTCCTCCGTTTGCTCCAAAATAGAATTGTTAACTCGTCTAATCGAATCATATATAGCAAAAATCCCGGCAAAAATAAGAATGATAACTAATAATTCCATTGTGCACCTACTTTCTATTTATACAATGATTGTAACAGGAATTTCCAAATGTTCGAAGAATTAGTTAGGTGGAGGTGCTTGTCATGCAGAGATATGTTTATCATATGGTTCCAAGGGAAATGGTGGGTCTTGAGCTTATGCCATTAAATAGGTTAGGGGCATTATTTCCACATTTATATGAACGATATTCGAAAAAATATTTTGATCATCCTGAGAGACCGAAATTATTCATGAAAGAAATTCCTCACTTAAATTGCTTGTGGAATGATGTTGTTCATTTCCTACCAATCCATCCTAGTCATCTATATAAGGCTTTAACAGAGCTTGGTATTGCAACGAGAGAAAGCCTAATGTTTTATCAAATTCCAATCCAAAAACTAGCGGTTAATCGTAATGCGATGTACCTGTATTCCAAGGAACACTATAAAGGGCCAGCAGGGGCAATTGCTGCAGAGGATATAAAACTACTGTCGTTACCTGATTATAGAGAACTAGAACAGCTACCATCAGCAACAGTAGACTATTTCCAAACGGAGAAAGAAAAAGGGAAGAACTTTGGGCTTTTTGCGTATGTTCCGCATCTCTTCAGCTTAGGCAATGTCAACGTAGACGAGGCGAAAATTATTTCATGGAATCCACATAATCCTAGCATGAATACTAATTGAGGTGGGAAAAGAAAAAGGGTTTGCTGAGTAGCTGGCTACCCTTTTTTGTCGCAAATTGAATAGTAATGGAAAAATCATACATCGTTATTCTGGAAAATTTGTTGAACACTGCCCTAAAAAAATCATTCTATCAGCATACCAAAGGATTCTTTCAATGGAGCAAACACGCTTCTTTCTTCAGCTCATTAGCTATTGTTCCTAGTAAACTTTTGAAAAACGAGATGAAGCAAATAGACAATCAATCGAAATATAAGTAGATAGAAAAAGGCCTCAATAAAGCTTGTTGCTAGTATCATTACATAACGACCGAAATCTTCTAACTCATGAAAAGTATATTTTTGTATGTGCCAATCAAAAAATAATGCTTTGTAACTCGTCCCCAAAAAGATAGGGATGAAAAGTAACCAATAAAAGCGGGGTAAACTAAATTTATAGCCTTTAGCCAGCAAGGTACACCCTCCCCATTTTTTTAGCCATCATAACATAAAAGAAAATATTTTAGTATATTATGGAAATATTTAGTGATAATACGAATGCTTTATTTACAATTATAGTAATTTAAAGGTATTATTAGTAAGTTGAGATGATGTCCAGAAAGGTAGAAGTCCATGAAAATGATCCATTCAAGCAAGATACATCCCGATGTGAAAACATTATTATCCTATGCCACATCCGAAAAGAAAGTGGAGAAGGAATACTCATTGTACATTGCATGTCCAGAAAGAGTATTGTATGGCTATACCTTTGCACAAGACACTATCGGTTGTATAGGGATTGTTAAAAGAGAGGCAAATCAATGTGAAATTATACATATAGCCGTATCGCCTGCTTATCGTGGAAAAGGCATTGGACGTGAGATGATTCGGTATGTAGAAGAACATCATGCTTTTTCTTCCATTTATGCAGAAACAGATCAAGAAGCCGTCCTCTTTTATAAAAATCTCGGCTTTCACATTACAAGTTTAGGAGAAAAATACCCTGGAGTGGAGCGTTTTGGCTGTCTATTAACCTGCACTATCTAATGGTCAATTCGTTGTACTGTCGATAAACGTCCACTTATATGCTTTTTACGCCCTGTTATTTGTCTGTGTTAAAAGATCGGAGATTTGAATGGTACGCTAACATAGAAAGGAGCTATAAAAATGAAACAAAAATTGTGGTGGATTGTATGTGGCTTGGCATTGTTCATAGCAGGCTATTCGGTTGTTCAATATTTACTATTCGATGCACGGCAGGCGGGATTTGTTCAATTAAAGCTTATGCTTAGTGCAACATTGCATTCATTTTGGTATATCATGCTCTATATACATATTGTATTCGGTATATTAGCCCTCGTCATCGGTCCTTTTACGTTGTCATCAAAGTTACGAGAGAAAAATGTGAAACGCCATAGACTACTAGGCAATATCTATATGGTTAGTATTTTGTTTGGTGGCTTGGCAGGACTTTATTTAGCGCTGAACGCAACAGGGGGATGGGTAGCACAGCTAGGCTTTGCTTTATTAGCCATAGGGTGGCTCTTCACCATGTTTCAAGCGCTGGTCCATATTAAAAAAAGAAATATCCAAGGCCATCAGAAATGGATGCTAAGAAATTATGCTTTAACCTTCGCAGCTGTCACATTGCGAATTTGGCTCCCTTTGTTTACGGTAGTATTTGGCTTTGATAATTTTGAGTATAGTTATGCCTCTATCGCTTGGCTATGTTGGGTGCCAAATTTAATCGTGATGGAATGGTATATCCAGCAGAAACTCCCTAAATTTGCAGCTTACTGAGAAATGGCAAAGACAAATGGATAATGTTGAAACATATTATTGAGCATTGGGTTCTACATGGCCTAATGTTCTTTTTATTTTAAGATACATAGTTAATTCATTCTAATATTCTAGGTACATTAATTATCTCAATAAGTAGACTTTTGAATATGATAAAAAGGGACAGGAGGTGAAGTCGCATTGAGGTTTAGTTACAATCGTAATTTTGATAATTTTAAATGTGATGCAAAATGTAATTATCCAATGAAATATAAATGTAATGAATTTGGGTGTAATGGCTACCCATATGTTTATGGTATTGAGGATCCAATCGGTGTAAAAGGAGCAACAGGAGCTACTGGTGCTACAGGAGCACAAGGTCCCCCAGGAGCACCAGGACCTCAAGGAGTAGCAGGAGTAGCGGGTCCACAGGGAGAAATGGGTCCCCAAGGAGTAACAGGAATAACGGGAGCACCAGGTCCGCAGGGAGAAATAGGCCCTCAAGGAGTAGCAGGAGTAACGGGAGCACCAGGTCCGCAGGGAGAAATAGGACCTCAGGGAGTAGCTGGAGTAACGGGGACAACGGGTCCACAGGGAGAA
>NZ_PXXX01000024.1 GCF_003367505.1 Lysinibacillus capsici
ACTAATAGATTGGCTTAATTGGGATTTCTTTACACCATCTACATATACTGATCCTTTACCAGGTTGAGCCATATGCCAATACTGAATATGACATGCACCTTTTGTGTCTTTGCTACCATTAATTACTTTAGTATTACCTGAAATCGACTCATTATAGAACCCACTACCACAATAATCGGTTGCAGCTTCTGCTGTTGGTGATGATACTGCAAAGATAGATAAAACTAATGATAATACAAGAAAACTACTTAAAAATTTCTTCATTATTAAACCTCCTTTTGTTATAATATTGTTATACCAAAATATTTTGGTTAAATCAACAAAAAATTCCAGAAAAGTAAATTAATAGTTTTTTCTTATTTTTCTGAAATAACAGGAGGAGTTACTATGTTGGAATACGAATGCTATTCATTTAGTCGTTTATTTTTAAATAGCAATCTTGAATTCTTTTTTATACTAGGAGTAAATAATTCAGACAATTTCGATGAATTATGGGATGGAAGAAATATAGAAGTAATAGGATATACAGTGATTTATATAGATTCAGAAACAAATGAACAAAAAAATTTCATATATTTAATTGATTATGATAATAAAAAATATGATGATGCAATTAAGTACACAAAGAAATTTATAGAACATATGTCTTTATCTGATAAACTTTCTGATACAGAAAATTTTAAAATTATAAACACTGAAGTATATAGCAGAGTGGTTTCAGAACCGTATAAAGATTTTATAAAGGCTGTTGTGAAAAATGAAATTCCAGAGTTTATTTTAGACTTGTAAAATTAAAACCGAGTAGACAAAAATTGTCACTCGGTTTTGATTTTTCGGGATTAAGAAAATTATGTTTATCCCTTTGTTTACTAACATTTGCTACAAATCTAATGATTTAATAGGACAAGATAAACTTAAAGTTTTTAAACTTATCTGCATCTTTTGGTTTACATACGCTGCTGGATAATAATTTTTAAACCTTCAAAATCACCACTTGTCATTGTGCCATTATCGAATTTCTCCAACCAAGATTTATCAATCAAATTTTTATAGACTGCTTGTTGAATATAATCACGTACTGCATTTTCAGTTGTTGGATTTGTAAATTCCATAACATCATCATCCTTTTCTTTTGGTTTATCTTCAACAAATAGTTGCACTTTTAATTTGCTATTAGATGGAACAATTACTTGTCCTTCCAACTTGTATCCTTTTGGCATCTTCCATGATGTAGGAATCTCGAAATGTGGGGCATCATATTGTCCAGCAGGCCAATACCCTCCCCATGTGATTCCTAACCTTTTGGCGATTGCGCCGACCTTTGATAATGTAGATTTATCATATAGATCGCGAGGCGGAGCTACAGCAATATCCCACGCTCTACGCGATGTGTGATTACTCAATAACGTCCAAGTAACTTTATATAATTTATTTCCTGCATCATCAAAAAGCCTTGTACGTCCTTGCTCATGTAAATAATTTTGGCGTGCTTGGCTTCGATAAGTCTCCGTTATAAAAATGTCCACGATTCCAGCTTTGTAACATTCCTGGAATAATAGGCGACATGCTATTTGAGCAGCTGCAGTTAACTCACTTAAATCTCGGCATGTAGTTGTTACGCTTGTCACTTCACATCTTCCTTTCGAGGTGCATCATATTTAAGCGCCTGGGTACTGTCAGATGTACCAACAGTAGTCGGATCAATAATAATACCAAGCAATCCTAAAATGCTTAGAATTGTCTCTGAAATAGCTGTAATTTGGTCATTGTAAATTGTAATATCGACATAAAAAATGCCTGCGATCTGATTCGCAAGCACAAGTAATAATGCAATTAATGATACCCAAAATTGCTTATGTTGAAGTCGAACTTTCCAGTTAATTTTCATTCGCTTTCCCCTCGCTTGCCCTTTACCCCCGCAACTTCTTCTAGTACAACAATTCGTACTTCATGATTATTGATACGTTTTGCCGATTCTTTTGCGGAAGCATCTACTTCATGAAGATGCGTGTTTAGTCGTTCAATACCTGACGTTAAATTAATCAATGTCTTATTTAGGTTGTTTGTAATACGCCAAATAAACAGTAATCCTCCTACTAGTGCGGACACAATCGGCAACCAATTATTAACTGTCTCTATCATGACATGACATCGCTCCTTTACCTTTTTTAGTGAAAACAAAAAGCCATGAGAAGCATCGAAATACAGTAAGTGTACCGTCGTCCAGTTCGATTGCTCTCATAGCACATAAAAAAGCACTCTCAGTTGAAAGTGCTTTTTATTTTCTAAATTTCTGTAAAAACTTCATATTCGCAATTACTACAAATATATTCTGGAATTCCCTTGTTATTTAATTTCATTCTGATTAAATCTGGGCCTCCAATAACATGATCAAGTCTATCATATTCCTTATCCCATTGTTCATTTGATTCTAATTTGTTTTCATTGCACCTTGGGCACTTTATCATTTCATCAAACTCCTTTCTATTCAATAATACTAAGAAAGGATGATATTTCCTGTAATAAATTTTTGACAATAAAAATAACGCTAAGACTATGCTTGCGTTTCTGTCTGTGTATCTGCAACTGGCAACACACTAATTATGATGTGCTTATTGATAATTGCTCCACCGATATTTACAAAGTTAATTTTTTGATCATTTAATGTGGCTGTAAACGCAGCTACATCAAATTCGGCATTTGTTAAATTAATTGCCTGTCCATTGTTTAGTTGTACTTGATAATTCATAATATAATAATCTCCTTTATGTTAGTTTAACTGAACCCATTGTACTACCGTTTACTTTTACATATAAATACCCGCCTGAATATGAGATACCAATACCCGATGATTCTGCTCGCACAACACCCGATAAATTGGTAGAATAAGGAACGTTCAATGTTCCATAAATAGTATTGTATCCATTCAAGGTATTGTTAGAGCCGCTAAAATTTAAATAAGGTGCTGAGAACGTCATTTGTTCACCGTTATAGTAGATACCGTTGCCACCACCAAAATTAACTGATTTACTACCCCAACCTGATGTGCCTAAGTATAGATTATTTCCAATAGTTGCATCTGAACTAACGTTGATATTAGCGCCATAAATATTCCCAGCATAAATACTGCCTAAATCGCCAGTGATGTCCGATAACACTCTGACAGCCCCTACTAGGTTAATTTTCGATGCTTGTATTGTTGCCGACCACGGGTCAAGATTAATCTTGCTGACAATATTCGCTCCTGTAAAATCAGTAGCACTTACCTTTAATGAAATATTATAAGCGTTTTGGGTAATGCTACTTTCTGCGTTACTAAGTCGATTACCTAACCCATTTATAGACGTACCTTGTGCTGTTACTGTAGATTGAATTTGATCAGCACGAATATTAATCGTAGCTACCTCATTTGTAATACGATTATTAACGGACAAGTTAATTTGATCTGCTTTAATATTAACCTCGCCAATACTCTTGGTGTTCTGTTCAACTTTTAGATTGATTTCATTCGATTTTATTTCTAATTGACCGATTGACTCCCCGATTTCTTCAACTTCCATCGTGATACGGTCATTAGTTTGTTCGAATTTTGAACGTGTAATCTTCTTATTCTCGTCTATTTCAACCTTTTGCGAGATTAATATATCGTTAGTTGACTTCGGAACTGTATTACCTAACACCACTTTAGTCGTTCTTAATTTGCCATTGACGAATTGCTTTGTTAGCGATAGGATACGTGTCTGAAATTCCATATCTAATGGCTCGTAGATAAGCCATACACGTTCACCAAGTTCTTTGTCTAATAACTCAATGGAATCTAATTCAAACGTTACTTCTGGGTAATCTATCAATTGCGACTTCATATGCTCTAATAGGCTATCTGCATTCGAGAATCTATCATCATAAATCGGATCAGCTTCACGTTTACCGAACTTTTCCTCATTAGGGGATGTGTACGATACCCATAACTGACCACCACTTTCATTAGTAGCTCCGTAACCTTCCACGTAAGTCTTTAGTTTAGTCGTATCAACATTCTTACTTAATGCTTGTACATTGTGTCCATAGCGGTATTGAGCGTCATAATCTCCGCCTATTTTGTTTGAGAAGTGAACCCGATTATTCGATAAAATGACAAATTCGCATTTATATGTTTGACATAAGGCATTTATCATAGCTATAACATTGTTCTCGCCAAAGTTTTCAATAAGTCGGCTACCTGTTATGTCCGATGTAAATGTCCAACCTGTATCTTTAAGGACAAATGTCATAAACTCATTAAAGGTATGTGTGCCACCATAAATTTCATTTTGTCGCTTATCAACTAAATCAAAGAACGTTGATAATGCAATGATTTGCTTACCGTGTCGAGTTTCCTTTAGCTGTTTAACTCTAAAATCAAAATCATTTACAGTAACAACGCTTTCTTCTACTAGTATTGGATATGCAGGATTGTTATTTTTAAAAGAAGAAAAGGTAATTGAGTAATTACCCTTAATCTCCTGTTCCATTTCGAAGTTAGATACGCTATTTAACGGCTCGACTTGGTTTCCGTTTGTTACGTATATCACTTGTTCTTCCCCTCCTTTCATTTTTTCATTGACTGTTATAGTATTGAACGCTTACATGCAAAAATAAAAAGCATCCTTCAAACTAGGACACTCAAATTTTTGTATTATACGCCTTCTGTATTTTGTAAAATATAATCTTCAATCGCGATACGATAATTTTCGTTCGTAACATCATCTAGAATATATACTTGGTTAGTCTTTGGATTAAGCTCACCGTTCATTATACGTTCTGCTGCAATTTTTACAACAATTTGATTAATCATTATAAAATCCCTCCGACTTCACTATCTGTCTTTAATAAAAGAATATCTTCTTGTAATTGAGTAATTTGCTTTTGTTCTTCTGTTGGTTCAGGTACAGGATACATTTCGAAAACTGGTTCCTTTGTTTCTGGATTAATAGAGGCAATAAAATATTTCGTTGGATCATAGGAACTTACTTCTAAGTCTACGTAGGTTATTTGATCAACTATTTCTTGATGTGCTACAGGAAGAGTTGACACTGATACTTCGCCTGTTTCCCATAGTTTAGCACCTGTTCCAGAATCATAGAATATCCTATTACCTAATGTATAAGATGTCATTTGTTTTCCTCCTATCGTGGTTATTCATATGCTCTAACAGTGTACGTAGTGTTGTAGTACAATACAGGAATATCAAATTGCCAACTACCATTACCTAAGTCTGTAACATATGGCTTCATGTTGAATGTTGTTGTATTAGCTGACAGGTTGTTGTACATAGTCATTTTCACAGTTCCAGTACTATAACCGTCAGAAAAGCTAGTGTAGTACGATTCGGCTAAGTAATCACCTGTCCTAATACTGCGCACATGTATTATTGATGGGTTTGCAAATGGTATTGTGACTGTAATAAAGTTAAAATCAGTTGTGATTACACTACCCGAAAGAGCATTAAACTTTTTCTGTGCAACATTGCCTGATATAGTAGTTTCGTAATATTTAATTCCTGTTGGTATAGCATTAATATTAGCAACCATTGTAGCAAATGTAGCATCTGCTGAAGTGGCAACACCCTTACCAGTAATAGCGGTTGCTAAGTTTGCTTTACTATTACCTACATGTGTAAAAATTGACTGTTGAGGTGTAAAGTTATTTATCTGCTGAAATGCACCCACAGCAGGATTAACGCCTTGTAAAACGGAATAAGCATCCTGATAAACAGTGTCATATTGTACATTTACAGATAGTGTTGTAACCCCTTGTTTTTTGTCAAACGTTATAGTAACACCGCTTGATGTAGAACCTACTGCAAAAAGGAAGTTACTTGCAAATGTTGGAGACATTGAGACAATATTATAATCTAACAATATTGCTGCACTATCTTTAGTTCTTCCAACTAAGACATTGATTTCACAACCTCCTGCTGCATTAACTGTTCCATATGTTGAGGTTGCTGTAATCTTTAACACACCATACATATTTACGTTAGGGAAAATTAAAGCATACTGTTCTGATTTATCAACTATTGAAAATTGTTGTAAAGGGAATACTCTACGTGCAGATGTTTTTCCTAGATTAATAGTTGTGCTATTTGCATTATAAGTATTTACCTTCAAAGCACTATCAACTTCACTTTGCAACATCTTAACGGTTTCTGCTGATGCTGCTTTAGTACGTCCACCTTCAATAGTGTTGTCTACAATTTCAACCTGTTTAGCATGTGCTGTGCCATCTGCATCTACAGTTAATGTATCACTTGATTTAACGTGACCTAACGTAGTGGTTGTAGCTACTTTTGTAGCATGTTGTATTCGGTTAGTGTTAAGAATTTTCACAGTCTCAGCAGATGCAGCTTTTGTAGCACCACCAGTTGTAAGGTCATTTACAAGTTCTAGTGTAGGAATATTGAGACGGTCTTTCAAAGACTGTGCAAGTTGATTCCATGTTATATTATTAGCATTATATGCCATTAGATAGTCACCTCTTTATAACCAATGAATGTAGGCTCTAGTGAATGCAATAATGCACCTTCACCAAACCATGACATAGCCTTTGTTGATTTAAAATAATAACTTCCTGCTTGAGCAAAAGGTACATTGCCAAAGAATAAGTAGTCATAGCCTGTATCAACATCAAAATCTTTTACATATGGTGTGCCTGTATTATCTACACTTATTGTCAACATTACAGCAGTATACAGGGGGTAGCCTACATTATTTATAGTTATAGTACGTGTTGTAACAGTAAAATAAATTGCACCGTTACTATATTGGTTATTAGCACCCACAGAAGCGTATGTGTATGGCAAAGATTTTACAGTAGCAAGCGCTGATGCAGTAACTAAGTCTGATGCACGTAACACAATTGAATAAGCTTGACCTGTATTAGAGGTTGAATATACTACATAAACAAAAATGCCCTCTCTCTTAATACCCTTGCAAAATAAGTTTGCAAAAGTAGTATAAAAATAGCCTTGTGTGAATGACGGTAGCACACCACTAATATCAAATTTCATGAAATAATTATGATATGAATTATTTTTGAACAGTAAATATAAATCATCACCATCAACAAGAACACCGTTACTTTCAAGCGTGAAAGTTGCGTTTGCAGGCGCACCAGGAATGAGTGAAATCAATGCTACTAAATCAATTACCCCTAAATATTGACCATCATTATCTAATATATGCAACTTTCTGTCATTCCATAGAACACCAATTTTACCGTTAAATGATATAACATTCTCTCTACCTGCTGTTGAACTTGATGGTGAAATATCAGTCCTTTTCTTAACTATGTGAATATCGTTTTCAGGGTCTATAAAAACGTACTCCTCATTAGCTGTACCACCGCCACCTCTAGTAGCAAATAATACACCATTTACAAAAGAATAATTCGTTGAAGATTGTGTTCTACTTATAACACTGTTATTCAAGTCATAAACTACTATATCTTGATTCATATTACTATCAGCATTGCCATTAGGTACAACTGAAATAGTAAAATTATCTGTAAAAAGATTATTTGAAATTGACGCTGCTATAGGGTGCGGTCTGTTCACTAGTTTCATTGCATACTGTGGCTCATACCTTTTACCGTTGAACTCAATTACTCCTGAACCACCAGTACCCCCACCAGTGGCAGGGGCTTGTGTTAATCCATGCATGTTTAAATCTGATGCTAAGTTTACCATTTTTTTGTTCCTCCTTTACAATACTAGTGTAGCTTTTTCTACTACAGTATTTTTGCTGTCATATTGAAGTCTCCATGTGTAATCCACAACCACACCATTAATTTCACCATTCCATGTTAACCTATCATAATGTTGAACTGTTGGTGCTGATTTAGCTAACAATGAATTAATAACGTTGTTAACATTGTTAGGGTCTCTATACATGATTTCAACATATTTACCGTTAGTGTCAGGTTGCCTACGTTCAATGTTAAACAATGACATCCTAGTACGTAGATAATTAATATTTTCGTTAACATAATCGCTTAACCTTTTACCTGCTGATGCAGATAATACTTGCAATGGGTCATCAGTAGTTAAGTTATCAGCAATACGTGTGAATAATTTAACCCAACCACTATCCTGTAAAATAGTATCATCTTCAATAGACTGCATACGTACATTACGTGAATACATATTACCACTAGCAGCATGACTACAAATAAAGGAACGTAATGCATTACCATTTGAATCAATATGTTGAGCAATATATACAATGAATATCCCCAACCCTACAGGCATGATAGTGCTTGGTATACCAGTTACAGCTACTACAAAACAACCTGAAATCTTTGAGTTTAGCATTTCTACATCAGTGATATGTTGGATATTTTCAGTTGCTACACCGTGATATTGCAATAATTTATGCAAGTTTTTAACAGCCTCAGCAGATGCAACCTTAGTATTACCCCCTGTTGTGTAGTCGTCAACAATGTCAACGCCTATTTTAGTCCACGAATACCAAGCGGAGCGTGCGCCTCTACGAGTGAATACGTAAGCCTTTATAGTACCTAAGTAAACTTTTAAGGTTTGAGTTACTTGATCTGATGAATTACCTTCCTCAGCAATAACAGTGGTCTCTACAAAGATTCTAGGGTTTTGAAGTGCATCGTAAGGTAGTCCTACAGATGTCAACCAATCTTGAACGAGTTGTGTCTGTAGGCTAGCCACAAAGCAATTTATACCAAGTTGGTAAGATCCAGCTTGAGCACTAGGAAGAACAGGAGCGATGAACCTAACTAGGGTGTCGCCAGCAGCAGCAATAGCTTCTTTAACATCCTGTCCAAGTTTTGACATACTTACTGAACTAGGTGTCAAGAGTGTTCCACTAATTGCAGTATTTTCGTCCGTTGGTAAGTTCTTGAAAACAACAATATAGACATTGTTTTCAGCTATAGCTATTTCAGGATTATCAGGAATATTTAGTTTTGCACTAGATGAGTCTCCTGTAACATTCCATGAAGTAGGAGTAAGGTACACAGTATTGTGGAATACCATCATTGAGTCCGAATTGATGTCAAATGCACTATCAGGAATGTTCCAAGTTTTCTGTGATTCTATGGTAGTTTCCAGAGTGTATGCGTGAACTTCAGTTCGGATACTGCCACCACCGCCACCACCCTCTATCCATTGTGTATCACTTGACACGGTATCTGAGTCAGTATCAGTAACTACTACACGTGTATATGTTTTAGCTGTTTCTAAATCTGTTAAGCTATAAATCTTTGTTTCAATATTTGCCGCAACTTTAACAGACAAGTCACCTACATAGTCCTTATCAAGTGGTAGAAACGTGTTTGATTCAGGTGTAATATAAAACGTTCCACTAGTAGTCTTTGAAACTAACTCAGTCTCAGTAACAGTAGTTAATGACTCCGTATCATAACCTGCATCTTTCAACTGCGTGCGCAAGGCATTAACTTTGTCGGTCACTTGCTGTGATGTATCTGCTCCAACATAGAAAGCTGTAAGCTGTACATTCCCATCAATATCAGGTGACTGTCCATTTACAGTAGATACAGAGCCATCGCCATCTATCCCACGTTGCGCCAGCATAATCCAATCCGTATTTGTTAATGAAGGCTTTGAGTTCGTATTCGCTTTAGTAGCTTGCCATGTCGAGCCATTTTCGGTTACAACATTATTTCGTTCATAGGCAGTATCCGCGCTCCATACTGTAGCCGTACCCCATCCTTTAATTGCTTCTGTTGCTTGTTCTGCTCCCTCTGCGGCAATGTTAGCGCGTTCAGTAGCGTTATCAGCGTTTTGTACTGCTGTATTAACTTTCGTTTCTGCTTCTGTAATGGCATTGAACGTCGCTTGCGTATTATCTGTTGTTGCTTTATTGGATGCTTCGATAGCCACTTGAACATTTTGTAATGAGGTATCCACTTTAACGGTCATATCAGCTAAACTTGCACTAATCGTATCGTTTATATTTTTGATTGCTTTTTCAGTTTCTTCTAATGAGAACTTTGCTGCATCTTTTGCCTCTACAGATGCTTGGGTAGCACTTACAGTCGCATCATTCGCATTTTGAGTAGCTGTCATAGTGGCTTGTTTAACTAAATCTAAGTCCGCAAGGGCAACCGTTACATTGTTTACTGCCTCCAATGCTTTTTGACTAGCGATATTTGCGTTTTGCGTAGCTGTTTCTGCTTCTTTTGCTTTCGCATCTGCGTTATCTGCGGCTTTATTAATAATAACAATTAATTCATCCGTTTTCCGTTGTGCTTCTGCAATGTTATCTAATGCTTTATGAATAGCTTCAAGAAGTTTTTGAACGTCCTCGCCGCCAGCTAACATATTGATTTGATACTGCATTTCCGTTAATCCTGC
This sequence comes from Lysinibacillus capsici, assembly GCF_003367505.1. Lineage (GTDB taxonomy): Bacteria > Bacillota > Bacilli > Bacillales_A > Planococcaceae > Lysinibacillus > Lysinibacillus capsici. The sequence goes on from NZ_PXXX01000024.1 coordinate 10,385, forward strand.
GATAATTCTATCCCAGTTTTCATTAATCTTAATGCGTTCTGTACGATTAATAGGATTGCCAGTATTATTTAAAATGATCGTCAAGTTCTATTCCCCTTTCTATAAATATAGGAATCTAAAATTAAAATCGACAGATGATACCGTTCCACCAGTAATGGTAAAATGGTTTTCTCCTGCCGATAATCGGATTAATTTCTTGTTGGTATTCTTAAATACACTTGTGCCATTTTTAAAGGATTGCACACCCTTTAAAACGAGTATGTCATTAGCTGTAAGACTACCGTTGTAAATATAAACATCCCCCGTAGTTTCGTTCGTAATCACTACAGAAGATGCAAAAGTGCCTTTTAATGTAATTTCTAATTCGCTTTGTCTTGGGTCAATATTGACATTGCCTACATTCTTAACGACGAATGAATTTGCGTTAAACGAATATTGTAAATCATCGTCCCACGTAATTTGACCATTCCACGCCCACTTATTATCGTCCCATTGTTTTAAAGAACGTGTATCTGCAACGGACTCACCAAAAACATTCACACAGGTAAATTCCACTTTGAAGGAATCCATATGTTGATTTGGTGTCACCTCAAATGATTGATTTAAACGTACCAAATAACGTTTATAAGGCTCATTCTTAAAAATGATGAAAAATGATTCTTTACGTGAAAACAAAGCATTAATTTCGTCACGTAACAAGTAGTAATCGTATATATCATAGGATTGATACAATAATTCAACCGTTATCACTCGATCAGTAAAGGTAGTATTTAGAAATATTGAACCGTCTCGCCCCTCTACTGATTCTGTCGTATGTGCTAATGAGATAGAAGGAATATGATGATATAAGCGTTTTAAGCTATACTTTTCAATGTCTAGTTGTCTACCATCTAAAAGTTCAATAATCATAAATTTACTCCTTTCGTTATAGCGTTAATACTTGCTGAGTTGTATTGCATGCTGTTGATCGTATCGAATGTTATTTCGCCTACTAATTGACCGTCCATATAAACTGGAGAAGGTTGTACATACACTATTTGCGATTGAGGGGTCATTTGCTGAGCAATTCCTTTTCCTATGCCTGCTAAAACTTTTGGTGTCAAAGGTAAAATTGCTTCTGCTCCTGCCTCTCCCACGCCTTGTAGTCCTGCATTTGCTGTATTGAAAATGGTAGGTGAAGTAAAGATACCGCCTTCTGCATTCCATTTTATGCCTAATTTCGGAACACTCGGAGGATTCAAGCCGAACTTACCATCAATCGTGAAGGAAGGAAGTTTTGGCATTTTAATTTCGGGAAATTTTAAAGACAATCCACTAAAGAAACCTTTAATCGCTTTAATTGCTTTATCAATCCCCTCTTTAGCGGCATTTACAGGATTAAGCATTAAATCCTTCAATGCGCCAAACTTATCAGAAACCACAGTCCATACATTTGTTGCAACTGTAGATATTGTTTGTTTTAGAGAATTAAAAGCGTCTGTTGCGCCTTTTTTTGCCGCATTTACAGGCGTCATAATAAAGTCTTTTACCTTATCAAATGCCGATTTAGCAAAGTTAGCAATTGCATCCCATAGTCCTTTTAGTTTGTCGCCCATGGATTTCATTAACTCAACAGCTTTATCACCGAATGACTTAAACACTTTCAAGATTTTACCTATAAACCATAGTTCTACTATGTTCCAAATTGCTTGAACAGCTCCCGATAGGAATTGTTTAATGCCTTCCCACATTTTCGACCAGTCGCCTGTTAATAGACCTGAGAATGTTTTGATCAATCCCATGATGACATTTAAAACACCGTCTATTACACTCTTAATATTATTCCAGGTATCTTGAATTAAACTCATGATAAAAGGCATGACAAACTCAAATACAGCTTTAATCGTATTCCACACATTTGTTACTGCTTGAAGGATAGTAGCTCCGTTTTCATCCCAGAATGATTTGATTTCTGCTAATTTCTCTTGAATAAAGGTGACTACTGCCCCTAATGCGGCGGACACAACTTCTTTTATCGCTGAAAATACAGAATCAACAATGTTTCTAAATGATTCAAACTCAGTATAAGCCCACACTAGCGCAGCTATTAAAGCGGCAATTCCTGCAATAATTAATGTTACTGGAGATGTTAAAATGGCTAACGCGGCGGTCAATCCTCCTGCGCCTGCGGTCAATGTCATAATGACAGGGGCTAACGCCATACATGCAGCTACAATTCCTGCAATAACTGCTCCTACAGACAATAAAATTGCCACAAGTGTGGTATTTTCAGAAGCCCAATTAGCTATCTTTGCAATCACTTGAGCTATATCGGCCAATAACGGGGCAAATGATTCTTTCAGCTTGCCAATAGCGTTACCTAACGCATATGCTGCATCTGCTTTCATTTTTGCAACATCATCATTGAATTTATTCTGCATTTCATCGGCTGATTGTAAGTGGTCATTCATGTTTAAAATAGTAGCAGCTATATTTTCCCCTTGGTCTTCCCACATCGTGCCAAATAGTTCAACCCCTAGGGCATTTCGTGCCACATCATCTTCAACATTCATTAAGTATTGCGTCATATCTTGAAACGCTTTATTACCTTTTTCGCCACCTTGTGCTATCGCAACACCCCACTGACGGAATTGCTCTTCTGAACCGCCAATAATTTGTAATGCGTCTGCCATAGATGCTGATAAACCTGCACCCATTTCTGCAGCTTTTATACGACCTTCCTTAAGACCATCCAAAAGATTATCAATATTCCAAGTACCCGTTTCTACTCCTGCCGCCATGATTGCTTGTACTTGTTCAGCATCAAAGCCAGCACGTTGTAACTGCCCGCCATATTCTGCAATAATATCTAGCTGTTCTGGAGGGAAACCTACACTTAATAATTGGTTAGTCAATGCTAACGCATCTTGTTGAGATATTTTAAGTTCTTTACCAATTTCATGTGACTCTTGGATTAGCTCTTTAAAATCAATTTCTTTATAAGCCTTAGAGATCATGGAAGCACCTTGGATAATCTCTTGGTTGGTTTCGATAGATGCTCCTTTATTAAGAGTTAGTTGTCTACGAACGCCCTCATAGGCGGCTTCTTCATCGCCAATCGCTACAGTAGTCTCCATAATTGATTGACGTACGGCTTTTGTATCTTCTTCATTAAGATTCATGGAAATATCAATGTTAGTGTTAAGTGTTGAAACGTCCAACGCTTGTTCAAATGCTAAAGCTATACCACCACCAGCTACTAAGCCTGCGGCAACGCCTTTTAATTTGTCTCCAAAGCCATTTACCTCATCCCCTGCCTCGTCTGCGGCTCTAGCAATTTGGGCAAACTCCTGTCTTACACCATTTAGACCACTACTATTAATCTGAGTCATTGCTTGACGCATTTGTCCTATATCTGCACTTGCGCCTAAAGCCTGTCTTCCCATTAAATTTAACGCTCTATTAATTTGATCTGCGCTTGCTGTCCCATTTGAAATAGCTGTCGTTAATCGCGTACCTAATACATCTGCAAATTGACTTACTTCTGTACCTGTCGCTTGAAAGAATGTTTGTAAATCCTTGTTCGCGTTCTTTAATCGGTCATATTCTTGAGCTGTCGTTTGAATCTGTGTCTGATACCCTTTTAATGTCGCCTCTGTAGTAGATAATTCTCGTTGAAAAGCACGATATTGTTCTACCCCAATATCACCGTTTTGAAATTGCTGTTCTACTTGGGCTTGCGCCTGTTTTAGGACATCTAAACGCTGAGAAGTATCTTGGACAGCTTGCTGTAATAATGACTGCTTCTGTGTATAGAGTTCCACACTTGAAGGGTCAAGTTTCGCGGCTTTGTCTATATCTTTTAATTCTGTTTGCGTCTTTTTTGCCTGACTGTCTACGCCTTTTAATGCGTTTTGTAAGGGCTGCGCGTTACCGTTCAACTCTATTGTGATACCTTTAATATTTTTTCCTGCCAACTAGTTATCCTCCTTTCTAAAAATTTCAAAATAAAAAAGGGCTTGCCTGTTGGCACACCCTTCTTCATTATATTTTTAATGCGTTAATATCAGTTTGAGTTGCTTTTCTAACAGTACCCTTTTTACTGTCTTTCGTACCCATCATATCTGCATACAATTGGATGTGATCAAGTACCATCCCAATACTAAGCCCATCCATTTCGGCAATCGTTAATTTCGCCATCTTTGCCATTAATAAATATTGCCCTGTTGACGGCTCGTTATTTACTTCTTGGGGTTTGTTTTTTTTGGGGCGTTCGTTGTAAAATTCATCTGAATCAACGGCATCAGTTCTTTAACGACATCTGCTACAGGGAAACCATCCTCAAATGAATCCAACCACGCTTCCATATCAGGCAGGCTATCATCTGCTTTTTTCGCTAAAGCATACGCAATCCGATAGAGAGGTAATAGGCTAGGTGACTCTCCCTGTGCTTGTGCCTTTTCTAGTTCCATGAAGTCTTTTAAAAAGTCTGAGCCAAACATAGACATATACAGAATAGGTGTAGCTCCAGTAACTTTGAATTTTACTTCTTTATCATAAATTTTAACTACTTTTTCTGCCATGACAGGTCATGCCTCCTTTTAAGGTGTAACAGGTGTGGTAGTGTCTACCGGCTCTACTACTGCATCATAGAAAGCGTCATAAATTGCTTTGTCTGTTGCTTCCCCTGTATTCCATCGAATTGCTTTATCAGAAGTACGAGGTTTCGCGGTAAACGTTAATTCTTGACCTTCAATTTCAATCGACTCGGCTACTGTTGCGGCTGATTGTGAAGGACGTGCTACAGTTACGTCATAGTAAACAAAGCGAGTTGCTTGTACGTCTCCATCTACCTCAAAGAGTAAAGCAATATCTTTCGCTTTAGCGTCAGATGCTTCTAGGAAGCCTCCGTTCACCATTTTTTCTCCTAGTACATCAGTACGGAATTGGTCTGTAACCATTGCAATCGTTAGCGTACCTTCATAACCTGTATTGGAGTTACGTGAGAAGAAAATTCCATTGTCTGCATAGAAGTTCATCGGATCGCCTGTTGGACTCATTTCAAGTGAAACAGCCCCTTCAATGCGTACTGGTTTCGCATACGTATAAGTGCCATCTTCATTTCTTGTAATGACTGAGTAGTGGACATTTGTAAGACCATATAAAACACGATTTTTCGCCATAAATTTATTCATTCTCCTTTTAGTTTATTAAAGTAATGTAGTACGTTTTTTGGAACAGCTTTTCTGTATCTATATACGTTTCATCTGTATCATAGTAAATAGAATGACTATCCAATAACGCTTCCATTTCTTGTTCTAATGTTAGATTTTTGTTATCTGTATACATTTCAATACGATAATCAATTATTTTTTTCCATACCTTATTATCAGCACCAAAGTTATTGCTATCTTCTTCGAGAAAAATCACAAAAGGCGGATTAGGCGCAGGGCTTTCAGGCGTATTATGAAATTGAAAATAAGAGACAGGAACGCTTAATTGCCCTAATAGTTTCGCTAGTTCCTTTACATTCAACGATTTTCAACCGCCTTTATAAGACCCTTTTCAAAGTCCTTAATTGCTTGTTCCTCTACTGGCTTAATATGCGGCATAGCTTTACTACGTCCGCCATTTCGTAAAGTATGACCGTGTTCTAGTAAATGGGTAAGTTGATAGGAGGTAGCATTATGGATAATATAAGCCCCGTTCTGCTTCTTAACCTTCCAACCTTTAGCGTATTTTCCTGTCTTACCGACTGGCGAAGTTTGTTTCAACTTTTGCACACTTTCTTCTGCTACTTTCCTTGCAACCTCATCTATTTCTTCATCCACTATATTTGCATACATAGCCAATTGTCGGTTAATTTCTTGAACAAACTGATTACTATCCACACTACACACCTACTTTCTTTTCACAATATAATTCAATATTTTCGCCTTTTTCATAAGTACGATACACCGCGTATTTTTTGTTATTGTAAATGGCTGTTTGTTCGTCATCATAATCAGCAAGGCGCATAATAAAGACATACTGCGGCTTAAAGCCGTTTTGCCCTGCATTAAAGAACTCTGATTGAGAAACGCTTTTCTTATCGCAATAGACTTGTCTTCTTACCTCTTGTTTAATTTCCTGGTGAAGTTCATCTTTTACATATTTAACTTGTACAAGTTCCATAACATCTTTAAACATCGCCATTGTACTCACCACTTAAAGACAAGTGAGATTTCAAATATTCATAACTTGCTTGGTACTTCTCACTCTCTTGATTTTCAAGCCCGAATTGTGCTTTACAGTATAAAGTTACTGCACGGAGGATTAATTTATCATCTGGTAAATTATTTACAACTCCAGATAATTTTAAGTCCAGTAATGCAGCATCAATTAAGTCCTGTAGTTCATCATCAAACTGATCGTTTATCATTCTTAGCGACTTCTTTATTTTCTGTAACATTATGATCGCTCACTTTCTTAGAACGACTTGTACTACGTTTAGGCGTATCCTCTCTTAGTGCTTCCTCGTTCAGTTTGATATAGCCTAATTCCGATAACTTCTTTACTTTCGCTGTATCTTCCGACATATAAAAAGAGGCAGGGAAAAGTAAATCCCCTGTCTCCTTATTAATAAACGGTTTCAATACTAAATGTTTCATATCTTAACACGTCCTTCTCGTTTGGATTATGCACTAGGAGCTACTAATACTAGGGCGCGCTCGTCCGTTACTGCACCATCCATAATCGAATGTCCTAAGAATTGAGTTGTACGTGCTTTTAAGTCTTTATCTGTTTCAACCGTAATCGGTTTTACTTCGTTTACTGCGTAGCCTTTTTTAGCATTACCGAACACAAACATGTTATCAGGTACGCCACCATCCACTTTTACAGGGAAACCAAATAAGCGACCTACGCCACCTACTGCTGGGTCTGCGATAAAGATTGGGTTACCATTCCCATCTAGGATTGTCGCAAGTTTATTCCATACAGTAGCATTGTTAGCGTAAATCGCTGCACCGTTAGCAAATTGAGATTTTAGCATACCGAAAGCTGTTGTTAAATCAGTATATTTTAAGCCTGCTGTTGCATCATACTCTACTTTTTGGGCTGTCGTACTTAATTCCGTAACCACACCTTTGAATTCATCTGTACCGTTACCTGTGAATACCTTAGAACCAACTAACTCACCAATACGATCCACTAATTCGTCTTTTAAGTATTGCATGAACGCTGGAACTGACATTGACTCGATTTTAAAGGATACTTCGATTAATTTAGCGACTTCTTTTCCTTCTAAGCGAACATCAACAAACTCGTTTTCCTCAACTTCTGTCGCAGTCTTTTCGCTGTAGAATTTTGCATCCCCTGATTTGATCGCTTTATGTTTTGGTAAAGTTAAAACGCCTTTGTAGAAGAACTTACGAGCATCACCGAAGAATGGATGTTCCTCTGAGATAAGACCGATAATTTCATCGACAACGTGTTTTGGAATCACTACCTGGTTATCCTCTGCATACGTTACATTGTTCATTTCTGTAAATACTGCTTGTTCGTTAGCGGATAGTGGCTTATTCATGACTGTTTTTGCAAAGGCATTTTCCATTAATTCTAATTCGTTTAAAGATTTGTTTTGTACGTTTTCAACTTGTGTCATAGTCGTAAGTTCCCCTTCATTAATTGATTTGTTTTCAATGTCGATCATTGTTTGTTGTTTTAATGCGTTCAAGTTGGCAAGTTCTTTTTGTGTGTTTTCAAATTGATTGTCTAGTGCTTCAATTTCTTGCATTTTCAATTGAGAATCTTCGAATTTACCCTCAGTAATTAAGGCTTCTGCTGCTGTTACTAACTCATTGCGTTGTGCTAAGTATTGCTCTTGTTTCATCATTATTTAATCTCCTTTAACTTTAATAAATTTAACTGCGCTTTTAGTTGCGCTGTTTGTTTGATTTTTGCTTTATTCTCTTTAAAGTCATTAATTAGTTGTTCGGGTAACATGCCGATGGCACCGCCATTCGCGACTAAGGCTACTGGATCAATTGAATTTGTTTTATCCTCAAACATAATAGAATCAATAAAACCTAACTCTTTTGCTGTTTGCGGGCTGAGCCACGTTTCCTTGTCCATAAGTTCGAGAATTTCTTCTTTTGACTTACCTGTTTTTAATACATAGGCGTTCGCAATCGTTTCATTTGCGTTCTTTAGGATGTCTGCGACATGTTCATGATCGTGATAATCGCCGCCTGATTGTAAGGATACATTGTGTATCATCAGTTGTGCCGTTGGGCTAATCTCTGACTTACGAGCCATAGCAATAATAGAAGCTGACGAACCTGCAAAACTATAAATCTTAATCGTGACGTCTCCTTGATACGCTCGTAAAGCTGTATAGATTTCACTACCAGCAAATACATTGCCTCCACCAGAATTAATGATTACCTCAATAGGCTCATTCCCTACTAATTGACTTGTAACATCGTTCGGACAAGTTGCCTCTACACCGTACCAGTCATACATTTCTTTATGATCGTTTAATACAATAGCGCCTTTAATATTAATTTTCTTCAATACTATTCACCGCCTTTCGTTGTAGCCTTATCTGTAGTTGTACCGTTTTCTTTTTCTTTTGCTGTATCCAATCGCAATAAGAACTCGTTACCATGTTCCACTGGATGCATATTTAGCACTTTACGCATTTCATTAGGCGACATGATAGCGCGGTCAACTAATGCCGTTAACGCTAATTTTGTTTGCATAGAAGCAAAAGCTAAGTCTGACCCTTCAAATATGATAGAGTTGCCAAATGATCTCTCTTTACGAGTAAATAACTTTCGAGTGAACTCTGTTGAAAGCTGTTTAACAATCGGCTCAATACTTGTTTCATAAAACGCAATCCATTCACTTTCCGTATACTTCGCTTGAATGATTTTTTCGTTAATATTGAAATATGAGTAGATGCGATTGTTCGATTCTTTCAGTAAATCTGCATTCGGCATGTAAGACTTAGGCTCTACACGTTCAGCGTCTACTTTAGAATCCACAGAAGCCGCGCCTGCAAAATCGGCTGTTTCAATGTCTAAGTAAGTATCCACAAATTCTTTTGTCTTTGCTTTCATATCTTTCGGACTTAAATTGTTTTGGAACTTCAATAGCCATTGAACGGTATTACTGTTCTTAATGGCTTTGATAATACCTTGGTCCACTGTTCCGACTAGTTCCATCATTTTTGATAGTGATTCAACGTTACTTGTACCAAAAATTTCATTTTCGTTGTAATCTTGTCGTAGATGAATAATATCCTTGTAATCAAACGTGACCGTATTGCCATTCTTTAATTGGAATTGTAGATAGAGAACATTACTTGTACTCTTTAACACTTGTACGCTATTAGATACAATCGGATATAGTCCGATAGGATAACCCATGTCGTCACGATTAATATAGATAAATGCGTTATTGTTTAGCTCTAATTGCGTGACAACCTTTTCTAGCATCTGTTGCATCGACATCATCGGATTAGGCTCTTCCAATAAGAACTTCATATATGCCTCTGGATTTACCTTTAATCCTTTGGTATCCTCTCGGATATGTTTTGCTGTAGACTTTGCAATAGTTCTCGCTTTTACTCGAATAATTGAACGTACTAAATCGTTGTTATAGGTATGACCATCCCATGACGTAAAGCCATTCCCTGTATCAGACGTCAACATCTTCAAGCTAGAACCACTACTAACTTTTATACTGTCGTTATTCTTCATGCCTAACCAATTTTTAAATCCTATCTTCAAAAACTCACCGCCTTTCAACTTTGAACATTAGTTTATTAAACCGATATACTCCGCTCGGTTATCACTCATGACTACAAATGCATCTAACATAGCTGCTAACCCGTCAATTCTGCGTTTTTGATTCTTCCCTTTGTTTGGTTTTATGTTACCGTTAGAATCCGTTACAACTGCGGTATTCATTAGACACCATTTTGTAATTGGATTATTGTTATAAATGATTTCTTTAGATTTTATCTTTGCGTGTAGTTCTTGCATTGGTAACGAAAGTGTTTTCGCATATTGCGAAACTGGAACCATTGTATTCTTACCGAAATTATCCTCCATGTCCTCTACAAAATATCTCGCTGACCATGCGTCATACCCTATTAGATACATGTAAGTTCCATACTTCCCTTGCATCTCAAGAAACCAGTTTGTAATGTCTTTATAACTAATTGAATTGCCTTCACATAACCTTAAATAGCCTTGTTGATACCATACGTCATAAGGTACATTATCCTCTTTGACTCTTTGTTCTAATAACTCAGAAGGTAGCCAATACATATGTTCAAAATATATTCTGTTGTTATTAGGAAGCATGAAACCGAAACATGCTGCGGTTAAATCGGTTGTTTGTGATAAGTCAACACCGCCAATCGCATACGTAGGTTTCAATGTTTCTAAATCAAATGTTTCTTTGTTATCTGCCTGTTCAAAAGTTAGCCATGCCTGTTCGCTGTTTTGACGAACGTTGAAGTCCTTACATAATAGATTGGATCTTAATACTGGATTCTTCATCGCTTTTTGAACCTTACGCGCTAGTTCGTCTCTGTCCTTAATTGTGCCAAGTGCTGGATTCGCTTTTTCCCAACAGGCTTCGTCTGTCCATTCTTCCTCGGAATCCAATTCATAAATGAACGCTATTACTCTATCATCTCGATAATTACCATCATCATAACCGCGAATAATATCTTCAAATTCTTGATACTTTATATCAAAAATTCCTTCTCGTACTGTTCCCGCTGTTGTCGTTATAATTGACAACGGTTGTTCACGTGCTGACATACCATCAACAATAACGTCGTATAAGTTTTTATCTTTAATCGCGTGTAATTCATCAATTAAAGAACAATGAACATTAAGACCATCTAGCGAATTAGAATCACTGGATAACGGTTTAAAAGTACTCTCTGTTGCTTCAAGTTTTAATTCACTAACCAAGCACTTAATGCGGTTATTTAATACGGGAGATTTCTTAATCATGCGACGGGCTTCTTCCCAAATAATTTTGGCTTGGTCTTTTTTGGTTGCCGCACTGACGACTTCCGCTCCCATTTCACCATCAGCCGCTAACATATATAACCCCATTGCCGAACCTAACGTGGATTTACCGTGTTTTCGAGTAATAATCAAAGCTATTTCTTTTACCATTCGGTAATCTTCTGTCTTATGTACAAAACCGAATGTCGTTGCAACAATGGCTTTCTGCCATATCTCTAATACAAAAGGTTTTCCCGCTAATTTCCCCTTTGAGTGCTTACAGAAATTTTCAATAAATTCGATCGCATGATTTGCTTTCTTAGGACTGTATTCATATTCGTAATCATGATCATTTATCCTACGGACAATTTCTTTCATAGTCTTGTAAACCTTTTGGGAAACGGTTACTTCTCGATTTTCAATCATGTTCCAATACTCGAGAATAGGATTGTAGTCGATTGGATATCGTTTTATTCGTGCTTGTTTAGCCTTTGTCATTTGTCATTCACAAACGATTCAAAGCCATCGTCTATCACTCCGTTGACTTGTGCTGTTCCTAACAAGTCTGATAACTGTTTACATATCACTTGGTATTGCTTCACCAATTGAACATACTGACGAACTACAGGACGCTCTCTTTCATACGGAGGCGTCTTTTCTGATTGCGTAAACATTTCAACAAAACCGTTTTTTAGTAAGTCTTCTTCCATATCTTCTAAATTGATACGGATAAAGGCACAACGTTTTATCAAGCCTTCATTCGACTTTACTTTTTCAGGGCTAGCTTCCTTCAATACGCCTTTAATTCGATTGAACTCCTTAGTAATCCGATTACTTCTCTGTTCATACTCGAAATTCTCATCAGCTTCGATCAAATTATCTTTAATCCTCATATAATGACCTTCCTTTCTTTTCAAAATGGTTGTAGGGGGCTATAGACCGCCTTATGTATTACAGAAAGCCCCCTCATCGTTCCCCATCTCTTGTTCCTGTCAAATAATTTTAGGGGGGATACTTTCTTTTTTTATTCGATTGCTATTAATTGTCCGTTTTTATCAAACATACAACCTTCTGGAATACCGTTCCTATTTAATGGATTACCGAATGTTTTCTTATTGTGACAAGACAAACAAAGATACTGTAAATTGTCGTGACTTAAAGTAATAGCTGGGTTATTAATGTTATCTATATTAATTTCCTCCATATGGTCAACGATATACCCTAACGTAATCTTCCCCTCTTGTTCGCACCATTCGCATAAACCACCATTAGTTAAACTATTAATATAAGCCTGTCTAGTTTTCATCCAAGCTTTAGACTTATAAAACTTTCGTGCTATTTCTGTATGTTCTAACGCCATTCTTGTCACCTTTCAAGGCATAATAAAAAGCCACACCTTGTTAGATGTGACCTTGTTATTTTTAATAGACTTAATTGTGCCTATCACTATATTCAAAGATAAAATACACATAAAGCCTTTACATTAAATACCATCAATCAAGTAAAAATACCGTAATTTTTACGTTAAAAATACGGTAAAATATATAGACGTGAGTAAATATAAATGTTATAATAAGAGTATAGAAAAGGAGGTGATAAACATGAACTACGAAACAATATTAAACATCATCAAAGAAGTTGGAACAATCGCAGGAACACTTTCAACTATCACATCACTAATCATTAACATCAAAACACTGAAAGGAAAGAAAAAGAAGAAAAAAAGAGCCGAGGTAGTCAAGAAAGAACAGCAAAAGAAAAGAGAAAAGCGACGCCATCCCGCTAAGAATAAACGTCGCTAAACCAATCGAAAGAAGAAGGTGAAAGCCTTCTTTTTTCATTTCTATTTTACCGTATCGGCTTACGTTACGCAAACAGCTTCATCATAAGAAAGTTAGGTAAAATTATTTACGTTAATTCAACTTATTCTTTCCTATAATGTATAGGTACAAAACGCTGTCTAATATGGCTTTTATGGCTAAAAAACGTCTAATTTTATTTACTACCGTAAAAATCTTCAATGAAAGTATTAATTTCTTCAAATGATGCAGACTCTGAATTTCCTTCTTCATCTAAAAATAGTATTCCTTTATTTTCAGTATTCGTTTGTACAATAACCCCTAACTCTTTTGCAACTACCTTTTATTTATATCAAACACATAGAACACCTACAATTCCCATTCCGTTAATACAACATCATAATTCATTATTTGCGTTCGATTTAAGGCGCTTTTCAACCTTGACAATAAAAACCTCACCTTTAACTAGATACCGCCTATAAAGGGCTTTAAAACACGTTTAAAGGCATATCGAAAGGAATTTCATTACTACGAACATTTCCAATAAACATTTCTTCTAATGAACATTTTTCACACTTAAAAATAGGCGCAGCATTTTGTACCGAAAAACTGAATACGTGGTCACAAGTTGTTTGCTTCAATAATAGTTGAATACTGTTATTATCTATCGTCATTTAATTAATCTCCTTTGTAATGGCGCAAGTTAGCCGCGTGGCATATACCTTATTTATTCTTTTATTATTTAATACAGTCAATAATATATAGTCATAGATATTAACGTTAATATGTTCACATATTCTTATTAATGATTTCGTTGTTTATATATATACTATCGATATTCTTTTAATTAAAAATATCGTTAGATTATTATTGATATGGAGCGATAGCGACATAGAGGATTTATGCTTTAGCATAAATCCTCGTTAATATATTAAGTATTTATTTTTAAGTCTTTATAATAAGTCTTTATACGTCCTAAAAATTAGGATGTCACAGCCGAAAAATTAGGACGTCGAACAGAAAAATTAGGACGTCAAACTAAAGCCAATCTATAATTTCCTCGTTCTGTAAGATTTCCTTCCCATAACATTTCTCAAATTGAGGACGAGCCTCTGGGAAACGTTCCAAAAACGCCTTTACGTCAAGTATCAATTGTTTGAAAGTGTAAAAATTGTTAAATCGCCGTACGCCTCCTAAACGGTGAATATCAATCATATCTAAGCTATCAAGCGTATCAATGCATCTACTTATTGTATCCTTGTGCATATTTAGTGTACGTGACATGTTATCTATTGAAGGATAACTCCGCCCTTCTCTACGGTTATAGTTTTTTAACAAGTAGGCATAAACCAAAAAGGTATTACCGTTAAATTTCGGATGAAGTGGGTATAACGTCAATGCTTCGTTTTGTATCGCTACCCATCCACTGTCGCATTCATAAGGTAATGCTTTATGATAATTGTTAGAACTCGCCATATACTCACTTCCTTTAGTAGCTCTAAACGTCGCCAACCGTTTAAAGCCCTTTAATTTTTCGTTTGTATATTCTTTTGATTCTGTAGTAGAATAGTTAGTAATGTAAATGAAAAGTGCAATTGCTAGGATATAAATACCGCCAAATATCTATATCCTGCAAAAACTCCGTACCTATCGCTATTTATCGCCTGTATGTGCTACTGCTAACTTTGAGTACAATCTGATATTAGTCTGCAAATGGTTGCCGCCATTGACTGATAACTATCAGATTGTCTTCGTTCCGCGTTGATCGTCGCCAACCGTCAACCGAAAAGGCAAGTAGTATGTCGCTGTACATACCGATTAAAGAGTTATAAGTGTACTGAGATATTCGCTATATTATCTGTAACGATGACGCTAACTGTGTCGCTGATAACGATTGTTATTCGCTCACTTAGCGTTATTTTTATTGGTTTCATAGTTTTGTTCCTCCTTTTATTTGCTTGCCCTATAGTGGCTTAACTGCCCAATCATTCGCCAATATATCCTCGGCTTTCGGGTTCCAACGTTTGCCGGGGATACTTGTCCCTACTACTTCAATAAATTCTTTGGCGATATAGACAATAAAACAATCATCTGTATCAGTTGGTAAAATTCGATATGGCGCAAATTCTTTTGTTTCTCTTGTAATAAATTCCCCTTCTTCCAATGCAACCTTTGTAGCTTCTTGTATGTTCATACTCTCAACCTCCAAATAGTTTGATAGATTTACTTCTGACGTGATGCTACTGCTTTATTCATCGCATTGCTGATTAACACTAAGCGTTGCTCAATCGGTAATGATAACCACTCTGCTACTTTGATTTTCATTTGATTCACCTTTTCTATCCAAAAATAGAATGAAAATTATCATCTAGAAACTTAGCCATATTAACAGCATGAAATGACCATTTTTCACCTGTTACTTTTGGGTAGTAAACAAAACCGCCATTTTTTACATCTAAAATCTTTCTAAACTTAGAAGGATAAAGAATGTTAGATTTTATCCACTCATGCTTTTTATTAATACGTTGTTCCAAATCTTTCATAGTCCAGTACACTCCACTTAGTTTTTCATTTTGTAATTCATCAAGTTCAACTTTTTTAATAAGTACATAGTTTTCTGGTACTGGTACAGTCAAACTTACTTGCAATTGTTGCATTAAATTTCCTCCATTCGTTTATCGTATAGTTGTTAATAAGGATATACTTTCTTTCGCTTGATATAACAACGCTATAGTCAGCTATAACTAAATTATTAGCTAATTAAATTGACTAACTTTATACTTATAGTTTAAAATAAAAGCACAACTAAAAAAGACTTTACTTAGCCTGTGAACATTATTTATTTCATTCCCAACAACGAATTAATTTTTGTATAGGTAAGTTTTATATTCTTTTTAATCAAAATAATTAGCTTATGTCAGTAATTTTAAACTATAAGCATAAAATAAGTCAATAATTTTACGCTAAAAGTTTAATATTTTTTGACCAGCTTCAAAGGATGGTTGATATGACAACATTTGAGATAGTAAAAAGATTGTGTCAGGATAGAAAAATTTCGATTAATGACTTAGAAGAATCCTTAGGTTACTCAAAAAACACACTGTATCGTTTAAAAACACAAACACCAGGAGCGGATAAACTAGCCGCAATAGCAGACTACTTTAATGTTAGCACAGACTACCTACTTGGACGTTCTGACCAAAAGGATATTTCTATAAATAAAGATATACAAACAATCGCAGCCCATCACGATGGAGAAGAATGGACAGAAGAGGAATTAGAAGAAATTGAACGATTTAAAGAATTTGTTCGAATGAAGCGAAACAAGTAGGAGTGATTGTATGACGTATGAGCAACTGGCATTAGAAATTCGTAGTAACAATATTGAAATTTATGAAGAATATATGCCTCAACGAATTAAGGGACTATATGCAGACAATATTATATGGATTAACAAGTTTATACCAACATTTGTAGAAAAAGCGTGTGTGCTTGCTGAAGAGTTTGGACATTACCATACTAGTACAGGTGACATACTCGACCAAGCAAGCACAAAAAATCGAAAACAAGAGTTAAAAGCTCGAACATGGGCTTATGAAAAACTTATTCCCCTCTCAAAAATCATACAAGCTCATAAACTACATATTTCAAATAGTTATGAATTAGCAGATTTCCTTAATGTGACAGAAGAATTTTTAGATGAAGCCCTTGAATGGTACAGAAGCAAATACGGACTATTTTTAAACATAGATAACTTTACAATATGCTTTGAACCTTTGGGAGTAATTGAAATGTTTGATTGGTTTGATTCCCCGATTATGAGATATGGATCGATATTATAACTGTACTAATTAAAATATGCGGTTATAAAATTTTTTTACAACCAAAAGAACATATGTTCCATTATTAAAAAGTGATAGGAGTTTTTACAGTGGCTAGTTATACAAAACGAGGGAAAACATGGCAATATACAGTCAGTCATTATGTCGAGGGTAAACCTTCTCACATACGGAAAGGAGGTTTTAGAACTAAATCTGAAGCAATGTCCGCAGCAAAAGAAATTGAATTTCAGTTAAGCAAAGGGCATGTTGCCATAACAAAAAATACAGCATTTAGTGAATACTTTAAAAACTGGGTCGAACTTTATAAAGTAGGCAAACATAAAACTACCTTTATAAGATATCTGAACTCTGTTGACCGTGTTAAAGAGTATTTTAAAGACATGCCCATACAAAAAATTACTAGTAATCATTATCAAAAATTCTTAAACGAATATGGTATTGGTAAATCAAGAGAAACGGTTCGTAAATTGAATACTCATATAAGAAGCTGTGTAAAGGATGCCATAGAAGAAGGTTACATAAGTGTGGACTTTACACGTAAGGCTGAATTCAATGCAACTAAAAGTGCCAAAAAAAGTGAAGAAAAACACTTAAATTTTGATGAAAGTTTGAAGCTTTATCAATTTTTATTAAATAATGTTTCAAAAGAATCTATTTCATCATATTTATTATTACTTGGTTTGGTGTCTGGTTTACGTTTTGGAGAACTAGTAGGACTTACAATTGATATGTTTGACTTTGAATCAAATACTTTAAAAGTAGAAAGAGCCTGGGACTACAAAGAAGGAACAGGTTTTGGAACATTGAAAAATGAACAATCTAAACGTACAATCTCAATAGATGATGCAGTAATGAGTAAATTCAGAGAACTTTTCAAAGAGTTACCAGAGCAGCCTTATGGCTTAGTTTTCTTTAGTAGGGTTTCTAAGGTCTCCGTTTTATCAAATGAAGGAGTAAATAAAGCGTTAAAAAACCTTCTTCAACAGCTAAACATTAAACCTATATCAGTTCATGGTTTAAGACATACTCATGCAAGCATCTTATTATATCAAGGAGCAAGCATCAATTCTGTTTCAGAGCGTTTAGGACATTCCGATATACAAACGACTCAGGATCATTATGCGCATGTTTTAAAAGAAATGAAAGAACGAGATGAACAAATTGCAATTAATATGTTTAGGAAGAACAACACAAATCTTGTGTAATATTTGTGTAATGACTTTAAAATTTCTAACGAATCTAATCGAAATCTACAAAAAGAAAAAAACGCCCAAAACCCTTATATATCAAGGCTTTCAAGCGTTCTTCTCTCTTCATAAAATCCACTAATTTTATGTCGGCTACGTCCCAGGAGGGATTCGAACCCCCGACCGACGGCTTAGAAGGCCGTTGCTCTATCCAGCTGAGCTACTGAGACATGATGTCGTTTCTTATGTATTCCATAGGAAGGACAATATTTATTATATGTACTTTATAGCATAATGTCAACATTAATTTTACTATGCAGGCAAGGTTTGCCTCATATTTTTTATCATATGTTGCTACAGCATCCATTATACCATTTCCTCACCCTCTTAACAGGACGGATAGCAAAATATTTGCTACACTATTGGCGATAAAAAAGTAGGAGGTTTGTGGATGTTTAAAGATTTAGTCGTTATGGTCACAGGTGGTGCTCAAGGGATTGGTAAGGGTATTACGCTTGCATATGCACAACAAGGTGCAAAAATGGTGATTGCTGATTTGAATGCAGGCTTAGGTCAACAGTTAGAACAGGATATGCTTGCTCAAGGCTACTCTGCATTATTTGTGCCAACGGATGTGACAAAGGAACAGGATATCATCAATTTAATGCAGCGAGCTGTTGAGCAATATGGGACCATTCATATTTTAATTAATAATGCTGGGAAGTTCCAGCATCAATCTCCCTATGAGGTGACGTTTGATGAGTGGCAGGATTTGTTGCAGACGAATTTAACGGGTACCTTTTTTTGTGCCAGAGAGGCTGCAAAAGTGATGCGGCATAATGCAAAGGGTGGTTCCATTGTTTCGCTGGCCTCAACGCGAGCTGAAATGTCAGAGCCTCATACAGAAGCTTTTGCGGCTACAAAGGGTGGTATCATAGCGTTAACACATGCTTTAGCGCGATCTTTAGGGCCAGATCAAATTACAGTGAATTGTATTTCACCTGGGTGGATTGAAACAGGTGATTACGAGGCACTACGGCCAATCGATCATGCGCAGCATTTGTCAGGAAGGGTTGGTCTGCCTGAAGATATTGCACAGGCTTGTCTCTATTTAACAAACCCGATCAATAACTTTGTGACAGGTATTAATCTTACAGTTGATGGTGGCATGACGAAGAAAATGATGTATGAAGCGTAATTTTGTCGTCTCTCTTCTTTTCTTTCTTGTTCTTCATACTCCGAGATTCCTTAGAGTATGCTACTGTAGGAGAAAGAACAAGAAGGAGTGAAGCCTTGTACCCCTATTCAAATGGTTTTTCATTAAGCCAGCTGTATCATGCCCCCTATACGCAGTATACGGCTCCGATTCGTCACTTTTTACAGTCAAATGATTACCGACGCTGTATTAGTAAAGGCGAAGCAGACTTTATGGCTATGAACCGCTTACTTTGGATGGAGCATGTGAATTGGACACGGATGACTATTATTAGCATTGTGTTTAATTTGCCTGATTTACCCTTTGTGCAGCAGCGTTTGCTACGCAATGCAACCGATTTAGGGAATTGTTTACGCCCCTTTTATGGTGACTCCGTGGCGGATCGTTATGCAGCTTTAATTAAAGAGCATCTGGTAATTGCGGCTCAATTAGTGACAGCTGCTGCGAAAGGTGACGCTACCACAGCGGAAGCTAAAGAGAGGGAATGGTATCGTAATGCAGATGATATTGCTTTCTTTTTGCATACAATCAATCCATACCTAACTAGAGAGGCCGTACAAAAAATGTTTTATACGCATTTAGCTTTAACGAAAAATGAAGCTGTCACGATGATACAAAAAGATTATCAGGCTGATGTAGAGGTATTTGATGAAATTGAAGCAGAGGCACTTGCGATGTCAGATATGATGGCCAGCGCCATCGTTATGCAATTTTGTTACCTCTTTTAATGCAAAAATCTTGAAGGATTTATGATCATTTTATGCTCAACTGCTGGAGGAAAAACTCTCGCTGTTTTGTTTTTAGCATAATGAGCACGAGGCTGCATGCCCTGAAGTTTCCCCTTCATAAAAGAGGCTAATGTATTGCTTTTAATCGTTACGTTGGCTCTTTTTAATTCCCATGGGGAGTGGTGAATATCAATGCGAAAAAGTGTATCCTTCCATTTCGCCCATGAATGGTAGCGCTCTACAATCCATCGGTCAAAATTAGTATTGGTCTTGTCTCCTATTGTATAAATAACCCTCAATCTTTCGTCACATGCTTTGTAATGGCTTGTGTATGAATAGTGATTCCCTCTTTGTTTTACTAGGATGTTGGAATGGCGATATGGCAAGCTACCTATTGCCGTAATTTTTGATAAGAAATTATTCGTCACATCTAAATGAAAAAAATAGATGCCTTTCATGCCGTTATACTCCACATATGTTCGGACATTCAATTGTAAATAGGTATTCATCCCCGGAAGAGGTGGTAGAAAGCGTAGCCGATGTCGATAAACTTTAAAAACTACAGCACTAAGCCAGGCATTTTGTTCAAAGAGATCGAGCTTCAGTTCTTTAGGTACATGTTTTTCAAGTTCTTGAGGGGCTATCGGCCAATGTAAAAATAGAACATCTTGCCATGTTTGAGTCATCATCCACATAGTAAAACTCCTTTCTAATCACTAGTTTTTCCTAGAAAGGAGTTCTTCAAACAAATGGTCTATTGATTTTGCTCAGCAGACTCTATTTCGACATAACGGTAATATAAGTTTCGTAATTCAGATTCTTTATATAAGCCTAAATGACTTTTAAATTGAGGATGAACCATTATTCCATGAGCACGTAAAACTTTGACAAACCAACCCTTTGAATACTTATGCACCGACCCTATTCTCCTTTATTTTTATTCATACATAGAATATGCGTTTGAATACGGTAGAGTGCCTTTATACAAATAAAAAACGAGAGAATAAATAACTCTCGTTTTTTACTTATGTGCCACAAAACGTACGATATGGTTGATTAGTGTGTTCAGGTAATGAAGCGTATTCTTGTTGTTCTTTCGCATGAGCATAAGGCTGAGCTAGGACTTTTAGTAGGTTG
Source organism: Lysinibacillus capsici (assembly GCF_003367505.1). GTDB lineage: Bacteria > Bacillota > Bacilli > Bacillales_A > Planococcaceae > Lysinibacillus > Lysinibacillus capsici. The sequence goes on from NZ_PXXX01000024.1 coordinate 31,288, forward strand.
TCCATCACAGTATAATCGCCTTGTTCTACAGCCGCTTCCAAAGCTTCTTCTACCCTGTGGTTACGCGGAATAACAGCTGGATTATGTTGGCGCATTAATTGTTGTGACATGTCTTTGTTTTGCTGCTGTCTTGCTAATCGAGCTTGCCATTTGTGATACCAGCCCTTAAAAGCTGATGCGTTAAATAATGGGGAATCCTCCAATTGCTCAAACGTTAAGGCGATAAATGTATTCGTATAATCTGCTTGATATTGCTGCATAAGCTGAAGAAGCTCTTCAACAAGCTGGATGTCTTCTTGCTCCTCATTAAAAATGCCTAGCTTTGCACACATTCCTTTCAACCAATTTTCTACATATAATTTTGGATACTGTTGTAGCGCTTCTTGTGCCAGTTGAATGGCTTTTTCTTGATCATCATCAATTAAAGGTAGTAAGGACTCTGCTAAGCGCGTTAAATTCCAGCCACCAATATTGGGCTGATTTCCATAAGCATAGCGTCCTTGGTGATCAATCGAGCTAAACACAGTCGCAGGATCATAGATGTCCATGAATGCACAAGGACCATAATCAATGGTTTCACCGCTAATGGTCATATTATCGGTGTTCATGACGCCATGGATAAAGCCCACTAACTGCCACTTTGCTATAAGGGAGGCTTGTTTCTTTATGACTTCATTTAACAAATAAAGATAACGATTTTGATTGCCAATATTAGCTGAGTAATGTCGTTCTATTGCATAATCAGCTAAAAGCTGTAGCTCCTCATCTGTCCCCCATTGCGCAGCATATTGAAATGTCCCTACCCGCAAATGACTACTTGCAACTCTCGTGACAATAGCGCCTGGTAGTTCCGTTTCTCGAATAATCATTTCACCTGTAGTGACTACTGCTAGACTACGTGAAGTTGGGATCCCTAGTGCAAACATCGCTTCACTAATAATATACTCCCTTAGCATTGGACCTAATGCTGCTCGCCCATCTCCACCCCGAGAATAAGGTGTTCTACCTGATCCTTTTAGAGCAATATCATACCGTTCCTTTTGAGGTGTGATTTGCTCCCCATATAATAGAGCTCTACCATCACCTAGCATATTAAAATGACCAAATTGATGCCCTGCGTAAGCCTGTGCAATCGGTTCGCCACCTTCTGGGATTGTATTACCAGCTAAAACGGCTAATGCTTCCTCACTCTTTAAAGCCTGAATGTCTAACCCAAGTGATGCTGCAACTGATTCATTTAATAAGATCAATTTTGGTGAACGAACAGGATTTAACGATATATCGGAATAAAAAATACTTGGTAGTTGAACGTAACTATTATCAAAATGCCAGCCAATTGTTTTTTTCATGTTTTCTCCTTTATTGCCTTTACGATTTATTTTTGCTATTTCAGCATGAATCATTCATAGGCAATTTTACCATTATCAGTAGCCCAAATAAAAATCCGCATACTTTACTAGTTATGCGGATTTTCTCTATTATTGTCGATCAAATGTATATGTAGCCATACAATGATTATCATCTGTCATGCAATCAACTTTAAAAGATGTCGCATTGATTTCCACAACAGCAAAGCTTTTCTCTTTACGACCACGTGGTTTTAATAAGCTGCCTGGATTTAAAAATAGGATATCATCCATCATTTCGGCACCAAGAATATGTGAATGACCAAAGCAAACGATCTGTGCACCTACTTCTTTAGCACGATAGGATAATGATAAGATGGAATTTTTCACATTGAATAAATGACCGTGTGTCACAAAAATCTTTACATCATGGACCATGAAAATTTCTTCTTCAGGGAAAGCCTTCTCACGATCACAGTTTCCACGTACTTTTTTCAATCCTTCTAATGCCTCATGTGAATAGGGAAGTTCACTATCTCCACAATGAACCACAATATCTATTTCAGGATAAAAACCTTTAATCTTTTCGATGACATGGCTGTCACCATGTGTATCGCTCATAACAAGCATTTTCATGGATATCACCTCTTATTTGATAAGATTCGGTAATTGCTCCTTTAACTTGCGAATTGCATTGCCTCGGTGAGAAATAGAACCCTTTTCCTCTGGTGAAAGCTCAGCCATCATTCGATTTAAGCTTGGCACAAAAAAGATTGGATCATAGCCAAAGCCATTCGTTCCACGCTTTTCATGGGCAATGACGCCTTCACATGTACCAAATACCGTTGTTGTTGCGAAATCAGGTCCTGCAATTGCAATACAGCAGCAAAAACGTGCTGTACGTTTGTCATCTTCGACACCTTGTAAATTTTCTAACAGTTTAATCATGTTTGCTTCATCGTCATGGTCACCAGCATAGCGAGCGGAGTACACACCTGGCTCACCATTTAATGCATCTACTGCTAAACCACTGTCATCTGCAATAACAATGGTATTAAGCTCCTTCGCCAATGCTTCTGCTTTTAAGATGGCATTTTCTTCGAATGTTGTTCCTGTTTCTTCTATTTCCATATCTGGTGCCACTTCAAACATTGTTACGACTTCATAACCAAGTGGTCCAAATAATGCTTCAAAATCTTTTGCTTTTCCTTTATTTTTTGTGGCGATGACTACTTGTTTCATATTATTGATTCCCTCCAACTTTGTGTGCCAGTTCACCAAGCGTTATTTTTTGAAGCTCAACTAATTGTTGTATGCCTTTTTCACCTAATGCTAACAATTCATTTAGTTCTTCACGAGAAAAAGTAGCTTCCTCACCAGTACCTTGTAATTCAACAAATCGTCCTGCGCCTGTCATCACAATGTTCATATCAACAGCTGCAGCCACATCTTCTACATAATTTAAATCAAGAATAGCACCTTGTTCTTCAACGATCCCAACACTTGTAGCTGCTAAAAAGTCTGTTACTGGGAATTTTTCAAATGGCTTTTCTTCAGCAAATTTAGCAATGGCCTGTGTCATGGCAACAAATGCTCCCGTAATGGATGCTGTACGAGTACCGCCATCCGCTTGAATGACATCACAGTCAATCCATACAGTACGTTCGCCTAGCGCCTCTAAATCGACTACAGCACGCAATGCACGCCCAATCAAGCGCTGAATCTCCATTGTACGACCATTGACTTTCCCACGAGAGGATTCACGTGGTGTACGTTGAGCGGTTGCACGAGGCAGCATGGAATACTCGGCTGTAATCCACCCTTTCCCTTGCCCACGTAGAAAACCAGGTACCTTGTCTTCAATCGTTGCGGTGCAAATTACTTTTGTATCGCCTACTTGAATTAATACGGAGCCTTCAGGGTGTAATAGATACTCACTATCTATTTTCACAGGTCGTAGCCCATCTGCATTTCTACCATCATATCTTGTCATATATTTCGTTCCTCCTAAAAACTTTCGCGCCCTCATCTTATCATAATTTGTGCCATCAAAAAAGTACTCGGTGGCTTATGTACAATGCTGAAAACGGCAAAAATCAGCCTAGCCTGTTGCTAAGCTGATTTTTTATTTTAATGTGATACGTTTTATGTCGAGAGTACCTTGCTCTAACCAATTCTCAGCAATCGAACGGAAAATTGGGACAGAACCAGTTGCAAAAAATCTATGAGCAGGCACCGCATTTGCATTTGCTAAAGTGCCATTATACGCTAACATTTCCTGTACATCCTTTGCTGTTTCCTCCGCAGAAGATAAAACATTCACATCTTCTCCGACAACAGCTTCAATTTGTTTTTGTAAAATAGGATAATGTGTACACCCTAAAATAACCGTATCAAATTGTCGATTTTTCAACGGCTTTAAGCCTTCTGCTATTAAATTATTTGCAAAGTCACCTTTATATTCGCCACTTTCTACAAGTGGTACGAATGTGGGACAAGCTAGTGGAATAATATGTGTTGACGTATTAAGTGACAATAAGGCTTCTTCATACGCCCCACTTTTAATTGTTCCTTCTGTTGCAAGCACAACGACTTCATGTCGCTTCGTTTTTTTTACAGCTGCACGTGCGCCAGCATTGATAACACCTAGTACTGGAAAAGGCATATTTCTTTGTAAACTTTCGAGTGCTACTGCAGTCGCTGTATTACAAGCTATAACGAGCATCTTAACATTCATTTTTTCGAGTGCTTTTGCCATTTGCCAAGTAAAATTCCGTACTTCCTGACGACTTCTTGGACCATACGGACACCTTGCTGTATCGCCAATATAATAAATCGTTTCGTTTGGCAATCGCTTCATGATTTCTTTTGCTACGGTTAAACCGCCTACTCCTGAGTCAATAACGCCTATCGGGGCATTCATACTTTCCGCCTCAATCCTGTTTCATGTGTACATGTAGTTTTTCTAAATAGCTTGATAATTGCGCGACTTCTTGTTCATTAAAACCAACAAGCATCTCTTGCAAATATTGCTGTCTTTTTTCAATTACTTCTTGAATGATACGTTCGCCCTTTTCGAGAAGATGAACGACAACGACACGGCGATCATTTTCATCACGCACACGCTTGACTAATTCATTTTTCTCCATTCGGTCCACTAAATCTGTTGTCGTGCTAAAAGCTAAATATAAACGGTTTGATAATTCGCCAATTGTAATATCACCAAGCTCTTCTAACCACTGTAATGCAACAAATTGTGGCGGCGTAATCGCATAATCGGAAACAATTTCTCTTCCCTTTTGCTTCACGATGGCCGCTATATAGCGTAATTCCTTTTCAACCGTTGCAACGGTTTCAGGTGAGTGCTTTGTTACTTCATCCGACATATAACTATTTCACTCCTAAAAATACGTTGAATAGTTCTATTTTGTCGTTTTTTTCACGAAATAGCAAGTGTCCATTAGTCTAATTTAAATTCTTCCAAGCGTAACAGCTCAATTAACGCCTGAGATCGATTCGTTACACCTAGCTTTTGAATTGTATTGGAAATGTGATTTCGCACTGTTTTTTCACTAATACCAAGCTGCTCTGCAATATCTCTCGTTGTTTTTTCAGCTAATAAAAGCGCAAATATTTCACGTTCTCGGTTTGTTAAAAGAGAACGATGATGAGAGCCATTCATTCAGTTACACCCTCCTCCCCCGCACGTATTGTAACTTATGTTAAGGGGCAGGAAGCGGTGACGGCTATTTGCATGATTATTCCATGTTTCCTTAAAAATTTCGAAAATTACATTGTTACATTCATAAATTTTACGTAAAAAGCAAAACCTACTATTTCAATAAATTCACATATACTTATATGTTGAACTAGTGAGGCAGAATGGCCAACTGAATGAATTTCGTTTTTTCTTCCTCTGAAATCGGCACACTTTTACCTGTACGAGGATCCATTTGTACAATTGTCCCACGACCAGTGAAACAGATTTCGTCCTTTTGATTTTTTGCTAGATAGTGAATGTCCATCGACGAATTCCCAACTTGCGCGATTTTTGTATAGATTCGTAGTACGTCATCAAAGAATACCTGCTTTACATAATCGCATTGTAAATCGGCTACAATAGGTATAGATTTCACATTCTCTTCTCCAACTGGGGGCATTAAAATTCCTAAATGTCTGAAGTAATCAATTCTTGCTTGCTCAAAATATGTAAAGCTAATCGTATTGTTCATATGACCATACATGTCTGTTTCTGAAAATCGCACTCGTACCTCGCTAAAAAATGAAAAACCCTTTTCCCACTCTTGAAAATTATCGATATAATTTGCCTTCATGATATACCATCCCCTGTCATGTAATTGCACGTCTTTTATCAATCAACGGCAAACAAAATGAATACATATTCATTATAAAAGAAAATGCTATATTATCATAGAAAAAATGTAAATAAACAACTTGATAAATTTCATTTCTATAACTATAAAAAACTCCCTTACACTTCGTGTAAGGGAGTTCAGCTTGTCCGTATATTAGTCTACGTAGTGGTCAGAACCGAAGAAGTTACGGAACATTTGCACTGTAGTTGCACGGTTTAATGAAGCGATGGATGTTGTTAAAGGAATACCTTTTGGACATGCAGCAACACAGTTTTGAGAGTTACCACAGTTTGCAAGGCCACCATCACCCATAATCGCATTTAAACGTTCATCTTTAATCATAGCACCAGTTGGGTGAGTGTTGAAAAGACGTACTTGTGATAATGGAGCTGGTCCGATGAATGAAGCTTTTTCAGACACGTTTGGACATGCTTCCATACATACACCACAAGTCATACATTTAGATAGTTCATAAGCCCATTGACGTTTACCTTCTGGCATACGTGGACCTTCACCTAAATCATACGTACCATCGATTGGTACCCATGCTTTCACTTTTTTAAGCGCGTTGAACATACGTTCACGGTCAACTTGTAGGTCACGAATAACAGGGAATGTTTTCATTGGCTCCAATTTAATCGGCTCTGTCAATTGGTCTACTAGTGTAGAACATGATTGACGTGGACGGCCATTGATCACCATTGAACATGCTCCACAAACTTCTTCTAAACAGTTCATATCCCATGATACTGGTGATGTGTTTACACCATCTTCAGTAACAGGATTTTTTTGAATTTCCATTAAAATTGAAATTACGTTCATACCATGACGGTAAGGCACTTGGAATTTTTGCCAGTAGCTATTGCCGCCTTGTGTATCTTGACGTAAGATTTCCACTTTGACCATTCTTCCAGTATTAGCTGCGATTTGCATAACTTTTAGTCTCCTTTCGCAGAGTAGTCGCGTTTACGTGGTGGGATTAATGAAACGTCGACTTCTTGGTACGTGATGATTGGATTACCAGTAGCTGGGTCAAACTTCGCCATTGTTGTTTTTAAGAAGTTCTCATCATCACGGTTAGGGAAATCAGGTTTATAGTGTGCACCACGAGATTCATTACGTAATAGTGCACCTTTTGTCATTACTTTTGCAAGCACTAACATATTTTTAAGCTGACGTGTAAAGTGTGCGCCTTGATTGCTCCATTTTTGCGTATCATTGATGTTGATGTTGTTCCAACGCTCAGTAAGCTCATCAAGTTTTTTCAATGTATCTTCAAGCTGATCATTGTAACGTACTACAGTCATTGTAGCAGTCATCATTTCACCAAGCTCTTTATGCAGTAAGTAAGCGTTTTCTGTGCCTTCCATTTTCATGATAGCATCCCATTTCGCTTGTTCCTCTTTTACACGAGCATCGTAAATCTCTTGTGGAAGATCTTCAGCATGCTTTTTAAGGTGTTTTACATAGTCTACTGCGTTTGGTCCTGCAACCATACCACCGTAGATAGCAGATAATAATGAGTTTGCACCAAGACGGTTTGCACCATGTTGAGAGTAATCACATTCACCTGCTGCAAATAGACCAGGAATTTCAGTCATTTGATTGTAGTCAACCCATAATCCACCCATTGAATAGTGAACTGCTGGGAAAATTTTCATTGGTAATTTACGTGGGTCATCCCCTACGAATTTTTCGTAGATTTCGATGATACCACCAAGTTTAACGTCCAATTCATGTGGATCTTTATGTGAAAGATCTAGGTATACCATGTTTTCGCCATTGATACCAAGTTTTTGGTTTACACAAACGTCGAAAATTTCACGTGTCGCAATATCACGTGGTACTAAGTTACCATAAGCTGGGTATTTCTCTTCTAGGAAGTACCAAGGTTTACCGTCTTTATAAGTCCAAATACGACCACCTTCACCACGAGCTGATTCTGACATTAGACGGTTTTTGTCATCTCCAGGAATCGCTGTTGGGTGAATTTGAATGAATTCACCATTCGCATATGAAGCACCTTGTTGATAAACGATAGAAGCAGCAGAACCTGTGTTAATAACAGAGTTTGTTGTTTTACCGAAGATAATACCAGGGCCACCAGTCGCCATAATAACAGCGTCTGCACGGAATGATTTAATTTCTTCTGTACGCATATCTTGCGCTACGATACCACGACAAACGCCGTCTTCATCGATAATAACACCAAGGAATTCCCAGTGTTCATATTTATTTACTAAACCAGCTACTTCATGAGAACGAACTTGCTCATCTAGCGCATAAAGTAATTGTTGACCTGTTGTTGCACCAGAGAAAGCTGTACGGTGCATTAAAGTACCACCAAAACGACGGAAATCTAAAAGTCCTTCTGGTGTACGGTTGAACATAACACCCATACGGTCCATTAAGTGGATAATGCCAGGTGCTGCATCACACATACCTTTAACTGGTGGTTGGTTCGCTAGGAAGTCCCCACCATAAACTGTATCATCAAAGTGGATCCATGGAGAATCCCCTTCACCTTTAGTATTTACCGCACCATTAATTCCGCCTTGCGCACAAACAGAGTGTGAGCGTTTTACAGGAACTAATGAGAATAAATCAACTTCAGTACCAACTTCAGCTGCTTTAATCGTTGCCATCAGACCGGCAAGACCACCGCCGACAACAATTATTTTGCTTTTCGCCATGATTATTTCTCACTCCTCTTAAAAAATTGCAATGATTGCATGTGCTCTATCGTAGCTTCTATTGAATTATACGAAAGCTAAAATAGCAGCCACACCAACTACACTTAGAATTACGAAAAGAATGTTTGTTACGTAAGTAGCGATCTTTTGAGACTGAGGAGATTGTGTAATACCCCAGCTTACTAGGAATGCCCATAAACCGTTAGATAAGTGGAAAGTTGCTGATAAAATACCAACAATGTAGAATCCAAGCATGAATGGATTAGCAACAATATTCGCCATCATGTCGTAATCAACGTGTGTGCCAAGTGCTTTTTGAATACGAGTTTGGAAAATATGCCATGCAATAAATATCACTAAGAATACACCAGTAAAACGTTGTAAAGAGAACATCCAGTTACGGTACGTGCTGAAACGTCCTGTGTTTGGTGTAGCAGTGAATGCAATGTAGACACCATAGAATGCGTGGAACATTAATGGAATATAGATGACAATCCATTCAACTAGGATAAGGAATGGAATCTTTTCCATTACTGCGGTAGCATCGTTGTAACTTTCTGCCCCGCCTGTTGCTGTAAAGTTAATGAACAGGTGCATCGTTAAAAACAGACCTACTGGAATGATCCCAAGTAGAGAATGTAAGCGACGCCATAAAAACTCTCGATCTTTCGACAAGACTGTTACCCCCCTTAGTACTTAAAATAGCACAACAAAAGAAGTCATCATTTTGTAAATGATACTTCATTGACTGTGTATTTCATCATGGTACAATATTATGACATGTTTATTGTACTCTCAAGAGCTACGAGCGTCAAGGCAACTCGGAGTTTTTCATAGAGCTTATTAAAGAACTAATCTAGTACATGATGCGTCGTTTTTTCTCGAAAAATCTATCATTACTTTATTACCGTTAAATTTTAAGAAAATTCTAAGAAAGAAGGATAACAATGTTAAACACTCCATCTCCTACAATCTCATCATTTGGCTATGAGATCATTCGTGATCATATTCTATCTTCTATACTTGGTAAACATGAAGATGACGTCCTTTATTGGGCAGGTAAAGAGCTTGCTCGCAAGTTCCCATGTAAAAGTCAAGATGAACTTATCGCATTTTTCGCAGATGCCTGCTGGGGTACATTAGAACTCATAAAGGAATCAAAAGATGGACGTATTTTCCAGTTGACAAATGACCCTGAAATTCTTCAAATAAAGCAGCGTAGCTTTAAACTTGAAGCAGGATTTATAGCAGAGCAAATTCAACTAGCTAAAGGCTACCTGACAGAATGCTATAATGAAAAACGGGAAAAGCAACAATACGTCATGTTTACAGTCAAATGGGACGTTAAAGAACGTATTATGAATACCATTCCCACAGAATAATTAAAAAGGATTGTCTCCCATTAAAGAATGGGATGACAATCCTTCTTTTTTCTTCCTTTTATTTCGGTCAATTACATAAAATGCTGTTTCTTCTATTATTATATGTAAAGTGCTTGCTCTAAATTAAACTCATCATGGAGAGCATTAGCTGCTTGGATCATATCATCCTGTGGTACAACAACGGACACTTTTATTTCAGAAGTACTAACCATTTTTACAGGGATATTTTCACGACGTAACCGATCAAACATACGAGCAGCAACGCCTGGATTGGAAGCCATGCCTGAACCAATAATAGAAACTTTTGCTAGTCCAATTTCGAAGTCAGCAAAACTAAATCCAAGTGATAATTTACTATCCTCTAAAACACGTAATGCTTCCGCAAATTCCTCTTTTAAAATGGAAAACGATACAGTTGGCTTCAACCCATCAATAATGGCTTGGACAATAATATCTACATTAATACGGTTCTCTGCAAGAACCGTAAATATATCTGTTAATGAAGCATTAGAAAAAGCATCATACCCTACTGTTAAACGAATAATATCTGATTCAAATGCAACACCACGAACGACTAAATTTTTTTCCATTTCCACTTCCTCCTTCAATAAAGTGCCTACTGATTCTATTAAACTTGAACGTATAATAACAGGCATTTGAAATTTCTTCGCTAACTCCACCGCACGAGGATGTATGATATGAGACCCTAAATTCGATAATTCCAACATTTCATCATATGAAATTTCTTGAAGCTTTTGGGCATTGGGAACATATCGTGGATCTGCTGTATAAACACCATCCACATTTGTATACATATCTACTCTCTCCGCTTCCAACGCTATGGCAAGTGCAACAGCAGCTGTTTCAGCTCCACCTTTTCCAAGCGTGGTGATATTGTGCACTTCGTCAATCCCTTGTTCTCCAGCAATAACCACAATTTGTCCCTGTGCAAAATGTTCTTCCATACGACTAATATCTATATAGTCGATACGAGCATGTCGATACATACCATCCGTATGTATACCAGCTTGCCATCCAGTTAGAGACACAGCCTCATAGCCTGCTTCCTGCAAAGCGATGGTAAATAAAGCACTAGATAATTGAGATCCAGTTGACAAAACTGCATCTAATTCTCTTTTCGACACATCGTCAGTTAGTTGGTGTACCATCATTTTCATCTCTTTCGCAGTGTGTCCCATCGCTGCAACGACCACTACTACATCCAATCCTTTGTCCTTTTCAGCAATCGCTTTCCTAGCAGCCTCTTGGATTTGTTCAGTAGAAGCTAATGCAGCTCCTCCAAACTTCATCACGATTTTAGCCATTTCTTTCGTTCTCCCTTCCAGTTCATGTATTTCACCAAATTATGGGGGGTAAAACCGTTTCTAGAAAACTAAAAGGCAGCCTCCACATAACGTGAAAGCTGCCTATAACATGTACAATAATCGTAACTTGCGCATGTGTGATAGCTCTCCGAAACGTTTAGAATCGACAGTCTTACATTTCTTAAATGCAAAACCAGTACAACAATGGAACAACAATCCTGTACTTCGGCAAGCTCCCCTTTCACACAATATCTCTGGACTTGTCCATCCTCCATCGTGTTACTCTTGAATCTTGCACCTCTATCATCACTTTAAAGTGAATGTATTCAATTCATTAAGCCTTTGCGTAAACAAACTAGTCACGCAGTTGACTCTTCATAACATTGAAAACAATGTTATTTATAACCATAGCACATGCCTATTCCTTTGACAATGATTGTTGCTGAAAATAGCTAAAAATTTGGCTTGCTAAATTAGCGGGCATCCCAGCCTCCTGTAATGCTAGCTCGCTCGCCTCTCGAATTTTTTTGACTGAACCGAAATGTTTAAGCAGCTGTTGCTTTCGTTTTGGTCCTACCCCTTCAATATGATCTAATACAGATTGAATGGCATGCTTCTCATGCTGTTGACGCAAGAAGGTAATAGCAAAGCGATGGACTTCGTCTTGAATTCGTTGTAATAAATAAAAGCCATCACTTGTACGTTTTAAGCTAATCACTTCTGGTGGATCACCAAACAAGAGCTGAGATGTATTATGCTTATCATCCTTGGCTAAACCAGCAATCGGTATAACAAGACCAAGCTCATCTTCTAGTACTTCACGGGCTACTTCCATTTGTCCCTTACCACCATCAATTAAGACTAAATCTGGTAATGGTAGTCCTTCCTTTAAAACACGTATATAGCGACGACGTATAACCTCCTGCATTGCACCGTAATCATCATGCTTGGCTGCTGTACGCGTTTTATATTTTCGGTACTCCTTTTTCGCAGGCTTCCCATCAATGAAAACAACCATAGCAGACACTGCATCCGTTCCATGCATATGACTATTATCAAAAGCTTCAATTCGTAAAGGTGTACTAATACCCATTGCTTCACCAAGTGCCTCACAAGCACCAATCGTACGTTCTTCCTGACGCTCTATTAGCTGGAATTTAGCTGCCACAGCAATTTCAGCATTTTTGGTAGCTAATTCAACCAATTCCTTCTTTTGACCTCTTTTCGGTGTGAGCACTTTAATTTCTAATAATTCTGTTAAGATAGCTGCATCAATGGCTTGTGGAATAAAAATTTCTTTTGGCTTAATATGCTCTGGCTTTTCATAAAAGCGCCCAACAAATGTTAAAAATTCTTCCTCCGCATCTTGATAGATGGGGAAAATTGAGACATCGCGCTCAATCAGCTTTCCTTGGCGTACAAAGAAAACCTGAACACACATCCATCCTTTTTCAACAGCATAGCCAAATACATCTCGATTTGTTGTATCACTTGAAACTATTTTTTGTTTCTGCATAACCGTATCAATATGGGCAATTTGGTCTCGGAATTCCTTCGCTCGCTCAAATTCCAGGTTTTCTGCAGCTGCTAGCATTTTAACTTCAAGCTCTTTTTTGACTGCCTCCACACCACCATTTAGAAACTTCGTCATATCCTCAATCATTTCTTGATAAACCTGACCTTCAATTTCCTTCACACAAGGTGCTAAGCATTGACCCATGTGATAGTACAAGCAAACCTTGGAAGGTAATTGTACACATTTGCGCAGCGGATACAATCGATCCAATAGCTTTTTCGTTTCACTTGCTGCATAGGCATTCGGATAAGGACCAAAATATTTTGCCTTATCCTTTTTTACCTTCCGTGTCGTAATCAGACGAGGATGTTTTTCATTCGTAATTTTTAAATATGGATAGGTCTTATCATCCGTTAACATGACATTATATTTTGGATCATGTAATTTGATGAGATTCAGCTCTAAAATAAGTGCTTCAATATTTGATGACGTTACAATATACTCAAAATCTTCTATTTCACCTACAAGCCTTTGCGTTTTCCCTTCATGTGTTCCCGTAAAATAAGAACGTACACGGTTTTTTAGAACTTTTGCTTTACCGACATAAATGATAGTCCCCTGTCGATCCTTCATCAAATAGCAGCCAGGTTGATCTGGTAAAATATCCAGTTTTCGCTTTATTAAATCGTTCATTACCTACCTGCCCCCCTAAGTAAAAATTCCCCTCATTAGAATAATGTTAGTTATTTTCTTTATTATATAACGAAAAAAAGCCGAACACATCAATTGATGGCTCGGCTTTGTGAACTTCATTCATTACGCATGTTTTGCGATAAATGCTTCTAAAGCTTCTTTTGGTTGGAAGCCTACTGTTTTGTCAACTAATTCTCCATCTTTAAATAATAGTAAAGATGGGATTGACATAATTTGATACTGAGCTGCAGTACCTTGGTTATTGTCAACGTCAACTTTTACAATTTTAGCCGCACTACCTGCTGCGTCCATTTCTTCAAGAACTGGCCCAATCATTTTACATGGTCCGCACCAAGCAGCCCAAAAGTCTACTAGTACTAACCCTTCTTTAATATCGTCCTGGAACGTAGCATCTGTTGCATGTACAATTGCCATTTGAAATCCTCCTTAAACTTACTATGCTTGTAGTATAGCATGGATAAATTCACTTGAGCGAACAATCTGCCTACAATGTATTTTTTATGCAAATCTGTGTCGAAAAATCAATACACAGTCATTAATTGACTTGATAACGCCCCTTCAATACATAGGTTAACGTAATAAAAAGGTAAATAGCTAACGTAATGCCTGTCACAATAATAGATGTGGTGAAAATAATTCCGATGAGAATCGCACTTAACGCCAATATAGCTATCCAAGTCGTATAAGGGAACCATTTTACTTCATAGGCACTTGTGTGCTCTGCTTGTTTTTTACGTGATTTTAAATGTGCAATCGCAATAATTAACCAAATAAATAACACAGTATAACCAAGTGATCCCATTAGAAAATCAAATGTTTTGCTTCCCGCATATAAAGATAAAATGACCCCTAAATACATCGCTAAAGTACACATTAAAATAGCATATACTGGTACTTTTCGTTTCGATAAATAAGCAAAGATTTTAGGCACACGTCCATCTACAGCCTGTGTATATAGTACGCGTGATGATCCATACAGTCCTGAATTCATTGATGAAATAATGGCAAGTAAAACAACAGCGTTCATAATATGGTCTGCCCCTGGAATACCAACCATTTTAAAAACCATGACAAACGGGCTTTCAGGAACCCCATTTACTTCATTCCAAGGAATCAAGCTTACGATAATAAAGAATGGCAGTAAGTAAAAAGTAACAATACGTACTAATGTACTGCGAACAGCTTTTGGCACTACTTTTTCCGGATTTTTCGTTTCAGCTAATGTAATCCCGATGATTTCTGTCCCACCATAGGAGTAGATAACTACAAGCATTGCAGCAATTAATCCCGTCGAGCCATTAGGGAAAAACCCACCATGCTCCGTTAAGTTAGCAAAACCAACAGCACTATGATTTCCAAACGTCACAAGCAATAAAATAAGTCCTGCAATGATAAAGACAATAATAACAGTAATTTTGATTAATGCTAGCCAATATTCTGTTTCTGCAAAGATTTTTACGGATAATAAATTAATCGCTGTTACTAACACAGAAACAGATAGTGCCAGTATCCAAATTGGATATTCTGGTAACCAATATTGAATAAAGATAGCAGCCACGACAGACTCTGCTGCAATATTTAAAACCCACATTTTCCAGTAGATCCAATCTAGGAAATACGCAGGGTATTTACCTAACACGGATTGCACTAAATCTCTAAAGGTTCTTGCTTCTTTATTACGCACGGCCATTTCTGCTAAGCCTTGCATAACAAATAATAAAATAATGCCGCCGATTAAATACGCAATCAGCACAGATGGTCCTGCCATATCAATGGCTGCACTACTTCCTTTAAATAATCCCGCGCCAATGGCACCACCTAACGCCATCATCGTGATATGACGCGAGGTCATTGTTCTTGTTAATTGTTGCTTGTTTTTTTCCACTTTCTTACCTCCTAAATATCAAAAAAGCATACCATCTATTCCTTCATCATCAAATGAAAGAAGAGACGATATGCTATCAGCAAACCGCGGTACCACTCTAATTGGCTCTTGAGAACCCAGCTTAAAAAACCTTGTAACGAAGGTTAATCGTCAAACAAATAGAATAATCTGATAATTCTATTTGTGTTACCACTCCTAGGCAAGTTCAAAGTCTTATTGGTCTGCGTTGCACCAACCCGCAGCTCTCTTCACCGAATAACGAGCTTTTACTACTCCTAATCTTTGCGTTTCAAATCATTAATGTATCCATCACTATAATGTCTATCGTTAATTATGTCAATATTTTATTTTGCAATAATTTTCAAATAGTACTTTTTAAAATGGAAAGCAATATAAAAAAACAGGAAGGGTTATCCCTTCCTGCATCTGTATTACGCATTCACTTTTAATGCTTTAAATTCTTCAATTAGAAGCGGAATAACTTCAAATAAATCTCCTACGATACCATAATCCGCTACTTTGAAAATATTTGCTTCAGGATCTTTATTGATAGCAACAATGACTTTTGAATTGGACATTCCAGCTAAATGCTGAATTGCGCCCGAAATACCTGCTGCAATATAAAGATCTGGTGTTACAACCTTACCTGTTTGTCCGATTTGCAGCGAGTAATCACAGTATTCAGCGTCACATGCACCACGTGATGCACCTACTGCACCGCCTAGTAAATCAGCTAGCTCTTTTAATGGCTCAAAGCCTTCTTCTGACTTCACGCCACGACCACCTGCAACAACTACTTTCGCTTCTGAAAGATCTACACCTTCTGAAGATTTACGAACAACTTCTTTAATAATTGTGCGCAGATTTGTAATCTCTACAGAGATGGCAGACACATCACCTGTTTTACCTTCTGCTTTTTCTAAAGGTGTAATGTTATTTGGACGAATAGAAGCTAAGACAACGCCTTCTTTAACTTTTACTTTTTCAAAGGCTTTACCAGAGTAAATTGGTCGGATGAATACCACATCGTCGCCTGCACCTTCAATAGCAGTGACATCAGATACTAGACCTGCTTGCAATTTGCTTGCAATTTTTGGCGATAAATCTTTCCCATTTGCTGTATGACCAAAGACAATACCTGCTGGTTGTTCTTGCTCGATAACAGCTAATAGTGCTTGACTATAGCCATCAGATGTATATTGTTTTAAATGCGGGTGTTCCACTGTTACTACTCGATCAGCACCATATTCAAATAATGGACCTGTTAAACCTGCTACAGCATCCCCTAAAAGTACCCCAACAACTTCGCCACCATCAGCGATTTGTTTTGCAGCTGCAATTGCTTCGAAAGAAACATTACGTAAGCTTCCTTCACGAACTTCACTTAATACTAATACTTTTTTTGACATAGCATATTCCCTCCGTTACCCTTTAAGATTCGATTGACATCAAATAATTAAACAACTTTTGCTTCCGTGTGAAGTAGATTTACCAGTTCTTTTGCTTGGGCAGAAAGGTCGCCTTCTAAAATACGGCCTGCTGCTTTTTGAGCTGGTAAGAAGATGTCTACGGTTTCAATCTTCACTTCTACATCATCTTCATCGATATCTAAATCATCTAACTCAAGCTCTGCAAGCGGTTTCTTTTTCGCTTTCATAATACCTGGTAGAGATGGGTAACGAGGCTCATTTAAACCTTGCTGAGCAGTTACTAATAACGGTAAAGAAGTTTCAATTACCTCTGAATCACCTTCGATATCGCGAACAATTTTCGCAGATGTTCCGTCAATTTCAAGTTTTGTAATCGTAGTTACATAATTCATATCCAATAAATCAGCAACACGTGGACCAACTTGCCCTGAACCACCATCAATCGCAACATTTCCTGTTAAAATTAAATCTGCATCTTTATCTTTTAAGTATTCTGCTAGTAGATAAGCTGCTGCATGTTGGTCCAGCTCATCTAAATCATCTTCTGTATTAATAAGCACTGCTTCGTCTGCTCCCATAGCAAGTGCTGTACGTAATTGCTTCTCTGCATCCTCGCCACCAATTGTCACCACTGTTACCTTACCACCAGCAGCATCGCGAACTTGGATTGCCTCTTCAATGGCATATTCATCATAAGGGTTGATAATGAATTCTGCGCCGTCCTCTTGGATTTTACCACCCGACACAACGATTTTTTCTTCTGTATCAAATGTGCGTTTAATTAATGCAAAAATGTTCATATATCCATACCTCCTGGAACGTTTTATAATTCTAAGTAAACTTATAAATATTATATATTTTCAGTTTCGATAACGCCGATAACATACTGAACGTTGCTATCGACATTTGGAAAATTATTTGCCAGTAAACACAGGCTCACGCTTTTCAATGAATGCTTGAATTCCTTCTTTGGCATCTTCTGTGACAAATACTGTCCCAAAGGATTTAGCCTCTGCTTCAATGCCTTCATAGAATGATGCATGCTTTGCATATTGCAATGTTTGAATAGCTGCTTTTAAAGCAATTGGGCTTTTCTTAGCAATGCTCTTAGCAATCTTTAACGTTTCTTCTAGCAATGCTTCGTCTGAGAATGAACGGTTTGCTAAGCCCCACTGAACAGCTTCATTACCAGAGATTGGTTCACTTGTAAACATCATTTCAGCAGCCTTTGCTACTCCAACATAGCGTGGTAAGCGCTGTGTACCACCAAAACCAGGAATAAGCCCTAATTGTAATTCAGGTAAACCTAATTTTGCTGATTCAGTGACAAATCGCATATGACAGCTCATTGCTAACTCAAGCCCTCCGCCTAATGCCGCACCATGGATGGCTGCAATTACAGGCTTAGAAAACGATTCAACACGCTCAAAAACCTGCTGCCCGTTGCTAGCTAGCTTTGTAAATTCCTCACCAGATTCTACCCCAATAAATTCTTTAATATCTGCCCCTGCAGAGAAGAAACGGCCTTCACCATGAAGTACAAGGACTCTTACAGCATCATCGTGTTCTACAGCATCAAGCACAGCGTTAACTTCTGCAATAATACCGCGAGATAATGCATTTGCTGGTGGACGTGCAATTGTAATAATCGCTACTCCATCTTCTACTTTCCAACTTAGAAATTCCATTTCTCCACATCCTTTTAAGCTTTAATGCCGTTCAGGATTAATGCCTGAACCTTTGGAACCTGTTCCATCAAATCATATCGATAGTCATTCATAACCCACGACGTAATAGTTTCATCAATTGTTCCAAAAACCATTTGTCGAGCCAAGCGTACATCCATCGTCTGATTGAACTCACCTGTAAGCATACCCTCGATTAAAATTTGATCAAGTAGCTGTAAATACTCGCGCAATACGGAATTAATTTTTAATCGTAAGTCTTTGTTTGACTGGCGAAGCTCTAATTGTGTGACAGTTGCTAGGTATCGATCTGTCGCTAGAACATTAAAATGATTTTCAATCATTCGTGAAAGTTTGTCTTTAGACGTACTCCCCTTTTCTATTATATCTTGTAATGACTCTACAAAAACAGCCATTTTTTCATTAAAGACAGAAATTAATATATCTTCTTTATTTTTAAAATATAAATAGATTGTTCCATCGGCCACCCCTGCCTGTTTGGCGATTTTCGATACTTGCGCTTGGTGATACCCATTTTCCGCAATAACGATGACAGCTGCATCAATAATTTGTTTATATTTTGGCTTATCTCGTTTCACTTTTATATCACCACCTAAAAAACATGCGCACGTCGATATGACGTGTAAACCTAAAAAAATATGAAAATATGAATGGTCATTCATTCATATTTTCATATTATATTTTACAGCATTGCTTGTCAATACTTTCACAGGTATTTATTTCGCTTCTTTATTCGCTAATTTTGTTTTTTCTTCTTCAACTAACGTACGACGCAAAATTTTTCCTACAGCTGTTTTTGGCAGCTCTTCTCTAAATTCATAATAACGCGGAACTTTAAAAGCTGCTAGATGCTGACGGCAATATTTATTTAATTCGTCCTCAGTAATCGAATATCCTTCTTTTAATACAATATAAGCTTTAACTGTTTCACCACGATACGGATCAGGTATGCCTGCTACTACGCACTCTTGGATCTCTTCACGTTCATATAACACTTCTTCTACTTCACGTGGATAAATATTAAAGCCGCCTGCTATTATTAAATCTTTTTTACGATCTACTACATAGAAGAAGCCTTGCTCATCCATATAACCAAGATCACCTGTTAAAAACCAACCATCAGCAAATGTCGCAGCTGTATCCTCTGGACGATTCCAGTAGCCCTTCATTACTTGTGGTCCTTTAACAGCAATTTCACCAACTTCACCAATAGGTAGCTCTTCTGTATCACCTGTACGTAAAATAACCGCTTCTGTATTTGGCCAAGGTAAACCAATCGAGCCAATCACCCGCTTCCCCCAAATTGGCGTAGCATGTGTTACAGGTGAGGTTTCTGTTAACCCATATCCTTCTACTAGCTTTCCACCAGTCACTGCCTCAAACTTCTCTTGCACTTCAATTGGCAATGAAGCAGAGCCACTTAAGCATGCCTTAATGGATGATAAATCATAATTCGCAATGTCTGGGTGATTTAAAAGGCCGATGTATAAGGTTGGTGCGCCGGGGAACAGTGTTGGTTTTTGTTTATCAATCGTCTTTAATGCCGTTTCAGCATCAAACTTCGGTAAAAGCACCATTCTATTTTGAGTAAATACAGATAAAAGCATAACAGTTGTCATGCCATAGACGTGGAAGAATGGTAGAATGCCCATAATGGTTTCTTCACCATGAACACATTTATACATCCAAGCATCACACATTGTCGTATTGGCAATTAAATTTTTATGGGTCAGCATAACGCCTTTTGGGAAACCTGTTGTCCCACCCGTATATTGAAGGAGTGCTAGGTCTTCTTCAAAATCAAATGGCATATTGTCAATTATCTTAATTGGTGCTGAACGCATTATTTCTGAAAACAGATGATTTTGGCCGCTATGTTCAACCTTGACACTAAAGCCATACTGCTTTTTTTGAATAAATGGATAGACTAAATTTTTTGGGAATGGTAAATAATCTTTAATAGCTGTCACAATGACATTTTCAAGAGCTGTCTCTTTTATAATTTTCATGACTCTCGGATATAAAATATCCATTACGAGAATAACCTTTGCTCCTGAATCAGCCATTTGATATTGAAGCTCACGTTCAGTATAAAGTGGATTTGTTTGTACTACAACAGCACCTGCATACATGGCACCATAGTAAGCGATTACACTTTGTGGCGTGTTAGGAAGCATAATTGCTACTCGATCTCCCTTTTCCACACCTAGTGCTTGTAAATAGTTTGCGAACCTTAAAGCTGACTCATATAGCTCGGTGTACGTCAAATCCTTTCCCATAAAATGAATCGCTACTTTGGATGGATTCTTTTTATAGGCACGTGTCAAAAACTCTTGCACTGGAATTTCCTCAAACGTTAAAGACGATGGTACTTCTTCAGGATAATTTGCTAGCCATGGTTTTGCTGTCATACGTCCTCTCCCCTTTGTCCCAAACTTTGTCAATTCTTATATTTATTATAATGAAAAAGAAATACAGTTTCAAACAGAAAATAGAAAATAAATGCATTTTCGATTAATTATTATGCAATTAACAACATTAATATGATTGATATTTATCGGGATTTATTTGAATACACCTTATGAATGCTCGTTCATTCTTGAGTTACTCCATAAAAAAATAACCAGCATATTCCTATATTATAAAAATAATTTTTCTACCCTTTAATAGAGTTTTATGAAAGAAAGTTAATAGGTTGTAGTAGAAATTTATGCTATGTACAATTAACAAAAAACGCATCCTCATAAAGAGAATGCGTTTTTTATTTAAATCGTTAACATATAGTAGACACCTACTGCCAAAAATGCAATACAGACAACGATTAGTACTTTTGCTAATTTTTCCATGTCATGACACTCCTATGCAATACTTGCCCCAATTACAAACGAAAGACCGACTGAAATGGTAAAGGAAATGAAACCAACTGAGCGATTATCATTGGCAATCTCTTGATCAACGTTAAAACGAGGTGTCATAAATTCAAATAAGAAATACGCTACAATCAATAATGTAAAGCCAAAAAGGCCCCAACCGATCATTTCACTTAATGTGCTATGACGTGCAATGGAAAAGCGGAAGATATTACAAATCCCTAGTATTTTTCCACCTGTTGCAAGAGCCACAGCGACATTACCTTTTTTAATTTCTTCCCAATTTTTATATTTCGTAACGACTTCGAACAATGCCATCGAGACGACTAAACATAATACTACAACACTAAAATATCCTGCCGTTTCGATAATTGGATATCGCCAAAAGCCAGAATTCAGCATTTTTCTCCGTCCCCTTTATAGCTTATTTCAATTCAACAATTGTGACGCCTAAGCCCCCTTCACCGGCTTCACCAAAACGGAAGGATTTTACGCGCTTATGCTTTTTCAAATAGCTTTGAATACCTTGACGTAAAGCCCCTGTACCAACTCCATGAATAATGGACACACGACCATAATTAGAGAGTAATGCATCATCAATATATTTCTCTGTTCTTACGATTGCATCCTCATAGCGTTCACCACGTAAATCTAATTCTAGTTTCACATGACTATTTCGATTTTTCACACCAGCTGTTCGTAATACAGGCTCTTTTTCAGGTTTAATATACTCCAAATCACTATCTGAGATTTTCATTTTTAAAATCCCCATTTGGACAACCCATTCGGTATTCGACACCTTTTCTAACAAAGTACCTCGTTGACCATAGCTTAACACCTTTACCTCGTCTCCGACAACTAAGTTTTGTGCACGAGCTTTGACTTGTGCCGCCTTTTTTAGCACTTTATTGTCTTCAAGTGGTGTTGCTTCTTCCAAGCGTTTACGTGCTTCAATCAATTCATGCTCCTTGACAACTTGATCAGCATTTTTACGCATTTCTCGAAGCTCTGCAATAATCACTTCTGCTTCACGTTTTGCTTCATCAACAATTTTACGCGCCTTTTCCTTCGCCTTCTTATCAAGCGCCTCTTTACGCTCCTCATAAGCTTGCAATTTATCTTGAAGCTCTTTACGTAATGTTTCTGATTCTAATAGCAATGCATGCGAACGCTCTGCATCATCTTCAGATTGGCGACGTGTTTCTTCCAATGAGGCAATCATCGATTCAACCTCATGTCGATCGGTTCCAGTAAAGCCTTTAGCACGATCAATAATGGATTCAGGTAAACCAAGACGACTGGAAATTTCAAATGCATTTGAGCGCCCAGGTACACCGATAAGTAGACGGTAGGTCGGGCTCAAAGTTTCAATATCAAATTCTACACTGGCATTGGCTACACCTGGTCGATTATAGCCATAAGCTTTTAGCTCAGGATAGTGAGTTGTAGCCATTACACGAGCACCGCGCCCATGTACTTCGTCTAAGATTGAGATGGCTAAGGCTGCCCCTTCCTGTGGGTCAGTACCTGCCCCTAACTCATCAAAAAGAACAAGTGATTCGTGATCAAATTTTTGTAGGATGTCAACAATATTAACCATATGGGACGAGAACGTAGAAAGTGACTGCTCAATTGATTGCTCATCACCAATATCGGCAAATAATTGCTCAAATACAGCAAGTTCTGAGCCATCTAATGCTGGCACTGGTAATCCAGCTTGTGCCATTAATGTACACAGACCAACCGTTTTTAATGTCACCGTTTTACCACCTGTATTAGGACCTGTAATGACAATAGCTGTAATGTCTTTACCAAATTCAATATCATTTGGAATAGCTGATTCTATTGGTAGTAGTGGATGACGTGCACGTATTAGTCGGATATAGCCATCCTGATTCATTTTAGGCATTGTACATTTATTGGCTTGGCCATATTTGCCCTTTGCTAAAATGACATCGATATCGCCTAATACCTTCACTAAGTTAAATAAATCTGATGCTACTTCTTGCACCATTGCACTTAATGCTAGTAAAATACGTTCAATTTCTGCCTGCTCTTTCATTTTCAAGCGATGAATTTCATTATTTGCTTGGACAACAGAATCTGGCTCAATAAATAAGGTTTGACCAGAAGAAGATTGGTCATGGACAATCCCACCATAGTGGTGACGATATTCCTGCTTTACGGGAATAACAAAGCGATCATTACGAATTGTCACAAGTGTATCAGAAAGCATTTTCGCTGCATTACTTCCCCGAATTAAACTTTCCAGCTTAGAGCGGACTTTCCCTTCTTCAGCACGCAAAGATTGGCGAATAGAGCGCAATGTTTGACTAGCAGAATCTAAGACAGCTCCATTGTCGTCAATACAGTTATTAATTTCATGTTGCAATCCTGTTAGGACAGGCATTGCTTCTTTTTTGGAGATGAAATGGGGAATATCAATCACTTCATCGGCTTCTAAATCTTCAATAAAATTACGTAGAATTCGGCTTGCTCGAATCGTGCTCGAAATTTCCATTAGTTCTACTGCTGCTAACATGCCTCCTATTTGAGCACGTCTGGCAGAGGGACGGACATCAAAAATTCCGCCCATTGGTACATTGCCCTTCACACGCAAAATGGAAAGTCCCTCATCCATTTCCTCTAATAATTGTACTACTTTATCAAAATCTGTTTGTGGCACAAGCTCCTCAATGGCAGATTTACCAATGGAGGAAGTACAATAGGAAGCCACTTGTTGCCTAACTTTATCGTATTCTAGTGTTTTCAATGCGCGTTCTGCAATCACTGAGAACACCTCCTCAGCCTATTTATTTCGTTGTATGAACGCTTCAAACTGTTCACGCGTCCATGTATTCACAATCATATCTTTCGGTAACCATGCTCTATTTGCATAGCGAACCCCAATATCCATAAAACGTAAATGTGCAATATCATGCGCATCTGTGTTGATGGCTACTGGCACACCTGCAGCGCATGCCATTTCTAAATGTTCTACACATAAATCGAGACGATACGGATTTGCATTTAACTCTAAAATTTTACCATATTCCTTTGCCCAGGCAATTAACTGTTTCATATCAGGATTATAACCATCGCGATCTTCAATAATTCGACCAGTCGGATGGGCAATCATATGAACATAGGGATTTTGCATAGCTGTTAGTAAACGTGCCATAATTTTATCTTGTGATTGTGTAAAACTAGAATGAATGGAAGCAATAACAAAATCGAGCTCTTTTAACACCTGATCTTCGAAATCAAGTGAGCCGTCTGGTAAAATATCCATCTCCGTCCCTTTAAACAAATGAAAATCTGGATGTGCTGCATTAAATGCCTCAATTTCTACACGTTGCTTTTCTAAACGCTCCGGTGTTAATCCATTTGCTACTTTTAGGAATTGCGAATGGTCTGTAATAACGCTATATTGATAGCCCCGTGCTAGTAACGCCTCGCCCATTTCTGCAACAGAGTATGCACCATCTGACCATGTTGTATGCATATGCAAATCAGCTTTAATATCCTCTAGTCGAACTAAGTTTTGAATTATGTTTGTTTTGTCAAATTCTACTGTTCCTGTCCGTAAGCTCGGTGGAATCCAAGGTAGATCAAAATGAGCGAAAAATGCTGCCTCGTCTTGGAACGTCAAAACGGTACCACCTTCCTGTTCCACACCATATTCACTTATTTTTTCACCACGGGCTTTGGCAATTTGCCGCATACGAACATTATGATCTTTTGAACCTGTGAAATGATGCAACGCAGTCGCATATTCATTATCTTTCACTAAACGGAAATCAACGCTAACTGGTTCATCTAAGTCTAAAATCACCGAAATTTTTGTATCCCCTGCCGCCACGACTTCTTGAATGGCCAAGCTATTTAACAACTTTTCGCGTACTTCCTCAACTGCTTCTGTCACAACAATAAAATCAATATCTTTGCTAGTTTCTAACGCTCGACGGAAACTCCCAGCAACTGAAAACCGGTCTACTTCCTTCATACTACCTAGAAGCGCCTCAATTTGTAAAACCACAGGCTCAAGCTGCCAAATTGGTAGTCGTTCTGAACGATTTGCTAAATTGGCTAGCTCCTTTAAAATCTTCTCCTCAGTTTTTACAGCAAATCCAGCTAATTCACGTACTTTTCCTGCCTCACAAGCTGCCTTCAAGCTTTCTGCAGAGTCAATACCAAGCTCTTGGTGTAGTTTCGCAATTTTTTTTCCTCCCAAGCCAGGTAATTTTAGCAATGGCAGTAACCCTTTAGGTACAACCTCTTCTAACTCCTTTAACAAACTCGATTCACCTGTTAACATTAAGTCCTCTATTACAGCCGCAGTACCCTTGCCAATACCTTTGAGTTTTGTTACATCATCCATTTCGCTTAATGAACGCTCGTCCCCCTCTAGTGCTGCTGCAGCCTTTCGAAAGGCTGATACCTTGAATGGATTTTCTCCCTGTAGTTCCATATATAAAGCAATTTTTTCGAGTGTGCGAATAATTGTTTTTTTATTCATTAGTAATTCCTCCTATCGTAAAAACACTTCCCTCAAGACAGAGAGAAGTGCACAGTTACTATTGCATATAAATATACCACCAGTTTTGGAACATCTTTGTAATAATTGGTGTATGCTCCAACATAAGACCACTTAACAATGACTTCGACATTAAATTTTGTATGGCATCTACTGGTAATAAGGCGCACACATATAGCAAAATAAACATAATTAAATAGTTTTCAATCATGCCAAGTAACGCCCCAAGCCAACGATTCACTGTATTTAGCACCGGCAAATACGCGATAAAGTCAAATATCGATGCCACGATTTGCAACGTTATTTTTACTGCAAAGAAAATAACAGCAAAGGCAATTACCCGATAAAAGGTGCGGTCTAAATCTAGACTATCAATGACAACGCCAAGGCTACCTGTGTCAGTGACACCTGGATACGGAACCCAAAATACAAATTTTTGTGCTAATGGCTTATAATAAATATACGCAACAATTAGGGCTACTACAAAGCTGACAATATGCATCATCTGTACAATAAAACCTCGTTTTGCACCGACGCCTATACCAGCTAACAGTACCACTAATATGATTAAATCTAACATTCTCTTCAACCCTTTAACTTTTTCAATTCTTCTTCTAATTGCTCCATTCGTTCTTTTAATAGTAAATAATCATGAACTGTATTTACTGCTGTCAGAACAGCAAGTTTTGTGCTATCAAGTGAGGGATTATGTACGTTCATCTCGCGCATACGGTCATCAACAATCGAAGCAACAAGTCGCATATGGCCAATGGATTCAGAGCCGACCATTTTATATGTATGACCATATATTTCAACAGAAATTTTATTCTTTTCTTGTTTTTCCATAGTCGCACCCTCCTATAAATTCGATGCACACACGATTTTAGAGGCTTGTGAGCACCATCACACAAAAAAGCTATTTATTATCATACCATGAAAGGTATAAAATTGTGAACAACGAGGACAGAAAGGAACGATTAAATGGCAAATATTGTGCTTTCCATTTCAACAAATATTCAAAAAGAGGTGATGGCTTACTATGCATCGCACTTTATAGAACGAAAGGCTCCGGGAGTCATTTTTGCGGCAAAACTACCAGATACAGCCATAACTATGTATAAATCAGGCAAATTAATGTTTCAGGGGGGCGGTGCTGAACGTGAGGCAGCACGTTGGGGAACTGTTGAAAAAACTGCTACTCCACTCTCCACTATCGGGGCAAAAGGGGATGTACTGCCTAACAATTTCGCAACCATGTCTGTCTTAGGCTCAGACGAAACAGGCACAGGTGATTATTTTGGTCCAATCACTGTAGCAGCAGTATATGTGCCTCCTTCCAAAATCGAACTCATGAATGAGCTTGGCGTAAAAGATTCAAAAATGCTAACAGATGACTATATGAGGAAAATTGCACCTGATTTGCGTGCAGCCTGTGTCCATAGTGTTCTCGTCTTACGCAACGAGAAATATAACAACTTACAAGCGAAAGGCTATTCCCAAGGTAAAATGAAAGCCATGATGCATAACAAGGCACTACAAAACACACTATCAAAAATGGCACCTGAAAAACCTGAATTTATCTTAATCGACCAGTTTGCTGAACGTGGTGTCTATTACAATTATTTAAAAAATGAACGTGAACTTGTACAAGAGAATGTCTACTTTTCTACTAAAGCAGAACAATTACATGTAGCTGTGGCTACAGCATCTATTTTAGCTCGTGCTGCCTTTTTAAAGGAAATGGACCGTTTGAGTGACATTACAGGGCTTACATTAATGAAGGGCGCCTCTAACAAGGTAGATGTGCAAGCAGCCCGAATCTGGCGTAATCAGGGCGAAGAATTTCTACGCTCCATCACAAAATGGCATTTCGCCAACACTGATAAAGCACGGAAGATGAAGTAAATCATACTATTGGTTGCTTAAAAAAGCTTTTTTGGGGTTCCTGATGAGCGTGAGACGCATTAGGAACCTTTTTGAACGCTTTCCTCATTTTTTGGATCATTCTTTCTTCACCTTTTGGATCATCATCTTCACCATTCTCAAACAAAAAAAGACTGCCTCGTAAGACAGTCTTTTTTCATATATTAGCGTACTTCTGTGCCTGCAATCGTAGCAATGGCTTTTAACACTTTGTTATGTGCGGCCACTACTTCTTCGTCTGTTAAAGTACGTTCTGGATCAAAGTATGTGAGTGAGAAGGCAACCGATTTTTTACCTGCTTCCATTTTCTCCCCTTCGTAAACATCGAATACGCGGATATCTTTTAATAGTTTCACACCCGCTGCATCAATAGCTTCCATTACTTCGCCCGCTGTTGTTGTACGGTCCATTATAAGAGCGATATCGCGAGACATAGCTGGGAAACGAGGTACTGGTGTATAGGCAAGTGGTGCTTCTTGTGCCGTTGCACTTAATAGCGCCACTAAATTCATTTCCATTACATACGTGTCTTTTACACCCCATGCTTTTTGCTCTGCTGGGTGAAGTCCACCAATGATGCCGACTTGCTTGCCATCCAATAAAATGCTAGCCGTACGACCTGGATGTAAGCCATCCACTTGTGATTTCACAAATGTCATGCGATTTGCTAAGCCAAGTTTGCCAATGACACCTTCGATGATACCTTTTAGCACAAAGAAATCTACAGCTTTTTTCTCACCTTGCCAAGCATGGTCTAGCCATTTGCCAGTTAGTACTGCTGCCACATGCTCTTCCTCATATGGTTGCCCCTCATCTGATTGACCAAGGAACACGGAACCAATTTCATATAAAGCCACGCCTTCAGCTTGACGTGCAACATTATAAGCCGCCGCTTCGATTAAATGTGGAATAAGGCTTTGACGTAATGTAGAACGCTCCTCACTCATTGGCATAAGCAAGCGAGTTACCGGCTCTGCTTTCAAAGCAAAACGTTGTGACAATGCATCCGACGTTAACGAATAAGTTACCGCTTGATACAGGCCAGCCCCTTCCATGTAATGACGAACAACACGTCGATTTGCTTGGTAAGGTGATAAATTACCTACTTGTGTTGCACCCTCTGGTAATGTCATTGGAATTTCATCATAACCATAAAGACGAGCAATTTCCTCCACGATATCCTCTTCAATTTTAATATCTTGGCGACGTGTTGGTGCATCAATAATTAATAAACCATTTGCTGCCTCTACACCAAATTTTAAACGCTCTAAAATAGAAAGCATATCTTCTAATGCAATCTTCATACCTAAACGTTCATTAATAAAATCTGGGGAAACGACTACTCGCGCTGGTGTTTTATCTAACTCATCTACTAAACATGTACCTTCTAATACTTCGCCTCCTGCTAATTCAGCAAGTAGAGCGGCAGCACGTTCAGCAGCTGGTAAGACACGATTTGGGTCTACCCCTTTTTCGAAACGAGCCGATGCATCTGAACGTAGGCCAAGATGACGAGACGTTTGACGCACTGTTAAACCATCAAAATAGGCTGATTCAATGACTACAGTCGTTGTTGAATCTGTTACCTCTGAATTAGCACCACCCATTACACCAGCAATGGCTACTGGCTCTTTGCCATTTGTAATGACTAAATCTGAAGCTTTTAATGTACGTTCTTGGTCATCTAATGTTGTAATTTTTTCACCTTCTGTTGCTTTACGAACAACGATTTCATCCGTTGCTAGGCTATCATAGTCAAAAGCATGTAGAGGTTGACCATATTCCATTAATACATAGTTCGTTACATCTACGACATTATTGTGTGGACGTACTCCCGCAGCCATTAGACGATTTTGTAGCCACATTGGTGATTCACCGATTTTTACGTTTTTCACAACTTTTGCTACATACATAGGATTTGCTTGTAAATCTTCTACATGAAGCTTCAGGTAATCCTGTGCTTTTTCACTAGCAGTTTGATAGGAAATTTCTGGATATTTAATTTCCTCTGAAAGAATAGCACCTACTTCATACGCTACACCTAGCATTGAAAGAGCATCTGAGCGGTTTGGTGTTAGTCCTAACTCCAGCACTGTATCACGTAGGCCCAATATAGCCAGTGCATCTGCCCCTACTTCTGCATCTGCTGGTAGGACGAAGATACCTTCTGAATACGCCTTAGGAACAAGCTTTCCTTCGATTCCAAGCTCTTGTAAGGAACAAATCATTCCGTTCGATTCATGACCGCGAAGTTTTGCTTTTTTGATTTTAATGCCACCTGGTAAATGTGCACCTGGACGAGCAACAATGACTTTCTGACCAGCATCAACATTCGGTGCACCACAAATTATTTGTTGAGGCTCTGCTTCGCCAACGTCAACTTGGCAAATATTTAACTTATCAGCCTCTGGATGTTTCTCCTTAGAAACTACATAACCAACTACAACTTTATCCATAGCATTAGCACGATCAATTACTGCATCTACTTCGATCCCAGAGCGTGTAATTTTTTCTGCTAATAGCTCAGGTGCTAAGTCCTGCGTATTGATATAATCTTTTAACCATTCTAATGATACTAACATGTTTTATCCCCCTTACGCTTCTGTTCGCTCGAATTGTGATAAGAAGCGAGTGTCACTTGTATAGAAATGACGAATATCGTCAACACCATATTTCAACATCGCAATACGTTCTGCACCAATACCAAATGCAAATCCAGAAACTTTCTTTGGATCATAGCCAGCCATTTCTAATACGTTTGGATGCACCATACCTGCTCCTAGAATCTCAATCCAGCCAGTGCCCTTACATACGTTACAGCCTGCTCCACCACATTTGAAACAAGAGATATCCATCTCTACAGATGGCTCAGTAAATGGGAAGAAGCTCGGACGTAGTCGAATTTCGCGGTCTGCACCAAACATTTTTTTCGCTAACGTATCTAATGTTCCTTTTAGGTCACTCATGCGAATATTTTCGCCAATGACTAAACCTTCAATTTGCATAAACTGATGTGAATGTGTTGCATCATCATTATCACGTCGGAATACTTTACCAGGACAAATTATGCGAATCGATTCACCTTTTTTGGCTTCCATCGTACGAGCCTGTACTGGTGAAGTATGGGTACGTAATAATATTTCCTCGGAAATATAGAACGAATCTTGCATATCACGAGCTGGATGACCTTTTGGTAAATTTAGTGCTTCAAAGTTATAGTAATCCTTCTCCACTTCTGGACCTTCAGCAATTTCATAGCCCATTCCAATAAATAAATCTTCAATTTCTTCAATGACACGTGTTAAAGGGTGACGGTTCCCCACTTTAATTTCACGACCTGGTAAAGTGACATCAATCGACTCACTCGCTAATTTTTCAGCAATGGCTGCCTCTTCCAACACGGTAATCTTTGTTTCTAATACTGCCGTTACATTTTCACGAACATTATTCACTAAAGCACCCATTTTCGGACGTTCTTCAGCTGATAATTTGCCCATCCCTTTTAGTAAATCAGTGATAGGTCCTTTTTTTCCTAAATACGCAACACGTACTTCATTCAATTCTTTTAAATTTGCAGCTGCTTCAATTTTAGCAAGTGCTTCTTGCTCTAATTGTTTTAATTGCTCTTCCATGTTATAACCTCCTCAGAAAATAAATGCCTGCTTTTTAGGCATAAAAAAACTCGCCCCTAAAAAGGGACGAGGACATTTTCGCGGTACCACCCTAGTTATTGCAAAGCAAAGCCTTACAATCACTTCATTGACATAACGACTTGATAAAGCCGGCTTACCTTTACAGCAGTACACTGGTCCCGGTAGCTGCTCGCGGGCTGAATTCAAAACTGCATTGATACGGCGTTGGCTCTCAATCTCTGGCCTACGCTCCCTGTCGTCCATTCACAATCTTTACTACTTCCCGGTCAAAGCATTTATTATTTAAACATACATTTTAGAATAAATTATACAATAATGGACTGTAGCAAATCAAGAGACAACTGCCTCAATCCCACAATGAGCAATTAATTATTTGGCAAAGCCATATAAAACAATACCTGTTGCTACTGCGACGTTTAATGATTCGGCCTGTCCAAAAAGAGGAATGATCATATTTTGATCTGTCATCGCTAATAACTGAGGCTGAATGCCACTTCCTTCATTCCCCATAATAATCGCAAATGCACCCGTATGCTGAATATCACTATACGGCACCGCTTCCTCATCTAATGCAGTACCAAATACTGGTACACCTTGATCCTGTAATATATCTATCCATTCTGCTAAATCTCCACGCACTACCGGAATATGGAAATGCGAACCTTGAGCAGCACGTAGTGTTTTAGGGTTATAAAGATCGGCACAGCCTTTTCCTAAAATTACAGCATCTAAACCTGCAGCATCTGCTGTACGAATCATTGTTCCAATGTTACCAGGATCTTGGACAGCATCAATTAATAACACTTTTCGCCAAGTAGTCATCACATTATCCTCTAAGACGGGCTGTTTACATACAGCAAAAACACCTTGGGAAGTTTCTGTCTCCGCAAATTCCTTCGCTACCGCAGTCGATACCTCTACAATAGCTATATCATCGATTGGCCATAACATTGGCAAATCGATACCTTCACGCACTATAATTTGTAATACTT
Organism: Lysinibacillus capsici; assembly: GCF_003367505.1. Classification (GTDB taxonomy): domain Bacteria; phylum Bacillota; class Bacilli; order Bacillales_A; family Planococcaceae; genus Lysinibacillus; species Lysinibacillus capsici. The sequence continues at coordinate 63,636 of NZ_PXXX01000024.1, forward strand.
GGTTTTTATTTTTTAATGCTTCTTCAACAAGATGAAAGCCCTCTACTAGGAATTCACCCGAACGTTCACGCTCTTTTCTTGTTGTCGCTAACTTTTTCCAATATTTCACTAATGCATTTTGCGTAGATTCAATTCTCTTCATCGCTACCTCTTACCGCCTTTTTCCTATATATTGACCACTATTATACCCTACGAAATAGCAAATTTCATAACTAAGTAAGAAAACTGTTATTTTCCTGTGGTGGCAAGTGGCGTACAACTTAAACATGCTATAATCATACATATCTAACGAAGACACAAAGTGAGGTATATAAATGAAAAAAACAATACATGTAGTAGGGGCTATAATTGAAAATGAGCAACAAGAAATTTTCTGTGCTTTAAGAAACCCCCAAATGGTATTAGCAAATTATTGGGAATTCCCTGGCGGTAAAATAGAGCAGGGTGAAACACCAAAACAGGCACTTTCTCGAGAAATTCTTGAGGAATTTAACTGTACGATTCAAGTAGGTAAACAAGTGGCTGTAACACTCCATGAATACGAACAATTTTTCGTTCATTTAGAAACATACAAAGCTTCAATTATTAAAGGCACACCCCAAATTCTAGAACATGCTGAAGCAAGATGGGTTCCCCGCAACCAATTGCTTGACCTTCCATTTGCTCCAGCAGATCTTCCTTCTATTCAAAAATTAATGGCGGAATTGTAAAGGCTAGTCACTTTATCTCATGAAAATGAGTGACTTTGTTTCGTCCGTGCTCTTTCGATCCATACAATGCTTTATCTGCTTTTTTTATCAATGTCGTCTCTGTATCTTCTGAAGTTACTGTGGCAATTCCCATACTGATCGTAAGACTGCCTGTTGGCCAACCATCCTGCTCCACGGTGTGTCTAATTTTTTCGCCGATTTCTTTTGCCGCAGGTATCTCGGTCTCAGGTAGGATGATAATAAACTCCTCCCCACCATAACGAGCGACGATATCTTCTAGACGTACTTGTATTTGTAATAGTTGTGCCAATTGTACGAGGACATCGTCTCCAACTTGATGACCATATGTATCATTGACCTTTTTGAAATGATCGATATCTAAAATGCATAACGAAAAAGTTTCTGCTGTCTCATGAAAATGATTAAAATGTTTTTCGAGTTGTTCCTGGAAAAATCTCCTGTTTTTCAAGCCGGTCAGTTTATCAGTCATTGATAATTCTACTAAAGCAGCATTCATTTCCAATAATTTCGCCTGCTGATGTTCTATTTCTACATGAATTTGCTCCAAATTAGCTAATGCACGATCCTTTTCTTGATAGGCAGCCTCAAGTAGTTTTTTGGCTGATCGTAATTCTTGTTCATAATCTATGCGCTTTTTCATCTTTACTAAAATACAATCAATGCGCTCTACCAAATCCTCTTTGTACAATTTGGCATTCATTAAAAACGGAACCGACATTCCGTCCTTCTGTTTGAGATGAATGAATAATTCCTCTACTTGCCCCTCTAGATTAATCATAGGATAAAAATAAGAGTGAAAAATCATCTTATTGGGCGTAGATAGAAGAATTTCTAGATGCATATGTAATAATTCCTCTTGCTCATAGCCGATCCAATCTAGCAGGGTTCGATTGATTTCTGAAATAAGCCCTTCATGTGTGATGGAAAGAAATCCAAATGTTGCATTGTTGAGTCGTTTTTCCATTGTTGAAAATCCTTTCATTTTTCCCTACAAAAAATCTGCAATACATTGTATCGTTTCATTTGGGTGACTAATATGTGGATAATGACCTTTTGCTTCCATTAATTGTAACGTGCTATTTTTGAGATGCTGATGCAAATAATCTCCAACACTACTTGGCACAATACTATCTTCCGAGCATTGGATAATTAACGAAGGAACAGAGACCTTTGGTAATTCACTTCGATGATCAGATAAAAATGTGACCTCAGCAAATTCCTTTGCAATGATAGGGTCTGCTGCTATAAAGGTTTGCTTCAATTCCTGTGTTAATGCTGGCTGTTCAGGATTACTCATTGCAATAGGTGCCATATAGCTAGCCCAACCTGTAAAGTTCATTTCCATCATGTCTAGTAACTCTGCTATATCACTTCGCTCAAATCCCCCTCGATAACCATCATCATTTAAATAACAGGGAGAAGGACCAATCATAATCAATTTCTTAAAATAGTCAGGGTGCTGGATAGATGCGAGCAGTCCTATCATGGCACTAATGGAATGCCCTACAAAAATACTATTTTGTAATGATAGCGTTTCAATAATGTCCAATAAATCTTGTACATAGCCCTGTAACGATTGATATTTCTCTGATGAATAGGCATTTATATCTGAGTTACCTGAGCCTACATAATCGAATAATATAATCTTATATTTGTCCATAAATGCAGGCGTAATGAAACGCCACATATTTTGATCACAGCCAAATCCATGTGCAAAAATAAGCGGTTGGTCCCCTTGTCCGAGTATTGTTACATTATTACGAACAACAATATTTTCCATTCCAATCAATCCTTTTAGAAATATATGTAATAGTTTTATTGTGACCCCTTAAACAGTATTTATCAAGCTAAAACGTGAAAATCAAAAAGGAGCAGGAGTGCCGCTTCACCTGCTCCATTCTCCAGCTACAACCACTTCCTAATAGGTGGGATACTCTGCTGAAATTGAAATACATTATACGGATCATATTTTGTTTTCACTTCACGAAGCCTTCTAAAATTACGTCCGTAATAGGCTGTATGCCAGTCCTTAATATATCGATCTGGAAAATTCACATAATCACCAGACGTATAAGGTGATAAAGCTTGACGTAAATTTTCTACCCACTTAATATTTTGTTCTTCCTCTTTCGGTTTTTTCCAGGAAGTATTATATTCTTGAGCTATTATCGCATTGCGATAGTAATAGGCTGTATGCTGGGGAGCAATTTCACCTACTGCTCCTCTTAAAGACTGTTGCCATATTGTTGTATTTGAATTAGGTGCATGGGCTAAAAATTCTTTCATCCTCTGAATCGCCTTATATGGAAACGGTCTCTCCAAAAATGACCCTGATCTTTTTCGATAGGCAGGCTGATTACCGCTTGGTAAATCAAAAAATTCTATTGCCTTGCTATATGGCACTTCCTTTATCCAAATACTTGTTGGCAAGCCTGTTTTTCTAAGAGGGCGAAGCAATTTCTTTAATTCAGCTGCTGTTCCTATAAACTCACCTTGTGCGACTATCTCACCTACTTCCTTTGTTTTTAGCTCAATCTGTGAGGTTAGACGCTTATCTGTATAGGGAGCCCATTTTTGCCATGCATCAAAGGCCACTTCAAAGTCATCCCATCCCCATGTAATAGAGAACAGTGATACCTCATTAATCGCATGAAGCTTGAATGTCAAAGAAGTGACTATACCAAAATTGCCTCCTCCTCCACCACGACTTGCCCAAAACAAATCATGATGTTGTTGCTTATTCGCTCTGATTACCTGAGCACCCTCATGTTCACTAGCTACCACCGTTTCGATTTCAATAAGATTGTCACAAGTTAATCCAAATGGTCGTGATAGCATCCCAATCCCACCACCAAGGGTCAAACCGACCACCCCAACACTACTTTCTGTACCAGCAGGAATGGTAACACCATGCTCCCATAATGTACGGTATACGTTTCCCATATTAGCTCCAGCATCAATTCTAGCCGTCATTTCTGATAGATTTACCGAAATATCATTCATATCACTTACATCAATGACAAGCCCTTTATTTACTAAAGAAAAATTTTCATAGCTATGACGACCGCTTCGAATTCTGAAAGGCTCATTGTTTTCTCTAGCCCATTTTAAGGCATTAACCACATCTTTCGTTTTTTGACAAAACACAATGACACTCGGATATTTGGGATTATTTAAATTATTATTCGTTCTCGCTTGTTCATAATCCGAATCTTCAGGCGTGACGATTCTTCCTGTGAGCTTCGCCTTTTTCAACATCAAGCCCCTTTCTCACAATGATACTTATCCTATGCAACTCATTGAGAAAGAATTTGAAATTTCAGCTTTTTTCTAGAATCACACTAAAATACTCTTTTTCACACTTGAAACATATGATGCACTAATAACAACAACGTGTTGGAGGTGTTCTATGCTTATCCATGTGGTAAGTGCTGGCGAAACACTGTGGCAAATCGCTAATCGTTATGCTGTACCCGTTCAATCTATTAGCCAATTAAATGCATTAGCTACTCCTGATCAATTAGCCATCGGACAATCACTGGTTATCCCTTCTCCTTATACAATTTATACCGTTCAAAAAGGAGATACGTTATGGTCAATCGCACAGAAATTTAGCGTTCCCTTGCAATCTATCATATTAGAAAATCATCTAACGAATCCCGATCAATTAACACCAGGAACGAAATTAATTATTCCACCCATTGTTCATATCGTGCAGCCAGGAGAAACTTTATGGCAAATAGCACAGCGCTATGGTACGACCGTTCAAGCCATTGCTATAGAAAATAAACTAAACAATCCCAATATGCTTTATGTTGGTTCACAATTGATGATTCCAAGAAAATTACCAACGATTGAAGTCAATGCTTATTCCTACCAACCTTCAGATGAAGCTGTAGACTCCATTAATGCTATTGGTCATCTACTAACTTATTTTAGTCCTTTTGCTTATAAGATGAAGGAAGATGGGACATTACAGCCCATTAATGATGAAAATATGATAGCGGCAGCAAAGGCTAAACAAATTATCCCAATGTTAACGCTCACTAATTTTACTTCTACAGAAGAAGGCTCTAATTTAGCACATGTCGTCTTGTCCAGTCCAGAGTTAAGTAAAAAGGTCATGAATAATGTATTACAGGTGATGCAAGATAAAGGTTATCAAGTATTAAATATTGATTTTGAAAATGTTTTACCTGCTGATCGCGAAAATTTCAATGCCTTTATTCAATTGGCTGTGGATACCCTTCATCCAAAAGGCTATTTAGTTTCAACAGCGCTCGCACCTAAAACAAGTGCTTCACAAACTGGGACATTATATGAAGCGCATGATTACGAAGCACATGGGAGAATAGCAGATTTTGTTGTATTAATGACATATGAATGGGGCTATCGTCTTGGCCCTCCACAAGCTATTTCCCCAATTAATGAAATGCGAAGAGTCGTGGAGTATGCTTTAACTGAAATACCAGCTGATAAAATCTTATTGGGTTTTGAGTTGTATGCGCGTGATTGGCTCTTGCCTCATGTCAAAGGCCAAGAAGCCGAAACGTTTAGCCCGCAGGAAGCGCTCAATAGGGCCATCAAGTACGGGGCAACAATCCAATATGATCCAACGGCCCAATCTCCTTTTTATCGATATGTTGATGAGCAAGGAAGGCAACACGAGGTATGGTTTGAAGATGCGAGAAGTGCACAAGCCAAATTTGACATGACTAAACATTACAACTTACGTGGCATTAGTTATTGGGCATTAGGATTCCCGTTTCCTCAAAATTGGGTTTTATTAAACGATAATTTTTCTGTTAAAAAATCTTAATACTCATTATTGTTCGCAATAAACAAAGAGCTATGCGAATTTTTCCTTGTGAAGTGCGATCTGTGCTGACGGGATAAAAAGTTCATTTCAAAGCCATATTAATTTATATCAACAGGAAAGGAGCAACTCACATGGGAAGAGACAATAAACAAGGTCAAAGCAATAATAAAGGCTCATTACCTCAAACGCCAAAAAACCAAAAGATTGCACCAAACAAGGTGAGTGAGGAATTTTCTCAAGAGTTTATGGAGCTAATTAACACAGTCACACAAAATAAGAATAAGCAGAAAAAATAAGGGGGGCTTCAGTTGGATTTTCAACGTGCACAAGAAATTGTCGCCTCACCTTTAGAATTTGAAGTGAGCTATAATGGTGTTTCCATCTGGATCGATCAGCTCCACGATGATGAAAAAACAGCGACAGTTCACCTACGCCGTTCTTTAGAAGAGCGATCTGAAGTAGCTATATCCGAATTAAAAGAAGAATATCTCGTTCACTAAACAGCAAGAACCTGCTTACTCAATAGCAATAAGCAGGTTCTTTTTTTAAATACTATAATCTTCAATATATTGAAGTTGTGTTAATACTTCCTCCACACGATGATGTAAATCTTTATAGGTTTCCGTAATTTGCTGTGGGGATATTGGCTTACTGAATAGATAGCCCTGAATATAATCACAGCCACCATCTATTAGAAAAGATAATTGCTCCACTTCTTCAATGCCCTCTGCCACAACCTTCAAACGTAAATGTTTAGCCATCGAAATAATCATGGAAACAAGTGCTTCATCATTCGGATTATGTGGCACGTTTCTCACAAATGTTCGGTCAATTTTTAAACAATCAATTGGGAATTCCTTTAAATAAGATAGAGAGGAATAACCTGTTCCAAAATCATCTACAGCAATTTGGATGCCTAATGCCTTTAACTCATGTAATAGCTGTGTCATTTGATCAATATTCATCGTCATACTTTCTGTAATTTCTAATTGTAAAAATGACGGATCTAAATTGGTACGATGTAAAATATCTTGTACCATTTCTACTAAATCCTGTTGAAATAACTGGCCAAGTGATAAATTCACTGCCACTTTCATCGGAGGTAAGCCTTGTTTCTCCCATATTTTCGCTTGAGTGCATGCGTTTTCTAAAATCCATTTACCTAGCGGGATAATAAGGCCACATTCTTCAGCAATAGGAATAAAGATATCAGGTGGAACAAATCCCCGAGTTGGATGACGCCAACGAACCAAAGCTTCGACCGATTCAATGGTGCCTGTTTTTAAGTTGACCTGTGGTTGATAGTCTAAATAAAATTCATTATTGGCTAACGCATTATGTAAGTCTTGCTCTAACAATATTCGATCTGCAATACCTTTAGACATGTATGGTTTATAAAAAAGAAATCTTTGAGGTATTTGTCTAGCTTCTCGCATCGCTAACTGTGCATGCATTAATAGCTCTTCACCAGTCCATTGCTCCTCATAGAGAGCAATCCCAATATTTAGACTGCCATTCAATGAAAATAATTGGACCTGTAAAGGATCTGTCATGGCACTTTTAAGATTTAAGCAAAATTGTAGTAGTTCCTCAATCGTCTTTACATGGTCAATATAAATAACAAATTGTCCTTCACGCAGTTTAGTTGCAAAATAATGTGGAGGTACAATCGATTGAATTCGCTCTGCAACAAGCTTCATCATTTTATTAGAGTTACTAATCCCAATGGACGAACGAATCGCCGCAAAGCGATCAATTTCTATGGCAATGATAGCCTTTTGCGCTTTATGTTCATGTAAATTTTCTTTTAACGTCTTAAGTAAAAAATGTTCATTTGGCAACAATGTAATATCATCATGATAAGCTTGAAATCGAAGCTCCTGTTGAGATTGTTCAAGATCCTTTTTTATTTTCAACAGCTGCTGAAAGGGTTTTTCCACAGATGTATAATAAATCGCCTTTAGGAAAAAATAGAATGCTAAAAACTGATAGATCAGTGCTGAGAAATCCCATATCGCATTTTGATCTTGACTAACAATAAAGAAGACATCACTCACAATAAGGGAAATAGCTGCGCTAATTAGCCACATGGAACGTTTTGGTAATTTTTTTACATATGTACTAACAATAGCAATGGTTAAAATTTGAAGAATAATAGCAATTAAGTGTACCATATTATCAATCGTATCTAACCAATTTTTAGGCAATACTTTGGGCGAATAATAAGCCAGAAAAACGCTTCCTAGAACGAAAAGCATCGAACAACCATATGTCAGTATCCGATGATTCATGGTTAATCGCTTTTTAGGGTTTAAAATAATAAGTATAAATCCAATGGCTAAGTATAAACGTATTAATATATGTAGGGGCTCGTTCATAAAGTTCCATTCTCTAGATTGGCTAAAAAACAAGCTAACTAATTCTAATAAGGCAATAATGAAAAACATGTTTCCTATGTATAAAGTTTGATTGGATAATAAGTGTGAAAATACTAAATAGGATTGGATCGCAATTGCCATTGTAAAAACAATGATTAATATTTGTATCACCAATTTTATATCTTGATACATGTTACCTTGGAAAACACCATATATTTGATTGCTAAAGCTCAGTAATGGTATGACAAGTAATAAGGGTAATACCATGTACCAAATTTCTTTTTTCTCTATCTGATTAAACCATCTCTCCACTCCAAACCCTCCATACTACTATATAAACATTCACTAGGAAATTTTATCTATCTATATCGATTATTTAAATTTGAATTGTATATTTCTTTGACTTCTTACAAATCATAACACTTTTATCGGAATTTGTATGCACCTATGTGAAGTATGCTAATATTCATTTTATTTCAATATTAGCATACTTTTGATATTTTTAGTTCTTTATTCCACCCTGGAAAGTTGATGTTTCAATCTCTGGATGATTCTACCTCTTCTTTTTTTAATAGCAACAGCGGATAAGCCTAATGCATTAGCTATTTCTTGATCACTGTAACCTTCTACATAATAAAGTAGTAATATTTCTCTTTCTATCTGCTTAAGCTGAGACAACTTAATTTCAAGTAAGCTAGGATTTTTTTGATTGTCCCATCCCTCCAAGTCACTAAGAATAAAATTGAGTGTTTCACCATCAACAACCGTTATTCGCTCTGAATAGTTTTTTTCCTTAGATAATTCATTTAGAATCTCACCTTTTATCGAAGAATAAAGATAAGCAGAAAATTGTCCCTTTGCTGGATCTGCTTTTAGCCATGCCCTCCATACCGCAGTAGAAGCAATATGACGATAGTAATCAAAATCCTTGTAAATATGAAGCTGCGTAAAAATGGCTGTAATCATTGGTTGCACAGCCTCTAAAATTTCTTCAAACGATTGTGTTAATGAAAGTTTGCGATTGTTGCGAATGGACATACCACTCTTCCTGTCAACTGTGCACAGTTTAATATTCCTAGGTAACACAATCTTAGACTGTCATGTTGTTTGAGAGCTAATGCCCATTTTCAACATTTCAGCGCGCAGAAAGAATAAAATGCCTGGCATATTTAGTCATAATTCCTCCAAAGTTATTGCAAAAATTATCTATTTTCTTTGGTATTTCATACATATTTAAACGATAGTTGGACAAATTACTACTAAGGAGGCGATATAGATGAATTTTCAAATAAGAGATGCAATTACAGCGAATGTACATGGTCAATCTGCCGCAGAATTCAAAGACATTGTGGAAGATGCTATTAATCGTGGAGAAGAGCATTTACTACCAGGGCTTGGGGTGTTTTTTGAAAAATGGTGGAAGCAATCCAGTCCATCAGAACAAGATGAATTTGTTCAAAAACTAGAAAAAGTATTTGCTAACTGATTTTTAATGAACTGTGCATTCCATTTCCAATAAATGCGTGATAAAGTTTTACTTATCAGAAAATTTGGAGGGATTGGAATGACTGTTGCAGTAGAATTACTTGTCAATCAACTCAAACAGGTTTTATTAGAAGAACAAGTGTCAACAAACGAAACGGTACGACAGCTACATGGAAAGGATGAATCTCATCATATGATGAGATTACCTGATATCGTTGTCTTTCCCCGTTCCACAGCTGATGTCAGTGCCATCTTAAAAATTGCACATGCACAACGTGTACCAGTTGTACCATTCGGTGTTGGCTCCAGCTTAGAAGGAAACGCGATTCCTATTGCACATGGTATTTCTATTGATTTCTCTGAAATGAATAAGATTTTAGAAGTTCGACCTGACGACCTTCTTGTAAAAGTTCAGCCTGGCGTCACGCGCTCTCAACTGAATAAGGAGTTAAAAAAACACGGTCTACAATTCACAGTGGATCCAGGTGCAGATGCAACACTAGGTGGCATGGCTGCGACGAATGCTAGTGGTACGACTGCTGTGCGTTACGGTGTTATGCGTGATCAGGTTCGTGATTTAGAGGTTGTCCTTGCAGATGGCTCTGTCATCCATACAGGTAATTTAGCCGCGAAATCCTCTTCTGGTTATCATTTAAATGGTCTATTTGTCGGCTCTGAAGGAACACTTGGCTGCTTTACGGAGTTAACGTTAAAAGTGTATGGTATACCTGAATTTGTGACAGCGGGGCAAGCTGTTTTTGACACAGTTGGAGATGCTGTTAGTGCTGTTACCGCCTTATTACAGGCTGGTATTTCAATTGGTCGAGTGGAATTGGTCGATGAATCCTCTATGAAGCAGGCCAATGTCTATAACGATACATCCTTTAGCGAAAAACCAACATTGTTTTTAGAATTCCACGGAAACGAAGCGGGTATGCATGCGGACATCGCATTTGCTACAGAAATTTTTGAGGACTACAGCTGTCTATCCGTCGAATTCGAGCAAGATAATGCTGCTCGTAATAAGCTTTGGGAAGCACGACATTCTTTAGCCTATGCATATATTCATGCTTATCCTGGTAAGAAGCTCATGTCAACGGATGTCTGTGTACCAATCTCTGTGCTTGCTGAAACCATTTTATATGCACGAGAACAGCTTGATCATGTTGGACTCGCAGGTGGGCTTGTGGGCCACGTGGGCGATGGAAATTTCCATGCACTTTTAATGTTAAATCCAAATGACGCCGAGGAACAGGCAAAAGCGGATCGCTTCAATGAACAAATCGTGCAATATGCATTACTTCGAGGTGGCACATGTACGGGCGAGCATGGTGTTGGCATTGGCAAAATGAAATACCAAGCCACTGAGCATGGTACCTCTTTAGTCATCATGAAAAGCATAAAAGCAGCGCTTGATCCACTTAACATTATGAATCCAGGAAAGATTTTCACACTATAATTAACATTAAAACCCGCTGATTGACTAGAGCATCAGCGGGTTTATCATTATAAATCATAACGGAAGCTCTTGACTAATATATCTCCCTTGTAAAATTCCTTCGACTCATCTCGCACAAAACCTAATGATAAGTAAAGATTTATGGCAGCCTGCATCATATCACCTGAGTGTAAATAAAGTGCCTGATCCTGTCTCTTTCTAGCAAAGGCAAAACTTTCATTTAATAATTTCTTAGCAACCCCTTGTCCTCTTCCTTTTGGATGCACACCTAATAAGCGCACAATCGTCGATTGAATATTTAGCTCTGGCAAGCCATACGCTTTCCCTGCATCTGTAAATAGTTGTAATCCACCTAATATGTCATCTCCGCGTTTTGCAATTAGAATTGTTTCTGCATTCGGATTACCAACCGAAGCACGGATATCACTTAAATATGATTGCCAGCGCTCTGGGTCTTCATAGTCCTTTTCATATTGCGCATAGCTCTCAACTAAAACTTCAAGATAGCTTGCATAATCTTCCTCTTGTAAATGTTCAATCACAATGTTCGCTACTGTCACTCTAATTTCCCCTTTCTATGATGAAAAACCGCCTTTACTATAGGCTGTTACTCTTTTTTCAATACGGTGTGAAACCCATTCTACTATGATTGAAATTCCCCAATAAATAAGACCAACAGCAATAAATGACTCTAAAAACTTTAAGTTCATGGAAGCAATAATATTTGCCACACCGGTCAATTCTTTAATGGATAAGAAAAATGCTAATGATGTAGCATGTAAAAAACCAATAAAAACATTCGTCAAGTTGGGAATAGATTGCCCAAATGCTTGTGGTAAAATATAACGTCGCATCGCTTGAGGAAATGTTAATCCAATCGCATATGCTGCTTCTAATTGTCCTTTAGGTACAGCTAATATCCCTGAACGAATAATTTCTGAGACATAAGCCCCTGCACTAAGTGTTAAGGCTAGTATGACAAAAAATAAAATAGGAATAGAATTTGATTGTATCTTTAAATGAAGCAAATTAGCTACACTATCAACTAGCATTGGCAAGCCAAAATAAACGAGCATGATATGCATAATGATAGGTGTTCCTCTGAAAAATGAAACATAAAAATTAAGTACAGATGAGACTATTTTTATCTGTTGAATGCGCACGAAAGCTACAATTATGCCAATAACGATTCCTAATAAAACAGGTGTAATAGTCATGAATAAGGTTAACGGTATTACTTTACTAATTTCTCGTAATGCTTCTACTATAAAAGCGATATCAATGGTCATAGCATATTCCCCCTATTGTGAAGCAAGCTCCTTTGGCATATAGCGATTAAAATAGCGTTCATTAAATTTAAATACTTTTTCAAGGATTATCACGATGACATAGTAAACAATTGACAAAGCTACATAGATTTCAAACGCTCGTGTCGTAGAAGCAATCAAGGTTTCTCCCCTCCCCACCATATCCATTACACCGATGGAGAATGCTAACGATGTATCTTTTAATGAACTAATCATTGTATTTGCTATATTTGGAAAAGCAACACGTATTGCCTGTGGAAAAACAATTCGCATAAAAGCCTGTGATCCACTTAAGCCTACTGAATAGGCCGCCTCCATTTGACCCCGATCAACGGTTAAAATTGCTGCACGAAATATTTCGGCAAAGGCTGCCGCATTGCTGAATGTGTACGTAATAATAACAAAATACATTGCATCCATTCGTGTCACATCAATATGAATGAGCTTTAACAATGCGGGTATACCGTAAAATACTAAGAACAACTGCACTAAAATGGGTGTACCACGAATAAAGGATATATAGATTGTAATAATTTGCTTCAATATCGGTATGTGAAGTAGCTTTGGTATGGCTAGCACAATCCCAAGCATCATACCAAAAAGTATGGAGAATACTAGAATCTCGAAAGTTATGGGTAAATACTGAAGCAATGTTGGAAGTACTCTCGCAATTAGCACGACATCAAAGTTATTTTCCATACTGCCATCTTCCTTTCCTGTTCATTAGAAGTCTACTGTATAATCATCACCCAACCACTTTTTACTAAGCTCACTCACTACCCCCTCATTCTTTAATTCAACGATCGCTTCATCTAAGCGCTCCTGTAACTTCACTTCATCTTTATTGAGTAAAAAGTAGACCTTTGAATTTAATAATGCATCACCTACAACCTTTTGCTGCGCCTCATTGCTTTCGTTATAGTATCGAACAGCAAACGGTGTGGTAATAATGGCATCAATTCGTCCCGTTGCAAGTTGATTATTAACATCGACAGAGCCAGAAGAATAAACGATATTTGCTCCTAAATTATGCTCTTTATTATACTTTTCAATAAAAACAGCAGAATTACTTGTTGGTGAAACACTCACATTTTTCCCTTTTAAATCCTCAATGGATTGAATTGCATTATTTTTCTCGTTGACTGTCACCTTTAATGGGAAAACATTATACGGCTCTTTATTAAATAAAAACTTCTCTTCACGCTCACTATTAACTTCCATTTGATGGGCAATAAAATCTATTTTTCTTGTTTCTAAACTTAGTAATAAATTGGAGAATTCCATTGTTTTAAATTCAAACTCATATTCTGGTAGCTTCTCATCAATTGCACTAACAAGCTCTACATCATAACCAGTTAAATTTCCCTTGTCATCTAAAAAACAGATGTTTGGAAACTGAGTTCCCGTACCAACTATAATTTTTTGAACATCCTTGCCACTCTGTGCTGTTTTTTGAGCACTTGCGTCACCAACTGTTTTTTCTGAGTTTGCACACGCAGTTAATAGCGCTGCTAGCACAAGTAGCAAATAAAATGATATTTTTTTCATAAGATTCCTCTCTCCTTCTGTCATGCATATGAGGGTAGATTCACAGCAAGTGCCTTCTGTAGATGCTCTAAACCAATTGCTGTTACGGCTCTATAGATACCTGTTTCACTTGAACCAATTTCTACAACGGGTACATGTCGAACACCATACTTTATATCAAGGATGTCTCTAAAATTATCATTAGACGTGACATCAACTGTTTTGTAGGAAATATGTCGTTCTTGTAGATATGCTTTTATTTCCTCGCAATAACTACAACCTTGCTTCGACCAAATGATTATATCTAAACTTTTTGTCATATCATGACCTCCCTTAGATTACCTTCACCTTTTGCTGTAACTGCAAATGGACAGGACTTAAAAGCTCAAACGAACGTTGACGTTCAAATTCCTTCAAGATGGGCGTATGCAAAATAAATTCATCAATTTGGAATCGTACATGGTAGTCATCTAAATTGGCTCTAATGTCTTCTGCTGTACCGTATAAAATATCAGCCTCATACTGCTCCACCGTGTATTCCTCTCCAGATTCCTGACCAAATTTCTCTGCTAGCTCTACTGATTGTAGCGTCAGGCTTCTGCCACTTGCTAAATGCACCTTTGTAATTTTTTGATCTCCTATTAGCTTTTTCGCTTCCTCTTTACTTGGAGCAGCAAGTGCAGCAATGGAAATTGCAAAAGTACCGTTTGGATGATGACTGCGATAGATTGTAGCCGCTTGCGCCAAAACATCATTATCACTATTAATAAATCGAGCAAAGACAAATGCAATGCCGAGTTTTCCTGCAAGAGCAGCACTTTCAGGGCTAGCGCCAAGTAAAAATAATGTCGGCTTTGCCTTTGGAATCGGCGTTGCTTGTATGCCATATAATTCGTGCTCTTTTGGTATGGATTGCTCAATTAATTGCTGTAAAAATATTAGTCTCTCTTCAAAATCTTCCCCTTGATTGAGTGTGCCATATTGTAGAGCCTTCGTGGAAAGTGGCAAGCCACCAGGGGCTTTACCGATTCCTAAGTCTACACGTCCTGGCTCCAATGATGCTAGAACATGGAAATTTTCCGCTACTTTATAGGGGCTATAATGCTGTAGCATAACCCCACCTGATCCAATTTGAATGGATTTGGTTTTGGCAAGTAAATAAGAAACCAATACTTCTGGAGAAGAACCTGCTAATGACTCTGTATGATGATGCTCCGATACCCAAAAACGTGTATAGCCTAACTGCTCAGCTCGTTGTGCTAAAGCCACCGTTTTTTGTAATGTTTGTTCATTGCTTGCTCCTTCAATAATAGGGCTTTGATCTAATATGCCTAATGTATAACTCATACAACCCCTCCTAATTTCTTTTATTCAAATAAATTTACTAGGTTTTTAGACAGACTGTTTAACATAGCGACTTTCCTTGAATGGTAAACCTAAATTCCCACGCAAAGTATCTGCCTCATAATCTTTACGATATAGCCCTCTTGCTTGTAAAATTGGCACTACTTTATCAACAAAATCTTCAAGAGCACCAGGTACTGTCACGCCAATAATAAAACCATCTGCTGCTTCCTTTTCAAACCATTCTTGTACAAGATCTGCTACTTGCTCAGCTGTCCCAAAAAAGGCTGTTTTTGGTGTCGCCTCGCGTAAAGCGACTTGACGTAATGTCAGACCCTCCTGCTTAGCATAACGTTTAATATAATCGGTTGTGCTTCTAAAGCTATTGGCTCCAATATCCCCTAGATCAGGAAACGGTGCATCCACATCGTATTGGGTAAAATCATGATGGTCAAAGTAACGTCCAAGATAAGCAAGAGCACGGTCTATGGAAACTAACTCAACAATTTCTTGATATTTCGCCTCTGCTTCCTCCACCGTATCGCCAATAATTGGTGATATACCTGGAAAAATCTTTACTTCTTCGGGATTTCGTCCAAATGTTGCCACCTCTTTTTTTACTCTCGAGTAAAATTTCTGTGCCTCTTCAATAGATGCCCCATGTGTGAAAATGGCATCTGCATCTTTTGCAGCTAATCGAATGCCCGCATCAGACGACCCAGCCTGGAAAATAACGGGCTGGCCTTGCTTTGTTCGACCAATATTGAGTGGTCCTTGGACTGAAAAATATCGCCCTTTATGATGTAATGTGTGTAATTTTTCTGGATCAAAAAATTGATCTTTGTTGACATCTGCAATAAACGCATCATCATCCCACGAGTCCCATAAGCCTTGGACAACCTCTAAGTATTCTTCCGCAATGAGATAGCGTTCTGCATGGCTAGGATGTTGGTCGATTGTTTTGTTATAGTTCAAAGCAGTACTTTCTAATGGTGTCGTTACAACATTCCATCCAGCACGCCCAGCACTAATATGATCTAATGAAGCGAATTGGCGTGCTACTGTAAATGGTTCGCTATAGGAAGTTGAGACTGTTCCAACTAACCCAATGTTTTTCGTCGCTACTGCTAAAGCCGATAAGATTGTAATAGGTTCAAATCGATTTAAAAAATGAGGGATGGATTTTTCGTTAATAAATAAACCATCCGCAATAAATGCTACATCAAATTTTCCCTGCTCTGCTTTCTGAGCCTGCTGAATATAGAAAGGTAAGCTTACACTTTGATTGCTCGCCACCTTTGGATGACGCCAACCAGAAATATTTCCTCCTACCCCATGAATAATTGCTCCAAATCGAATTTTATCCTGTCTAGCCATGTCAATTCCTCCTCAATCTTTATTTTACTAAACATAGTGGTTAAGTATGTTTTGTTGGATTGAGAATGATATTACCGTTCCTTTAGACTATATGCAATAGGTACAGTAATAGAAAAAATTTTATGTGGTGATAAAATTTTTTATCAATACGTGTCTCCTATGCTTTCAAAATGCTTAGCTGTTTCACAAATTGTCTGCCAAAAGGCAGATGGCAACGTCTCTTTCTCTTTATAGGTTAAAAATATATGTTGATTCATATCCAGCAAATGCTTAACGTCTATCTCCACAAATTCACCGCTTTCCAGTTCCTTTTTAATGCATAGATGGGGTAAAAAGCTTAGATAGTCTTTTGTCCGAATAAACTCTTTGGCAACTTCTAAATGATCTGTTCGTACCTCAATATTGGCTGCTACTCCCTCTACCTCGAACATTTTATGCACATAATTCCAATCAAACGCGCCACATTCAAAAAACACCATTTTCTGTTGAGCTAATTCTTTTGCTTGAATAAGTTCATTTAGTTGTAATGGGTGATCACGGTGTTTGACAAGTTTCACTGTATTGTTTAATAAAAGCTCGTTCTCAATGTCATCCCCATGTACATATTGAATAAAGCCTAGATGAATTTGGTGGCTTTGTAGCTTTTCTAAAATGTTTGTTGTGGAACCTGTAAATAATTGAAAACGCAAATAAGGAAATTGCTCTTTCCATTTAGGCAATGCATAGGCTAAAAAATACTGGGCTGTTACACCGTTTGCACCAATACATACCTCATCGGTCTCCTGCGTTTCTTCTAATTGCTTCTTTCCTTGCTGAAATGTTTGCACAATTTGCGTGGCAAATGGTAAAAAATCTTTCCCTTTCTCTGATACGCTCACACTTCTTCCATCTCGGTAAAATAACTCAACACCTAGCTCTCGTTCTAATGACTTAATACGTGCAGTTACAGTCGGCTGTGAAAGAAATAATGCATTGGCTGCTTTATGGATACTTTTGTAATGGACAACATATAAAAATGCCTCGATATGGTCTATATTCACGAGGAGTTCACTCCTTCATTACTTATTTAACCTATTATATAAATAATCCCTTATATTCTCTATAACTTATAAGAAAACTTTGTTTTATATTTTTGACAAAGAAAAAAAGTAACCCAGCGTCTCCCAGGTTACTTTACTATGTAGCGATGTAGCCATCCATCTTGACAACAAACATCGCACGTGGTGAACATCCCTCTGTCTGCCTACCACTTTTATGTTATTCACATGAACACCCTCTGTTGTCCATGTAAACTCTATCTATCGTACTTCTCAACTCGAGAAAGCATATGTCTCAATTTAAGCTAAAATCGATGCTAATACAGCTTTTTGAGCATGCAATCTATTTTCGGCTTGCTCAAAGATGTAAGAATTAGGTCCGTCAATAACTGAAGTCGCAACCTCTTCCTCACGATGTGCTGGTAAGCAATGTAAGAACATATAATTTGGTTTTGCATAGGCTACTAGCTCATCATTAATTTGATAGCCAGCAAAATCTTGTAAACGTTTTGCTGTTTCTTCCTCTTGACCCATAGATGTCCAAACATCAGCATAGACGACATCTGCATTTAATACTGCTTCAACAGGATCATTCGTGATCATAATCGTACTGCCATTTGCTGCCGCAATGGCCTGTGCTTTAGCGATGACTTCCCCATCACATTCATACCCTACAGGTGTCGCAACAGCTACATTCATGCCAACGTGTGCTGAAGCTACTACGAGTGAGTGTGCTACATTGTTGCCATCACCTACATAGGCAATTTTAAGTCCTTTTAACATGCCTTTATTTTCTGCAATCGTCTCTAAATCAGCTAATGCCTGGCAGGGATGATAAATATCCGTTAATCCATTGATGACAGGGATTGCTGCATGCTCTGCAAGCTCTTTGACCATTTTGTGAGAGTTTGCGCGAATCATAATGCCATCTAAATAGCCAGATAATACATGCGCTGTATCGTAAATTGATTCACCACGACCAATTTGCAAATCACGCGCATGCATAAACATGCTTTTCCCACCTAATTGATTCATACCAACTTCAAATGAAATACGTGTACGAGTTGAATGTTTCTCAAAAATCATGCCAAGCGTTTTACCTTCTAGTAATCTTGGACATTTCCCCTCTTTTGTAATCATCTTAAGCTGTGTTGCTAATTCAATAAGATCCTGGACCTCTTGACTTGTATAGTCTAGCAAAGTTAGTAAATCTTTTCCCTTTAAACTAGACACTAACTTTAACTGTACTTCTTCGAGTAATTTCATAGCCTTCGCTCCTTATATCGTTGCTGTTGAAATTAGTATAACATGCATAAATATAAAATCAACTGAATTTTTATAATTAATCTTAATTATTATTCATTTGTTATTAAATGTGTCAAAAATTCGTCAAAGCGAATATTTATACATGTTTTCTTTTTTACTAAACATTCATATTCTTAAATAATTGCATTATAGTTTATATATATTTATAATTAATATGCATTAACTATTGAGGCGGTGAAAAAATGGAAAAAGATCTGATACAGCTGGTCAAAGAGCTGAACCATGTAGAATATGAAACAAATGTGATGCTAACAGAAGAATTCTCCACCCTATTAGATGAAACATTAACTACAAAGCAGGCACTATTTTTAAGTCTTCTTCAAACACATGGCCCTTTGCAAACCTTCGAATTAGCAAAGTTGATGGGGACATCTGCTAGTGCTGTAAGTCAATTAGTAGGAAGATTAGAACAGGAGAGCTTTATAAAAAGAACCATAAATAAAAAGGACCGTAGAGAAATCATCATCGAGTTAGATACGCGGGGCTTTGATTATTTTCAAAAACAGGAAGAAATTGAACTAGCCATTATCAATAAATACTATTCACAGCTCTCTAAAGAGGATTTACTGCAATTAAAAGAAATATACACGAAACTCCATGCTATCGTCTCTAGCGATCAAAAAAATTAGAGATTGAAAAGGAGGAATATTTGTGGATTTAAATGATTTAAAAAAGGATATTTTTAAAATTGCTTATCCTTACGTAAAGACTCGTCCGAATGTAATCCTATCCATTGGTGTTATTTGTCGTAATCTAGATGCTGCTTTTATATTCAACGGCTCAAATGTCACATATGATAAAAAACCCTATGTCTATGAAATTGGGTCAATCTCTAAAGTTTTAACAACATCCATGTTTGGGGAAATGATTCAAGAAGGAATCGTGAAGATAGAAGATTCTATCGCCAAATACTTTTCTGAAATTCCAGATAATCACCCTGTAACTTTGAGGCATTTGGCAAATCACACATCTGGTCTACCGGGAATTGGTGTACTGAAGAACATCTATAATCTTTTTGATAGCCAAACGCCTCGTGACCCCTTTTGTCCCTACTCATTGAATGAGGTAATACAGTATTTTAAAACCCATACCCAGGAGCCTAAAGTTAAGTTTAGATATTCTAATGTAGGAATGGGCCTTTTAGGATATTTATTAGCAAATGAACTTCACACTGACTTTGAAACAGCCATTACTCGTAGAATCGTAGAACCTTTAAATTTAACGAATACCTTTATTTCTATCCCCCCCTCTAAAGAAAATACCGTATTGAAGGGATATTCTGTTCGGGGACATAACAAGCCCCCACTTGAAATGAATGAATTTATGGCAGCTGGCGCTATACGATCCACTGTTGATGATTTATTAAAATTTTTAAAAATACACATTGGCAATCAAAATTCAGGCTATCTATTAACACATCAAGCTACTCATACTATTTCAAAAGATGTAAGGATCGGATTAGGATGGGTACTTGAAGACGATATTATTTGGCATAACGGATCAACGAAAGGCTTCTCTAGTTATCTAGGATTTAATAAAAAACAGCAAACAGGTGTCGTGATTCTATCCAATTATCGATCCTCTATACTAGCAACAAACCCTCTTGAAATGGGGAAAAATATTCTACAGCTTTTGCAAAATTCTTTATAGCGAAAATGGGGTGTTTCTTGAATGGTATAAACGGGAATACCCTATTCTTCACAAGAACTACTTGTAGCTCCTATACATAGCTTGAAACCTGTCAACCTTTACTCATTCTTAATAGTTCTATGCTTGTTAAACGCTTCTAGAAGCTAGCAATGATTCTTGTCATAAGCTAACTTAACATGGGCTGTTGCTCAGCACAGCAACAATCAATTTACTTGCAGATATTTTCCATTAACCTACAAATTAATACTTCTCTATATTTTGATTTCTATAAGAGTCTTACTCACTAATAAGAATGGGACTTGTGTTTATAATTACTATTCATATTAGCAAGTCTAATTGTCTTGGAATGAGTAAAAAAGCCTCCTAACATTTTGTTAGAAGGCAAAATCATGCTATATCTATTTAGCAGTATCAGTCAAAAGTAATTTTATTGACTGCATCACGGTCTAATTTTTTAATGACTTCTACCATTAATTTAACGGCATTATCATAATCATCACGATGTAGGATACCTGCATGTGAATGAATATAGCGTGTTGCAATACCGATTGATAGTGCTGGTACACCATTTGCTGTTACGTGGATGGAGCCAGCATCTGTACCACCGCCAGCCATCGCTTCAAATTGATATGGAATATTGTGCTCATCTGCTACATCTAATACGAATTCACGTAAGCCACGATGTGAAACCATAGATGCATCATACACAACGATTTGAGGGCCTGCACCCATCTTACTCGTTGATTCTTTTGCTGTAACTCCAGGAGTATCTCCTGCTACACCTACGTCCACTGCAAATCCAATATCTGGTTGGATTTTATGTGTAGCAGTTTTTGCACCGCGAAGTCCAACTTCTTCTTGTACATTCCCTACAGAATAAAGAATATTAGGGTGCTTTTCATTTTGTAACGCTTTCATAACATCAATCGCGATTGCACAGCCGATACGGTTATCCCAAGCTTTAGCTAATAGATACTTATCATTTTTCATTACATTAAATTCAAAGTACGGTGTTACCATATCGCCAGGACGTACGCCCCACTCAAGTACTTCATCTTTAGAAGCTGCACCAATATCAATAAACATATCTTTAATGTCTACTACCTTATTACGTACATCCGCAGGTAAAATATGAGGTGGCTTTGAACCAATAACCCCAATCACTTCATCGCCCTTACGTGTAGTAATCGTTACACGCTGTGCAAGCATAACTTGGCTCCACCAGCCACCCACTGTTTGGAATTTGATAAAGCCTTTGTCATCAATTTGTGTAACCATGAAGCCTACTTCATCTAAATGTCCTGCTACAACAATTTTAGGACCGTTTTCATCGCCAACTTTTTTAGCAATGACACTACCTAAGTTATCTGTTTCTACAGTATCTGCATATGGTGCAATGTATTTTTTCATGACCTCACGCGGTGCACGTTCATTACCTGCGATACCATTCGCATCTGTTAAATCTTTAAACATTTGTAATGTTGGATCTAGTTGTGTCATCCTTTTGCCTCCTACTTCTTGTATCTATTTTATTATACTTCGTTTACCGAAATATTCCTAGCTTAATCGTCTGAAAATTGGTGTATTTCTTAATTTAATAACCTGAACGCTGCCGATGATAATTTTCTTGATTTTTTTCAAGATAAGCACCAACTACATCCTCAAATGTAAAACCGAGATTATACGCTAGTAATCCATAGTATTGCCAAATAGCTAAATAACGCTCCTCTGTAGGTTGATGAATAAATGCTAAAATAACACTTTGTGTTTCTAAAAAAGTAGCTGTTAAATCTTTGTTTTCTTCTACGAAAGGCCACATGTCAATCGATGTATAGCCCTTTAATAAGCCAAGAGATAAGATAAAATGAATCGAATCTACATATTCTTCTAAAATGACTTCACGTGCTGATGGTCCCTTTGTGCTCCAAAATTTAAAGCAACGTGTTTCATTAGCAAGCTCAGCTAGTTCCACTAGTAAGGCTAAGCCCTTTTCCTGAAACACATCTTGCTGAATATTTTGTGTTTGCTCGATAAAATCATCAAGCTCTTTTTGCATGGTAAACAATTGTTGTAAATTCATTTTTTTCTCCTAAATTTCTAAAAAATTTTTTATAAAAAGTGAAACTATTTGACCCTTCTAATCGTATAGGAAAGAATAACCTTTCTTCAAGGGGGAAATTTAAACATGTTGCCGTTACTAATTCGACTTGCTGTAATAGCGCTTATTATCTATGTATTTTACAAAGCGATTCGTTATATAACTGATCCTAAACGCAAACTTGATGAAGCCTATGAAAAAGGCCAGTATTATTTCTATGATGACGTTAAAAATGTCCGAAAAAATTTCTTTATTTCCTATAAGGGTGCTCTTTTTGAAGGTGAAAAATACCTAGGCACAACAGAGGATGCATTTGAGGTTGTAACCATTTTCGTCGGTGCGCGCGATGCTGCAACATTACAAGGCTTCAGCAAAAGCGACTTTGAATATTTGCAGCAAGAAATATTATTGAACTATCCAAGCGCCAAAATCAATTGGAAGCAGCCCATTGAACAGCTTATGCGAAACACATCCCCATCATGAGGATGTGTTTTAATTATTCTCATTTATGTCCAGAGCTGCACAATGATAAAAATTTGTATGGCTGCTAGTAGGGGAAAACCAAATGCAAAACGATTATGACGTGTTTTGTGGCGGAATAAATACATACCCAATACACCCCCAGCTGCCCCTCCTGCTATGGCTAGTGTAAATAATGTACGCTCTGCTATACGCCATTCATGATTCTTTGCGCGTGATTTATCCATCCCCATTAAAATGAGCAATACAATTGATACAATGCTCATATAAGCTAATAATGCTTGTCCCATTTCTTACTCCTTTAAAACCGTGATACTATTAATCTAACACAAAAAAGACTGATGGAAAAACCCATCAGTCTTTTTATTGCACTTATGATATTTTACACCTGTCGCTAAGCTTTCGGTGCAGAAATAATAGTGAATGTTGTCAGCTATTATTTAGCTACTGCTTTTTTAGCAGCGTCTGCTAATTGAGTGAATGCTGCAGCATCAGTTACTGCAAGGTCAGCTAACATTTTACGGTTAACTTCAATACCAGCAACTTTTAAACCGTGCATTAAACGGCTATAAGAAAGACCGTTCATACGAGCAGCTGCGTTGATACGAGTGATCCATAATTTACGGAAATCACGTTTTTTCTGACGACGGTCACGGTATGCATATTGACCTGATTTCATTACTGCTTGGTTAGCAACTTTGTATAATGTATGTTTTGAACCATAGTAACCTTTAGCTAATTTCAATACTTTTTTACGACGTTTGCGCGTCACTGTTCCGCCTTTTACGCGTGGCATATGAATTACCTCCTGCTTTTCATTAAAAAATGAATGTTAGTATTTTTTTGTAGTCAATTACTTCATGTAAACAAGTAAAGATTTGATGCGTTTGAAGTCACCAGATGATACGATGTTCGCTTTACGTAGGTGACGTTTTTGTTTCGTAGATTTGTTTGCGAATAAGTGGCTTCCATAAGCACGGTCGTATTTTAATTTACCTGAACCCGTTTTTTTGAAACGTTTCGCAGCTCCACGGTGAGTTTTCATTTTTGGCATGTCGAATTCCTCCTAAACTGTTCGTCTAATATTATTTCTCGTTCTTTGGTTGAAGAACTAAGAACATGCTTCGGCCTTCCATCTTCGGTTTTTGTTCTACCGTTGATACTTCAGCACAAGCTTCAGCAAAACGATCTAACACACGTTGACCAATCTCTTTGTGTGTGATCGCACGACCTTTGAAACGTAGGCTACATTTTACTTTATCGCCTTTTTCAAGGAATTTAATCGCATTACGTAACTTCGTTTGGAAATCATGCTCATCGATTGTTGGGCTCAAACGAACCTCTTTCATTACGATGACCTTTTGATTCTTACGAATTTCACGGTCTTTCTTTTGCTGTTCAAACTTAAATTTACCATAGTCCATGATACGAGCGACTGGCGGCTTGGCTTGAGGGGCCACAAGGACAAGATCCAAGTTTACACGAGCGGCGATTTCTAGCGCTTCATTACGTGTCTTTACACCAAGCTGGTCACCATTGTGATCGATTAATCGAAGTTCACGTGCGCGAATGCCTTCGTTTACATACATGTCTTTGCTAATAGTAATCCACCTCCAAGTAGTTGTCGCGAATACATGGTTTGGGCAAAGCCTTGCCCGGTTGAACGGTACATCCTCTCGTCATGTCCATAAAAAAAGGACGGACATTTTTGAAGATGTCCGCCCGCTATATGTGCATGCGCAAGTCTACGCAAAACAATTCAACGTGTCATACCTGTTCACAGCCTTTAAAGCGTTGTATCAGGTGAGAAGCGGGCAGCCTCTACTTCAACCACAAACTTTGTATTCATTAACCTTAATTATATTAGCATGTATATGATAAGCTGTCAAATATTTATTTTCTTATCAGTGCTAACATAACCAAAATGAAGCTATTCTATACAAATGCAAGATTTATTTTATACAGAAACCCTCACTTTGGCAAGCGAGGGTTTCTAGTTAAAGCTTATTTTGTAATTTCTGTTTTTATAGCTGCTAGGAAATCCTCAAAGCTAATTGTTTCGGAATCTTTCGAGCCATAACGTCGAACATTTACGCCATTTGCCTCAACCTCTTTATCCCCGATAACAAGCATATAAGGAATCTTTTTCATTTGTGCCTCACGGATTTTATAGCCTAATTTCTCTTCACGATCATCCATTTCCACACGTAAACCAGCCGCTGTAAGTTGCTCTTCAATTTGCTTTGCATAGTCGAAGTGAGCTTCATTCGATACTGGAATAACTTCAACTTGTACCGGTGCTAACCAAGTTGGGAATGCTCCTTTGTATTCTTCAATTAAGAAGGCAACAAAACGTTCCATTGTTGATACAACACCACGGTGGATAACAACTGGACGATGAGGCTTACCATCTTCCCCAACATAAGTTAGGTCGAAGCGTTCTGGTAATAAGAAGTCTAATTGAACTGTAGATAAAGTCTCTTCTTTACCAATCGCTGTTTTTACTTGAACGTCAAGTTTAGGACCATAGAATGCAGCCTCACCTTCCGCTTCAAAGTAGTCTAAGCCAAGTTCATCCATTGCTTCTTTTAGCATACTTTGTGCTTTTTCCCACATTGCATCATCATCGAAGTATTTCTCAGTATCTGCTGGGTCGCGATAAGATAAACGGAATGAGTAATCATTAAGGTCGAAATCTTTATAAACCTCTAAAATTAACTGTACTACTTTTTGGAATTCCGCTTTAATTTGATCTGGGCGAACAAAAATATGGGCATCATTTAATGTCATCCCACGAACACGTTGTAAGCCTGAAACAGCCCCTGACATTTCGTAACGGTGCATAGTGCCAAGCTCTGCAATACGCAATGGTAGGTTACGATATGAATGCATGCTGTTTTTGTACACCATCATATGGTGAGGACAGTTCATTGGACGCATAATTAATGTTTCATTATCCATTTCCATTGGTGGGAAAATTGAATCTTGATAATGATCCCAGTGACCAGAAGTTTGATAAAGCTCTTTAGAACCTAATACTGGTGTATAAACGTGCTTATAGCCAAGTGATAATTCTTTATCGACAATATAACGTTCAATAACACGACGAATTGTTGCACCATTTGGTAACCAAAGTGGTAAACCTTGGCCAACTTTTTGGGAAGTTGTAAACAGTTCTAGTTCTTTTCCGATTTTACGGTGATCACGTTCTTTTGCTTCTTCTAGCATTTGAAGGTGGTGTTTTAATTCCTCTTTTTTGAAGAACGCTGTACCATAAATACGTTGTAACATTTTGTTATCAGAGTTCCCTCTCCAGTAAGCACCCGCTAATGATAAAAGCTTGAATTCACGAAGTTTACCCGTAGATGGTACGTGGATACCACGGCAAAGATCAAAAAACTCGCCTTGATAATAAATAGATACTTGCTCATCTGCAGGAATTGCTTCAAGTAATTCTAATTTATACTCATCGCCAATTTCTTCATAAAGGGCTTGTGCTTCTGCACGGCTTACATTTTTGCGTTCTACCTCAAGGTTTTCAGCAATAATTTTCTTCATTTCTTTTTCAATGGCTGGTAGATCTTCAGCAGTGATTGGTGTTGGTGAGTCAATATCATAGTAGAAACCACCTTCAATTACTGGACCAATACCAAGCTTTACATCTGGGAATAGACGTTTAATAGCTTGCGCTGTTAAATGGGCAGTTGAGTGACGTAAAATTTCAAGTGCTGCCTCATCATCTTGTGTAATGATTGCAATTGTTGAATCCTCTTCAATTGGTGTTTTTAAATCTACTAACACACCATTAATTTTACCTGCATACGCTTTTTTCCGTAAGCCAGGGCTAATAGATAATGCTACGTCATCAGTTGATGTGCCTTTTGCAAATTCCTTTACAGCGCCATCTGGGAAAGTTAATTTAATCATTTCTGACATATCCTTTGCACTCCTTTGTTTTTGATAAATACATAATGCTTGATGATTGGCTGGAGCAATGTTTGTGTGACTCTACGGCTTGGTTTGAGCGGAGTCATTGCTTTTTTAAGCATTTCTCTGTTCAATCGGAGCGGCATCTTCATGTTTCTGAGCGGTTTCTTACTCTCTATGAGCGAATTTACCACTTTCGCGAGCGACTTATCTCCCTATATGAGCGGAGCCACCACTATTTCAATGAAATCTAAGAAAAATAAAAAAAGCTCCATCCCTCACAAAAGGGACGAAGCGTATGCTCGTGGTTCCACCCTTCTTCCTTCCGACTTACATAAAGTCAGACGAAGCTCAAGGCTAGCTAACGGGCTAGGGACCGGCGAAAGATTATCCCTTTCGCTGCTCAGTAGGTAGTAAATAATGTGCCCATACTAGGAAGTTTTCAGCCGATGACTTCCCTCTCTAAAAGCTGATACACAAAATTCATGTCCTCATCAATGCATATTGATATTAAGTATATGAGTCAGTATACGCTCGATTGTCGAAAAATGCAACTATCAATGTTACATCCGACGATTTTTGCCTCGCATTTCGATCGGCACTGTTAGGGCTTTAATTCGCTCCATAATTCGTCCCGCTTTAACAACCTCAATATCACCTTTTTGTGACTGAGCTAAGTGATGCTCTAATTCTTCATAGTTAAAATTAGACGTAATAAAAGTTGGCAATTGCTCTGCCATCCGATAATGGAAAATAGTCCCCAATATTTCATCACGTGTCCAGGCAGTCATTGTCTCCGCACCTAAATCATCTAGCATTAAGACAGGAGCCTTTTTAATATAATCTATTTTCTCATTCAATGTATTATCGCCAATGGCATTTTTCATTTCTCGTAAAAATTCTGGAACGAAAACTACCACAGAGCGGATTTTAATAGATGCTAATTCATTGGCCAATGCACCAAGTACAAAGGATTTCCCTACACCAAATTTACCATATAGGTAAAAACCTTTTGCAGGTAATTGACCAGTTTCTTTTGTTATTTTAACAAATTGAGCTGCTTTTTGTGCAATCGCCACACGTGATTCATCATCAATACTTAAATCATGAATTGTTGCTTGTAGCACATCTTTTGGCATATGCATACTTGCAATCATATTCGCAACATCTCGGCGTTCTTCTTCCCTAATCTTTTGCTCACAGCGCACATAGTCCATTTCAATAGAATTCCGAACAACCCTTAATGTCGGGATGAATCCTTTTAAATAGTTTGTACAATGTTCGGTATTATCACACCCACAGCACTCAGTAGATTGACTAATAAACTCATGCAGTTTAGGTAAATTTCGCTCAACATTGTCATAGTTTAATTCATCTGCATGCTGCGCTAAAAATTCCTGCACATGCGGGTGCTCTAAAATTTCACGTCGCATGGCTTCATAGCGTTCTTGGAACGAGGGTACATTAATTGCTCGCTTTAGTGGTCCATTTATAGGTTCGATTACTGCTCACCTTCTTTACTATTCGCTTTTTCCTAGCATCTCTAATATTTTTTGTCGCTCTTTTTCAAAATCTATAGTACTAGAGGTAGATTCCTCTTGATTGTCATTTCGTTTATAGAACCATTCAGGCACTTTTTCTTCACGTTGATATCTTGAACGTCCTTTAGTCTGTTGACTCGTTTTATTGGACGTTTGCGGCTTGTTTTTCCAAGCTGTATATTTATCATGCTCTTGACGTGCAAGTTCCATTGCTTCCTTAGCGGTCTGGACATTTTTTCGTACCCAATGATCAGCAATCGTTTCCACATATTTTTTAGGGAGCTTCATATCTGTTGTTAGCATAACGTATTCTAACAATGCATTAACCACTCCAATTGGCATGCCATGTTGAACGATTAAATTTTCTGCAAGTTGGACTGAGGTTTGTAATGGTTCTTTACCATTATTTATATCTCTTAAAACTTGGACAGGTGCCGTTGTTTCTAAATAGTGTTGAAGTTCCTGATCCTTGGTTTTTTGTCCCGCTTCTGCTACTGGTAGAGGATTGGTGACACGGGCAAGTTTTGGCGGCTCCTTGGATACGGTTAATTTATAAAAATCAGCAGCAGCCTTTCGTAAACGTTCCTGAGAAATTCCTAAATCATCATCTAAAGCAAGTATGACTACTTTTTGCATATCAAGGGCTGTTAAATGATATAAAAATGCCAACTTGGCTATAGCTTCACGCACTTCAAATGTCAACAAATTGGAAGGTACCAATTGCTCAGACAAACCAGCTTGCAATAAATCAAAATCGAATTGCTCCAAATAAAAAGGATATACTTTTTGTTGTTTATCCTTATGACTCGTATCCACTTGTAAATCTGATGGGATATTGGCATGAACAGGCTTATAGACATCAATAAAAGCACGAGATACATCCTTAAACGCCGAGTCCTTTACAGGTGACATAAAGCGCTGACGTAAGTTGCGATAAGCCTGCTCTCCAATTTTACTAAACAAAAACATCGACAGCAGCGGGTCTTTCATAAAGCTATCTGCATCTAATGGGCGCTGTAGCTCATATAAAAAACTACGCTCACCAGCATTTTCTTTTTTCCATGTACGCAGCAAACCAATAGCTTCTAAAGCAATACGAGCCTCAAACACTTTACCAATTGGTAGCCCTAGCACATTCATTAAATAATAATGTGTCATTTGCTGCTTTGGCATTTGCTCTGCTTCTGCCCATAATGTTAAATAGAGGCTAACTGGCTCTGATCCCGTTAATGGTTGATAAAATAATGTAACTAATTGACGCTCTTGTGTAGAAAATGCATGAGGTAGACGAATGTCGAAAGGATCGCCAGGCTGCAATTCCTTATATAAATGAATCAACGTCATTCATCCTCTCTGTTTGCTATGATTTCTTCTCCGTTTGACGTTGAATAATGTCCTTTATTTCTTCAATAAAGACATTGATATCTTTAAACTGACGGTAGACCGACGCAAAACGCACATAGGCAACCTCATCAATTTTGGCTAAGCGGTCCATGACCATTTCGCCAACATCTTCTGAGCGTACTTCCGAATTTCCAATACGACGAAGATCTTTTTCAATGGACAGAACAAGTTCTTCCAGCACATCAAGTGCCACTGGACGTTTTTCACAAGCACGAATAAGCCCACGAAGTACCTTCTCACGGCTAAACTCTTCTCGTGAACCTTCCTTTTTCACAACGACTAATGGTGTCTCTTCAATTTTTTCAAACGTTGTAAAACGGAAGCCACATGACTCACATTCACGACGTCTACGAATTTCTTTATTATCATCTACTGGCCTCGAATCCACAACACGCGTTCCGTTAAATTGGCAAGATGGACATCTCATATAATTACTCTCCTGGTTTACAACAATTTAATATATCTATTATAACAAATTTCCTACATGTAAGAAAAGTGCATTCACGTTTGTGGGCTCATGATAAATCTAAAGCACCTGAAGTACAAGAAAAGTTTCTGTAAAAAAAGAGCACATTGAAACCTTTTCGATTTCAATGTGCTATCTATAGAAATTATTACGCGTTTACCGTTTCTAAAGCATTTGCCACTTTTTTCACAAGGTCAACAACGCGTGCAGAGTAGCCCCACTCGTTATCATACCAAGCAAGTACTTTTACTTTGCGGTTGCCTAACACCATTGTAGAAAGTCCATCAACTGTTGAAGAATAAGTTGTTGTATTGTAATCAGAAGATACTAATGGCTCAACAGAGAAATTAAGGATACCCTTCATTGGACCTTCTGTTGCCGCTTTTACAAATGCTGCATTAACTGCATCAACTGTTACATCTGTATTTAAATCTACTACAAGGTCAACTAAAGATACGTTTGGTGTTGGAACACGAAGTGCCATACCATGAATTTTACCTTCTAATTCAGGTAACACTAATTTTAAGGCTTTCGCTGCACCTGTAGATGTTGGGATAATGGATTGGGCGCATCCACGTGCACGACGTAGATCTTTATGCGGATTGTCTAAGTTCTTTTGGTCATTTGTATAAGCATGAACTGTTGTCATTAAACCATTCTCAATACCAAACGTGTCATTCAATACTTTTGCTACTGGTGCTAAGCAGTTTGTTGTACAAGAAGCATTTGAAATAACATCATGTTTCGCAATATCCAATTTGTCATCATTTACACCTAAAACAATTGTGACATCCTCGTTTTTACCTGGTGCTGTTAAGATTACTTTTTTCGCTCCTGCTGCTAAGTGCATTGCTGCTTTATCACGTTCATTAAATTTTCCTGTAGCTTCAATAACGATATCTACACCCATTGTAGACCAAGGTAATTTTAAAGGATCACGTTCACTAATAATTTGAACTCGTTTACCATTTACAACTAAAGCATCGCCTGCTGGTTCTACCGTACCTTCAAATGTTCCGTGATTTGTGTCATACTTAATCAAATGTGCTAACGTTTCTGCAGGATAGCTAGCGTTAATTGCAACGATGTTTAAATCTTGTTGTACGATAGCCTGGCGGAAAACCATACGTCCGATACGCCCGAAACCATTAATAGCAATTGATACTGTCATTTATAATATCCTCCTGTGAGTACATACTCAGATTAATTAATTATATACTTTATGGTGATTAGTATAACACAATTTTAAAAAAGATGAACATTATATATTGAGAATATAAAAGTTCTTATTTTCTGAAAAATTATTCTTTATTATGGCGTTTCCCCATAAAAAAATGCGTAGCAAGGTCAGCTTGCTACGCATTTATAAAAGAACTCATGAAATAACACCCCAATAATGCAGGATTTTTTTTAATTGTTCTTCTGTACTTTCTATATTTTCATTATTATAAATGACCGCATGTGCACCCTTTTCTTTGACAGACATCGGCAGTTGAGAGTGCATACGTGCCAATGCATCTTCTTTAGATAAATTATTACGTTCCATTAAACGTCGAAGCTGAACTTCTTCACTGACCGATACCACAATGATACGTTCTACAAAATGTTGAAGCTTACTCTCAAATAACAAAGGAATGTCCATCACAACATGTTCATGTCCTGCTTCTAAATAAGCATCACGCTGACGTAACATTTCTTTTCTGATTGCTGGATGCATGATATCATTTAACGTTTTGCGTTTGGCAGGCTCATGAAATATGATATCTCCCAGCATAGTTCGATTTAAATTGCCGTCCTCAAGCAAGATAGCTTGTCCGAAGCTTTCAGCAATCAATGCTAATGTCTCAGTTCCAGGTTCTACGACATCTCGTGCTACAACATCTGCATCAACAATCGGTAAACCCAGTTCGCTCATCATTTTAGCTACTGTACTTTTTCCACTTGCAATACTTCCTGTTAGTCCGATAATCATTGCTAAATCCCCTTTAATGTTGACAATTTGGGCAATAGACAGAGGTACGCCCTCCAATTGTCATTTGACTTGTTGCCGTTTCACATGCTGGACATACCTTTTTCCCATACATTTTTAATCGATTCTGCATACTCCCTGCTTCCCCATTAATATTCCGATAATCAGAAATAGTTGAACCACCCGCTTCAATGCTTTGACGTAGGACAGCAACAATCTCCTCAAATAATGCTCGCTTCCGCTTTTCACTAATGCTGCTCATTTTGCGTGCAGGGTGAATTTTCTGAGCAAACAATGCCTCTGTTGCATAAATATTGCCACAGCCCGAAATGACTTGCCCATCCATAATTACTTCTTTTACGGCTTTATTTTCATATTTCGGTAGCTTAGATTTTGTTATAAAAAAATCACATGCATGCTCATCAAATGGCTCTGGTGCCATTTTTGTCAATGGTGCATGATCTTCAATTTTTGTCAGAAAACGAAGTTCACCGAATCGACGAATATCTGAATAAATCAAGTATCCCCCATCTGCCATTTCAAATGTCGCATGGATATGCTTTTGAAATTTCGCCTCATTGATTTCCTCGGGTGAATTCACAACAAACCAAGCACCTGTCATCCCTAAGTGACTAACAAGAACATATGGAACATCATCCTTCAGCAAATGAAAGAAAATATATTTTGCTCTTCGTTCAATTTTGGTAATGGTCATCTGGGACAAAGTACTTTCAAATGCATCAGGCGCTGCTTGTTTGACAATACATTGTTTACCCTCACTAAAAGAGAAATGTACTCGTTCAGAAAGCTGAACCTGTTGAATGGTACGTCCTTCAACTGTTGGCTTCAATGCCTGGACGACACCCTCTACCTCTGGTAATTCAGGCATTTGAATCCCTCCTCATTTTGCCTCGTACCAAGTTGAGCCATGGTTAAAATCTACTTTAAGCGGTACAGCAAGCTCAATAGCGTTTTCCATGACTTCTGGTACAATTTTTTCGAGTAAGGCAATCTCTTCCTTTGGTGCCTCAAAGATTAGCTCATCATGCACTTGAAGTAGCAGTTTTGCCTGCATCTTTTCTTTTTTCAATCGAGCATCCATATCAATCATTGCCTTTTTAATGATATCAGCTGCACTACCTTGAATTGGCGTATTCATCGCTGTACGCTCAGCAAAGCTTCTTAAATTAAAGTTTGAGCTTGTTATATCCGGTAAATAACGGCGTCTATTTAATATCGTTGTCACATAACCATTAAATTTCGCATTTTGTACAATGTCATCCATGTACTGTTTTACACCAGGGAAACTTGCGAAATACTTTTCAATAAAATTAGCCGCTTCCTTACGTGTAATATCTAAGTTTTGTGATAGACCATAATCACTAATACCGTAGACTATTCCAAAGTTAACAGCTTTCGCTGCGCGACGCATATTACTATCAACCTCATCTTCTGACACATGAAATACATCCATAGCTGTACGTGTATGAACGTCCATTCCTTCACGGAAAGCCTCAACAAGGTTTTTATCTTCTGACATATGTGCAAGAACGCGTAATTCAATTTGCGAATAGTCAGCAGAAAATAATATCCAATCCTCTTTTGAAGGTACAAAGGCTTGACGAATTTTGCGGCCCTCCTCCAAACGAATTGGGATGTTTTGTAAATTCGGATCTGTTGAGCTTAAACGCCCTGTTGCAGTTAAAGCTTGCTGGAAGCGCGTATGCACTTTACTATCTGATACATGAATCTCCTTTAGTAAGCCTTCAATATATGTGGATTGTAATTTTCCAAGTTGGCGATACAACAGAATATGTTCGATGATAGCATGCTCTGACTGTAATTTTTCTAGGACATCTGCAGCAGTTGAATAGCCTGTCTTAGTCTTTTTAATCACAGGTAGCCCTAGCTTATCGAATAGAATCACACCTAATTGTTTTGGTGAATTAATATTAAAGGTTTCTCCAGCTTCTGCATAAATTTCTTGCTCAATTACTACAAGTTTATCATTAAGCTCTTGCCCCATTTTCTCTAACGTAGCGCGGTTAACCGTAATCCCTTCGCTTTCCATTTCACCTAAAATTCCTGCCAATGGTAGCTCTAGGTTTTTATAAAGATCGAATTGTTCATTTTCCTTTAATAAGGCTTCCAGTTTCGGCTGTAATGACCATACTGCAAAAGCTTTACGGCTAACATGCTGTGCAAGTTGGTCCAAATCAGGTATTGCACGCTTGGCACCTTTTCCATATACCGCTTCATCTGCTTGGACATCATAGTAGCCTAATTCCCTTGCAAGTGTTGCGATATCATCGCCACTTAATGCTGGATTATTAATATAAGAGGCAAGTAGCAAATCAAAGTCAACGCCAGCTAATTGAATCCCAGCTCGCTTTAATGATGCTTGAGCTGCCTTAGAATCGGACATATATTTTATTTTTGTGGCATCTTCAAGCCAACGACGGAGAATATCTGATTTTGCTGCTTTATCAAATGGAATATATTGCGTCTTTACGCCATCTGATAAGGCAATTCCCAGCTGCTGACAAGTATGATAGTGCTCGTTTTCAAGCTCTACATGCACAGCCATCACGTCTTTTAAATCCTCAGGTCGAACTTCCTGGACTAGGTCATAATCGAGAGGCGCCTGTTCTTCTTCTTGCACTGTAAAGTCACTTTTATCAAGCAGCGATTTAAAGCCAAGCTCACGCCACACATTGATTAATTCATCTTCTTTTGGCCCATTATATGCAAGATCAGCCAGTGAAATGGTGATTGGAGCATCCGTATAAATCGTTGCCAGCTTCTTACTCATGATGGCTTGCTCTTCATTAGCTACAAGCTTTTCCTTCATTTTAGAAGCTTTCAATGTATCCATTGCTTCATAAAGTGCTTCAACGGAGCCATGCTCTTTTAATAATTTTACAGCCGTTTTTTCCCCGACGCCTGGTACACCAGGAATATTATCGGAGGAATCCCCCATCAAGCCTTTCATATCAATAATTTGGAGCGGCGTTAACCCATACTTTTCCGCAATAAAGGCTGGTGTATTTTTCTCTATTTCCGTAATACCTTTTTTCGTTATATAAACGGTTACTTGCTCTGTCGCCAGCTGAGTTAAATCACGGTCTCCAGAAACGATGATAACATCCATATCCTGCGACGAAGCCTCTTTAGCAAGCGTTCCGATAATATCATCCGCTTCATATAACTCCTGCTCATATTGCTTAATACCATACGCATCAATGAGCTTTCGTAAATAAGGAAATTGCTCTGATAATTCTGGTGGTGTCTTTTGACGTCCTCCTTTATATTCTGTAAAGGTTTCATGGCGGAATGTTGTTTTCCCAGCATCAAAAGCAACCAATATTTTGGTTGGCTGTTCTTCCTCTAATATTCTTTGTAGCATTGTTGTAAAGCCGTATACAGCATTAGTATGAATGCCACTATCATTCGTTAGCAATGGCAACGCAAAAAACGCGCGATACGCTAAACTATTACCGTCCAATAATAGTAATTTTTCCTTGGTCATGATTTTATCCTCCTGCGTTGTCTTCTTCTTCTACTTTATCATAACAATACATTTCAAGTAAAAAAGCAGGCGTCCATCCTCTAGGTTATCCATTATTTTTAATGGTTTATCCACCACTTTTAGACTTTATCCGCTACTTTAGCATTCCTATTCATTCAAAAAAGCCAACCGCGCGCAGCGGTTGACTTGTTTAAAATATTTTAACTCCTTAACGCATATTACCTATAATAGATGAACGACTATCCTGCATTTTTTTTACAAAATTAGTCATTACATCAAAAGCCTCATTTCGTTTACTATTCATGCTTTGTAAACGGAGCATATCCATTTGACCTTGCTGTGCATTCAAATCAGCTAGCTGTTGATTTCGTTGTTGAACATCCTCTAGTTGATCCTTAAGCTGATTTTCTAACAGCTGTGCTCGCTGTGATTGGACTGCCTGTAATGCTGATTCTAGATCCATGCCTTGAATATCAATTGGTTGAATTAGGCTATTAGCAGAGGATTGCCCTGCCCCACTAAATAATAATCCGACTGCTAAAGCACTTCCAAACACGACCTTTTTCATCTTTATTACCTCCTATTAAAATGAATCTTTGCTTATCATACATACTAAAGGTTAAAACTAGGTTAAAAAATTCAATATGGTATGTATGCATCTGCCTATCAAGTTTAGTCATTGACTATTCTCAATAACTTGACTGTACTACAGATTAAATAAGGGCAATACTGACAAATGTTAATAATTTTCGTATTAACAAGGCATAAGACGTATTACATCCATTACTAAAAAGCAAAAACTTTCATTCAAGGACAAGTCTCCTGTAAATGAAAGTTCTTAATAGTTGTTATTGATTTGAAGTACGATAAAAAACTTCTTCATAGATGACAGTTAATATAAATGCATTCATAAAAGCAAACACAAGAAATAACGGCATGCCGCCTAATTGTGGATATGTTAGCTCTTGATTAAATACCATTACTGTACTAATTTGTGCCAAAAAGAAGATTAAGCCAATTCCAACTTGCCAAATAGGACGCTTGACCTTTCTTTTTTCATACCAAAATAATTTCTTAAAAAGGTTTCTTACATCATCTGCAATAATGATACTGATTAAAAAGATACAAACAAAAAATACTGGTATATGATAAACACTTTTCGTCACCCACGAAAAATCGGATAGACGGTAGAAAAGTGTTAATATCGAAGCTATACTACAAGCAATCCCTAAATTTTGGAGCCATTTGCTAATTTGTAATTTCAAAGCCCTTACCCCCAACTATTCTTTTTTAAACATTATCATTCTATCAAATTATAGTTGATTCGGGAATACAAACTTATAAATTTCTATTATTTTCATACTATAATAATTCGATTTCATGGATAGTTATAATTCTAGTGCAACAAAAAAGTCGTCTCCTTCAAGACAGAGACGACTTTAAACTGCGTTTATTTAATATAACCAGACAAGATGTTGGCATATGGTGAAGTAGCTGGCAAGATAATAACCGTATCTTCCCCAACCGTTTTCTTATAGGATTCTAATGTGCGGTATAAAGAATAAAATTCAGGATCTTGAGAGAAAGATTTATTGTAAATCTTTGCAGCCTCTGCTTCTCCTTCAGCTTGAATTAAAGCAGCTTCTTTACTTGCTTTAGCAAGCATTTCTTGTACGTGTTGATCCGTTTGTGCCTCAATACGACGTTTCTGTGCATCTCCCTCTGAAAGATACTTTTGTGCAATTGATTCACGATCTGAAATCATATTCGTAAAAACGGATTGTTCATTTTCAGTCGGTAAATCAATGCGACGTATACGTACATCTACTACTTCAATACCATAGTTATCGTTGGAAAGAAGTTCATTAACACGTTCAGTTACTTGATCGTTTATGCTGCCTCGAGAAGAATCCTCATCATTTATAATCTCCGTATAGTTAATTCGGCCAAGTTCAGAGCGAATAACAGAATAAATGAACTCTTCCATACGTGATTCAACTTTTTCTATCGTACCAGCATTCGAAATCAATAGCTTAGGATCTGTAATACGCCATACAGCATAATTATCAATAATAATTCGTTTTTTATCCTTTGTATTAATCTCTTCTTCCGAAATCTCATATGTCATTTGGTTTTTTGGTAACTTTGTAACACTTTGAATAAAAGGAATTTTCATATTTAAACCTGGTTCACGCTCAAATTTAACAACCTCTCCAAACTGCCGAACAACAGCATACTCTGATTCTTTAACTATATAAATATTCGTTAATAAAGTAATCACTAGAGCGAATATGACCGTTAAGGTTACAGCTAGAGAGATATATTTTTTAGGATTCTTCGGTCCTTTCTTCGACATTTTAACTACATTGTCTCCCGAATCACCTTCTGAAGGAGCAGCTTTTTTACTTTTGCCAGATAAGAAATTGAGGAATTTTTCTAGATCCTTATTTTTTTGGTCCATTAGTTACCGCTCCCCTCTTTTTTCTCTGTTTGTGTCTGTTGAGGCTGTAGTTGCTGAAGTGGTAAATACTTCATCGTACTACCATCATCATTCATAATGTAAATTTGTGCTTTCGGTAGGACATTTTCAAGCGTCTCTATAATTAACCGCTCTCGTGTAATTTGCTGATTGCCCTTGTATTGCTCATACATTTTATTAAAGACCGCTACATCCCCTTGTGCTTGCTCGATACGGGCTGTTTTAGTTCCTTTTGCTTTCGACATAATAGCATCACGTTCGCCTTCAGCTTCACTAATGCGTTGGTTTTCATATTTTTCAGCTTCATTTATTTTTGTATTTTTCATTTCACGTGCATCTGTTACAGCAGTGAATGCTGCACGCACATCTTTATTTGGCAATTCTACATCTTGCAATTTCACACCTAAAACGCTTATTCCAATATCGTATTTTTCAATAAGAGAAACTAATAATTGGCGAGTATTTGCTTCGATGTCAGCTTTACCTTCTGTTAACGCTGCATCGATAGAAGAGCTTCCGATTATAGAACGAATGGCACTCGATGTCGCGCTATGTAATATTCTTTCTGGATCCTGCGAATTAAATAAAAACTTATTAGGCTCTGTAATTTTCCATTGAACAACAAGGTCTGTTAAGACAATATTTTCATCCCCCGTAATCATTTTTGTTTCGGCATCGTATGCCTCTAACTCACCTGCTTTATTTTGCTTATAACCAAATTGCAGACTAAACGTTTCTTTTGACAAAATTTCTACGGATTGGACGGGCCAAGGTAATTTAAAATGAAGACCTGGATTTGTTACTGTATCATCGGCACGACCAAATGTAATAACCACAGCTTGCTCTGATTCATCTACCGTGTACCATGAAGTAAAAACTGTAATAAGTGCAATAATTCCAAATATTCCAAGTCCAACAATCATTAGTGTCCTTTTCACACTCATGTCTGTTCCTCCTTTTGCTTAGTACTATTGTTTACGGTGAACCCTTATAAAAAGTTTCAAAATATTTTCATATAATGATTGTAAAGGACAGAATCCTCTGTATCTAACTCTTAATAAAAGCTTATGAATGCAAAAAAATCCTGTTACCTTTTAGGGCAACAGGATATTGATAACCAGATGTTCAAATACTGGGAAAATGGTAGTGGATAATACAATACTAATTAATGCAGCAACGATCATCGCTAGACTAGCAAATGTGCCTTCTAGCTCTCCAAATTCAAATGCTTTTGATGTACCCGTTCCATGAGCACCCATACCAAGCATTAATCCTCTAGATGAAGGTCTGTGAAAACGACATACTTTGATAACGATTGGTGCTAACAAGCTTCCTAAAATACCAGTCGTCATAACGAAAACAGCTGTAAGCGTAGGAGAACCACCAATCATATTAGAAATATCCATCGCAATAGGTGTTGTTACAGAACGTGGCACTAAACTATGCACCAACTCATCATTTAAGCCCACCAATAGAGCCATCATAAAGGATGACACAATAGCAACCGCTGAACCAACAGCAATGCTGATGAAAATTTCAAATGCGTGTTTTTTTAATAGGTTGACATTTTTATATATAGGAACGGCAAACGCAACGGTTGCTGGTCCTAGTAAATTTGTTAAGACACTCGCTCCAGAATTGTAGGATTTATAAGATATACCTGTCAGTAGTAAAATACCTATAATGACTAAAGGTGTAATCAGCATAGGTGTCAGCCATTCTTTTTTATATTTTTTATAAAACATTTTACAAATATAAAAAATAGCAACGGTCCCAAGTAAGCTGACAATGGCGATTAATAAAGTCATATCGCATCACCCTTCTTTCGCTGCTCTAGCCATTGTGCTGTATACCCCGTTACAAACATTACCACAATGGCACTCACAACAATGACCAGCACAACCTTCATTCCCTGCACACCAAATAAGGCATGATAATCAATAACACCAATGGCAGATGGAATAAAGAATAATAAGAGTTCACTTAATAGTACGGCTGCTCCTAATTCAATCCATTCAAGCTTGATTATATGAAACTGTAACAGTAAAAATAATAGGACAAGTCCTATTATACTCCCTGGAATCGGCAAGTGAAGTAGGCGTGCAATAGTATTTCCGATTAATAATAGGATATAAAGATAGCCGATTTGCACGATACTTTTGACGATTTTCATGGTCATCCTTCTCTCATTTTTTTCTCTGCCTCAACAGTCAGGAAAACACGATTCGAATGATAAGAAGGTTGATTCACTGACTGTCAAAGCGTTCGTCTAACAGACAATCGCGGGTAAGATGGTTGTTAAACTTTATGCTACTATACTTTACACCTATTTACGTTCCCTGTAAAACAGAAAAAGAACCTAGTGTCTAAAAAACACTAAATTCTTTCTGTGGGGAATATAAAGCAGTTAAAAATCTTCTATTAGATTTTTATGGTCATCGTCTTAACAATCATATAGGGGGTTTCTAGAAATAAGTATAGTGCCCAAATATGAATGTAACATGTTGTTCATGTAAAGGATTTGTTAATTTTTCGGAATCATGACAATCATTTTAGTTCCTATGCCGACTTCACTCTCTACTTGAATTCGGCCATGATGCGCCTCGACTAAATGCTTAACAATCGCTAAGCCTAAGCCTGTTCCACCAGAATTACGACTTCTCGCTCGATCCACCCGATAAAATCTTTCAAAAACGCGCGCTATTTCATGTTTTTCAATACCAATTCCTTGATCCTCTATTTCGATAATGCCATGTGTTTCATTTTCCTTTAATCGAATAGAAACAGTCGTGTTTTCAGGTGAATATGTAATCGCATTGGTAATTAAATTCGTCACAATCTGAATGATACGATTGGCATCCCCCATAACCTGGACATCTCGTTCGATATCCACCTGGAAGCTCATATTTTTTTCATCCAATCGCGGAGCTGTCAATTCTGCTCCACGAATTAGAACATCCTGTAAGCCCATCGGCATAATATTGACAGTAAAACCATGCTGCTCGATCTTTGAGAGCTCTAGTAAATCTTGAATCAGCATTTGAAGTCGATTACTTTCTTTATATATAATCTCCAAAAAGGAAATCAGCATTTTTTCGTCTTTATAGGCCCCATCCAATAAAGTTTCTGAAAAGCCTTTAATAGATGTAATAGGTGTGCGTAATTCATGTGATACATTCGCAACAAAGTCTTTCCGAATTTGTTCTAATCGAACTAGTTCCGTTATATCATGCATAACGATAACAACGCCTAGCCATCGTCCGTGGTCCCCGATGACCGGTGCCCCATAAACTTCTTTGTTATAAAGTTCTTGCTGTACTTCCATTTTAATTTGTTGTCGATAAGGCATTTCTGTCAGAAAAACATGATCGATAAATTGTTCTAATGATTTAGGTAAGCCTATTGTACGAAAAACCTTTCCTTGTACATCATCAAGCTGCATTCCAAAGCGCTCCAGAAATACTCGATTTACAATGGAAATATTCCCCTCACGACCAATCATCATAAGGGAGCTCCCCATATTTTCAATTAAGGTTTTCAGTCTTTCTTCCTCTACTTCACGTATCGTTGTAATATCTTGCAAATTCCGTGCCAATATGTTTATGGAATGACTCAGTGGTATCATCCGTTCATGCTCATTTTCTTGAGCACGTGCACGATAGTTACCCTTTGCAAGCTCAAGGGCAGTGTCTGTCACATTATCAATCGGTGCAGTAAAGTTACGTATCATATAACGACTTATAATTGCTATTAATATCAACGTGATGGTAAAGAGAATAGCCAGTACTCCGTAAAGGCGAGCACGCACATAGTTCAATAATGATTCGTCTCGTTCCATAGCCTGAGCTGCGTACAAAGCTTCCTGATCTTCCTTCGTTAAATCCATTTTGCGTTCATCGATTACTTGGTCCATTGATGTCCGTATCTCAGTGGTTGCTTGCTCGTTATATTGCTCGATATAAACAGGAAAAAGCTGACCTATAACAATCATTAGGACAGCTAGTATCGTTCCAAGTAAAAGCATGAATGTCAAGAATAAGCGGTTGCTCATCGATTTCATGTCGTTTTCGGCTCCTCAAATTTATAACCAAGACCTCTAATTGTTTTTATAAACATCGGCTTACGGCTATTTTCTTCAATTTTATCGCGAAGGTGGCTAATGTGTACATCCACAATTCGAGTATCGCCAGCAAAATCATATTTCCATACAGCACTTAATAGCTGATCACGTGTTAATACACGATTTTTATTTTCAAGTAAATAGATGAGTAGCTCAAACTCTTTTGGTGTAAATTCCAGTGCCTCATCCTGTAAAAATACTTCAAATCGCTCTGGGTACACTCGCAGTTGTCCAAACTCATACATTTTTTCCTGCGCCTCATCCTTATCATCTGCGACTACGTTTTGCGTGAAACGTCTTAATACAGCCTTGACACGCGCTAAAACTTCACGAGGACTAAAAGGCTTTGTCATGTAATCATCTGCTCCCAACTCAAGACCAAGAACTTTATCAAATTCGTCATCTTTAGCAGTTAGCATAATAATTGGCGTATTCATACGTTGCTGTCGTATTTGTTTACAGACCTCCATGCCATCTAGTTTTGGAAGCATCAAATCTAAAAGAATTAAATTTGGCTGTAAGTCGATTGCTTTTTCAAGCCCTTCCTGACCATCAGCAGCCGTTTCCACTACATAGCCTGCCTGTTCTAAATTATATTTCAATAATGTTGCAATCGAAAATTCATCTTCAATTACTAAAATCGTTTTTGTCATGTCTAATGCCTCCGTTAGTGATTTGAAACCCCCATTTCAAATCTCAAGACGTCTATAGCGCAAGTGGTGGAGTCACAAGCAATAAACCTTCAATTACAAGCTGCTTCTGCTCATTATATGAGTGGACAGATACAGTGATGGTATTGTCATATTTATTGATTGCTGTAACCTCTAATAGCGTATCGAACAATTCATAATGATAGAGAGGTCCTAAATATTTCAAATGTTGCTCAATAATTCGTGCACCTGGTCCTGGAATATACTTTGACACAGCTGATGTAATAATACCATTTAACATAATTGTCGGCACAATTGGCTTTTGAAAATGTGTCATAGCCGCATAATCATGTTGAATATAAAGCGGGTTACTATCGTTTGTAAGGCCTAAATAAAGCAATAGATCCCTATCTTCAATTTTTTCAGTGATATGGATTTTCTCGCCAACTGTAATTTCATCGATTGTGAGACCAAGTTTACTATTTTTTTGAAGCAAAGATACGCCAACCCCTTTTCTATCATACTACATTCATAGTATCAATTTTATGCTAAAAGTACAATGAAAAGCAGAAGAACCTTACCTTTCTCAACCCTGGAAATATAAAAAACGAGCAGGAACATTCCCTACTCGTTTTAAGATTTAGACTGATATTCTACACTAAAATTTTCATCACATTACGAACTGCTTCTGCCGATTGATCTAAAGCTGCTTTTTCTTTGTCCGTTAATTCTAGCTCAAAGATTTTTTCAATACCGTTTTCGCCAAGTAATGTAGGAACACCTAAGTATAAATCATGATAGCCGTACTCGCCTTCTAAATAAGCAATAGATGGTAAAATACGTTTTTGGTCTTTTACAATAGCTTCAGCCATCTCTATTAGTGCCGCAGCAGGCGCATAA
Organism: Lysinibacillus capsici; assembly: GCF_003367505.1. Classification (GTDB taxonomy): domain Bacteria; phylum Bacillota; class Bacilli; order Bacillales_A; family Planococcaceae; genus Lysinibacillus; species Lysinibacillus capsici. The sequence goes on from NZ_PXXX01000024.1 coordinate 107,639, forward strand.
TAGGCAGAGCCGTTACCAAGTAAGTTGACAATTTCTGCTCCACCATTACGCGTTCGGTCAACAATTTCTTCTAAACGTTCAGCAGAAATAAGTGATTCTAACGGAATACCACCAGCAAATGAATAACGTGTTAACGGTACCATTGTGTCACCGTGACCACCTAATACAAAACCAGTAATATCTTTCACTGAAATCTTAAGTTCTTCTGCCACAAATGCACAGAAACGAGCCGTATCAAGAACACCTGATTGACCAATTACACGGTTTTTAGGGAAGCCAGTTTCTTTGTATACTGTGTATGTCATGGCATCAACTGGGTTTGTCAGTACAAGGATTGTAGCATTTGGTGAATGCGTAGCAATCTCTTTTGAAACAGTTTTCATAACACTCTGATTGATTTGAACAAGGTCATCACGGCTCATACCTGGTTTACGTGCAACACCAGCGGTAATGATCACTACGTCAGAATTCGCCGTATCTGCATAATTGGAAGTACCTTGCACATAAGAGTCAAACCCTTGTATTGGTGCTGCCTCCCACATATCTAGCGCCTTACCCTTTGTAGGGTTTTCTGCTTGTGGAATATCCACTAATACGACGTCACCAAGTTCTTTCTGAGCTGCTAAAAATGCTGCAGTAGCGCCTGTAAAACCGCCACCGATAACTGAGATTTTTTTTCGTTTCAGAGACATTTGAATACGCTCCTTTAAAATTAGGTTATATATTTTAAAAGAGGGAGGAGACTTCCATCTCACTCCCTCAATTAAACAAGTTTATCGTAAATATTCAATTAAAATTTACTGTCACCCTAATTATATCGGCAGAAAAAAGCATCCGCTTTAGCGATAAATTCTATTGTAGAATAGAAAATTATAGGTTTTTGATTAACTCATTAGCGAATTCTGAACATTTCACTTCTGTAGCGCCGTCCATTAAACGTGCGAAGTCATAAGTAACAACTTTAGAAGAAATTGTTTTCTCAACAGATTGAGTGATCATGTCAGCAGCTTCTTGCCATCCTAAGTGTTCAAGCATTAATACACCTGAAAGTAATACTGAAGATGGGTTTACTTTATCTAAACCAGCATATTTTGGAGCTGTACCGTGAGTAGCTTCGAAGATCGCATGGCCAGTAACATAGTTAATGTTAGCTCCTGGAGCGATACCGATACCACCAACTTGTGCAGCTAAAGCATCAGAAATATAGTCACCATTTAAGTTCATTGTAGCTACTACATCGAACTCAGTTGGACGAGTTAAGATTTGTTGTAAGAAGATATCAGCGATAGAATCTTTCACTAAGATTTTGCCAGCTGCTAAAGCATCAGATTGAGCTTTGTTTGCTGCTTCTTCACCTTGTTCAGCTTTGATAGCATCGTATTGGTTCCAAGTGAAAGTTTGATCAGCAAATTCTTTTTCTGCTAATTCATAACCCCATTTTTTGAATCCACCTTCAGTGAATTTCATGATGTTACCTTTATGAACTAAAGTAACAGATGGGCGTTTATGTTTAATTGCGTATTCGATAGCAGAACGTACTAAACGCTCAGTACCTTCTTTAGATACAGGTTTAACACCGATACCAGAAGTTTCTGGGAAACGGATTTGATTTACACCAAATTCAGATTGTAGGAAGTTGATGATTTTTTGAGCTTGTTCTGAACCAGATTCGAATTCAATACCAGCGTAGATGTCTTCAGTGTTCTCACGGAAGATAACCATATCAACGTCTTCTGGGCGTTTAACTGGAGAAGGCACTCCATCAAAGTGACGTACTGGGCGTAAGCATACATATAAGTCAAGTTGTTGACGTAATGCTACGTTAAGAGAGCGGATACCACCACCGATTGGTGTAGTAAGAGGACCTTTGATTGCAATTAAGTATTCATTAATTTTGTCTAAAGTTTCTTGTGGTAACCATTCACCAGTTTGGTTAAATGCTTTTTCACCAGCTAAAACTTCTAACCATTCAATTTTCTTTTCACCGTTATAAGCTTTTTCTACTGCTGCGTCAATTACGCGTGATGCTGCTGCCCAGATATCTGGACCAATTCCATCACCTTCGATGAAAGGAATTACTGGATTGTTTGGTACATTAAGTACGCCATTTTCAACTACAATTTTGTTTGACATTCTGTTGCCTCCTAAATTCATAATCATAGGACTGTGTTAGTGATAACACAGTCCCAAACATTCTAGCATATTTTCCAAATTAGCGCTCGCTGATTGGAACATATTTTTGCATGCCTGGTCCAACATACTCAGCACGTGGACGGATTAGGCGGTTATTAGCATATTGCTCAAGGATATGTGCCACCCAACCTGAAGTACGTGATACTGCGAAAATTGGTGTGAACAGGTCATGATCAATACCTAAAGAATCATACACTGACGCAGAGAAGAAATCTACGTTTGCAGGTAATTTCTTTTGTTCTACGATCATGTCATGGATTTTAACTGACATTTCGTAAAGCTCTGGTTTACCAGTTAGCTCAGTTAATTTTTTAGACATTACGCGTAAATGCGGAGCACGAGGGTCGCCTTTACGATATACACGGTGACCGAAGCCCATGATTTTTTCTTTGTTGTCTAATTTATTTTGAATATAAGATTCAACATTTTCAAGTGAGCCAATTTCAGTTAACATTTTCATAACTTGCTCATTTGCTCCACCGTGAAGTGGTCCTTTTAATGCACCGATCGCTGCAGTTACACCTGAATAAACGTCAGATAATGTAGCTACACATACACGTGCAGTGAATGTAGATGCATTTAACTCATGGTCAGCATGTAATACTAATGCTTTGTCAAATGCTTCAATTTCAATATCTGCTGGCTCTTCGCCTTTAAGCATGTATAAGAAGTTTGCCGCATATCCTAGTTCAGGTTTTGGTGAAACTGGTTCTAAACCTTTACGAACACGTGCAAAAGCAGTTACTACTGTAGCAATTTTAGCTTGAAGACGAATTGCTTTACGGTAGTTTGCTTCTGGATCCATAACATCCGCTTCTTCATCGAATACACCAAGTAAAGATACTGCAGTACGCAATGCAGCCATTGGATGTACAGTTGAAAGTGGGTATGTTTTAAATTGGTCGACAATCGCTTGCGGAATTGACATGTTGTCTGCCAATTGTTGTTTTAATTCAGCTAGCTCGTCCTCTTTTGGTAAACGAGTATGCCATAACAGGTAAATTACCTCTTCGAATGACGCATTTTCTGCTAAATCATCAATGTTGTAACCAACATATGTAAGTGTGTCATCGATAATTGAACTGATTTTAGATTCCGCTGCTACGATACCTTCTAAACCTTTAGTTGCTGACATAAATTATCGCTCCCTCATACTTATTTTTTTGTTGCAAATGCGTTTTTTATGTTGCATTTACGAATTTTGCTCATATGAACCATTAAGTAAATCGCTTACATTGCTATTATAATCATTTTTGACAGCTTTGTGAATGAAAATCCTCCAAATAAAGAAAAAGACGTCCGAACGACTATATAATTGTCCTAAAGAGATTTTTTTGTATATTTTGACATTAATTTATCAATTGGTTTGGGGTGAATTTGTAAAAATGAGGAATTTAAAGTATTTTTCATACGAAAGAACTACGAGCGTTTTGCTATTTATTTTTTATTTAGTCATACTTTGGTTTGTATTACCTGTGTCACTCGCAATTTTTTTATCATTTTCGACGTATCCTATCATAAATTTTTTACACAAATATTGTAGGATTGCGTATTGGATTGCAGCAATTATTGTGGAAGTATTAATATTAACCTGTATTTTTCTACTAGTTGTCATATCTATTAACAGTATTATCGTCATTTTCCCAGAAATTCGAGAGACTTTACAAAATTTCCCGCTTTTCAGTGAATATGAATCCATGTTTGTACAAATTTTAAAAGAAAAATCACTGTCCATTTTCGATTCCATCATCGTATATACAGCAGATCTTTTCCAATTATTAATGAAGCATGTCATTGAGGTTTTCATCTTTTTAGTCGCTTATTACTTTGCGCTTCTAGAAACACGTAAATCACGCTATTGGTTCTTTCAATATGTGCCTAAAAAATATCGTCAAGAGTGGCAATCTCATTTTGCAAAAATCATGCAACTTTTTCATTATTTCTTATTTGTAGAGTTTCAATTATTTACGATTACCCTACTCATTCTTTGTGCTGGCTTTATGATCCTTCAATTTGAACAAGCCATTATTAAAGCATTTATTGTAGCATTTGCAGATGTACTACCGTTTTTCGGAATTGGCGTTTTTCTTGTGCCAATGAGCATTTATTTTTATTTCAATGGCAATACCTTTTTATGTGTGGCCATTTTACTACTCTATTTATTTGTACAATTAACAAGGCAGCTAGCCGATTCGATGCTTTGGTCCAATACGCTTCAGCTACGCACATTCCATACATTCTTTATCAGCGCTGCCTCTATTCTATTATTTGGCTTTTATGGTATATTACTGAGCCCTATCTTTTTATTTCTAGCTGTAAAACTGAAAGAAAACTCTATCTTTGAACGATGATGAATTGACCTTTTTTCATTTTTTTACGCATCCAGTAATAGACAATGGGTTGGAACATTTTTCGAGAAAATGGCATGAGTAGGAATAAACCTAGGATATCTGTTAAAAATCCAGGTAACGCTAAAAGCAAACCACCACCAAAAGTTAAGAAAGTATCCACTAATGCAGCTCCTGGCGCTTCTCCGCGTGCCAATGTATTTTTCACATTTTGAACAGAGTTCATACCTTTATTTTTCATGACATAAATCCCAATCACACTCGTAGCAATAATGAGCAATAATGTACTTAAAACACCAATATTTTGTCCAATGACTATTAATAACGTCAATTCGGCTAATGTGTAGACAATGAAACCAAGAAAAATTTTTCGCATATTTTTCTCCTTTCTACTTGAAAAGCTATACCTTTTATACGTTATTATAGCCCGTTTAGTTTCATAAAAAAATGAATAGACCTATTCTATGAGAAAGCAACTTCTGTTAAAGGAAGGAATTAATAGTTTCCATAAAGTGTGTGTACAACCTTTATGGAAAAGCTCTAGTACAACAAACCGCACTAGAGGTTTTTGTTAATTATTAAAGAACGCTTGCATGTCCTTTGTAAATCACACCTGTTTCAGCGTCCATTGTAATTTCTTGACCATGACGGATTAATGTAGTTGCTTCCTTTACACCAACGATTACTGGAATACCTAGGCTTAACCCTACAACTGCTGCATGGCTAGTAAGTCCACCTTCTTCAGTAATTAGGCCAATACAATTTTCTAAAGCAGGCATCATATCACGATCTGAACCGACTGTAACAAGAATGCATCCGTCTGTATCGTAGGCAAGTGCCTCAGCAGCATTTTTAGCAACCACTGTTTTACCAACAACTGATGCTTTTCCGATCCCTTGTCCGCGTGCAAGTAAATCTCCAATAATGTGAACTTTCATTAAGTTTGTTGTACCCGCTTCACCTACAGGTACACCTGCTGTAATGACAACTGCGTCTCCATGTGTAACAAAACCATGCTTCAAGCTTTCATCCACAGCTAGTTCTAAAATTTCATCTGTTGTTGTCACACGTTGACACACAATTGGGTATACGCCCCATACTAGTGTTAATGTATGAGCTGTATTTGTAGAGCCTGTTACGGCAACAATTGGCACTCCTGGTCGATATTTCGCAATCATTCTCGCTGTATTACCACTTTCAGTTGGAGCTAATACGGCTTTCACCCCTAAGTTGATAGAAGTATAAGCTACAGCTTGTGAAATTGCCTCTGTCATATTTGCTTCTTTCTCACGACTACGTGTAGAAACAATTGATCGATAATCTAATGAATTTTCAGTACGTTGTGCAATTTTATTCATCGTTTGTACCGATTCAACTGGATAAAGACCTGCGGCAGTTTCACCAGATAACATGATAGCATCTGTTCCATCAATAATTGCGTTGGCTACATCACTTGCTTCTGCACGTGTTGGTCGTGGGTTACGCTGCATGGAATCTAACATTTGAGTTGCCGTAATTACCGGTTTACCAACTTGATTACATTTTAGAATTAATTTCTTTTGTACAAGTGGTACTTCTTCTGCTGGAATTTCAACACCAAGATCTCCACGAGCAACCATTAAACCGTCAGATACCAGGATGATTTCATCGATGTTATCGACACCCTCTTGGTTTTCAATTTTGGGGATGATCTGAATATGACTACCACCATTTTGTTCAAGCAATTCACGAATTTCAAGAACATCTTTTGCACGACGAACAAATGAAGCAGCAATAAAATCAACACCTTGTTCGATACCAAATAAAATATCTTGTGCGTCTTTTTCTGTGATACCTGGTAGTTGTACAGAAACACCTGGTACGTTAACACCCTTTTTATTTTTTAGTACGCCAGCATTTTCAACAATTGTATGAATTAATCCTTTTTCCATATCCGTTGCTAATACACGTAGTTGAATTAGTCCATCATCAAGTAAAATAATTGAATTTTGCTCAACGTCTTCAATTAAGCGCTCATATGTGACAGAAAAGCTCGTCTCAGTACCTTCTACTTCTGTCATTGAAATATCAATTACTTGACCTGCTGACAAATGAAGCTCGCCATTTTTCATGTTATGTGTACGAATTTCTGGTCCCTTTGTATCAAGTAAAATTCCCACTGGTTTATTTAATTTTTGTGCCACTTCACGAATTAAATGAATACGCCCTGCATGTTCCTCATGTGATCCGTGTGAAAAATTCAAGCGGGCTACATTCATACCTGCTTCGATTAATTTTTCTAAAATTTCTGGTGACTCACTTGCAGGTCCAATTGTACATACGATTTTTGTTTTTCTCATTTTTGCCCACTCCGTTTTATAACAAATTATATTGATAGTTCTTTCATTAGTGTATATAGGCTTACATCAGCCTCATGATTCTTTTCAAAAGCCTCTGGCATATCATAATCAATGACTTGATGATTGCGAATACCTACTGCTCGACCAGCCTTGCCTTCCATAAGTAATTCAACTGCATGTGCGCCAAACTGACTCGCTAATACGCGATCTCTTGCTGTAGGTGATCCACCACGTTGGATATGACCTAATACTGAAACACGTGTTTCTTTTCCTGTTTTTTCTTTTAACAGTTTTGCCAGCTCACTTCCTGACATAACACCCTCTGCCACAATAATAATACTATGCTTTTTACCACGTGCAGCACCACGATCTAAGCGTGCGACAATATCATCTAAATTATAATCTTCTTCTGGAATTAAAACTGTTTCAGCACCAGCAGCAAGACCTGCCCATAAAGCGATATCTCCTGCATCACGTCCCATTACCTCTACAATGAAAGAATTTTCATGAGATGTAGCAGTATCTCGGATTTTATCAATGGATTCTACTACTGTATTTAGGGCTGTATCAAAGCCAATCGTATATTCAGTTCCAGGAATATCATTGTCAATTGTTCCAGGTACCCCTACAACAGGGAAGCCTTTTTTCACCAAATCCATGGCACCTCGATAAGATCCATCACCACCAATGACAACAAGTCCTTCAATACCAGCAGCTCGTAAATTCTCAATACCTCGTTGCTGAACAGCATCTTCTTTAAATTCTGGGCATCTTGCCGAATTCAAATGCGTGCCACCGCGTTGGATAATACCACCAACTGCACCTAAATCAAGTTCTTCCATAAATCCTTTTACTAAGCCTTCATAACCATGCTTAATTCCGACAACATCAATTCCATGAAATGCTGCCTTACGAACGACCGCTCGAATAGCAGCGTTCATTCCAGGCGCATCTCCACCACTAGTTAATACAGCAATTTTTTTCATTGTCGAACCTCCTGCAGTTACTATTATTATTCACATTAACATGAAAAAACAAACTATGTAAGGGTTCTGGGGATACAAAAACATAACTTTTACATAAAAAATGAAAAGAATGCGCTTTCACACACTCTTTCCACCTAAAAACATCCTAAATCTAACATTTTTTCAAGAAGTCTGGCGTTTATTATGCGCTATTATCTTCTTTAATTTTTATAGCTTTTTAATATGTTAAGAAACAAATTTTGTCTCTTAACGAGCAAATATATAGCTTTTAAATTTTATATCCTATTAAAGTAAACAACATTCATCTTTTTACAAACAGATTTACACTTCTGTATACTGTCCAATTTTTTTAAATTTTTCATAGCGATCTTCAACTAATTGTTCTCCATTTAAAGAATTTAATGCATGAAGTGTGTCACTAATGCATTCTTTAATAGAAAGGGCCTGTTTTGCTACATTGCGATGTGCTCCACCAATAATTTCAGGAATAATGCCATCAATTACACCAAGTTCTTTCAAATCAGGTGCTGTGATACGCATGGCTTCTGCTGCCTGCTTAGCCAGACTACCATCACGCCATAAAATAGATGCCGCTCCCTCTGGCGAAATAACAGAGTAAGTCGAGTTCTCAAGCATAAAGACACGGTTTGCTACACCTAATGCTAATGCACCACCACTTCCTCCTTCACCAATAACGATACTAATTACAGGCACAGTTAAGCCAGCCATTTCTACAAGGTTTCTAGCGATTGCTTCACTTTGACCACGTTCCTCAGCAGCTTTCCCTGGGTAAGCACCTTTTGTATCAATAAAACAAATAATTGGTCGTTTGAATTTTTCAGCTTGCTTCATCAAGCGTAGTGCTTTTCGATACCCCTCTGGATGAGGCATACCAAAATTACGACGGATATTTTCCTTAGTAGACTTACCACGTTGATGTCCAATTATTGTTACTGGTTGCCCTTCGAAAATGGCAATCCCACCAAGAATGGCTGCATCATCACCAAATGTACGATCACCATGTAATTCAATAAAATCTTCACACATTGCTTCAATATATTGAAGCGTTGTAGGTCTTTCTGGATGCCTTGCTACTTGCACACGATCCCACGGCTTCATATTGGCATAAATCGATTGCTCTAATTGTGATAAACGTGTTTCAAGCTTCTCGATTTCACCAGACATATCAACTTCTGCTTCAGCAGCAATTGTTTTTAATTCATCAATTTTCTCACGTAATTGTACGACTGGTTCTTCAAATGCTAAATTTTTAGACATGTTGTACGCCGCCTTTCGTATGCATTTTTACAAGTAAAGAAACTTGTTTACGTAAATCTTTGCGATGGAAAATGGCATCAAGCTGACCATGCTCTAATAAAAATTCTGCTGTTTGGAAATCACTTGGTAGTTTTTCTCGTACAGTTTCTTCAATTACACGTCGCCCTGCAAAGCCAATCAAAGCCTGTGGCTCTGCAATATTTATATCACCAACAGAAGCAAAGCTTGCTGAAACTCCGCCTGTTGTTGGATGCGTTAAGATGGAGATGAACAATAAGCCTTGATCACTGTGGCGTTTTAATGCGACACTAGTTTTCGCCATTTGCATTAATGATAATACGCCTTCTTGCATACGAGCACCACCACTAGCGGTAAAGATAATAAATGGTACACCTAGTTCAGTTGCCTTCTCTACTGCTCGCGTAATTTTTTCACCGACTACAGAGCCCATTGACCCCATACGGAAGTGCGAATCCATAATCGCTACGACAATTTCTTCCCCATCTATTGTACCAACGCCTGTTAGGACAGCCTCATTCAAGCCTGTTTTCTCTTGGTCTGCTGCAATTTTTTCAACATACGCTGGGAAATTAAGAGGATTACTTGTTTGTAAATGATCATCCATGGATTCGAATGAGCCTTCATCTAAGAAATAGTCCACACGTTCTTGAGCAGTCATTTTGAAATGATGACTACATTTTGTACATACTTTATGATTTTTTTCTAATTCTTTTGTTAATTGAATGTGACGACATTCAGGACATTTTGTCATTAACCCTTCTGGAAATGCCTTTTCTTGCCCGTCCTCTTTCTTTTTTCGATTACCACTAAATAAGCTACGTATTGCCATGTTCGACTCCCCCTTTGTTGTTGTCTAAATGCTCTGTACAGTACTCATCCACTGCTCATAAGCTTTTAATGCTTCTTTTTCGTAACCCAGCTGCATCGATTTCAACATCGTTTGAATCATTAATTTTTCATCTTCTGTTGAGTTTCGATTTAAACGGTCGCCATCATAAGCTGCTAATTGAAACCAGATTTTTAATGAAAGACGATTACCTGTCGTAATTAATAGTTCTCTTAAAATATCTCGACAATTAATTGTACCTTCTATTTCTAGTTTCACAAAAAAACTATCCCACACAGGTAGTGTGCGAAGAATCTCTGTACAACTTATTACGCGGATTGCTTCCATTTCATGAATTTGTCGCGTTAATTCGACATCTTTTTTTGATTTTTCATCTTCTAATATAAACATCGACAGTATTTCTACGAGCTGATGCTTATGTGTGGACGCAAGAAAAGTACCACCACCATGTCTCGTTTCAATAAGCCCTAGCAACTCTAAGCTTCGCAAAGCCTCTCTCACAGAGGATCGCCCGACACCTAGACGCTCTGATAGAACTCGTTCGGAAGGTAGCTTCTCACCTGCTTGAATTTTTTCCATTTTAATGAGTTGACGTAGTTGTTGGACGATTTCTAAAAACACTTTTTTTTGTTCGGTTTTTTTATCCATACGACTAACTCCCCTTATCAAAAAAGTGGTCTGACCACTTTTTAACGTTGACTCTAGCTTACAAAATAACTGTGCAAAAGTAAAGAAAAAACTGCATAAAATTTAATGCAGTTTCTAATTTCTTGTTTCATTTTATATCTTTTTCGTCGTTTGCGCATGTTTTACTTTGATTTGCGGCTTGCCAAAACGTCTTTCTAAAACACCTTCAATCCATAACATTTCCTCCTCTACCAGCAGGTCTTGGACCAACTGAAAGGTTTGTGGAAAAAATGTAGTGGAAACTGTTCCAAACTCATCCTGTAGCTGAACAAAAGCCATTTGCTCACCTTTTTTCGTACGGATTTTCTTCACTTCTTCAATCAGACCAATCATTTTTATGGAGGTACCATCACGCTTCTGCTTCAACTCTCGACAGGTACTATTGATATCCGCCCAGAAGAGTCTTTCCTGTGCAACTGGATGGGTAGAAATATAAAAGCCCAAGCTCTCTTTTTCATGCATCAATTTTTCCTTCTGGGACATTGCTTCTGCCTGCATATATTTTGGTTTACCAAAACTAAATGCCATTGCTGATGCTAAATCAATATCTTCAGTTGGCCTTAAAAGTTCTGCGTGTTTCAAAGCTGCCTCGACTGTCATGATGAGGACGGCTCTATCTTTTTCTAGATAATCAAGCGCCCCAGCATATATCAATGATTCCAACACTTTTGGCTTAAAATGCTGCGCACTTAAGGCAACAGCTAGATCAAATAGGTTATTTAATACCTCTGGATTTATTTGACGGAGTCCATGTATTTTTTCTATAAATGTATGAGGCACACCTTTAATTCCTGATAAGCTGTAGCGAATGCCTTCCTTTTCCACCGTAAAATATTTCGTACTACTTTTTAATGAAGGTGGATAAAATGGGATGCCCTTATCTTTTGCCTCATGGACAAATTGTTGAATCTTTTCTACATTTCCCGTGGCATTTGATAATAACGCTGCATAAAAGTTTTGAGGGAAATGCGCCTTTAAATAAGCCATTTGATAGGAAATAACACTATAGGCCACTGCATGACTTTTAGGGAAACCATAATCCGCAAAGCGTACAATCAGTTCGTATACTTCTTCAGCTAAACGCTGATCAAAGCCTTGGCGTAGCGCCCCCTGAACAAATGCTGTGCGTTGCTCCTCTAAAACTTGTCGATTTTTTTTACTCACTGCTCGGCGAAGCAAATCTGCCTGTCCCATTGTAAAGCCGGCCAGTACTGATGCAATTTTAATAATTTGTTCTTGATAAACGATCACACCAAAGGTCTCTTGTAAAATAGGCTCTAGCACTGGATGTGGCATCGTTACCATTTCTCTGCCAGCCTTCCGTTTTGCATAGACAGGAATAAAATCCATTGGACCTGGGCGATAAAGTGCATTTACAGCCACAATATCTAAAAAGGTTGTAGGGCAGATATCACGCAAGGCTTGCTTCATACCGTCTGATTCTAATTGAAAAATCCCCAGCGTATCCCCTCTTTGTAATAGTTGAAACGTCTTGTCATCATGCAGTGGGATTCGCTCAAATTCTATCCAAGGACCACCAGCTTTATAAATTGACCAACGTATTTGCTCTAAAATAGTGAGATTGCGCAAGCCTAAAAAATCCATTTTGACGAGACCACATGCTTCAATATCTCCCATTGGCCATTGCGTACTATAAATACCATCATGCCCTTCTTCAATCGGTACAGTATTCACTAAAGGCGATGGAGCGATGACAATACCAGCTGCATGTATAGACGAGTTTCTTGGTAGGCCCTCCAATTTTAACGCCACCTCGTACCAACGCAAATGCTTATCATTCTCCGCTAACCAGCCTTGAAAGTCCTGTGACTCTGCTACAGCTCTTTGTAATGTAATTCCCGGCTTATTTGGAATCATCTTCGAAATTTTTTCTAGCATTTCCGCATCAAAGCCAAATACCCGTGCAACATCCCTGGCAACTGCTTTTGCAGACAATGTACCAAATGTAATAATTTGTGCGACATTAGCTTTGCCATACTTTTGGGCAACATACTGAATGACTTGATGCCTTTTACTATCAACAAAATCGATATCAATATCAGGTAAGGTAATTCTTTCAGGATTTAAAAAACGTTCGAATAATAAACCATAGGCAAGTGGATCTACTTGGGTAATCGAAAGACTATATGCCACAAGCGAACCTGCTGAGGAACCACGTCCAGGTCCCGTCAAAATTCGATTTTCTTTTGCATATCGCATAAAATCCGCCACAACCAAAAAATAGTCAGCAAAGCCCATAGAGCAAATAATTTCTAGTTCATACTGTAATCGTTCATGGTAAGCACCGGGTATTGCCAGTTGCTTGAATCGCTCTTCTAATCCAGTAAATGCTTCTTTAACAAGCAAGCTTTCAGCTGTTTCACCTTCAGGTACAGGAAATTTAGGCATTTGCACAGGCATTTTTGGTAAATCAGCTTTACAGCAAGCAAGCATTTTCGTACTGGCATCAAGCCAATCTGGACGATCCGCAAACCAATTTTGCCATTCGAATGCTGTTGGGGCAAAATAGCCCTGTACATCAGCTGTTTGCATAGTATTACCAAGCTTTTCTCCTGTATCAATTGCTCTTGCTACTTCATAAGCAAAATGATCTTCTGGACGCAAGAAATAACAGCTTTGAGAGGCTACAAGTGCAATAGCATGTTCTTCACACCAAGAAACGAAATCATCTTCTTGTTCAGCTTTTATCCCTCCAGGTCTAGCAATCCCCATATAGAGGTGATGGTTAAACAGTTGGACCAAAGCAGAAACCATTGCCTGCCAGTCATCTACATCTGTTAAATCGTCTGAAGAAAGTAGCGCTATACAACCTGCTGAATATCCCTCAAGCCATTTCCAAGGCAGCACATCATCTTGTCTAATTGAAATCGCACTACTAATCTTTAATAAATGTTGATAGCCCTCCTGCGTCTGCGCATACAGGACGAGGGGAAGCGTTTTATCATGCCACTGAACGTTAACCGAAAGCCCTATAACCGCATGGATATTTACTTGCTGCAATGCTTTACAAAAAGGCAAAAGCCCGTACAATTTCGTATTAACGATTGCACAGGCTTGTGTCTTTTGTTCTTGTAAAAAAGGAATCAATTGCTCAAGCCGAATTGTGCTTTTCAATAAATCCGCGCTCGTATGCATCTTTGTATATACATGTGTCAAATGAATCCCTTCCTTTTCTCTGTTAATGATACGCTTTACAAATCTCTTTTAATCTTGCAATAACGAGGTCTGCTTCTTCCCATGAAAAGGCAGTAGCACCAGATGCAAGCGGATGTCCGCCACCGTTAAATTCTTTTGCTAATGTATTGATAATGGGACCCTTCGAACGTAATCGTACACGGATCTGATCCCCCTCTTCAATGAAAACAACCCATGAGCATATATCTTTAACACTGCCTAGGCAGCCTACTAATAAAGAAGCCTCAGATGGCACAGTGTCATGCTCTGCCAGTAATTCTTTTGTTAGCTTCACATAGGCAGCTCCATGCTCATCCATTGTAAAGTTTTGATAAATATATCCCTGTAAATTAAGTAATTTTTGCTCCATTTCGTACATGCCATCAAATAGTTGGTTTCGATCAAAATCATATGTAATCAGATCCGCAGCAACTTTAAATGTTTTAGCTGTTGTACTTGGGAATTGGAATCTGCCTGTATCGCCCACTATTCCTGCAAATAATAAGCGTGCAGCAGCATCTGAAAGTTTCCAGTTTGCTACTTCCTTGCCTTCTTCATATAATTCATAGATCATTTCACTACAAGAGCTTGCTGTCGTGTCCACCCATAAAAGATCACCATAAGCATCATCATTTGGATGATGATCAATTTTTATCACCATTTTTCCTTTTGTGTAGCGTTGGTCGTCAACACGTTCTGTATTAGCCGTGTCAGTGACAATAACTAAAGCATTTTCATACACTTCATCCGCTATTTCATCAGGCTGTGCCATAAAAGATAAAGAAGCATCATGTTCCCCTACAGCAAAAACCTTTTTCTCAGGATAATTGGCTAAAATAATCTCCTTTAAGCCTTGCTGTGAGCCATAAGCATCAGGATCAGGACGTACATGACGGTGGATAATAATGGTTTCATTGGCCTCAATTGTGTCGATGATTTGTCTTTTCACAATAATTTCCCCCAAAATGATAGTAAGAACCGTTAGCATTTTTACATAATTATCGTTACAATAATGTCTAGTTATGCTAGGAGGTTTACTATGCTCAATTTAATATTTGTGTTTGCGATTATCATATCTTTTGTTTTTTATTTTTATTTTAAAACAAAACAATTCCGTTCTCCATTACCTATTGCTAAAAACTGGTATAAAAGCAAAGCGAACATCGGCTTAGGTTCCTTAATATTGTCATTTGCTTTAAATCAAGCTTATTTATTCCCGAGCTTATTTACATTTATTATTGTAGCAATTCTTGCCGCGCTCGGCATCTTAGTTATTGTAGAAAATATAAAAAAAGCACGTCATTATGGACAATTTGTTGAGGAAGAATTCCGCATTAATCAATAATATATGTAACAAAGGGATGACCAAGCAATTGCGCTAGGCCATCCCTTTTCAATACTTAACGTTCTAATAGTTGGAACATCATCATTGCCTTACCAACAAGCATTTGTTGATTATACACTTCAAAATCCATCTTCACAAACTTACGACTCATATCTAAAATCCGAGGCTTAACAGTTAGCGTACTTTCCATTTGGACTGGTTTAATAAAGTAAATAGTCATATTCTCTGCCACTGCATCTCCACGTTTACGTCGTTTTAATGCGAATGAACCGACCTCAGCTAGTAAAGTTGTAAAAGCACCGTATGAAATTGCTCCATATTGATTGGTCATTTGTGGTGTGACTTTAAATTCAACGATGAGTTCTTCATCACCTAATACCTTCATTTCATTTTTCACTAAATCATCAATCGTTTCACCATGCTGTGGCTGTCTTTGTGCTAATTGCAACGCCTTCAGTACATCTTGACGGCTAATAACACCCTGTAAAATATTGTCGTCATCTACAATTGGTAAGAGATCAATCCCCTCCCAAATCATTCGATGCCCTGCCGAAGCGACACTCATTTTCATGGAGCCAGCAATTGGGTTTTTCGTCATTACTTTTTCAATAAGCTCGTTTTCTTCACGACCAATGACGTCTTTTACGGTAATCATACCGACCAATTTATTTTGGTGGGTAACTACAGGAAATGCACCATGGGTTGTACGTTCATTCAGCTTCTGGAAATGATGAATTGTTTCATCATTTTTTAATGCTGCAGTGTCAGTCATCGGTACATAAATGTCTTCGATAAAAAGAATATCTTTTTTAATCAATTGGTCATAGATTGCCCGGTTAATCATTGTTGCTACTGTAAACGTATCGTAGCTTGTTGAAATAATTGGTAAATCTAATGAATCTGCAAGCAACTTATTATCTTCCGTAGTATCAAAACCGCCGGTGATTAAAACAGCTGCCCCCGCTCGAAGGGCATTCTCATGTGCTTTAATACGGTTACCAACAATTAATAAGCTACCTGCATCAGTGTAACGCATCATGTCCTCTAATTGCATAGCTCCAATAACAAATTTTGTTAGTGTTTTATGTAGACCTGATTTACCACCTAAAACTTGGCCATCTACAATATTAACAATTTCTGCAAAAGTTAAGCGCTCAATATTTTCTTTCTTTTTTTTCTCAATACGAATTGTTCCAACACGTTCAATAGAACTTACTAAGCGACGATTTTCAGCTTCCTTAATTGCACGGTAAGCTGTTCCTTCACTCACTTGCATTTCCTTTGCTATTTGCCGTACTGAAATTTTATCGCCCACGGGTAGTGATTCGATGTATTGTAAAATTTTCTCATGTTTTGTAGACAAAATATCACCTATTTCCTAAGCTTCAATTCTGCTCTTAGTGTACCATATTTTTTATGAAAATATTTAATATAAAGTGATGAAATTGTTTAACTTTCCCCATCATTTCAACTACCAGCGTGGTGTCAATTCATATAGTACAGCATTACCAACGATTAGAAACAGTTTACTTTTTCGCCAGCTTTCAAAATTTGAACTTCTGTATTTTGTACTAAATCTGCAAAAATCTGTGGATCTTGCTCGATTGGTGGGAATGTATTGTAATGAATCGGTACGACAATTTTCGGCTTTAAAAACGAAACTGCACACGCTGCATCCTCTGGCCCCATTGTAAAATTATCACCAATTGGTAAGAATGCAATATCAATTGGATGTCGTTCACCAATTAGTTTCATATCACCAAAAAGAGCTGTATCGCCCGCATGATAAATTGTTAATCCTTCAATAAATAATAAAATTCCAGCAGGCATGCCCATATAAATTATTTCGTTATTTTCTGTTACATAAGAAGAGCCATGAAAGGCTTGTGTAAACTTTACTTTACCGAAGTCAAATTCCTTCGCACCACCTATATGCATTGGGTGTGTTTTTACACCTTGCCAAGAAATCCAATTAGCCAGCTCATTTGGCGCAATGACTAGCGCATCTTTTTTCTTCGCTAATTCTACTGTATCTCCAACATGATCATTATGGCCATGTGTAAGTAAAATAATATCTGGCGCTTCGTCAGCCACTTTTAAGTCTGTTTGCCCATTGCCATTAATAAAAGGGTCAATTAATATCGTTTTTCCATTTGTTTGTATTTTGACAACTGAATGTCCATGATAACTTATTTTCATCTTAACATCCTCCTCGATTAACAAAGTACAGTCCAACATTTTAATTCGCTACCCATGCGCTTTTTCCCTTTTTTTGATATGCTTGTACAGAGAATAATGGTAGTATTCTTTAACAGCTTTATACCCTGTTAGAGCATAATTATTCAGTACTCGATAAGAAACCTCGCTACTTTTTTCGGCAGTCGAAGCTTTCTTACGTAAAATTTTCAATGCACTAAAAGGAGGACATATTGATGTCAAAGGTTGAAGAAATCCAACGTTACTTGCAGCAAAATCATATCGATGCAGCATTCGTAACAACACCTGACAATGTTTTTTACGTTTCAGGCTTTAAAAGTAATCCGCATGAAAGATTACTAGGAGTCATGATTTTTAAAGATGCGGAACCTTTTCTAATTTGTCCACAAATGGAGATTCCAGATGCAAAGGCTGCTGGTTGGTCTTATGAGGTAATTGGTCATCAAGATACAGAAAATTCGATGGAAGTTCTTGCTCAAGCGATTGTAGCACGCCAAATCACCCCAGCTACATTTGCTATTGAAAAAGCACAACTCATTGTTGAGCGCTTGGAAGCTTTACAGCAATCTTTCCCTCAAGCTAGCTTTGTGCGTCTTGACGAAAAAATTAATGCGATGCGCGTAATCAAAGATGAAAGTGAATTAGAAAAATTACGTAAAGCTGCTGAATTGGCCGATTATGCAATTGAAATCGGTTGCAAGGAAATTGCTGAAGGTAAAACAGAAATGGAAATCCTAACAGCGATCGAAAGTGCCATTCAAGATAAAGGCTGTAAAATGTCTTTTGAAACAATGGTATTGAGTGGTCCAAAAACTGCCTCTCCTCATGGGAAGCCAGGTGCACGTAAAATTGAAAAAGGTGATATGGTACTATTTGACCTTGGCGTTATTTACGATGGCTATTGCTCAGATATTACACGTACTGTAGCTTTTGGGGAGCCTAGTGAAGCACAAAAAGAAATTTATCAAACTGTTTTAGCTGCCAATACAAATGCTGTCGCAGCAGTAAAACCAGGTGTTCGTGCGATGGACTTAGACAAAATTGCGCGTGATACAATTACAGAGGCTGGTTATGGTGAATATTTCACGCACCGCCTTGGACATGGTCTTGGTATTTCTGTGCATGAATTCCCATCTGTTACAGGTGCCAATGAGATGACGATGGAAGAAGGTATGGTCTTTACGATTGAGCCTGGCATTTATAAATCAGATGTAACAGGCGTACGTATTGAGGATGATGTTGTCGTTACAAAAGATGGCGTTGAAGTATTAACAAAATTCCCGAAAGATTTAATCATTCTATAATGCAAAAAAGGAAGCAACTAGTGTGCTTCCTTTTTCTCTGTCCAGCAAAGTTTATTGAATTAATTCATCCACATTGACAAATGGTAGTCCTTGCGAATCTGCCACTGCTTTATAAACAAGTTGTCCATCTAATGTATTCACACCTTTTTTCAGTGCTGCATTATCAAGGCAAGCTTGTTTGTAGCCTTTGTTGGCAATTTGAAGTGCATATGGAATTGTATTATTTGTTAATGCAATTGTAGAAGTACGTGGTACCGCACCAGGCATATTTGCAACTGCATAGTGTACAACGCCATGCTTCACATATGTTGGATCATCATGTGTTGTCACACGATCAGATGTTGCAAAAATACCACCTTGGTCAATTGCAATATCCACTACAACAGAGCCGGCTT
This sequence comes from Lysinibacillus capsici, assembly GCF_003367505.1. GTDB lineage: Bacteria > Bacillota > Bacilli > Bacillales_A > Planococcaceae > Lysinibacillus > Lysinibacillus capsici. Next base: position 126,794 of record NZ_PXXX01000024.1, read on the forward strand.
GCATTGATTGAATCATTTCTTCTGATACAAGTTTCGGTGCTTTTGCGCCTGGAATTAATACAGCACCAATAACTAAATCTGAATCTTTCACTGATTCTGCAATATTATATGGATTAGACATTAATGTTTGAACATCGCGTCCAAACATATCTTCTAATTGACGTAAACGTTCTGGGCTTAAATCGATAACTGTCACATCAGCACCCATGCCAACAGCAATTTTTGCAGCATTTGTACCCGCAATACCACCGCCAATTACTGTCACTTTTCCACGTTGTACACCCGATACACCACCTAATAAAATACCTTTACCAGCATGGTTTCTCTCTAAGAACTGTGCACCAATTTGTGTAGCCATTTTACCAGCGACTTCACTCATTGGTGTTAACAAAGGTAATGAACCATTTGCTAATTGTACTGTTTCGTAGGCAATTCCTACAACTTTTTTATTTAAAAGTGCCTGAGTTAATTCAACCTCTGGCGCTAAGTGTAAATAAGTGAATAAAATTTGACCCTCGTAGAAGTAATCATACTCAGAAGCTACAGGTTCTTTTACCTTCATAATCATTTCTTGGGACCAAGCTTCTTTAGCTGTTCGAACAATATGAGCACCTGCTGCAATGTAATCAGCATCCGTAAAGCTTGAACCTAGCCCCGCTCCTGTTTCAATGTACACTTCATGCCCTGCATGTGTTAAAGTGACAACTCCTGCTGGTGTCATTGCTACACGGTTTTCATTGTTTTTAATTTCCTTTGGAATACCAATCTTCATTGTTTCCTATCCCCTTCCATAACGTAAGAAATAAGCATCATTTATGTAACTAAACTTGATGCACCCCTTGCACTTCCATATTACCAAACAATTGCAAAAAAAGCTTTAACTAATGCAAATACAGATAAAATTTATAAGATTTCCAAAATAACAAATATTCAAACGTTGTATATCATTATAAATTACTATATTTAAAAACTAAAAAGGAGTATAGGTAGCAGTTAATGGAGCTGATTCATGTGTAGTTGAAACCAATCAAAAGACGTTTACACACTGCAAATAGTGGGAATTAGATATTTATAATTAATTAACATTTCTACATGAAATGCCTTCACATTTTCATAATTTTTCTTGCGGAAAGTATTTCCTTTAGAAAATCATTTGGTATAATCAACATATACAAATCAGGGAGGTTTTTCAAATGGCTAATCATTATAAAAGCATTGTTGTTGCAGTAGACGGTTCAAAAGAAGCTGAATACGCGTTTCGTAAATCAATTGATGTTGCAAAACGAAACGAAGGTGCAGTGTTAAATCTAGTAAATGTAATCGATACTCGTTCATTTGCTGCTATCGAAGCATATGACCGTTCCATTGCAGAGCGTGCTCAAGCATTTTCTGAAGAACTATTAAATGGTTACAAAAAGCAAGCTGAAGATGAAGGTTTAACGAATGTTAATCTTATCATCGAGTATGGCTCTCCAAAAAATATCATAACAAAAGAGCTTTCTAACATCGTAGACGCAGATTTAATCATTTGTGGTGCAACTGGTCTAAATGCAGTAGAACGCTTCCTAATCGGTTCTGTATCTGAGGCTATTGTACGTTCAGCTAAATGTGACGTACTAGTTATCCGTACGCCTGAAAACTAATTTGTAATACATAAAAAGGTATCCTTGTATAGGATACCTTTTTACTTGCACTCAAGAGCAATTACTTGCCCTCTTTCCACATCTTCACTTTTTCAAAGAATAGCGCAAGTGCCTGCTTATTCTGCATATTTGGTACTTTAGCTAATAGGACTTCTTTAGGTGCTTTCAATTCCTTCGATTGTTTTTGTAAAATCACAATGCTCTTCTCTAATGATTTATTTGCAAACATCGAGTCAGGTAATTGAATAATCGCTTGAATCCACGCATGTTTTTGAATGTATTTGTGTAATTGCTTAGACTGCTCTGACTCAAACAGATGAGATGGTGCAAGGAAAAATAAATAGCCGCCATCCTTTGTATAATTCATTGATTGCTCGATGAATAAATGATGGGCATAACTCATCCCCTCCACTGGACATAATTCATAATCGAGCGCCACTTCTTCATTTGGATAATAACCTACAGGTAGATCACAAACAACGGCATCCACTGGATTGACCAATAAATCTTCTAAGGCATCTTGACGGTATAAAGAAATAGGTTGTTCTGTTAAGTCAGCAGTTGCCGCAGCAAGACGAATAAGTAGCTCATCCACCTCTACACCTGTTGCTTCCACTTTTCCATCTAATAAATTCATAACCGTCAGTAATAAATTGCCCGTGCCTACTGCTGGGTCCATGATCGAGATCTTTTCATTTTCAAGACGCTCTGCAAAAATCTGCTCCACAAAGTAGCCCACTAATAGCCCTAACGTGTCAGGAGTCATTTGATGATTCGGCTGTGAGCCCTTGCGCATCCCTTTTAAAATAGCAATTTGAATAGCTTTACGAATATCCTCTTTTGTTGCATCTTTTTGAGAAAAATCAACTTCGCCATCAAGCCATGCCTCTAACCCATCTAATAATCCTTCTAGTAACGTTATATTGTGTTCTTTTTCGATTTTTTCGGCATGCTCATTTAGCACACCAAATAACTTTTCGATATTTTCCATATCTAACTTCCTTTCACGCAGAAAAGAGCCGTGACAAACACTTGTCACAGCCCCTTTGTCTAGTATTATCTTAGCCTAAAAGCAGCTTATTATGCTAGTGCTTTGACAGCTGCAATGGCCGCTTCATAGTTTGGATGATCTGTAGCTTCAGGTACATATTCAACATATGTTACTTTATTGTTTGCATCCACAACGAATACTGCACGTGTCAGAAGACGTAATTCTTGAATGTATACGCCATATGCCTCACCAAATGAAAGGTCGCGGTGATCTGATACAGTTTGGACTGCATCTATACCTGCTGCACCACACCAACGCTTTTGAGCGAATGGAAGATCCACAGATACTGTATAAATGACTACATTATCACCTAAGTTCGCTGCTTCCTCATTGAATCGACGTGTTTGCGCATCACATACACCAGTATCTAATGATGGTACAACACTAAATAAACGAATTTTTCCTTCTGAATCATTTAATGTTACAGGTGATAGGTCATTCGCTAATACCGTAAAATCTGGAGCTTGATCGCCCACCTTTACTTCATTTCCTACTAGTGTCACTGGACCATTTTTAAATGTTACTTGTGCCATCTAAACGCCTCCTAATCATCATATGTACATAATATTACTAAATGAAGGGAATTAATTGCAACTATGATAGCTTACATACATAGAAATAGATAAGACTGTCTCCTAATTTGAGACAGTCTTATGTTTATTGTTCATTTTTTTCCTCTAGCTTGGCTAAGTCTATTTTTTCTTCTTGCACAGTAATTTCTATATGTTCTTCTTGTTTTGGTAAAGTAGTCGGTGTTGAAGCCTTTTCAATAAAGATTTTTTCGTGCACCACTGTTGTATCGGCAAAATAATCATGTAAGCCTTGATTTTCTGGCAAAATCACTACCAAAATATACAGTGGCATAAAAATATTATTGATGATACGACCAATCCAATCACGGAATAACACATCTGACCAAGTTAGCTGATCGTGCTTTAATGAAATTACACGTAATCCGAACACCATTTTCCCTAGTGTTTGCCCAAAAAACTTGGTCATCAGCACAAAATAGCTATAGTAGAAAATTGCTGTAATAATAGAAATTGGCGCATACCAAACCGAATCAGATAAAGACCAATCCATTAAATAGAAGATAGGATTGACGAGTATTCCACCTACAGCAGAAATGATGAATCCATCTAATAAAAATGCCCAAAATCGTACCCAAAAACCAGCAGTTTTTAATGCATAGTTTTTTTCATGTGCTGATTCTCCTGAAGTGTTTATATAGAAGCCATTTTCCAATGAGGGTGAACCTTGCATAACAATTTCATTGTTTGTCATTGTGCTCTCCCCCTTAGTATTCCCCATATAGATACATCATTTTCGGAGCGCTATAGTCCGTCATGATTTTCATTAGCATTTTTTCTTCGGCAGAGGGACCGAACATGGAGCCAATTTTCATACCTACGTATGATTGCCAGCCACCCATATCGTATGAATACTCAAATAAAGCCGCATCTTCAAGTCCATAATCCTCACGAAGAGCTGCAATGGCCGCTTCTTCATCACCAATTTCATCAATTAACCCTGCTTCAAGTGCTTTTGTACCGCCAAGAATACGACCATCTGCAACCTTCTTCACTTCTGCTTCAGACATATTACGCCCCTGCTCTACAATATCTACAAATTCTTCGTACGTTTCATTAATCATATCTTGCATCATTGCACGTTCCTCTGCTGTCACTTCACGCATTGGACTTAGCATATCTTTATGCTCTCCCGATTTAAACGTTTCAAATTTGACCCCTACTTTTTCAGCCAGCTCTTGATAGTTAATTGATTGCATGATGACACCAATAGAGCCTGTTATTGTATCACGATGGGCAAATATTTTATCTGCTGGTGCAGAAATATAATAACCACCTGAAGCTGCCATAGAATCCATTGATACATAAATTGGAATTTGTCGTTCTTCTTTTATTTTTAGTAGCTTTTTATAGATATCTGCAGATTCCTTTACACCACCACCTGGTGAATTAACGCTTAAAACAACCCCCTGTATGGACTCATCATATAAAATATTATCCAATTGTTCTAAGAAAAATTGATGATCATAGGCAACTGGTTGCCACAATGTACTTGAGCCGATATCTTGAATCGTTCCATCTACCTTTAAATAAGCAATTCGCTTATCAAAATTCTCCCCTTCAATGACATTTTCATATACATCTAAGCTATTACCTGCCATTAAGCTATCAAAATTACCTAGGAAATCTGCTTTAAATAGCGCAAAAATGGTATTAATTCCTAACGAAAATAGTAAAAGAACACCAGCCACTACTAAAGCAACCCACCTTTTTACATTCATGTCTTTCCGCCTCCTCAACACGTAATACGTATGACTTGCCAATTTGTTTCATTTTTTTGCAATAATTAAACACAAAAAGCTTTAAGCTATGTATTTCCTCATATTACCTTACCTAAAAAAAATAAAAAAATCAAAGTCCATACCTTTGATGAACTTTGATTTTCGACATTATTTCCTAGGAAATATTATAATTGGAGGTGTTTGATTTCTTGTTGTCGTAATTCGACACGTCTAATTTTCCCAGAAGATGTTTTTGGTAGTTCCTCTACAAATTCAATAGCACGTGGATATTTATAAGGAGCAGTCAATGATTTAACATGACTTTGGAGTGTTTGAATAAGCGCTCCATCACCTTTTTCACCATTGCGCAGAACAATAAATGCTTTGACAATATTTCCTCTTACTTTATCAGGGCTCGCTATAACAGCAGCCTCTTTTACAGTTGGATGTTTCATTAAAGCATCCTCTACTTCAAAAGGACCAATTGTATAGCCTGAGGAAATAATAACATCGTCTCCTCGTCCGTCAAACCAAAAGTAGCCATCTTCATCTTTATAAGCACGATCTCCTGTAATATACCAATCCCCACGAAATTGTAAATTTGTACGTTCAGGATCATTTAAATATTTTTTAAAGAGTGCTGGCGTTTCGCGATGAACAGCAATATCACCAACTTCTCCGATTGTAACAGGTTTGCCCAAATCATTAATAATTTCAACAGTGTTGCCAGGAGTAGGTTTTCCCATAGAGCCAACTCTCGCTTCCATCCCTACCATTGTGCCTACCAATAATGTATTTTCCGTTTGTCCATAGCCATCTCGCACTTGTAATTTGAATGTTTCCAAGAATACTCTAATAACCTCACTATTTAATGGCTCACCAGCTGATACAGCTTGGCGAATTGCACTTAAATCATATTCATGTAAATTTTCAAGCGCTGCCATAAAACGATATTCAGTTGGTGTACAGCATAGTACATTGATTTTGAATCTCTCAAGCAATGCTAAATAAGAAGCTGCTTCAAATTTACCTTTGTAGACAAATGCAGTAGCACCACTGCCTAAAGTAGCTAGAAATGGACTCCAAATCCATTTTTGCCACCCTGGTGCTGCAGTCGCCCAAACAATATCATTTTCTTGTACACCCAACCAATATGGTGCTGTTGTTCGTAAATGAGCATAGCCCCAACTATGCGTATGCACTGCTGCTTTTGGATTTCCTGTTGTTCCGCTTGTATAGGCTAAAAATGCATTGTCTGTGCTTTTTGTTGGGATAGGATTTATGTAGGTTGTAGGTTGATTATTCATTTTTTCAAGTATGTTCTGCCAAGGTTCATGTGCATTCCCTATGACAAATTGCAGTATGTCTTGTAAATTTTTCACTTTATCGAACTGTTCAATATAGGGTTCAAATGCAATAACTGCTTTAGCATTTGCATGATGAATTCGATACTCAATATCCTTTGTTCTTAACATCTCAGAACTTGGAATAATAGTTAAACCCGCTTTCAATGCAGCAATATACACAATATATGCTTCAACCGAACGTGGTACCATTACTAAAATGACGTCACCTTTCTTTAAACCTTGCTTGGTGAATACATGTGCTGCTTGATTTGCTTTTTCCAATAAATGTGCATATGTAATACATTGGATGTCTTGGTTTTCTTCATAAATGATTAAAGCATTTTTGGCTGCATCCTGAGCATATTTTTCAATTTCCTCTACTATGTTATACCATTCTGGTGCAACTAAATCTTGTCTTTTCATGGCAATTGCCCCCTTTTGTTATGACACATTATAAAACTCTTTTTTCAGCATTTTCAATGGTTTGTGCTTAATTTCGGTAAAGTCATGACAACTATCATACCCTCCTATATGGCATCGGTCACATTTTATCTATAGGAAAACTTGCTATTGAATACAAATGAAAAGTATGGTACATTTTGGTCAACTAAAAGCAAGATTGCAGGGGGACTCGTAAGAGTTGAGAAGGTAAAACCTGACCCTTTGAACCTGTTAGTTAATACTGACGTAGGGAGCAATAAACATCGTTTTCAGATGAAAGGCTCTTTTCGTGCATTTTTACACAAAAAGAGCCTTTTTTGCATGCTTACGTCCATCCCTAAAGGAGGACTACAATGATTTTTCAAACAATTCGTCAACAGCAACCACTTATCCATTGTATAACCAATTATGTAGTGGCAAATTTTCAAGCAAATGGTTTATTAGCGATAGGTGCTTCACCAGTAATGGCCGATGACTACCAAGAGGTAGAGGAGATGGTGGCCATTGCTCAAGCATTATTAATTAATATTGGAACACTTAATGATCGCACAAAAAGTGCCATGTTATTAGCAGGTGAAAAAGCCAATAAACTTGGTATTCCTGTTATTTTAGATCCTGTCGGAGTTGGAGCCACAACTTATCGTAAGGAAACCGTAAGATACTTACTTGAAAACATACACTTTGCCGTGATTCGCTGTAATCTCGGCGAGCTAGCAGCAATAGTTGGTGTAAATTGGCAACAAAAGGGTGTAGATAGTGGTCATGGCACTATCGCTATGGAATTAGAAGCCACATCATTGGCTCAACGCTATCAATGCATTGTTATTGTCACAGGAGAACGCGATTTTATAACTGATGGCAAGCATAGCCAATGGATCGCTGGTGGTCATCCACAAATGACGGAAGTAACGGGTACAGGTTGTTTACTTAGCGCAATTTGTGGCGCAGCCTATAGTGTAAGCCATAATCCTTACCAACAATTAACAGAAACACTTACTTACTATAAAAAAGCAGGTGTACTGGCATCCGCATTTACTGCAGACATTGGTGATTTTCAAATAGCCTTACTCAATGCTATACATCGCTTATCAAAGGATGGTGCAGCTTCATGCATATTGTAACAACAATCGCTGGCTCAGATAGTGGTGGAGGCGCGGGTATACAGGCTGATTTAAAAACATTTCAGGAATTAGAAGTGTTCGGTACTTCTGTTATTACTGCTCTAACTGCTCAAAATACTTTGGGTGTAACAGGTGTTTGCCCTATTGACGTTTCCTTTATAAAAAAACAATTAGAGGCCTTAGTAGAAGATTTTCCAATCGCTGCGATTAAAACAGGAATGCTTTATTCCTCAGAAATTATCAAAGCAATTGCACACCAGATCAGGGAGCTAAACATTCCACTGATTGTTGATCCGGTGATGATTGCAAAAGGTGGGGAAAGCCTATTACAGCAAGAAGCTATCGATGCCTTACGCTCAACTTTATTACCACTTGCTACGGTTGTTACGCCCAATATACCCGAGGCAGAGACACTTACTGGGAGATCTATTCATCATTTTGAAGATATGAAAGAAGTAGCTCAAAGCTTGTTACAGCTAGGTGTACAATGTGTCATCATTAAAGGTGGTCATTTAGCAGATCCACTTTATGCCATTGATTATGTATTTTGCAAAAATGGACGTTCTTTTTCTTTGCAGTCTCCACGAATCCAAACAAAAAATACGCATGGTACTGGATGTACATTTTCCGCAGCACTTACTGCTTTTCTTGGACAAGGATTTGCTCTGGAAAATGCCATAATAGAAGCTAAAAAATTTATCCAATTAGCTATTATGTTTAATTTATCGATTGGAAATGGTCATGGACCCACTAATCATTTTGCTTATCAACAGTATAAGGAAGGCTGTGAGGTGATTATTCATGAAACGTGAGGATTTGGAGCTTTATTTTATTATGGGTACGAGCAATGTTCCTCCTCAAGAACAACCTATCTATATCCTAGAAAAAGCCTTGCAAGCAGGCATTACAATGTTTCAATTTCGTGAAAAAGGTCCTCACGCGTTAACTGGACTTGCGTATGAACAATTTGCACGCCAATGCCAAAAACTATGTCATCACTATCATGTGCCCTTTATCATTAATGACGATGTTGATCTAGCGATAAGACTAGGGGCTGATGGTGTTCATATCGGACAAGATGATTTACCTGTAAGTGTAGCACGTAAAAGAATCGGGAATATGATTCTTGGTGTATCTGTCCATTGCGAGGAAGAATTGCAAATAGCTATTAACCATCAAGCTGATTATGTTGGTATCGGTCCAATCTTTCCAACATCCTCTAAAAGTGATGCACAACCACCATGTGGTACATCTTTTTTACAGGAGGCACATTCATTACATCCTGAATTACCAATTGTAGCAATTGGTGGAATAAATTTCACAAATGCACATTCTGTATTTCAAACGGGAGTTGATGGTGTTGCTGTTATTTCAGCTATTTGTCAAAGCAAAGATGTTGATCATACAGTAGCTACATTTAGATCCTTATCTCGTATAAATAAATGATCAATAAACAAACTAAAACCAGTGCCTTTTACGGTCACTGGTTTTAAGTTTATAAATGCTTAATCAGCATTTATTGGTTGTTGTTTGGCATACCTTTTAATTGAGATTCTGCCATTTGTACAAGACGTTTAGTGATTTCACCACCAACGGAACCGTTGGCACGAGCTGAAGCTTCAGCTCCTAATTGAACACCAAATTCTTGTGCAATTTCGTATTTCATTTGATCTAGTGCTTGTTGTACACCAGGTACTGCAAGCTGGTTTGAACTACGGTTGTTGTTTGAAGCCATGTTTCTCACCTCCTTGTGAATATAGAATGTGCGATATTAGATTTTTAATACAAAAAATTTAGAGGTAAATTGTACCTCTATTGGAATAACAATATCCATACAAAAAAGCCGTCTCAAAATGGGCTTTGAGACGGCTTTTGAATCCTTATAGTAGATCTGCAAATTTATCTTGTTGTTCTTCTTTCTTAGGGAAAATATAGACCTCGCGATTCTTCACTGCTCGCTCGATCAATTCATCAAAGTCAGAGAAGCTTTCATAATGCTCAACCTTTTCAAGCTTCGGTTTTGTTTTTGGACTTGCTGGTGTAAAAATCGTGCAGCAATCTTCAAATGGCTGAATAGATGTTTCGTATGTGCCGATTTTTTCTGCAATATCAATAATTTCTAATTTATCAGTTGAAATCAGCGGACGAAGGATAGGTGTATTTGTTACTGCGTTTATTGCTGTTAAACTTTCAAGCGTTTGACTCGCCACTTGTCCAAGACTTTCGCCCGTTACAATAGCAAGTGCACCAATTTCCTCACGCACCTGATCAACAACCTTCAACATCATTCGGCGTGTTGTCGTCATCGATACATTAGAAGGTACTTTTTCTTTAATAAGAACTTGTATTTCAGTAAAAGGAATGACATGCAAACGAATACTAGCACCAAATTTTGTTAATTCATTGGCAAGCACTTTTACTTTTTCCAATGAATTTTGGCTTGTATAAGGTGGACTAAAGAAGTGAATTGCCTCTAATCGCACACCACGCTTCATCATTAAATAACCTGCGACAGGGCTATCAATACCGCCAGATAGCATTAATATAGACTTGCCATTTGATCCTACAGGCATTCCACCTGCACCAGGAATGACTTGTGCCATCATATAAGTTGCATCATGACGAACTTCTACACGTAGCTCAATATCAGGCTGCTTCACTTTAACAGATAAATTTTGAAATTGTGGTAAAACATAGCCACCGATCTCACGTTGGATGGCATGAGATTCTAAAGGAAATGTTTTATCAGTACGTTTTACCTCTACTTTAAATGTATGTGGCTCATCTTTAAATGTCTCCATAATAGTGATAGCGAGCTTTTTCATACTGTCCATATCTTTTTCGCATGCAGCGACAGGGCTAAATGATTGAATACCAAAAATTTTAGGTAAACCTGTAATTAGCATTTGCATTTGTGCTTCGTCTTCTATGGCAATAAACATACGGTCACGTTCTGTGCGAATATGCAGTTGTCCTAAATCTGCAAAGGCATGACGAATATTTTCACGTAAACGGCGGATAAAATCCATTTTGTTGCGACCTTTTGTAGAAAGCTCACCATATCTAATTAAAATTTCTTTCCAAATCATTTACTTTTTTTCTCCTTTGAGTTCCAACATTACTTCTGCTAGTACTTGTTTAAAGTTTTCTATATCTTCTATTGTGTTATGTGCGCCAAAGCTAAGGCGAATCACGCCTTTTTTATAATGCTCATCAAGGTGAAGCGCCTCGACGACATGACTTGTTTTCGTTTGCTTGGAAGAACATGCACTTGATGTCGACACAATGACACCACGTTTTTGCATAGCATTAATAATGACTTCCCCTTTTAAATCACGAACACTAAATGACACAATATGCGCAGCTCCCTGTGGCGTTGATAAAACATGGACTGCTTCGCCATAACTTTCTAGCTGAGTTCGGATTTCATCGTGCCATTGACGGTATTTATTTGAGCGTTCGTTCATTGTTTCAACAGCAAGTCGAGCCGCTTTCGCTAAAGCAACAGCTTGCGGAACTGCTACAGTACCACTACGCATACCAAATTCCTGACCTCCACCAAGAGCAAAGGGCTGCCATCTTATGGGTTTACGGAATGCTAACACTCCTGAGCCTTTAAAGCCATGAATTTTATGACCAGAGATAGAAATACAGTCAGGTCCTTCTTCTTTAAAGGATATTGCTAATTTCCCAAAGCTTTGCACAGCATCAACATGAAAGGCAGCACGACTCATTTCATGAATCATTTTTGCTGCTTCCTTAATAGGCTGAATTGCACCCATTTCATTATTCACATGCATGATGCTAACTAAAATTGTTTCTTTTCGTATTTTAGTACGAAGCTCATCTAGAGAAATCACACCTCTTCGATCGACACGAAGATATTCAACATCATAGCCCTCTTTTTCAAGTTGTTTCATTGTTTCTAGCACTGATGGATGTTCAATTTCAGTCGTTAAAATATGCTTTCCTATATGCGTATTACTACGTGCTATGCCAAAAATAGCTGCATTATTTGATTCTGTACCACCTGAAGTAAATAGCACATTTTTTGCCTCTGTCTGCAAAATATCTGCTACTTGCTCACGCGCACGTATTAATAAATCATTTGCTTCAACACCCATAGCATGGATGGAAGCAGGGTTGGCATAATACTGCTCATTTACAACCATAAAAGCCTGCATAACCTCTTTTAAAGGCTTAGTTGTTGCACTATTATCCAAATAAATTGTATTAACCATAACTTTTCACACACTTTCAAAACGTTGATTTAACGGTATTTATCATAACGCAATCTTTGGCGATTGACCACTAACTTTAACAATTATTTAAATTTTAATTGATATCCTACATTTTTTTCACCATCGTGACAAACTCTGTTGGTGTACTAAATTCAATTGCTTTAACAAAACCAAATTTTTCATAAAGATGGATTGCTCTCTTATTAAATAGTGCAACTGTTAAACGTAATGGCAGCTGATATTCTTCTTGAACTGTTTGAACAATAAACGAAAAAAATGCCGTTCCTAATCCTTGACCCGTTAGATTTGGCTTCAACCCAATTCCAATATCTATACAGTGTTCTTCATACGCCCCAAAACCTTGCCCTTTTGGCACTTGGGCTGCTTTACCTGTACAATAATAGCCAATTAATTCACTATGATTATTAAAGATCGCAAAGTAAGGATTATCAAGCATTTCTTGTAGATTTTCACCCGATAATTCATTATTGTAAAAATCGTAAGGTGCTACATATCGCCATTGTAAAATTTCACTTGCGAAATGTTCATTTATTTCTTTGATTGACAATTTCATACTGAATCACATCCTAATCTAAGCATAAATAGAAAGCTGTCTAAAAAGTAATCGCTATACTTTTTAGACAGCTCAAAATGTTATTTGAATTATTTTGCTATGAATTCTTCGGCAACCATTTCTTGAATACGCTTTAAGGCACCTGGCTCCATTTCTTCCACTGCTGTACCTGCTTCTTCTAAAGCCTTTGCATAACGGAATTGATGGAAAGCCTCTTCTGCTTCTCTTAAACGTCCGTTCAATTTTGGGTTCGATGCGCGATGGCGATTACCGTACTGAATAATACGCTCAATGAGCATCACATTTTCTATTAACTCATGTGCCTTTACTTTAACATCCTCTACACAGAGAGTTGCTGCATTTAGATTATTATGAACAGTACCCATATTAAGTGGTACTTCTTGCAAGCTTTGCATGACAACATAGATGTGCTCTGCTGCCTCATCAAGTCGTGCATCCATCTCCTCAGGAATTCCTGGAATATTTGCCTTGTTCAATAAACGATCCGTATCCTGTAATATTTTCTTTAAGTTTTCGACTTGAGCGCGTGCCTTATTTTCATCTATTCGAAGTTTCTTCATTGTATTCGATAGATGACCTTGTTCTTCGTGAATTCGTTCAAGCTCTTCACTAATTTCGATTAACTCTTCCTGTAAGCTAGAATAAGCTGATTTTTCTTCCCTAACTCGCATAGCTAATAAATCATAGCGACGTTGCAGTGCTTCCAATTGTTTTAAAGCGGCTTTTGGAATTTCAGCATCTTTTTCATTTAAATGATAACTTTGCTGTACATACGTTGCCTCGTCATTCACTAATTTTGTTGAAGAAATGACATTGGTAATAGAACTTAATAAACGATCACAATTTTGATCTACATAATTTTTAGCAATAACCTCTTTTTCAAGTAAATCATAAAAATGGTCGATTTCTTCATTTATTTCTGTCACACGCGGTTTAACAACTTTTAAATTCAGCTCTGCAAGTTCGAGTTTTAATGCCTCAAATTCTTTTTCATATTTATTAAGTGCATCTGTCAATTCTAAATGTTGTAAATAGTAAGATTGGTCTTCCATTTCACGCTGACCATTACGCAATTCCTGAACCGCACCTGGTAGCTTTACTTGAATTTCCGTTAAGATGGTTGGAACATCATTAATATATTCGAATGTCTGCTGCGATTCTTGATTTAAGCTAATGACAATTTCTCGCGCTTGCAAATAATTACCTTCATTCGTTAGGACATCGAACTCTTCAAATTTTTGAACAAATGTCTCTAGCTTCTTCTCTAATGCAGGTAATGCTACACCGAATGAATGTTGATGAGCCAGCAATGTCTTTCTTGCAGAGCGATAGTATTCTTTTAATTGTTCGATTTCAATTCGATTTTTTTCTTCGCTGCCAATTAATTCATTCAGTTCTTCTAAAATTTTATTTTTATCTTGGTCGCATTTCTCAATGTAATCTTCAATTTCACGTTCTATTAAAGTTGCCCTTTTAAAACGAAGTCGATTAATTTGATCCTCAGCATCAAATAGAAGAGAATCGATTTTAGTCATATGTACGTCGATGACTTCATCCCAAGTATTGCGCCATCGTTCAAACATTTCTTCCGTTTCACCGTTCATGTTTAAAGATTTTACTTTTGAAATTTCTTCATTTATAGGATTATGTTGTATTTGTAATTTTTCATTTTCTAGTTTTGCAATAATTGCAACATGTTTTCTTCGCATCATAAATCCTACTATGGCTAAAATTAATAGTAGGATAATCGGAATGATGATATACTCCATCGTAAGCCTCCTATTCTACAATAAACGAATTGGCTAGTTGTATTTATTATATACTATGTTTTCGCCTTTTGTACTAAAATTTAAGTGTTTTTCAGAAAACTGTATTTTCGCTATTGTGAAATATTTAAATAGCGTATCTATAGAGCTAAAGGAGTGGTAAATTATGAAACGTGATGGGCATATACATAGTCCTTTTTGTCCACATGGCACTACGGACTCATTCAAGCAATATATTGAAAAAGCAATTTCTCAACATTTCACAGATATAACATTTACAGAACACGCCCCATTGCCCAAAAGTTTTGTCGATCCAACCCCGCAACAAGATAGTGGCATGAATCCTGATGATCTCATGTCTTACATTGAAGAATTGCAACATCTACAACAACAGTATGCACAAGATATTCGTATCCGCATCGGACTAGAAGTTGACTACATCCAAGGCTACGAACAAGAAACTCGTCAATTCCTTGATACCTATGGACATCTTTTAGATGACGCTATTTTATCAGTCCATTTTTTAAAATGGCAAGATACCTTTGTATGTATCGACTTTTCTTCTGAATGCTTTATTGATTTTTCAAAAAAAGTTGGCTCTGTTGAACTGGTATATGATTTATATTATGATACTGTCCTACAATCGATTAGAGCAGATCTTGGACCATACAAACCAAAACGGATTGGACATCCATCACTTATTCATAAATTCCAACTAGCGCACAACGAAAAAATCAATGACACCCCACGTATCAAAGAAGTATTAGACAGCATGAAATTCGCGGGCTATGAATTAGATTTAAATAGTGCTGGTTTAAGTAAACAATATTGTCAGGAGCCTTATCCACCATTTGCCCTTATCAATTATAGTCAAACTATTAAACTACCATATGTATTTGGTTCAGATGCACATTGCGCAGAAGATTTACATCAACACTATAATGTTATATTACCAATATAAATAACTTTTAAACGAGGTGCTTAGTATGTTTACACAAATTAATTACGAAGGATCAATTGCTGACCAGTATCTGACATTATCAAAACAATTAGATGCACTATTAACTGGCGAAACCAATCAAATCGCCAATTTAAGTAATGCCTCTGCTCTGTTAAATCAATTTTTAACGAACATTAACTGGGTTGGTTTTTATCTCTTGCAGGATAATGAGCTTGTGTTAGGACCATTCCAGGGTCTTCCTGCCTGTGTTAGAATTCCTATTGGGCGTGGTGTTTGTGGTACAGCTGTGGCAACAAGAGAAACAGTTGTTGTAAAAGATGTACATGATTTTCCAGGGCATATTGCCTGTGATGCTGCATCGCAGTCTGAAATTGTTATACCGCTAATGAAGCAAGGTGAAATTATTGGTGTGTTAGATATCGATAGTCCTATCGTGAATCGCTTTTCAGAGGAAGATCGTAATGGCCTAGAGGAATTTGTTAAAACACTCCTTAACCATTTATAATACAATATTAAAAATTGCCCTGAAATGTTTTATATTGTCATTTCAGGGCGATTTATTTAAACAACCATTTACGTTTTGCTTTATAATCCTATGAATTCGTTTGGAACGATCCATTGTGAGTACAAAAGCGATTTTTCCCGCTGTTTTTCGCCTCATACAAGGCTGTATCTGCATGTAAAAACACAGATTGGAATGCTGGTCGATCTCGCTCATCCCATGTTATAAGACCCGCAGAAATGGTTACTTGTGGATCTGTGGTACTTGGGATGACTTCCACAATGGTTGATGCTAATTCTAAAGCTTCTTTTTCATCGATGTTAGGGACATAGACAGACATTTCTTCTCCACCCCATCTTGCACAAATCCCACGACTTCCAATAGTCTCTTTTAATTGAACCGCAATCTGAACAAGAATTTTATCTCCAACTTGGTGACCATACGTATCATTAATGCGTTTAAAATTATCAATATCAATTAACAAAAACATACCAGATTGATCATATTCAAGTGATTTTTCTACAAACTGATCGAGGTAACTACGAGCATACAGTTTCGTTAAATGATCCAAATCGACCATTTCCTGAAGCTGTGTTCGTAAAATTGAGTTTGCAATGGCTAATGATGAATGGTGAATTAAAGATTGCATTAATTTGAAACTATCGAATGAAAAGAAATATGGCTCTTTATGTAAGACAATACTAAAACCATTAATCTTTTCCTCCATAAGTATAGGAATCGCCATAATAGAGCGATACTCAATTTGATTAGGAGTTAGACGGCTGAAATCGGCAACAAATAGTGGATCATTCGTTTGAGCAAAGTGCTGTTCAACATGTTTTATATAACTTTGACCGTTTTCTGAATGGAACAGGGAGGTACTTGCACCTGTTATTTCAAATGTATCGTGTTTTTTAAATGCGAAACATACTTCCATTGGCTGAAAGGATTTCAGTAACTGCTTTTGTAGGAAAAGTAACATTTCATGAATGTCAATTCGCATATTTAAACGATGCGAAGTTTCATTGATGAGTTGTAAGTCACTTACGAGGCGATGCGATTGATGATATAACTTTGCATTTTCAAGAGCATTTCCTGAAGCTTGTGCCAGCATCCGTACAAAATCTTTTTCGGTTGTTGAAAAAAGATAAGTGGTGGGTGCACTTACTTGCAAGATGCCATAAATAGCTTGCCTGCCCTTAATCGGTGCATTTAACAACCGACAATTTAAATCGCTCGCTAGCTCTGTCGTCAACTCTCCTGATACAAAGGCTTCAATTGTAGCAGGTCTTTCTGATAAATAATCAAAAAGCTTAATATCGATGGTCGTGTGTCGATCTTGATCATTCGATAAAATAAGCTCCACATTAAACTCAGGAAAATTATCCCGTATATTTTTTAATACATTTTCTAAAATTAAATCAATATCCATTGTTGAATGAAATAAATCAGTCATGTTATATAGTTTTCTATATTGGTCTTCATTTATTTTGACATCTAAATTGTCTCTAATCATTTGAAGAACCTTTGAAAGTGTTTCTATACACTCTTCACCATACTCCGAGGTCATAAAGTCTGTCCAAGACTCTGTTGCCTCCACAAGTAATATACCAATGGGATTTTTGCCCTCTGCTTGGAAAAGCACCATATCTGTCATCATTGAATAGGCCTGTCTTGCTTTCAATATATAAGGAATTTTCACTACTTTTTGTTGATAAAAACTAGCTTCGATCATCAGCCATGACACAGCATTTAGCTTTGTTTCAATTGTTAATGAAGCCATCTCTTCGATTGGGATTAAGGAATTACCTTCAAAACTAAGAAAAGCAGCATTATCAATTTTCAAGCGCTTCTTTAGAAACTGTTTCAATGAACAAAAATACCCATTAAAACTAGTTTGTTCTTCATAAGAACTCACCCAAAAGCTCAAAACATCAGATTTTATATATTTTAGCGTTTGTAAATGGTCTGTCATGAAATCACCTTTTCTATATAACGTCCAAATCAATTACTATTAACTTATAATATATTATACATAATTTGTGTCATTTTGACTATGTAATTATCCCTTACTTTTACAATTTACATAACACAGCGTATCATTAACTATTCCCATATTATTTTAAATAGGTAGTGAGGAATTTCCTACTATGTTCTTTTATATTTTTTTACTAGCTAATAATTGACGTCCTTGTCCAAAGCAGTTACAATGGAGGTTGTGTAAAATAAACGCAGCAGTGGTATAAGCTTATGATTGTATTTTATTCCTCTATTTTCTGATGTACAACTACTTAGATGATCAGCAATGAAAATTAGATGGTGTATTGTGTAACCTAACGGCTGCATAGGCGAAAGTACATGAAAATAAAATGCGTGTAAGAATGGGTACTACTGGTTTTTGTTTTACAACAAAAAAACCAAATTTAAAGGAGGAGACAACAATATGTCTCGTTATACAGGTCCATCTTGGAAATTATCACGTCGTCTTGGTATCTCACTAAGCGGTACAGGTAAAGAAATCGAAAAACGTCCTTACGCACCAGGACAACACGGTCCAAACCAACGTAAAAAATTATCAGAATACGGTTTACAACTTCAAGAAAAACAAAAACTTCGTCATATGTATGGTATGAACGAACGTCAATTCCGTACTCTATTTAACCGCGCTGGTAAAATGAAAGGTGTTCACGGTGAAAACTTCATGATCCTTCTTGAAACTCGCCTTGACAACTTAGTTTACCGTTTAGGTTTAGCTCGTACTCGTCGTGGAGCTCGTCAATTAGTTAACCACGGTCACATCTTAGTAGATGGCAAACGCGTTGATATCCCATCATACAGCGTAAAACCAGGTCAAACGATTTCTCTTCGTGAAAAATCTCAAAACCTTGCTGTAGTAGTAGAAGCAATCGAAGTAAACAACTTCGTACCTGACTACTTAACATTCGATGCTGACAAAAAAGAAGGTACATTCACTCGCCTTCCAGAGCGTTCTGAATTATCAGCTGAAATCAACGAAGCATTCATCGTAGAGTACTACTCTCGTTAATCAATTGATGCTAATAAAAGCCCTGAAATCCCTTGTATACCAAGGCTTCAGGGTTTTTTTCTATGAACAATCAATTAGAACCTACGTTTTTTCCGCTTTTAATCATTAGCGCAAAAACTAATCCAGTACCGAGTATTGTAGCAAGTAGGAGGAAGGCTACAGTAAAGCTACCAAATTGTATGAAATAAGCAGATATGAACGGTGCAACACTTGTTCCAGCAAATAAAATTACTGTGTACATAGAAACTGCAATCCCTCCCATATTCCAACCTAACTGACTAACAAGCGTTACTAATGAAGGAACAGCAAGGGCAATCCCACCAACAAATAAAATACTACTGATGGTTAAACCAGCTATAGTTGAAATAAAGCTCATCGCGGTCAGTGCAATAATCGCGAGAGTTAAGGCCATTTTCAGTACAAACAGCACATTAAAACGCTTTGCTATTTTCCCCGCAAATGGTGACATAACCATCCCCACTACCCCAAAGATACGAATGTAGATAAGGTTCTGACTTTTCATACCAAAGAAATCACTCGTTAAATAAGCCCCTAAAATAATGTACATACTGACAAATGACATTAATAATGCAAACGCAATGATATAACTAAAGATCAAATTTCTATTGGTGAAAATAATACCAATTCTCTTCAGAGGAGCCCATATATTTTTAGTTTCATTCTGAATTATTCCCTTCGGTAAGATCCACACGACTAACAAAGCAGTCATAACATACACTACAGCAAGTACATAAAAGATGACGTGCCAATGACTATGGTCGCTTACATATCCACTAAACACCTGACCAACTATACCCGCTACAAGAAATCCCGTACTGATAAAACCTACTGCCCCAACTTTTCGATCATTTGGAAAAACCTCAAGAGTATAGGCAAGTGCTACTGGTGAAAATGTTGCTGCCGCAAGCCCCTGTAATCCTCTCAATAGAAGGATAAAAGAAAAGTCATTAACTAAACCTGAAGTAACGTTATTACGCTTAATAAAAAAAGCCCAAATACAATGATATTTTTACGACCATATTTTTCTGATATCGCACCATAGAAAAAACACCCTAGTGCAAATCCAAGTGAAAAAACACTAGATGTTTGGCATCTTCTCGATTTGTATCACTTGAAGAAGACATTTGAATCAGTTCAATATACGGCTCTACCCCTAATACAGGTAAATCATCTTCATGTGTTAATCCAAAGCAAGAATTTTTATTTTCACTGATTTCTTCAAAATGATGCACTACTTTTTTAGCGCAGACGCATTGCCCAGATTATTATAACCAACAATAATTTTTTCTCTTATATTGTGGCAATTTTATGTACTTTAAAATAACAATTACATAGTTTCAAAATAACATAATCACTACCTTTATAATAAAAACAAAATATCAGTTATTTACTATTCATTAGATCATCAAAATAGAACTGTTTTCCAAAAAATATATTTTACTTTCATAGTAAAATATTTTTAAAACCTTTTTAAATTCAATATTCTACAACAAAACAACATTCCAATGTTCCTATCATCACCTTAACTTTTTTGTAAAATAATAACATGAAGAAATTTAACAATTTTAATAAAAATACGAGTTGAACTTTTACAAAAAATAGAATACGATGAATTGCGAAAGGTGGTTCACCATCATTCAAGCAATAATAATTTTTTAAAAGGGGTTGGAAATATGTCAGACGTTCTAAAGCAATTTGTTATGCCGAAAACAAACTTATTTGGACCTGGAGCAATTCAAGAAGTTGGTAAACGCTTAAATGATTTAGAAGTGAAAAAGACATTAATCGTAACAGATGAGGGTCTACACAAATTAGGTCTCTCAGAACAAATTGCAAACATCATTACAGCTGCTGGAATTGATGTAGCAATTTTCCCTAAAGCAGAACCAAATCCAACAGATCAAAACATAGAAGATGGCATTTCCGTGTATCATGCGGAAAACTGTGATTCTATTGTTTCTCTTGGAGGAGGCAGCGCACACGATGCAGCAAAAGGTATCGGACTTATTGCTTCGAATGGTGGACGCATTCATGATTATGAAGGCGTTGATAAATCACAAAATCCACTTGTGCCATTAATTGCAATTAATACAACTGCTGGTACTGCCAGTGAAATGACTCGTTTCACTATTATCACGGATACAGCACGCAAAGTAAAAATGGCCATTGTTGATAAGCATGTGACACCGTTACTTTCTATAAACGATCCTGAATTAATGATTGGTTTACCTCCTGCTCTTACGGCAGCTACTGGGGTCGATGCACTAACACATGCTATTGAATCATTCGTTTCTACGAATGCTACACCAATCACGGACGCATGTGCTGAAAAGGTCCTTCAGCTAATTCCTGAATATCTACCACGTGCCTATGCAAATGGAGCTGATATAGAAGCGCGTGAACAAATGGTATATGCACAATTTTTAGCGGGAATGGCCTTTAATAATGCATCACTTGGCTATGTTCATGCAATTGCTCATCAATTGGGTGGTTTCTATAACCTACCACATGGCGTGTGCAACGCTATTTTATTGCCACATGTTTGTCGATTTAATGTCACAGCACGTACAGAGCGCTTTGCTCGTATCGCTGAATTATTAGGAGAAAATGTAGAGGGTTTAAGTAAGCGAGATGCGGCTGAAAAGGCTATTACAGCTATTGAGAAGTTATCACAAGATTTAAATATTCCTAGCGGCTTCCGTGAATTAGGTGCAAAAGATGAGGATATTGAGATCTTAGCAAAAAATGCATTATTAGATGTGTGTGCTGAGACGAACCCTCGTAAAGCAACACTAGAGGATATCAAACAAATCATCACAAATGCAATGGGTCCTATTGTGAAAAAAGAAGAGTCACTCGAGGCAGTTGCCCTTTCTTAATCGACGGTTTCCTATAAGCCTATACAAAGGATGGAGAAAACAAATGTTTTCTCCACTTTTTTATGGACTCGATACACACACATTGTCTATCACGGGAACTCTCGCTATACTTCTCTTAAAAAGAATAGGAGAAAATAATATGCGTTTAATTTCAATTTGTCCTAGCAATACAGAATTAGTCGCCTATTTAGGGCTGACAGACCAGCTCGTTGGAGTTGATGATTATTCCGATTGGCCATCATCGGTTAAAGATCTACCACAGCTTGGGCCTGATTTATCAATTAACATGGAGGCATTAGAGGCATTACAGCCTGATCTTGTTCTGGCTTCCTTGAGTGTACCTGGTATGGAAAAAAACATTGAGGCACTAAAAGAAAGAAATATTCCTCATATTATTTTTAATGCAAACTCATTAGAAGAAATTGCGCAAGATCTTCTGACACTCGGGAAAGCTTGTCAAGTGGAGGAACAAGCAAAGACAATTGCTGAAGAGTACATGCATTCCATCGAAAAAATGTATTCCATTGCACAAACAATTCCGAAGAAACCTACCCTGTATTGGGAATGGTGGCCGAACCCTATTTTCACTCCTGGGAAAATAAATTGGCTAACAGAAATTAGCGCTCTTGCTGGTGGCATAAATCTATTTCAAGATGTTGAGCTTGCTAGTGTTCAAACAGATTGGACAGATGTTGTTAAACGCCAGCCTGACTATATCATGATGGCTTGGGTTGGTGTCGCATTTGAGCGTATCCAACCTGCTAATTTATTAAAACGTCCATATGCCAAAGAGTTACATGCCATTCAATCGGAACAGCTCCATGTAATGGAAGAATGGCTGTATTGTCGCCCTTCTCCACGACTTATTGAAGGTGCTATAAAACTTGGAAAAATACTGCATCCTAAAGAATATGAACAAATAAAACCTCCAAGTTTCTTATGATGAAAAAACCACATCCAGCGTTTTTTGGGATGTGGTTTTGCCAATAGAAATTAGATAAATTTCACCATATGATATTTTTTCTTACCTCGACGGACAATGCTAAATGCATCCTCTAAACGATCCTTCGCATCGACTACATATTCTAAATCTGTTACCTTTTCACCGTTTACACTAATAGCACCATTTGATACATCTTCACGTGCTTGACGTTTTGAAGAGGAAATGCCGGCCTCCACAAGTAGGTCCACAATGTTTTTATCCTCTTTAGCCATTTCAATAGAAGGAACGTCTTTAAAAGCGTCCTTCATTTCTTCGGCTGAAAGTGCTTTTAGATCTCCTGAGAATAAAGCAGCTGTAATACGGATGGCTTGCTCTAATGCCTCTTGACCATGTATTAAACGAGTCATTTCTTCAGCTAGCGCCTTTTGTGCCTTACGTAAATGTGGCTCCTCCTCTACAGATACGGCTAAAGCTTCAATTTCTTCACGAGATAGGAACGTGAAGATTTTTAAGTATTTTATGACATCTGCATCAGCTGCATTGATCCAGAATTGGTAGAATTCATATGGAGATGTTTTCTTACTATCTAGCCAAACAGCACCACCTGCGGTTTTACCAAACTTTGTACCATCTGCCTTTGTTACTAATGGAATCGTAATTCCAAAGGCTTTCGTTTCTTCCTCGTGTGTTTTACGAATAACCTCTAACCCTGTTGTAATATTACCCCATTGGTCAGAGCCACCTACTTGAATACGGCAATTGTAGTGATTGTATAAATGATTGTAATCAATACCTTGAATTAACGTATAGGCAAACTCTGTAAACGAGATTCCTGTGTCAAGACGAGAAGCAATCGTATCTTTTGCTAACATATAGTTTACGTTAATTAGTTTCCCGTAATCACGTAAAAATTCAATTGTGTTTATATTACCAATCCAGTCACGATTGTTCACAAGCTGAGCACCATTGCCATCTTCCGCAAATTCGAAAATACGTTCTAATTGACTACGGATTCCTTGAACGTTTTTATCGATTTGCTCTACTGTTTGTAATTGGCGCTCTTCTGAACGGCCAGATGGGTCACCGATCATCCCTGTCGCACCACCAACAAGTAAAATTGGACGGTGGCCCGCTTTTTGGAATCGACGAAGTGTTAACAATGGAACAATATGTCCAATATGCATGGAGTCAGCTGTTGGATCTACCCCACAGTATAAAGATACAGATTGTTCATCTAATAATTTTGCCATGCCTTCCGCATCTGTTTGTTGGTATAGCAAACCACGCCATTCTAAATCTTGTAATAATTCGTTTGTCATGTTCATTCCTCCTAAAATGGTTAAATTCATTACGTGCATGGACATGTTTAAATAAAAAAAGTCCCTACACGCAAACAATTGCATGCAGGGACGTTAAGTTGCAAACTAACGCGGTACCACCCAGCTTGAAGATGTCATCCACCTTCCACTTCATTCAGCCGCCTTTATCGCAGGCGCGCACGTCTAAGCTCCAAGCACGTAATTCGTCTCTACAATATGACCAGTTTTCACCAACCACTGGCTCTCTAAACAGGGAATATAGACACTACTGCAAGCTCTTCATCACCAGAAAACTATAAACATAATTTTATACGATTCTTTTTCAAAGTCAATAACTATGTTCGTGCTAAAACAATATGTGCTATAATAGACAAGATTTTAGGAGGTCGATACATTGAAAGATTGGATTGAAAAAATCAATGCAAAGATCGATGAATTACTTGAACAAAAATGGATGAAGAAATTACGTATTTCAGGTAGTGTTACCTGGAACTTATTTTTACTATTTTTAGTCTTTGCATTGGTTGGCACTGTATTTGTCGGTTCAGTTGGAGCTGGTTATTTTGCTTCTCTTGTAAAAGAAGAACCGTTACGCTCAAAACAAGAGTTAAGGGATCAAATTTTTAGCTATGAAGAAACCAGTGAGATTTATTTTGCCAACGATATTTATATTGGGAAATTAAGGACAGATTTAGATCGACGTGAAACTTCGCTTAGCAATGTTGCACCAGAGGTCGTGAATGCTGTTCTGGCAACAGAAGATGAATATTTCCGAGAGCATAACGGAATTGTTCCTAAAGCAGTTATTCGTGGGTTATTACAAGATGTCACAAACTCTGCAACGCAGACAGGTGGTTCTACACTTACCCAGCAGCTTATTAAAAACCAAGTACTAACTAATGAAGTATCATACGAGCGTAAAGCTAAGGAAATTTTACTAGCGATGCGTTTAGAACATTTTATGACGAAGGAAGAAATATTAGAGGCTTATTTAAATATCATTCCCTATGGTCGTAACTCTTCAGGACGAAATATTGCAGGTGTTGAAACAGCTGCGGAAGGAATTTTTGGCGTAAAAGCAAAAGAATTGACTCTTCCTCAAGCTGCGTACATAGCTGGTATTCCACAGGCACCATTTGCTTATACACCATTTACAAATACAGGTGAACTGAAAAGTGAAGAAGCTTTGAAACCAGGTATTGATCGTATGAAAACAGTACTTTATCGTATGAAAGAAGCTGGTTATATTGATGATGCACAGTATAATGAAGCGTTAAACTATGATATTGCTGCCGATTTCCGTGGACCAGAAATGCGCGCGGAGGATCGTTATCCTTGGTTGACTTATGAGCTTGAAGCTCGTGCAAAAGATATTATTGCTGAAAAATTAGCAAAAGATGATGGGATTGACCCAGAGCGCTTAAAGTCAGAAAAAAAATTAAAGGATAAATATACGATTTTAGCAGATCGTGATGTTCGTTCAAAAGGCTATCGTATTTATTCAACCATTAATAAAGATATGTATGATGCGATGCAAAAAGCAGCAAAAGACTTCCAGTATTATGGTCATACGTATACTGGTAAAGGGAAAGATCCTGTTACTGGTGAAGAAATTGATATTGAGATGCCGGTTCAAGTAGGTAGTATTTTAATAGAGAATACGACAGGTCGTATTTTAAGCTTTGTCGGTGGTCGAGACTTTAAAACCACTCAAGTAAACCATGCAACACAAGCTTATCGTTCTAACGGTTCTACAATGAAACCATTACTTGTTTATGGACCTGCCATTGAGTATGGCGTAATCGGTGCGGGTAGTCCATTAGTTGACGTGAAATTCTCAATCGGTTCTTGGAGTCCAAGTAACTATATTACGAGTGATGAGCGAGGTCTTATTCCAGCACGTGAAGCTTTAGCAGATTCTCAAAATATTTCAGCACTACGTTTATATAATGATATTATTAGTAGACGCCCTGCAGATTTGTTGGTAAAAATGGGATTCTCAAAATTACATCCAGATGATTTTACTAACCTAGCAACTGGGATCGGTGCTTTAAGCGAAGGAACTACTGTTGAAGAAAATACAAATGCATTCGCTACCTTTGCAAATGGTGGCCAATTCATTGACGCTTATATGATTGATCGAATTGAAGACCAAGAAGGAAATATTGTTTACCAACATGAAGTAGAACCTGTTCAAGTATTTAGCCCAGAAACATCTTATATCGTGACAGATATGCTACGTGATGTTCTCACTAAAGGAACAGGGACAATGGCACGAAATACATTAAAATTCTCTTCTGATTTCGCTGCAAAAACAGGGACTTCTCAAGAATATAAAGATGTTTGGTTAGTTGGTTATAACCCTAATGTATCTCTTGGTGTTTGGATGGGTTACGATCAACCTCGTACACTTTATGCATTTAACAACACCTATTTACAGCCAAGCGTTCGGGTGAATAAGCTATGGGGTACTTTAATGAATGCTGTTTACGATGCGGACCCTCAGCTAATTGACCCTCCAACAAGTTTTAAGGCGCCTAAAAATGTTGTGACAGCATCATTCTGTGGCATTTCCGGCATGGCCCCTTCTGCAGCTTGTGCTAGCGCAGGTCTTGTACGCTCAGATTTATTTAATGCGAAAGTATTTTTACCATCACAACCTGATGATAGCTTAGCCTCTTCAAGTGTTGTGACGATTAAAGGAAAAACTTATAATGCGTTGCCAAATACACCAGCAGAGTTTGTAAAAGCAGGTGGCGCAGGCATTAATCAAGACTTTATTAAACGAATGTTAGGTAGACTTGGCGGGAACCCTGCTAGTCTGTTACCAAAGAATTCTACATTGTCGAATTCATCTGTATCAGCAGTTGATTTCCCAGCGGATGGTAGCCCTCCAGGAGCTGTCTCAGCTTCAGTAAATGGCTCTACATTATCATGGTCAGAGTCATCGAATGATGTTGTTGGTTATCGTATCTACAACGTTACGAATGGCGGTAATACACTTGTAACGTCCGTACTAGAGTCAACACAAAGCATTACGGTTGCTAGTGGACAAGCTTATGTAGTGGTCGCTGTAGATATTACAGGTTTAACATCACCACACTCCAATGTTGTGTCTACTGGCGGTAGTGAAAATGAACCTGACCCAGAGGAAAACGACCAAGAGCCAATACCACCTACAACACCACCTACTAATGGCAATGGTAATGGTAATGGTTCGGGTAGTAACGGCAATGGCTCCAATAATGGGAACGGGTCTGGTAATAACGGCAATGGCTCCAATAACGGGGATGGTTCTGGTAACAATGGCAATGGCTCCAATAACGGGGATGGCTCCGGAAGCAATGGCGATGGATCTGATAACCCCGGAGATGGCACAAATGGAGGAGACAATGGTAATACCACTACTCCAACTGAAACATCAAGGCGCTAATCCATTATGCCTTAGCAAAAGCATTTGTATTAGAGAATCAATTAAACAGACTTACTGCATATTACTTATGAATTGTAGTAAGTCTGTTTTTTTGTCATTATTAAGAGGACTACTATTTTGAAGGGGTGAAAATATATGAACATATTGATTTTAGGAGGCACACGTTTTTTTGGAAAAAAGCTAGTTGATCTTTGTATTCAAAATGGACATAATGTAACGATTTTAACACGTGGTCAAAGTGGCAACCCCTTTGGTACACATGTTAAGCAATTAGTAGTAAATCGTAATGATCGTGATGCTTTAGAACAGGCACTAGCCAATACAACATGGGACATTGTCTATGATAATATTTGCTATTCGCCCAACGAGGCACAAGCGATTTGCGAGATATTAAAGGGAAAAACGAAAAAGCTCGTCTTTACTTCTACTCTTTCAACATATGAGGTAGATGGTAAGATGAAAAAGGAAGAAGACTTTGATCCATACCAGTATCAAATTCGTATGGGACATCAAGAGGAATTTTCTTATGGAGAAGGAAAACGACAAGCGGAGGCAGTCTTATTCAAAGAAGCTTCATTCCCAGTCGTAGCTGTACGTTTCCCAATTGTGATGGGTGAAGATGATTATACTCGACGTTTACATTTCCACGTTGAACATATTTTACAGAATCAGCCGATTACTTTACCGAACATTGATGCAAAGATGAGTTATATTACAGATGGGGAAGCTGCTGAATTTTTATACTTTGCGGGCGTTACTCCTATTGAGGGACCATACAATGCTACCGCATCAGGGGCCATATCTCTCAAAGATCTAATTGCTCTAATTGAAGAAGCAAGTGGTCAGCGCGCAAAAATTTCCCTCATTGGTGGTGATGAGGAATCACAGTCTCCTTATGGGGTGCCTGCTGATTGGTATATGTCTAATGCTAAGGCTGAGAAGGCAGGATTTACGTTTAGTCAGCTTGAAGATTGGTTACCAAAATTAGTGGCAACATTAGTAAAACAGCTACAATAGCATTTATAGCGCAAAGAATCTGCTCATATCTAGCAGATTCTTTGTTCATCCTAATGTCTAGTCATTTTTGCCGCTAATGCCTCACTTTCTGCTGAACGAAAGTGTATTTTCACGGTAATATGTTCTTTAAAATAGCTACTGCTTTGTCAATCTCTTCCTTTGTGACCGTTAATGGAGGCAAAAGACGAATAACTGTTGGCCCTGCCCCTACTAATAAAAGACCACTTTCTTCCGCTGCCGCGATATAAGGCGCAACTTCCGTGTCCCCACAGCCAATCCCTAACAAGAGACCCTGGCCTTGAACAGTATAGCTAGAAGATAAATGAGCCCTTAGTTGTGCCACAAAATAGGCAGATATTTCTCGTACCTGCTGTAAAAAATCCGGCTCAAACACATGATTTAAAACAGCTTGTGCCACATTCATCGCAAGAGGGTTTCCACCGAATGTTGTACCATGTGTTCCTGGACTAAATGTAGCATGAAGCTCAGCAGTTCCGAGCATTGCACCAACAGGGAAACCACCACCTAAGCCTTTTGCCAAAGTTACGATATGTGGCTTTAATACCGTTTGTTCAAATGCATAGCGTGTTCCTGTTCTTCCAATGCCCGTTTGCACTTCATCAACAATTAGTAGTACACCTTGCTCCTCACAGACTTTTGCAATAGCTGCGGCAAATTCTGCTGATACACTATTGACGCCACCCTCTCCCTGAATCATTTCTAGCATTATAGCTGCAACTGAATCATCAACGGTTGCTTCAAGTGTAGCAGCATCATTAAATGGCAAAATCGAAAATTTTTCTACGAGTGGTCCAAAGCCATTATGTACTTTGCCTTGACCTGTTGCAGACATTGCTCCAAAAGTACGACCGTGGAATGATTTTTCAAATGTAATAATATGATGTTTGCCTGTATGCTTACGAGCTAATTTAATGGCCGCTTCATTAGCCTCAGCCCCGCTATTACAAAAAAAGGCATGTGAAAAGTGTGTATTAGCAATTAATTTTTCTGCCACCTTTTCCTGACCTGGTATTTCAAAAAGATTTGAAATATGCCATAGCTTTTGGCTTTGCTCTTGAAGTGCCTGTACAACGGCTGGATGGGCATGACCAAGACTCACCACAGCAATGCCACTAGTAAAATCCAAGTATTGCTTCCCTGTTGAATCCTCAACAATTGTCCCCTGACCTTTAACAATTTGTGCACGACGCTTGCCGTAATTCTCAAATAAAACACTCATGTTATCATCTCCACTATCATTTAAAATAGTTTCTTTCAACAACTATACTTCTCAAGCTATCCTATTTAGAACACTAGGAAGAAAGAAGTTCACTTGTGGCTACAATTGTTGTACCAATTAAAGTTGCGCCTACAATTTGTACAGAAGGAATCCCTGCCCGTAAACAGTCAATCGCTCCTTGCACTTTCGGAATCATTCCACCGTAAATATGGCCCTGCTCTGTCCATTGATCTATAAGACTAGGTGTAGCTATTGCTTGATATTCATCTTCAATACGGATACCACTCACATCTGTCACGAGTAGTAAGCTATCTGCTCCGACGGCTAAAGCAATTTCACTTGCTACCGTATCGCCATTAATATTAAGAGCCTGACCTGCTTCGGTCGTACCTACGCAGGCAATAACAGGTACAATCCCTACACCCATTAAAGCTTCCAATAAGGATGTATTGATATTTTTAATAGCTCCTACATACCCGTAAGTCTCTTGATCTAAAAAGTCTACGACTATCAACTGATTATCAAAGCCATTTAATCCGATGGCTGCTATACCAGCTGTTGTTAACTCATGAACTAATGCAGTGTTTACTTGCCCTATTAGGGTCGATTGGACAACTTTAATTGCAGCCTCGTTCGTGACACGTATTCCATTTAATGTATGTGATTGTAGGCCTTGAGCAGCTAGTTCTCGATTTATGGCTGGCCCACCCCCGTGGGTAATAATAAGCTCTACCCCACTCTCTTGTAATCTTTTAAAATTATCAAAGAAAGCCTCATTTAAACCTTCCAGTGTACTGCCCCCAAGCTTAATGACCACACGTTTATGAGCGGTATGATGCATTGATTTGGACATAGTCATATGTTAAGTCACATCCCCAAGCATGCCCCTTACCATCACCCACACCAAGGGACACATAGATTTTTACTTCATGCATTTTTAATATTTGAATTAACTCGTCCTCAGAAAAGGGAATTGGTTCACCGTTTTCTACCATAGTAGCACCACCGATTTGGATAGTAATTTTATCTGGATCAACTGTTGCGCCACTATACCCTACTGCTGCAATAATACGCCCCCAGTTGGCATCACAGCCGAAAACTGCAGTCTTTACAAGTGGTGAACCAACGACTGTTTTTGCAATTTTACGTGCCTCCTCGTCTGAAATTGCACCAACAACTTCCACTTCGATAAGCTTCGTTGCTCCTTCACCATCTTTGGCAATCATTTTTGCTAAATCTTCCGCTACTGTTTGCAAAGTGTTAAAGAAATTTTGCCAATCTGGATGCTCTGGAGTTAAAGAATTATTCCCTGCCAAGCCATTAGCCAATATTACCACTGTGTCATTAGTGGATGTATCCCCGTCAACTGTAATAGCGTTAAATGTTAAATTAGTAATAGTCGATAAAGCTGCTTGTAACACATCAGATTCAATGTTGGCATCTGTTGTAATAAAGCCTAGCATTGTTGCCATATTAGGTTCGATCATACCTGAACCTTTTGCTACACCAGCAATGATAACTTCCTTGCCATCCACAGTTGTACTATAGCTTGTGTTTTTCATAACGGTATCTGTTGTCAAAATAGCCTGCGCAAAGTCAATCGCACTTTCTAAATTGTCCTTTGGCTCTAACTGAAGAATACCATTTGCTACTGGCTCTAATTTCATCATTTCTCCAATAACACCTGTCGAGCAAACTCCCACCAAATTTGGTGCAATCCCTAATTTTTCAGCAGCTAGCGCTTGCATTGTTTGGGCATCTTTTACACCTTGTTTACCTGTACAAGCATTCGCATTGCCTGAATTCACGATCATCGCTTGCATTTTCTTAGTTGCATAAACAACTTCCTTCGTGACTTTTAATGGTGCTGCTTGCACAGCATTTGTAGTAAAAACACCCGCAACACTTGCTGGGACTTCACTTACTAAAAGGGCTAAATCCTTTTTCTTATGTTTTAAACCACAGTGTAATCCGGCTGCCTTAAAGCCTTTTGGTGAAACAATATTTTTACTTGATAATTTTTTCATTACATTCGTTGAAGTGGTAACTGTCATCCGAAATTCCTCCTTAGATTAATAAATAAGAGAAGCATACAGTTGCCTGCATGCTGTTAAATAAAGAACGGTACAACATCTAGCCCTGTCGTTTGTGGTAAGTCAAATTGCACATTCATATTTTGGATAGCTTGCCCTGCTGCTCCTTTGACAAGGTTATCAATTACACTAACAATTGTGGCGCGATTTGTACGGGAATCTACTTTCACTAGAATGTCACAATAATTTGATCCCTTGACACGATTTGTCCCTAAACTAGATGCATCTGTAACGATTCGAACAAATGGATGATTCTCATAGGTTGCCTGTAAGCAAGTGATCAATTGCGACTCTGTAATTCCCTGCATTACTGGTGCATAGGATGTCGCCAAAATTCCCCTGGTCATTGGAACCAGATGCGTATTAAAAGTAACCTTTGTATCTGCTTGAGCAAACATGGAAAGTGCCTGTTCAATTTCGGGAATATGTTGATGTGTATTTACTTTATAGATCGAAAAATTCTCATTTGTCTCACTAAAATGGGTAGTTTGTGAGGGCTTATTGCCTGCTCCTGAAATGCCACTCTTTGCATCAATAACTAGAAAACTAGGATCAATTAAACGTTCTTTTACAAGTGGTAGTAAGGATAATAAAACTGCTGTTGGGTAGCAACCCGGATTAGCAACAAGTGTTGCTTGACGTATAGGCTCTTCATTCCATTCTGTTAAACCATATACACTTTGTTGAACACTATGGAACGGTGCAGCTTTTTTGCCATACCAGGTTTCATAGCTTGCTAGATCTTTTAACCGAAAATCACCAGATAAATCGATTAACTTTGGTCCTTTCCCAACCAAAGGCGGTAATAGCTCACTTGTCACCCCAGATGGTGTACTCGTAAAAATAACATCGAATTTTTCTAAAGTGTCATACGCTATCTTTTGTAACGGTGTATCAGCTATCCTAACAAGATGGCCAAATTTCGAAGAAAATTGGACACCCTCTTCTGAAGAAGTAAATAAATCAATTCGTTCCACAGCTGGATGATTATGTAAAAATCGAATAAGTTCTAGTCCGCCATATCCAGTTGCTCCAATAATACCTACTTTCACTGCACTCACCTCTGAAATAAGTTAAAAATAGTATACGTCTGCATATTTATTAAGTCAACTGAATTTTTATTTAATTTATTGTTTTTTTGAAATAGATAATATTTCACCTACTCTCACCTCTATACTATTGTAAATCCAGAAAAAAGAAGGCAAGAATCCTTTCGCCATCGAATGAATCCCTGCCTTCTTTTTATGCACATGTTGTATAAATATCAATTGATGTTTTAGATAATTAATTAATCTTCCATGGTTGATAAATCACCAGTTGGTAAATTTAATTCCCAAGCTTTCAAAACGCGACGCATAATTTTACCACTACGTGTTTTTGGCAATTTATCTTTAAATTCTATTTCACGTGGTGCTGCATGTGCAGATAAACCTTTTTTAACAAAATCACGTATATCTTCAATTAATGCATCAGAAGGTTCTACCCCTTCTCGTAAGGATACAAAGGCTTTAATGATTTCACCTCGCACCGGATCTGGTTTCCCGATAACACCCGCTTCAATCACATCTGGATGCTCAAGTAGCTTACTTTCTACTTCAAAAGGTCCTACACGTTCACCAGCCGTCATAATGACATCATCCACACGCCCCTGGAACCAGAAGTAACCTTCATCATCCATATAGGCTGAATCTCCAGAAACGTACCATTCTCCTTTTAGGAAATAAGATTCATAGCGCTCTGGATTGCCCCAAATTTGGCGCATCATGGCAGGCCAACCACGACGAATAGCTAGATTCCCCATTGTAAATGGTGGAACCTCATTGCCTGCATCATCTACAATCGTCGCATGAATACCAGGAAGAGGTTTCCCCATTGAACCTGGCTTAATATCCATCGATGGATAATTACAAATCATATGCGCTCCCGTCTCTGTCATCCACCATGTATCATGTATACGATGACCTAGTTCCTCTACTCCCCAACGAATAACTTCTGGATTCAAAGGCTCACCAACAGACAGCACATGGCGTAAAGATGTGAGATCATAGCTTTCAAGCAAGCCACTACCTGCGCCCATCAGCATACGGAACGCTGTCGGTGCACTATACCACACTGTCACACTATAATCTTCAATAGCCTGATACCATGCTTGTGGTGAAAATCTTCCTCCGACGATTAGCATTGTTACACCGTTTAACCACGGACCAAAAATGCCATAGGCTGTTCCTGTAACCCATCCAGGATCAGCTGTACACCAATAAATATCATCTTCACGTAAATCAAGTACCCATTGTGTCGATTGATATTGCTGAATCATAGCATTATGGACATGCAATACACCCTTTGGAGCACCTGTTGATCCAGAGGTATAGTGAAGAATCATCCCATCTTCTCTGTCTACCCACTCTATATCAAAATGAGCTGAAGCTTCTTTTAAATGTTTAGTAAAGTCTAGTATTTGAGCTGTTTCCTCAACGCCCTCCCCCACTAAAAAGATATGCTCCAATTTAGGTAATTTAGCTAAAGGTACACGTTCAAGTAAAGCAGGTGTCGTGACTAATACTTTCGCCTCACTATCAGCAAGTCGATCATACACGGCACCTTCCATAAAAGCTTCAAACAATGGTCCAACAATAACCCCCATTTTCAACGCACCTAATAATGAAAAATAAAGCTCAGGTGAACGAGGCATAAAAATAAATAAACGATCACCTTTCTGCAGATTAGTAGTCGCTTTAAAAACATTTGCTGCTTTGTTTGTTAACCTTTTCATTTCATTAAATGAATATGCCTCTTTCCGTTTACCATCATTAAAATACAATGCCACCTTATTTTTGCGATGTGTTTCTGTATGGCGATCAATAGCCTCATATGCCATATTCACTAAACCTGTTTCGCTCCAACTAAATGCCTTTTCCGTATCTGCCCAATTATGAGATTCTGCCACTTCTTCATAATTCGTTAAATGGTGTTGACCAGGTAAAGCCATTAACTTCTCCTTCATTTTCATCCCCATGAAAATACCCCTTTCTTTGCTTTTGTTTTTGACTAAATTTCAACAATCCCCCCTGTTGAAATTCAGAGAATTTTCCAAAAGCAAAATTGATATGTAGCAATTGTTATATAACAGTTATCCATAGTATTAATGTTCGAATCCCTAATAGTACTACTTTTATCTGTTAAATAACAGAAGCAATATAATCTTATTTTACACGAATTCAGATAGATTGTCTCAATATTTTTATTTTTCCAAAAATACAGGTATATTTTGCAAAAATAAGCGTTTTTACGCAAGAAATCAGCTATAATGGAATTATTAAACTCAGGTGGTGTAATTATGGAACATAAAAAAACTTTTTTTTCTGTCACAAAGGAAACAAAGCATGGTACTGTGTATGTGGAAGGACCTGTGCCTCCAGAAAAATTAGCTACATATTCATTCCATGAAGGCTTGGTTGCCTTCAGACCTCCAAAACAGCAACAGCAGGCCATTATAGAAATTGCTGGACTACCCGAAGGCCGTATTATTATTATTCGAAACGAAGATATTATTGTAGGCTATGTTACCTATCTTTACCCTGATCCACTTGAACGATGGGCAGAAGATCGTATCGATGACATGATTGAATTAGGTGCCATTGAAGTCATTCCAGACTACCGTGGTACTGGTGCTGGGAAGGCACTACTAGCCGTTTCATTTATGGGGGATGAAATGGAAGATTATCTTGTGATTACTACCGAGTACTATTGGCATTGGGATTTAAAAGGAACTGGTTTAAATGTTTGGGATTACCGCAAAATGATGGAGAAAATGATGAGCTCTGCTGGTTTCGAATATTTTGCAACAGATGATCCTGAAATTACATCACATCCAGCCAATTGCCTGATGGCGCGCGAAGGAAAACGGGTGCCTCCTGAGACAATGGAAAGATTTGATAGACTTCGTTTTAGAAATCGTTTCATGTATTAAAACTAATACAAAGGGGATGCATATATGATTGTAGAAGAAATTATGAATGATAAGCCTTATACATTAGCTCCTACCAATACAGTGCAGGAGGCACTAAAGTTAATGCGTGAAAAGAAAGTTCGTCATTTACCAGTTGTAGATGATGAACACCACGTTTTAGGTGTAATTACTGAACGAGATATTAAAGAGGTCTTGCCCTCATCTTTGCAGGATGAACCAAACTCTCCTATTTTTAATGCAAAAGTAGAGGATATTATGGTGAAAGACCCCCTTATAGGTCATCCACTAGATTTTGTTGAAGAGGTGGCACTTACGTTTTACGAATCAAAAATAGGCTGTTTACCTATTGTCTCTGGTGGAAAATTGGTAGGCATTGTTACGACAACAGATTTACTCTATACATATATAGAGCTGACTGGTGCTACAGAGCCTGGGTCAAAAATCGAGATTCGGGTATCCGATACCCCAGGAGTTTTATTTGAAATTACAAAAATATTTCATCAACATCATGCCAATGTCCAAAGCGTCTTAGTTTATCCTGACTCTGAAAATACACAAAACAAAATTTTAAGCGTCCGAGTAAAAACACTAAATCCTTTAGCAATGATTGAAGATCTACGCAAAGAGGGCTTTGATGTCCTATGGCCAAATTTACCGGGTGTTTCGCTATAATGAAAAAGGCCGTATTCGTATACTCGCCAGAACAACTCGGATATAAATTTTCAGATACACATCCTTTCAATCATAAACGCTTGACGCTAACTATGGATCTACTAAAAAATATTAATGCACTCGATGATGTAGATATTGTACCAGCACGTGTTGCAACGGAAGAAGAGCTATTGCTTGCACATGATTCAAAATATATAGATATTGTAAAAAAAGCAGGACATGGTGAATTATCAGAAGCACAATGTGAAAGCTATGGGATTGGAACTGAAGATACCCCTATTTTTGAAAATATGCATGAAGCAAGTGCACAGCTAGTTGGTGGAACTTTAACCGCTGTTGATTATGTAATGGAAGGAAAAGCCGAACACGCCCTTAACCTTGGTGGAGGACTCCATCATGGTTTCCGTGGTCGTGCATCAGGTTTTTGTATTTACAATGATAGCACAGTGGCTATTCGTTACTTGCAGGAAAAGTACAACGCTCGTGTACTTTATGTAGATACAGATGCTCATCATGGGGATGGTGTCCAATGGAGCTTTTATGAGGATCCTAATGTTTGTACACTGTCCATACATGAAACTGGTCGTTATCTATTCCCTGGAACCGGAAATATTACTGAGCGTGGCAATGGGCAAGGCTATGGAACCTCCTTTAATTTTCCAATGGATGCGTTTACTGAGGATGAAAGTTTCCTAGAGATCTATGAACAGTCAATGCGAGAGATTTTTGAATTTTTCAAGCCAGATGTTGTATTAACACAAAATGGTGCAGATGCACATTATTTTGATCCATTAACACATTTACATGGAACAATGAATATTTATCGCGAAATTCCTAAGCTAGCTCATCAATTAGCACATGAGTATTGTGATGGTCGATGGATTGCAGTGGGGGGCGGTGGCTACGATATTTGGCGAGTGGTGCCCCGTGCCTGGTCCATGTTATGGTTGGAAATGACTGACCAAGCGTTACCAATGGGGCCACTCCCTCAAGCATGGCTGGATCGCTGGCAACCAGAAGCACCTGTTCCTTTTATTCCAACATGGGAGGATCCGATTCCTTTATATGAGCCAATTCCTCGTAAAGCGGAAATAGAGGAAAAGAATGCTCAAATGTTAGCCAAATCGCTACATATTATTCGGAATGAAAGACGGGATTAATTTCTTGGCCTCACGATATTCGTGGGGCTTTTTAAATTAGATGAATGCTTTTGGTGGTATATCCATCAATTCTTTTGTTCTATCCCTCACTTTTGAAACGCTATCCTCTATTTTTGACGTTCCATCCAGCAAATAAAAACACGCAAATCCTTCATAAGCGATTTACGTGTTAGTATCATTATTTACTTTTGACAGATTGTCGATGCTCAATACGGTGTGGTAAAATAACCGCTTCGTCCTCGACAGTTTCCTTGCTCATTAATTTTGTCAGCAGGCGCATTGCAACAGCTCCAATATCGTAAAGCGGTAGCGCGACACTTGTTAACTGTGGGCGAACCATTCGTGCTAACTTTGAGTTCTCAAAGCTGATAACTTCAATATCTTCTGGAACATTTTTGCCCGCATCTTGTGCGCCATGAATTAAACCGATGGCCAATTCATCACTTCCTGCAAAATAAGCTGTTGGTGGCTGTTCAAGAGCAGATAAAATCTCCCAAGCCTCTAAGCCCATATCATAGCTGGACTCTTCTGCAGCAATTAATGCTTCATCTATTGGTAAACCAGCATCCTGCAATGCTTTCTTATAGGCTGCTAGCTTGAATTTTCCGTTAATTGTATACGAAAGTGGGCCAGTTACAAAACCAATCCGTGTATGGCCATTTTGAATAAGTAATGAAATAGCTTCATAAGCCGCCTGGAAATAATCGATATTCACAGTTGCAATTGTTTGGGATTCATCCACAGAGCCTGCAAGCACAATTGGTACTGGCGAATGATCCATCGTTTGCTGCATCTTTTCTGTAACCTCATCACTCATCATGACAATACCATCAACCTGTTTTCCAAGCATTGTATCCAGTAGCTGTAACTCTTTATCTTCATGTTGATCTGAGTTGGCTAAAATAATATTGTAACGATACATTGTGGCAATATCCTCTACACCACGAGCCAGCTCCGCATAAACATTGTTTGCAATATCTGGGATAATCACGCCAACTGTTGTTGTTTTCTTACTTGCTAAACCTCGCGCTACTGCGTTTGGACGGTATTCTAATCGTTCAATTACTTCTAGTACTTTTTTTCGTGTTGCTGGTTTTACGTTTTGATTACCATTGACTACACGAGAGACCGTTGCCATGGAAACATTTGCTTCTCTTGCAACATCATAAATTGTAACAGTCATCGTACGTGCCTCCCTTTTTTCCTATTATAGCCTTATCATACGATAATTTTCATATTATTTTCAAGAAGAACTACGTAAAAACCAAGTACTAATAGTCCTATTCTAGACATTATTTTGTCACGATATAATAAACACCGCCTGCCGAAGTAAGCAAGCGGTGTTCGCTGTTAACAATTAAGCATGAATTTCATGGTTTTTCATGAATTTTTGTAGCGTTTCATAGAATGCGTCAAATGTTGGGATGTCCATTTGTTGTTGTGAGTCAGACAGTGCCACAGATGGATCTGGATGCACCTCTGCCATGACACCATCAGCACCAATTGCAATAGCTGCTTTTGCACAAGGTAATAATAAATCACGACGCCCTGTTGAATGTGTAACATCTACGAATACTGGCAAATGCGTTTCTTGTTTTAAAACTGGTACGGCTGAAATATCTAATGTATTACGAGTTGCTTTTTCATAAGTACGAATACCACGTTCACAAAGGATAATGTTTTCATTTCCTTTAGACATAATGTATTCTGCAGCATGAATGAATTCATCAATTGTTGCAGCTAAACCTCGTTTTAATAAGACAGGTTTATTTGTTGCACCTGCTGCTTTTAATAATTCAAAGTTCTGCATATTACGTGCACCAATTTGGATGACATCAATATAATCCAATGCTTCCTCCAAATGACCTGGTGTCACGATTTCTGTAATAACACCTAAACCATATTCCTCGGACACACGTTTTAAGATTTTCAGACCTTCTAATCCAAGACCTTGGAAGTCATAAGGAGAAGTACGTGGCTTATAAGCACCACCACGAATTAACTTTTCGCCTTTTGCTTTAATAGAAGCAGCAACTGCTGCTACTTGCTCATAAGACTCAACCGCACAAGGACCGAATACGAAAGATGGTTTTCCTTGCCCAATTAATTCACCATTGATATTAATAATTGTATCTTCTGACTTCTTCTTACGAGATACAAGCAACTCTTTCTTTTTATCAGCTTCAAGTTGTTTTAAAGCTGTTTTAAAGATTTGCTTAAATATATAATCAACCGTCATTTGGTTTAATGGACCTTGATTGTGTTCTTTAATAAGATCAAGCATGTGTCTTTCACGCAGCGGATCATAGCGATTCACACCTTGTTTTTCTTTAATTTTACCGATTTCATCAACTACAGCTGCACGTTCATTAATTAGACGAAGAATTTCTAAGTTTAAACCGTCTATTTGACTACGTAAGCTTTCTAAATCTTTTTGGCTCATGCTTTCTTGCTCCTCTCCTCATGACAGACACTTTCAGA
This sequence comes from Lysinibacillus capsici, assembly GCF_003367505.1. Classification (GTDB taxonomy): domain Bacteria; phylum Bacillota; class Bacilli; order Bacillales_A; family Planococcaceae; genus Lysinibacillus; species Lysinibacillus capsici. The sequence continues at coordinate 167,046 of NZ_PXXX01000024.1, forward strand.
ACTCTGAAATGTATGTTACATTTTTAGATAATAGCATTATTATAATCAATGTTGTTCAGAATGTCACGCATTTTTAATTTAGCGCTTCAACTCGCTAAATTATTTTCAAGTATGACGCGAAAGGAAGCGATTACATTGAGTTCTAAACTATTCGCACTTGATATTGGCACTCGCTCAGTGGTCGGGATTATTCTCCAAGAAGAAAATGATCATTTTCATGTGGAAGATATTTTAGTAAAAGAGCATAAAGAACGTGCCATGGTAGATGGACAAATACATAATGTCATGTATGTGGCAGAATTAATTAATGAAATAAAACGTGAACTTGAAGAGAAACATGGGCCTCTCACAAAGGTAAGTGTCGCTGCAGCAGGTCGATCTTTGAAAACTGAACAAGCTAGTGTGACCATCAATATACGTAACCGACCAATTTTTACTGAAGAAGATATTAGTCGCTTGGAACTTCAGGCTGTTCAACAAGCACAGCAGCAACTCTTGCAACAAAAAGAGGATGCAAAAATTAGCCACTATTATTGTGTAGGTTACTCAGTCCTGTATTATCGCTTGGATGGCGAGGAGATCGGAAGCCTGTTGGATCAACAAGGGGATGAAGCCCAAATCGAAGTGATAGCAACGTTTCTACCTCGTGTAGTTGTGGAATCATTGATTGCCGCTCTTAAACGAGCTGATTTAGAGATGGAAGCATTGACGTTAGAACCGATTGCTGCCATTAATGTGCTGATTCCTCCAACGATGCGTCGCCTAAATGTGGCACTTGTTGATATAGGGGCAGGTACATCAGATATTGCCATTACGGATAAAAGTACAGTTGTAGCTTACGGCATGGTCCCTACAGCTGGCGATGAAATAACAGAAGCTTTAAGCGACCACTATTTGCTAGACTTCCCTGTAGCTGAAGAGGCTAAACGTCAGCTACAAACCTCTGAAGAGATATTGATTCAAGATATTCTAGGCTTTGATCAGTTCTATCCAAAGGAAGAGGTTTTTTTAGCAATTGAGCCTGCAGTGAAACAGTTGGCGAAGTCTATCGGAGAAGAAATTCTACGACTCAATAATCGAGTAGCACCCAAAGCCGTTATGCTGGTTGGTGGCGGTAGTTTAACACCCAACCTTACTACAGAACTAGGTCAAGTTCTAGATTTACCAGCTAATCGTATTGCTGTTCGAGGCATTGATGCTATTCAAAACTTAACAAAAGAAGATCATATAAAAGCCTCACCTGAATTAGTCACACCTATTGGTATTGCCATTGCTGCTAAAAAAATGCCGATTCAATATATGAGTTTAACAGTCAATAACCAAGTGGTACGCCTTTTTGAACTAAAAGAAATGACTGTTGCAGATGCCTTTCTAGCTGCAAATATTCGCGCAAAGCAATTATATGGAAAACCAGGACATGGACTATCTATCAGTGTCAACGGACAGGACATATTTATACCAGGTGGACATGGTCAGCCTGCTGAAATATTGGTAAACGGGCATCAGGCATCAACAAAAAGCCTGATTAAAACTGGAGATGCCATTCAGTTAATAGAAGGCCAAGATGGGCAACAGGCGACGGCTACAGTAAGAGATCTTATAGATGATGCAGCAATAAAGACTGTGACAATCCAAAACACCAAATATGTGATTGAGCCCAAAATTTCTGTCAATAACTCTTCTGCATCACTCGATACCGTTTTAAATGATCGTGATATCGTCGTTTTTGATATTGCCGAAACAATTGAGGATGTATTCAAAATCACTAATAATTGGCATTTGTTAAAGCAATTTGAGTCCTATACGATTCAAGTAGATGGACAACCTTTATATTTACCAGAGTTCTCCTCTCAGCTAATGATTAATGGAAAAGTAGCCAAATTGAGCTATGCTGTACAAAATGGAGATGTGATAAGCTTCCAACAACCATCTCTACCAACAGTACAGCATATCGCAGACCAAATGAATCTTTTGCTAGAGGATAAAATCATTATTCATTTCCAACAGGAAGTTTTGGAACTAAAGAAGACTGCAAATGAAGCGATTGTTAATAAAATGGTTGTGTCACCACAATCCACTGTACACAATGGAGCGACTTTAGTATTTAAAGAAAAGGATCGCAGTCGTTGGATTTATCAAGATGTTTTCCGATTCTCTAATTGGCAGCTGCCAAGTGCCTTTAAGGGGAATTTTACGATTTTAAGAAATGGTCAGCCAGCGAGCTTTGATACAGAGATATTTGGTGGTGATCAATTAGAAATAATATTAGAAGCTACACCTATCATTTAAAAAAGGGATACGTTACAACTTTATCTTGTAACGTATCCCTTTATATTATGCATTATGCACGAACTTCTTCATTTGTTTCTTCTTTTTGATCTGCTTTTTCTGTCGTTTCTTCGGCTTTTGGTTCCTCACTTGGAATATAATCCTCTAATGGTTCTTCCCCTTCAAAGGAAACCGTACCATCATCAAAAACAGTTGGTGCTTTTGCCGTTTTTAGTGTTTTTACTTTCTCTACTAATTGTGTAGATTGCTCTTGAATTTGTTTAGAAAGTTGAACTGTTTTATCTTTTGCAGTTGTCGAGAAGTCTGCACTCTTATCTTTTAGCTGAACAGCTTGTACAGCCACATCACTGCGTAAATCTTTTCCTGATTTTGGAGCTAACAGTAGACCTGCAGCAGCCCCTACGATTCCACCAACTAATGCGCCAATCACAAAATCTTTCATGTTTACACGCTCCTCTTCATAAATCGAGTCTTGCGGATGATAAAGCTGAGGCAAAGAACTTTCAAGCTGCTGTTCCTTTACTTCGTTAAAATTTGGCTTTTGAGTTGTCATGCAACAATTCCTCCCCATCTAATTATCAAATTTGTCTAGACTGGTTGTCCATCTATTTTCACAGATGCATCTTCAACTTATATGTCTAAGACTTTATTTTTATTCAGCCAGCATAAAATACTCACTGAATAATTATCATTTTTTACGACCCCATTTTCTTTTTGGTGTTTCTTCTACTTGCACAGTTTCAAATGCATAGGCATCAGGTGATACCGTTTCCTGCTCGATGATTTTTCGCTTTTTCCATTTATCAGCAATACCCATCGCAACATTACTCCATTGTACAACTTGTGCAATTTTTTCTTCATTTTGTTCTACGCTTTTAGAAACAGAAGAAGTGATCTGCTGAACAGAATTATTTAAACCATTAACGGAGTCACCAATACCTTTAACAGCTTGAACAACTGAATTTAATTGTTCAGATTTATGTTGAATATCCTCTGCTAAGCTATTTGTTTTTGATAATAAAGAAGTTGTTTCGCGTGTAATGCCTTCCATTTGGCCTTCAATCCCAGATAATGTCCCTGCTAAGCTGTTTAAGATGGATTTAAGCGAGAATAATGTCATGCCCACGCTCACACATAAAATTAAAAAACCGATTGCAGCAATAATGGCTGCAATATACAAAATCACTTCCATAAGTTGACCTCCTGCTAGTAAATTGTCTTTACTATTACTTTCCCTATCTTCGACAAAAAAAACGGAATTCCTGCTTAAATTTGAGAAAAAACAGCTTAACCCCTACGGACTAAGCTGTTTCATTGTTTTTAAGCACGTCTTCAAAAGCATCTTGGAACTTGTGAACATCACCAGCGCCCATAAATAAAAATACTGCGCCATTATGTTTTGTTAATATATCAATTCCTTCAGTGGTAATCACTGCACTGCCTTCAATAAGTGACGCTAAATCATGAATAGAAAGCGCGCCTTGCGTTTCTCTCGCAGAGCCAAATATATCACATAAATAGGCTGTATCTGCAAGGCTCAAACTATCCGCAAAATCTTGTAAAAAAGCTTGTGTACGTGTAAATGTATGTGGTTGGAAAATCGCAACTAGCTCACGTTCAGGAAATTTTTGTCGTGCTGATTGAATTGTCGCGCGAATTTCCGTTGGATGGTGTGCATAGTCATCTATTAAAACATTATCCCCTATATCCGTCTCAGTAAAACGTCTTTTTACACCTTTATACGTGTGTAAACGCTCCTGAATAATATCTGGAGAAATGCCTTCATATTCACATAGCGTAATAACGGCCAATGTATTTAAAACAGCATGATCCCCAAATAATGGGATAAAGAAAGTGCTATAAAATTCATTACGTACAAAAACATCAAATTTTGTACCCTCAGTTGTTTTTTCAACATTACGAGCTTCAAAGTCATTTTCAGCACCAAATCCATAATACACAACTGGTACTTTTGCTTGAATACGTTGAAGCTGTTCATCATCACCACATGCTATAATTGCTTTTTTCACTTGTAATGCTAATGATTGAAATGCAGAATATACGTCCTCTATATTAGCGAAGTAATCTGGATGATCAAAATCGATGTTCGTCATCACAGCATAATCAGGATTATATGCTAAAAAGTGACGGCGGTATTCACACGCCTCCATTACAAAGAAATCAGCATTTTCATGACCTGCCCCAGTACCATCACCAATTAAATAAGATGTCGGTTTATAGCCACCTACCACATGTGCCATTAAACCAGTCGTAGATGTTTTACCATGTGCACCTGTGATGGCAATAGATGTATAGTTGCCAATATATTCACCTAAAAATTTATGGTAACGAATGACTTCTACACCTATTTCTCGAGCACGTACTAATTCAGGGTGATCATCAGAAAATGCATTACCTGCGATCACTGTCATACCTTCTTTAATATTATCTGCATTAAATGTAAAAATTGGAATATTACGTTCACGTAACGGTTGCTCCGTGAAGAAATATTTATCGACATCTGAGCCCTGTACTTGTTCACCAGCATCAAATAAGATTTGTGCAAGCGAACTCATGCCAGAACCTTTAATGCCTGTGAAATGAAAAACTGTCATTAATTAAACCCCCCGGGAATTTCAATATCCCATCTATCATCTATTAGGTGTATCGTATTATTTCACGAATGGTTAGGTATTAATACCTTCACAAGTGTTAAAAAATACGTACTATTCAACACATCTTGTCTATTATAGCACTTTTTATGCATAAGGATAGATGTGTAACTTTTCTAAAAAAACTAAATTCGACGTAAATTAGATAATCTAGACGAAAACAATGCAATTCTTATTCAAACATAGTAATTAAATCTTCTTCTGTAATGTAACTTTCACGTGGCTTACTTCCTCTTGCTTCCGAAACAAAACCATGTGATTCTAACATGTCAATTAAACGAGCAGCACGATTATAGCCAATATGATACTTTCGTTGAATCAATGAGGTAGAAGCGCCACCTTGCTCATAGACAAATCGACAAACATCTTCAAATAAATCGTCCTGTTCTGCGGACACCTCTGTTTTCTTTAATAATTCCTCTTGATCGAAAATATAATCAGGCTCACCCTGTTCACGAACATGCTCAATAATCGATTCAATTTCATCATCTGTAACAAAAGTTCCCTGTAAACGCACGGGCGCTGACATACCATTACCTAAATATAGCATATCCCCTCGACCAAGTAACCTTTCAGCTCCTTGCCCATCTAAAATGGTACGAGAATCAATTTGAGAGGAAACTGCAAAGGCAATACGTGTAGGGATATTTGATTTGATTAACCCTGTAATAACATCCACTGAAGGTCTTTGCGTTGCAACAATTAAATGAATACCACATGCACGTGCCTTTTGAGCAATACGGCAAATGGCCTCCTCTACATCTGCTGGAGACATCATCATTAAATCTGCTAACTCATCAATGACAATTAAAATGTAAGGCAACTTCAGGCTATGTTCATTATTTTTATCAGCTATGGCATTAAAACGTGTAATATCACGTGCACCTGCATGAGCGAATAGTTGATAGCGACGCTCCATTTCCTCAACTGCCCATTTTAGTGCAGCCGTTGCCGCCTTTACATCTGTAATGACAGGACTAACTAAATGCGGAATATGGTTAAATGGCGCCAGCTCTACCATTTTAGGGTCGATCAGCATGAGTTTTAGCTCGTGTGGTGCAGCTTTATATAATAAACTAACCAAAATAGAATTAATACAAACGGATTTACCCGAACCCGTTGCACCAGCGATTAAGCCATGTGGCATTTTACGCAGATCTAACGTAACAGGTTTTCCAGTCAAATCAAGTCCTAATGCTGCCTCTAATGGTGAATCTGACTCAACGAAGGAGGCACTATTTGTTACCTCAGATAAGCGAACAGCTCGTGATACTCTATTTGGGATCTCAATACCGATCGAACTTTTCCCAGGAATTGGTGCTTGAATACGAATATCTTTTGCTGCTAGGGCAAGTTTTAAATCATCTGCTAAGTTTCGAATTTTACTCACCTTTGTACCATGGCTCACCGTTATTTCAAATTGAGTAACAGCAGGACCTTGCATAATCGATTCAATTTGCGCAGAAACTTGGAAATAAGATAGTGCTTCGACTAATGTGTCGCCCTGTTGCTCCATCCAATCCGTATCCTGTGTTTTTTCCTCTGGTGGCTCTAGGTATTCATCCGTTGGCTTTTGATAGACGTGTACAGGCTTTGCTGGTATCTCAGCTTCTACTTCTACTTCTTGTGGTGCTACTTGATTCTCAACAGATTCTACCGGAGCATACTCTACAATTTCTGAAACTACTTCAGGTTCGATAGCTAGTTCTGGTTCTAACTCAAGCTCTGGCTCAATAGTTGCAGAAATTTCATCAGCAGCTGCTTTTTCAATTTCTATTCTTTCATTTGTTGAGATACTTGACATTGATGTAACAGGAGCCATTGTAATTACAGCAATAGGCTCTTCAGCACTACTTTTTGTAGGGACACTTTCTACTTCATCTTTTACCTCAAGTTGCACTGGACCATCTACTTGCAATTCAACAGTCTCTGACATATGGAAATCGTTGTCATCTTCTGGTGGTGAAACGGACATTTCGCTTGTTGTCATGCTGTCTAAGGACGATGATTTTTCTGGCATCACATCCACTAGTTTGTTTTTCTCTGTTTCTGGCATGCTCTCTACACGTATAGGCTGCTGAGCCATCTTCAATTGCTGTTGGATTCTCCATTTTTCTTTATCTGTTTTTAACATTAGTACATTAAATGGAATTCGACTTTTTTCTTCCCTCGATGCAGTATCAGGAGATTGGTCATCCATTGACGGTTGAACGACAGTAACTTCTCCAATATGGATCGTAGAATTTTCTATTTGTACTTGTTCCACAATCATTTCTTTGACATGGATTTCCGATTGATCTGCTGAAAGTTGTTGAACTGTTTGATCTTGAACAACAGCTTCCTTCTCTTGCCCTTCAAAATCCATAGCAAAAGAAGTCGTTTGAGGCACAGCTACATTTGATGACAAATTTTCCTTATCATCGTTCTCTTCAACCAACAGTTCTTCCTCAAAAATAATTGGTTCACTTACTGTCGAAAGTTCTTTCGATTGAATAATCTCATGGTGTTCCGTTAAAACCGTTTGGTTTGTGCTAGCCGGCTCTTTTTCTTCTAGTATATTTTCATTGACCTCATTTGTTGTCGCTTCTTTTAAAGGCTTTGCAACAGTAACCCTTTCAACTGCCTGTACATCGGTTTCTTGCTTCTCATATTCCTCTTTTCTTTTATCTAATAAATCTTTGATGGGACTTGGTTTTGCAAAACCATAGACAGGTGAAGGCACATCTGTTGGAACAAATCGTTTGCGATTCTCAGGCATAATATTTTCAACTTTTTGTTCTTTTCGCTGACTCTTTTCTTTTGGTGCAGGTGCAGTCATAGGACTTATAGTAGCTGTTTCATTTTGTGCATCTCGAAAGACTAAGCTTGCTCTTGAACGAAATTCTTGTTCTGAAGGCTGACTTTTCATCATTGTTTTTCTACCTGTACGTTTAGAGCGATTTGCTAGTAAATCTCGAATTCCTGAAACCTCAACATCATAAACACTAGAATCGACAATATGATGATTTAAATGTTTTGGTAACGATAAATCCCCAATTTGTCCATAATCATCATCTTCTATTTGATCAAACATTTCTTTTGAGGGCGTATAGGATGCTTCACCTTCATCATCGTCAATCAAAGGGAAACGGAAAGTCTTTTGCTTAGCGATTGGTGGTTCTTTTTGTGTATGTAATTGCTCCGACTGAACTTCTCCATAATCCTCATAATATTCTTCATACTCATAGTCTTCATCTTCTTTATTAATAAATTTACTAATTTGTTTTTTAAACCAGTTCACTTCGTTTCACTCATTTCTCTTACACTTCATTTATAGCATTGTCTAGTTTTATATTTATCAATAGCTCAATGTCTACATCAAAAAGCATACCATAAAAACGGTCTTGAAACTTGCATTTAGAGGCTCATTCTAAACAAAAAAATCGTTATGCTACTAGCATATTAGTAACATAACGATTTAGGGCATTTCACCTTGACACAAGGAATAATATCATGATAAAACATTTAAATTTTAATAATTTCTTTTTTAAATAGGGGAATTTTTATTTAGTTGGTGATTCAAAAGCACTACCAACTATAGCATCCTCTGGTAATACTAAAATTCCTTTTTCAGATGGTGCATTAGGAATCGCTAATTCACGCGCTGAACAAAGCATGCCGTAAGACTCAACACCACGTAAATTTCCTTCTTTAATAAGCATTCCCGAAGGCATTACGGCACCAATTTTCGCAACAACTACCTTCTGACCTGCTTCTACATTAGGAGCTCCACATACAATTTGTAGTATCTCATCTCCTACATTGACTGAACAGATACTCAATTTGTCAGCATTTGGATGCTTGTCCTTTGTTTCTACATAACCAACCACAAATTTTGGTGAAAAATCAACATCAAGATTAATATTAGCTCCATTTTTTTCGATTGCCACTGCTAGCTGTGCTACTAATTCTGGTGTCACTTCTACTAAGCCTTTAGCATCTGTTTGGATGTAACTGCTCGCATTAAATAAATTGAAGGCTTTAATTTCTCCCGTTTGAGCTTCCCTTAAAATAGCAATATCACCAGCACGTTCTACTTCTGTTTTCACAATAGCCTCCGTTGCTAGTTGAACTAGTAAGACATCTCCTACATGCTCTTTGTTGTAAAATACGTTCATTGTTATTCTTGCTCCTTTTTCACTCTGTTTTTTGCTAAGATAAAGATTGGTTCTAGTTCTCCATCTTCATAAATAAAAGATAATGACGTAATCGGTACAGTACCAACTGCAAAGAAATGCATCGTCATCTGTGCTAATACATCATACCCTGTTTCATTACGAATATCACCTATAATTAATACATCTTGATGAGGCACGGATAATGTCATATCGCCCTCCACTTGTGCCTGCATTTCTTTTAAAAAGCTCTCATTTAAAATACGGCTAGCATCATAGCCATCATTCACATTGACAAAATAAAAAATATTACCTGCTACCTCATCTTTTTTATAGGCGGTTGGTAGTTGTTTCACCGAAAAGCGTGCCATTTCTCGAATTTGTTCTACCGTTAATTGTAAGGCTTCTAGCATGGATTCATCAATAAAGCGATAGGTTTTACCTAAATCGAGTGCATAAAAAACGCGCGTTTCAGCTGTATGCTCAGTTGTAATAAAGGCATGCCCTTCTTTCGATGCCTGTGGATAAGAAGTGGCACGAATCACGGGATAAATCTGTGTAGTCGTTTGGAAACCCTGTTCTTTTTCTTGTACCATCGCATTAAAGGTTTGCTCAATTGTATATACAACTTCTTCAATCGCTGACTCTTGCTTGTCATTATATTTTGCTAAGATCCCAGGTAAGGAGAGCTCCATCCCTTTTTCAATTGTCTTATGATTCAAGCGTAATTTATCGTACTTTTTATCAAAATGAAATTCATATTTCTCTTCAGTTAATTGCTTTTTTAATAGCTCGACTAGTTGTTCAGACTTCATTCGCTTCATCTTTTTCACATCCTAACTTCAAAATGAAACGGCTCACATATTTGTGAACCGTTCTGTTCATTCCTTCTATTTACTTCATCTTAACCGAATGAACGATTTTCGTCATCTCACGCAAATTATTTTCAATTTGTTTTGCTTTTGAAATGGTTGTCATCTTCACACCACCACTACTAACAATGAGCTCCATTTCATTTTCTACGTCCGTTTTTAGAACCGCTGTGAAGCCAAAACGACCATCCTTATCAAAAGTCGATTCCTCGATAATTTTGTCCGCTTCATTTTCTTTTAAAAGATTATAATAAAGTTTACTGTCTTGTGCTTCACGATCATTGATAAAAAGAATGTAGCTTTCTTTGCCTTTTGAAATCACAATATTATAAGCATCTGAACTGTCTTCAATTTTAAAGTTTGAAGGTAAGTATAATTTGATATCCCCAATTTCTACTGTATGTTCTTCTGGCTCTTCAGCAAAAACCTTCTCCGTTAATTGGAGCCCATTAGCAATTTGATCATCAATAGATTGATTGCAGCCAGAAAGGACAAGAAGTATAAGCATTAGGCCAATTGCTCTTAGCCATGAAAATAACATGTCTCTCTTCCTTTCACTACTAACTTTTTTCTATTTTAAAAAAATTAATCATAAGATGCAACCTAACTATCCTCTCACCACTAATTCTTTTTAACTATTTTTGTGAAAATGTGAACAAATATTGACCAACTAAAAGCGAGACAATATGCTCAAACATCATCTGTCTACTAACTAAACCTTGCGTAAAAATACCTACAGCACCTGCGCCTTGACGAATATCTCGACGCTTTGTATATTGCTCCATAATCGGTCCAAGTTCTCCACCAGTTCTTATTTCCTGGGCAATTTCTTTTGGCAGAATAATTTGTGCGCCAGCAGCTGTAAACATTGTTCCATCTGACACAGTTAATGCACCCCAGTTACAAACATACATGTCATCATCGATTTCAGTTACGCCACCTTCTAAGCCAAATGATAATTCTGCATCCGTTAAAATCAAGGCGTTTTTAGCACGATTCATTGCCCCTAATCTAGTTTCTTCATTACTTATCGGTTGATCTGATACTTCAGAAGCAGCTTTGACATGAGTAAAGAGAGAATCCTCAAAGTATTTGCGAACAATTACTTCAACTGCTTCTGTTTTGGCCTTATTGGTTGTGCCAATTGCTATTTTCATTTAATCCCCACTTTCTTTCCATAGAAAAAGATGCCTCTAAAAGGCATCTTCCTAGCTTCTTATACATTAGCGTGAATTGACTCTAATGTCGAACGATCTGCTTTTTTCACTAATTCAACAATTAAAGCTTTGGCAGCTGCATAATCATCAATGTGAATAATTGATGCTGATGTATGAATATAACGTGAGCATACACCAATAACTGCACTTGGAACGCCATCGTTTGCCGTATGCACTCGACCAGCATCTGTTCCACCTTGGGAGACAAAGTATTGATAAGGGATATGATTGGATTCGGCCGTATCTAAAATGAATTCACGCATACCACGATGTGTTACCATTGTACGATCTAAAATACGAAGTAAAGTACCTTTGCCGAGCTGTCCAAATTGACTTTTTTCACCTGACATATCATTGGCAGGAGAAGCATCTAGTGCAAAGAATAAATCTGGTTTAATCATGTTTGCTGATACTTGTGCACCGCGCAAGCCAACTTCCTCCATTACATTTGCACCTGAGTATAAATGTGAACCTAATTTTTCGTGCTGTACTTCTTTCATTAATTCAATCGCTAGACCACAGCCATAGCGGTTATCCCAAGCTTTAGCCATAATTTTCTTCGGATTAGCCATTGGTGTGAATGGACAAATTGGTATGATGGATTGTCCAGGACGAACACCCATAGACATAGCATCTTCTTTATTATCAGCACCAACATCGATAAGCATATTTTTTATATCCATTGGCTTCGCTCGTTCTGCATCTGTTAATAAATGGGGTGGGATGGATGAAACTACACCAGGAATTGCCCCATTTTTCGTATATACTTCTACACGCTGTGCAAGCATAACCTGGTTCCACCAGCCGCCCAATGTTTGAAAACGGATCATTCCATTATCTGTGATAGAAGTAACCATAAATGCTACCTCATCCATATGACCAGCAACTAATATTTTCGGTGCATCCGTAACATCACTGTGCTTAACACCAAAAATCCCCCCCAAATTATCTTGAACGATTTCATCCGAGTACTTTTCTAACTCAGAACGCATGAACGCGCGTACTGCGTGTTCATTACCCGGAGCGCCTGGTAATTCTGTTAATGTTTTAAATAATTGTAATGTTTCCTCATTCATGATGACTCTCTCCCCACGAAGTAGAATATTCTTCCTTGCCTATTGTAACACAATTATTTCCGAATTCGAAATATTGATACATTTCCTCAATCCGCATAATTGTGAACGTGCATTCACTCTATAGGCTATGCTAAAATAAAGGTATAGAAAAAGGAGGAAAAAAGTATGAAATTACGTGATTTTTTAATTGGTGTCGCAACTGGCTTAGCTGCCGCAGTCATTATTAAAGAAGCTAGTGAAAAAGTTTCTCCGTTCGTACCTGCAGGACAAGTACTTGAAAACATAAAAAGAGAATTTAAAAAGGATTCACCGATTGATGGTTCTTGGATTTTTATGAAAACTGAAGATTTTACAAACGGTATTATTACCATCCCAGTATATCGTGGGGGGATCTCGCGTATGCATGAAGGTGAGATGCAGACATTCGAATTTGCTGCCGATGCACGCTCTGGTGTTGTCGTGGAACTAACAGAAGTTTAATTATGTATATACAATAGAAGCCATCTCATAAATTGAAGATGGCTTCTTATAATGTTAAAAAACAAAACATTTTTGTGAAAGGTGAAAAGAGATTTCCAATGCGCTGGCGGAACGGAAATCAACCCCTCACCTTGCTAAAGGGCCTTTTCTGCTACTCATAATATCTAATTCAACAACATAAGAAGCCATCTCATAAAATGAAGATGGCTTCTCTATGTTATTCGGATAAACCTTTATTATTAAAGTACTTTTTATACTTACGGTAATAATTTAAATTATTGAGTGTTAGTTTCACCCAACGCTTCGCATTCATATCCTCGTTAAAGTAAAGAGAATTTGTGTATTTACCCTCACTAATTAATTTTTTTGCTTCTAGTTTGAGCTTTTCATTCGATGCATATTTGAATAATACCCCTTTAGGAATAATCATCCATAAATGCTTGTCCTGCACATATGTGACTTCTTGCTCGATATTTAACATATGGTCATCCGCAACATACTTCATTAAATTATGCCCACTCGCTGTTACATAATAGCTAGAACGCCCATTACGTAAATTGATTTCAAAAAGTTTATATTGCTTGTCTCGAATATCATATTTCATATCAAAATTCGCAAAACCTGTATAGCCAATGTCCTCTAGGAAGAAACGTACTTGATCCATTAATTCTTTATCATAGGTTGTCACGATGGCTGCATAACTTCCGATTCCTTCAGGAGAATGTTCTTCTAGAATAGGGTTACCTAGACACATCAGCTTCACTTTTCCATCCTTTCCTACATAGGCATTTAACACACGCATATAGGAATCGTCCCCAGGAATAAATTCTTGAATAATCATTGTATCCTGATAAGTAGAGCTATAAATAGCTTTTAATATAGCCGTTTTTTCCGCTTCATCATGTGCAACAAATACTTTTTTCTTCCCAGGGAATTTACAAGCCCAATATTCTACAGAGTTGGAAGCCTTTAAAATGATAGGGTAAGCAAATGGTGGTGTAAAGTTTTCATAGTTGTCAGCTGTCACCGTTGTTGTACCTGGATATTTAAAATTATATTGATCACACATTTTATAGAAATTTTCTTTCAATAAAATTTCATCCATCAACGATTCGTCGATATAAGGTACGGTAAAATGCTCTTGTAATGCTGGCTTATTTTTGATGATCAGCTTGGCATAATCGTCCCCACATGCTAAAAGTAATAGTTTTTTATCAGCATATTTTTTTGCAACTTCTGCAAGGGCAGGTGCAAAAACATCTTGTTCATTTAAACGGTCTATTTCTTGAAATTGTAGGATATGGCTATCTTGTGTTGCTGTTAAATGAGAACGTCCTAAAACAAGTGGTTTAATACCATATGCTTCATAAAACGCACGTGCCATACCATATGCATTCATATCTGATCCAAGTAAAACGGGTAAAAATGGTTGTTCAGTTGCCATGTTTATTTCAACTCTCTTTTGTATTTTAGTATCGTGTTAAGTGTATCATATTTTCTATCCTGTTCACGAACAAAAACGCGAGGTATTGACATTTTATATGCCAAATACCTCGCCTTTGCTTGCTCGATTAAAATGTAATAACAGCTTGTCTACTACGCTCTAGTTTATCCACAATCTCTTTGCCTGACTCATCCCATCGAATCATACGGTAATAAGCATCGTGATAGAAAATAAAGCCATAGTTATTTGCAAGGGCTTCTTTCATCAGTCGCTCTTTTGCAAATACACTTGTCATTGGATAATCGTCATAGGCTAATACCCATAATGGATTTTGATGAGCATGAGTCGGCATAATATCTGCCATATGCAATAACACTTCATCATTTTGCGTTAGCTTGATGACAGCATGTCCCTCACTATGACCACCAGTATGAAGCATTTCGATTCCAGGTACTACTTCCAATGACTCTTCGTAGGTTTCAACTAAATGCTGAACTGGCTCCCAATTTTCTTTCCAATAAGTATTTTTAGAACGGATATTGGGGTTACGCATTTCATCCCATTCAATTTTCGTTACAAAAATCTTGGCATTTGGGAAAGTTGGTACAAGTACATCCCCTTCCCACTGCGTTAACCCCCCAGCGTGATCAAAATGTAAATGCGTCATTAACACTGCATCAATATCTGCTGTCGTTAATCCTAACTCTTGTAAGCTATCAGCTAACGAAGATTCTTCTGTTACACCAAAGTTTCGTAGCTGCTTTTCATTTAATTTGTTAAAGCCAACCCCCGTATCAATAAGGTAGTTTTTGCCCCCAAATTGAATAAGGATAGGTTCTGTTGGTAATTCAATTTGGTTTTTTTCATTGACTGGATATTTGCGGGACCAAAGAGGCTTTGGTACAACACCAAACATCGCACCACCATCTAGGCACGTAACACCCCCGTTTAGCCATGATAATGACATATTGTGAAACTGTAACTGATCCATCCATATTCCCCCTACAATTTAGTGATAAATTGCGATTCTAAGCGATAAATCGGCTGCCCCTTCGCAGAAAACTTCTCTTCATATTCTGTCATCACATTATCCTCTGGCATATTTGCATGCAGGTCGAGAGATACATACTTTAATAACATCCCATATTCAGACATACTGATTAAAGAATACTCGAAAAGACCTCGGTTATCCGTTTTAAAATGGACTTCCCCATTATCCACTAAAATCGACTCATATAATTTCAAAAAATCCCCGTGCGTTAAACGTCTTTTTGCATGTCGTGTTTTTGGCCAAGGATCTGAGAAATTCAGGTATACACGTGATACATCGTTTTTGTCAAAGAATTTATATAAATCTGCGCCATTTACTTTTAGTAAACGTAAATTCGCTGGAGATTTTGCCTCTAGCACTTTTTCTAGTGCACAAACAATCACACTATCGTAAAGTTCAATGCCAATATAATTGATTGTTGGATTTTGCAAAGCCATACCGGTCACAAATTGTCCTTTTCCAGACCCTACTTCAATATGAATAGGGTTGTCATTGCCGAAAACAGCCTGCCAATTTCCTTTAAAGTCTTCAGGATTTGGAATAATCACCTCTGGGTGATCTGTAATCATTTCCTCTGCCCAAGGCTTATTTCTTAATCTCAATGTTGTTCCTCATTTCTTTCTTGTGAAATTATTGATTTTTTTATAGTATAACGTATTCCCTTATAATTCGCATGAAATTATTGCACAATGATATTTTTATGAATCCTTAACAATAACCTGCCAAGCATTTTGTTGTATTGTACAGTGGATATTGGTCTCTTGATTGACAATGCCAATATAATTACCATCCGTATGGCAGTCAACCTTATCTGCTACGATAAGATCAAAGACCTGCCCTTGTAAAAAAGTAACTTCCTTAAATTTTGTATGTTTTTCAAAAAACACAGTGACAAATACCAGTAATAATTTGATACGAGAAATACCATGTACAATTGTGATATCCACTTGCCCATCATCTGCTTTTGCGGCAGGTGATATTTTCATGCCGCCTCCAAAATAAGGTTGATTACTCATCGCCACAAACCACGTCTGCTGAAATTGCCATTCCTGTCCCTCTGAACGTATCGTTATGTCAAAGCGTTCAAAGCGAAATAACCCTCTAATTACAGCGACAGCATACGAAAGTTTCCCTAATCCAATCTTATTGAGATAAAACTTAAGACGAGAAGTGTTAATTGATTTTGTCACAAAGGCATCGAAGCCTATGCCAGCATTATTAACAAATATTTCTTTTCGTTGATTATCAATCTGAACGATCCCTGCATCCATTCTTACATTAGCCAAGGTAGTCTTTACATAATCCTCGATTTGCTGGGCATTGGAAAAGGTATGAAAATAACGTGCAAAGTCATTACCAGAGCCAGCACGAACTACACCAATTATGATGTATTTATTATGTATAACACCACTAACTACTTCATGAATGGTGCCATCACCACCAACAACGACAAGCAATTTCTTCTCTTGTTGCTGGTGTACCCATTGTTGAGCGATTTCCTGTCCATGTCCTGCATATTCAGTAAAAGCCACTTGATAGGAAATCGTTAGTTGCTCTTGAAGTTGGAGCCAAACTTTTTTTCCTTTTCCATTCCCAGCGGCCTCATTGACAATAAATAGAACGTTCATACATCATTCCTCTGTTGGCTGAGATGCTTGCTGCCATATATCTCGGTTAAAGGAGGTGGTTTGGACCGTATTTAAAATTGTCTGTGCAGCTCGGATTTGCATATGCTTCATAGGAGAGGAAACTTTTCTTAAATGCTCTATCCATTCATGGTAATTTCGACGATCAACAAAGCGTACCCCAAATGGTGAACCAGGATAATCAAAATACCCATTACGAGATAGCACAACCTTACGGATGGGCATATCAATATCCTCTTGTTTAAATAATTGCGACAGGACCGATTCCATCCGCCCTAAGTTAATCGTTGGATTCAAAACTTTAGAATCCTTCGTCCCTACTTTTTTAATCCAGAAGCGATCGCTGCCACCTACATATACAGCTTGATTTTCAGCCTCTAAGACCGTAATACAAATACACTCTGTCGGCGACATTAACACTACATCTAGCTCTATAGGTGCTTTTCTAATTTGTAGTATTGGATAATAAAACAATAGATAATTATCTGGCAATGTTTGCAATAGCATACGGAGCAATGAGTCACGCATGAAGCGAGGATCTACATATGATTTTTCCCGTAATGTTGAACTGGCCCATTTCATTTGAAAATGAAAGAACTGATCAATAAACATTCGTTTCAACTCATGGATGGATTGTGGTGCATACACAATTTTAGGTTCAAATGTGAGTGTCGTTTCTTCTTCAGGAATTATATCCTCATCGCTGACAAGCTCATTTGATATTTCTACTTCTTCAACATCCTCTGTTGTTTCCTTTTGCCGTCCAGCAAACCATTTTTTTATGAAGGTAAAACGTTCTTTTTCCTCGTAAGCCTCCGCTTCCACCTCATTGTCGACATGTTGCCACTCGCTAATATCTTCTCCCAACTCCCACTGTCGCTTAATGCGCTCCCATTGGTTTTTCTTCAAGCGCACAAATTGTGTTGGGTATCTCGCTAAATCAATTTGATAGCGTGAAATGTAATCTTGTAATTTCACCAATTGTGCCATGTAAAGGTCACTCCATTCTTACTCACCATATCTATAGTTCTCTTTTTATCTAGATTGCTTTGGTAGAAAAGAGGCATTGTATTCAATACATCGACAATTATTCTACAAATTTCAATCTGTAAAATTATTCATTACTATCCTTTTTATTTTACATGACGATACCAAACATTACATCCATAAAAAAGAGAACTACCCTTATCGATAGTTCTCTTAAACGGTTCTTTTATTTTGAATTCAAAGAAAGTGGTAATTTCGCCTCAAAAGCTTGTTGCAATTTACGCGTCCATTCACCTGGCACACCAGTACCGATTTGGTTTCCATCCACATCAATAACAGGAGTAACTTCTGAAGATACAGAAGATACAATAATTTCATCCATTGTTAATAAATCAGCTTTTGTCATTGGTTCTTCAACTACAGGTAAACTAATCTCCTCTGCACATTTTAAAATGACCTGACGAGTAATACCGTTTAAAATGAAGTTATTTGCTGGGTGTGTATAAAGCTTACCGTCTTTAATCCCATAAACATTTGCTGATGAACATTCTGTTACGATATCCCCGCGATGTAAAATTGCTTCGTAGCAGCCCTTTTCAGCTGCCTCTTGTTTTGCTAATACTGCACCAAGTAAGTTTAAAGATTTGATATCACAGCGCAACCAACGAATATCCTCTACAAACGTAGCCTTAACCCCTTTTTCAAAGTTTTCATATGCACGTTCACCAGCTTTCACATTACCCGTTAATACAGCTGGAACACTTGCATCTGGGAAAACGTGATTACGTGAATTGGCACCACGTGTAATTTGGAAATAAACATGCCCTGTATCAAGATTATTTTTTTCAATCAGCTCATGTAATAATTTGTGTAAAACGTCTTTTGTATAAGGAATAACAAGACGAATTTTTTCGGCGCTTGCATAGAAACGATCAATATGCTCTTGTGCTGTAAACATATTTCCGTTATAAACTTTGATTACTTCATAAATACCGTCACCAAATTGATAGCCTCTATCTTCTGGTGATACTGCAATGGATCCTTCTTCAACAATTTGATCATTCCATAATGAATATGCCATGTTTTGTTCATCCTTTTCGTCTTTGAGTTATTTTTTTCCTGCAAGTTCAACAATTGCTTCAGCATAAATTGCCGCTGCTTTTACAAGGTTTTCAACGACAACAAACTCATCCGCTCGATGCGCTACATCTGGCTCCCCTGGGAAGAGCATGCCAAATGCCACGCCTTTTTTCATCACACGTGCATACGTCCCACCACCAGTTGATAATAAAGGTGTTTCTGTATCTCCCGTTTGACGTCTATAGATAGCTGCTAATGTCTGAATGAATGGATCATCTTCGCTGACATAATGTGGCTTGGAGTCGTCTTGTATGTCTAGAGAAAACCCTTTTTCTACCGTTAAGCGTTGTGCTGCTGTTATTTTTTCATCGAATGGATAGGAAACTGAATAGCGCATACTAATTACTAAACTGCCTCCTTTATGGACATCATAGCTTACGATCCCTGGATTTAATGTTGTTTGTCCTGACATTGTATCCTCAAACTGCAGATCGAGCTGACTACCATAATGATCCTGATAAAAAACATCTGCAATAAAGTCGACAAATTGTTTACTTGCTTCTGTCGTCAACTCTTGTTGTAAAAATGCTGCAAGATAAACAGCTGCATTGATACCTTTATCTGGTTCCATTGCATGGGCTGCTTTACCTTTGATAGTTATTATATAGCGAGACTCCTCCATTAATAAAGAGCCTTCTAGCTGATTTTTACTTAAAAATGTTTGAAAATTCTGTTCGAATGATGCTGTTACGTGCTGAATTATTGCTTTTGCAAAATCAGGTACCATATTTGGGCGCTTTCCTGCATTAAATAGTAGTAGTTGTTCTTTCGTTGCATCACCCACTTTATTTTGAGAGAACACAAGCTCTGCAATGCCTTTTTCTGCATTGATGAGCGGGAAATCCGCATCTGGTGCAAAACCAATTGTCGGCATTTCCTCCTGTTTAAAATAGTGGTCGACACAGCGGAATCCTGTTTCTTCGTCTGTACCAATAATCATTCGTACTCTTTTTTCTAACGGAATACCTGCATCTTTCACAAGTTTCATGGCCATCCATGCCGCAATCGTAGGCCCTTTATCGTCAATCGCACCACGTGCAAATAATTTACCATCAGCTACTGTGCCGCTGAAAGGAGGGTAAGTCCAATCTGCTTCTTCTCCAATTGGGACAACATCAACATGACATAGAATACCAAGTAAATCTTCACCAGTTCCCATTTCAATATGTCCAGCATAATTATTAACATTTTTCGTGAGCAGGCCTTCACTTTGACCTTTTGCTAGTAACCATTCAAGCGCTTGAAGTGGACCATCTCCAAAAGGTACTTCAGTAGTTATTGTATCCTCATCGAGCACACTATTTATTTGCACAAGCTCCTGTAACTCTTGTATTAATTCGTCTTGCCTTTCTTTTGCAGCTTGTAACCAATCCATACCATGTACCTCCTTCAAAGTATTAACATTATTCTACACCTTACAACATATATGACAATCAGCTTTCTGACAACTATTTTCAGTAACTTCTACTGTCACTACCATATATAGCACGTTTTTCACGTATTCCCACAAAATACAGTATAAATTTTATATATTAATTGTAAATTTCTCTTGCATTCACTAGAAAATTAAGTAGTTTTTCTATATAATAAAGTTATCAGAATAATTGTTCTGACTATAAAATTAGAAAAGGGGATGTCTAAGGCAGCTACTTATTAGCCTAAGTGCACTCCGCACATATTGTCGTCCGCTAGTCTTTGCCAAGAGAATTAAGATGAAGGAGTGGTTCATTTAATGAAACCAACTACTGATCGAATGCTTAATCGTATTAAAGACGTGTACATGTTTATTTTAGACAAAGGAACCGTGTCTACACAGGATTTAGTCGAAGAGTTTAGTATCACTCCTCGCACCGTTCAAAGAGATTTGAACGTGTTAGCCTTTAACGATTTGGTGACGAGTCCAAGTCGAGGCAGATGGACAACGACGAAGAAAAAAGTAAAATTAACGTCTTAGTTTTACGTTTTGTACGTAAAGCATTGTGTATGGAAAAAGAATGACCTTTCGTCGGGGTCATTCTTTTTTGTCGTTAGAAGATTTTTGGATTTTTTCCCCACTTTGCTTACTGACTTCTCCAGCTTGCTTTCTGTGTAAAGTAATTATTTACATCACTTTTTTAGTCATCTATCTATGCAAAGCAATGATTTTTATCTTACTTCCATTCATCTATATAAAACGATTATTTACATTGCTCCTTTACCCTTCAATCTAAGCTTCACATCTTAGCATAGCAACATAAATCTGCGCGCCATTATCTGCTCTGTGCTCTTTCAAGATTATTTTAACTATTTACAGTTGCTTAACAATCCGTTAAACTCGAAACATTCTAAATGTTGAGAGGAGGATTTTATATGACTTTGTCAAAGTTGTTTCATCCATTAGTTTGGATTATTTTAGGTGGAACAATTTTTACACGTATTGCAAGCTTTATGGCAATGCCTTTTTTAGCTATTTATTTACATAATGAAATTCAAGCCTCTCCCTTACAAATTGGATTGACAATTGGTATCGCGCCGCTCATTTCCACAGTAGGTGGATTTTTCGGGGGTTATTTAACAGATCGCTTTGGTAGAAAAAGCGTTATTCTATTAACAATTATCGTTTGGAGTCTTGTGTTCTTTGGCTTCGCAACAGTTCATGCTGTTTGGCTTTTTATTCTATTCAATGCTTTGAATGGACTTTGTCGATCATTTTTTGAACCTTCCACACAGGCATTGATGATTGATTTTACACCTGCCGATAAACGAAAAAGACTATTTTCCTTACGTTATACAGCCATTAATATTGCAGCAGTTATTGGTCCAATTATTGGCGTGTATATCTCACAGCTATCCAGTCCAAGTATCCCTTTTATGCTGACAGGGATG
Organism: Lysinibacillus capsici; assembly: GCF_003367505.1. Lineage (GTDB taxonomy): Bacteria > Bacillota > Bacilli > Bacillales_A > Planococcaceae > Lysinibacillus > Lysinibacillus capsici. The sequence continues at coordinate 188,939 of NZ_PXXX01000024.1, forward strand.
ATGTATATTATTTACGCAGTCTTTTTATTTTTTGTGTTAAATCGCTATCAAATGCAGCAACCCAAAGCGGTTACACAAACAAAAATACTCAGTACATTCACGATTCTTTTGACAAATCGTGTGCTGCTTAGCTTCATTTTGGGTGCCATTTTAATCAATATTGGTTACTCGCAATTTGACTCAACGCTACCACAAATTATCGAATTAAAAATTGATGAAGGTGCGAAACTTTATTCGTTATTAATCTCTCTCAATGCAGCAGTTGTGTTATTACTACAATTACCTATTAGTATAGTATCAGAGCGCTTTTCATCTACAGCAACATTATTAGTAGGTGTACTGTTCTTTGCTATTGGATTATGTATGTTTGGATTCTCCAATAATTATACGCTCTATATCATTGCCATGATTATTTTTACCATAGGTGAAATCTTTGCCTTCCCTACAATGAATGTTATGATTGATGAAATTGCGCCAGATACTCAAAAGGCAACCTATTTAGGTGCTGCACAATTTAAAAATTTAGGTGGCTTTATTGGCCCAATAATAGGCGGTTGGCTCTTGACTCATTATATGAACGCTATGTTTCCAGTCATCGCTGTTCTTGTTTTATGTAGTTGTATCTTTTATAGAACAAAAATAGCTGCTCATTAATAAACGCCCCATTGCTATCAGAATAGCTAACTATGCTATCGATAGAATGGGGCGTTTTTTAACTAATATAATCCTCGTCAGCAGCGACCTCTGCAAAACTAGAATATTGATCCTTACCAGCATTTTTTGATTGATAAAGCGCTTTATCGGCACGTTCAAATAAGCTCATTTCTGTATCCTCAGCATGATTATAAATGGCTCCGCCCATGCTCACAGACAACACAGACCATTTCTCGCTAGCTTGGCCATCATATCTAACTGACCTTATTTGAGTCAAAATGTCCTCTGCTATGTGCTGCATCTGTTCCGCTGTTGTATCGTATAAAACAATGGCAAATTCATCCCCACCGAAGCGTACAACAAAGCCACTTTGTTTCACAACATGCTTTAAAATTTTCGCTGTTTCAATGAGGATATGATCTCCTTCTACATGACCAAATTGATCGTTTACTTGTTTAAAGTTATCTAAATCAATTAACAATAAACCTGGCACATTCATTTTTCTTTTTCTTAATAAATTATCAATTTTCCTAATATATGTAGCACGGTTGTAGACACCAGTTAGTGGATCGAAGGTAGCTAGGTGTATTGTTTTAGATAAAATTTTATTAATAACTAATAGCATAATAAAGGATGTTAGTAGAGCAATAGACAGTAAGATCCAAAATTGCTTTGTATTTTTTTGGAGAGCTTCCATTTTAGTGAAATTGATAAATTTCACATAGACAATTCTTTTGGACGACTCCCCTCTCACTGTCTCTGCTTCATAGGGCAGAAAACGATGTGTTTCTATATAACCATTGTCTAATGCCTTTTCATACTCAACTGGCTCCATTGTTTTCTTAGCTAGCTCGAAGTATTTTTGAAATTTCTTAGATTGCTCCTGTACAGTGATTCTCATCGATCTCGAATCATTAAAGAAAACGCCACCTGCATTAATAGCTTGCACATCCACTAAATCAATATACTTACCTATTAAGTACTGTGCAGTTTTCTCAAAATTAAAGGTTTGGAAGACAGGATCATTTAGTAGGTCTATACCTAACTCAAGCAAATATTTCTTATCATGTGTTGCCAGATAGCCAAATTTTCGATATTCACCTGTTGATGTTGAAATATCGAGTCCATCTGTAAAAAATTCGCCACTAGCGCGCCGTTCATCTAATAAAGCAGAAAAACGTTGACAGCAAAGCGAGAAATCCAAGCCAATATCTTTGGCAAAAGTTGTGTAAACTACTGTATTTGATTGATCCACTATGTAAATATCCATACCATGTTTCTTTTTCATTTGCTGCAAATCCCAAGTAGCTACATTAGGGTTTTCATGGTAATAGTTTTTTAGCTGTCTAAGCTCCTGTTCCATTTTGTCTGAAATATTATTATCAAAATAAAAATGGGCATCATCGACAGTTTGCATATCTGTCAAAATATGATTTTCAATTAATATTTTATTCATGCTCACTTGCTTTTCTATCTCTGTTACCAGTATTTGTCGGTTCACATATGAAATAACAGCAACAAGTATGACTGCAAATGCTATTAGAGATAGTAATAATTTAATACGCAGGTTCTTCATTTAATTGTCCTCTACTTATTTTATACCATCGTCTTTTGGGGAATATTTCAAAATATGATACATTCTATGACTATATCACAATAACTCATTTCATATTATACAGTTACAGTCATATTACTGTATATAAAAATCCCCGATGCTATGTGATGCATCGAGGAATAATATGTTTAATGATTGTTTTGTAGACCGTTTAGCTCTTCAGCAGTGAGCTCACGATATTCACCTAACGCTAGATTTTCATCTAATTTCAGGCTTCCCATGGAAATACGCTTTAAATATGTTACACGTTTTCCTACAGCCTCAAACATTCGCTTTACCTGATGAAACTTGCCTTCTTGAATCGTTAGCTCTATTTCAGATTGCTGTGCAGACTTTAAGATCACAAGCTTTCCAGGCTTTGTAACATAGCCATCATCTAGCTCAACACCATTTGCAAATTTCTCGGCATCTTCTTCTGTCACAACGCCTTCAATCTGTGCGTAATAAACTTTTGGCACATGCTTTTTGGGAGACAATAAATTATGAGCTAATTGACCATCGTTTGTTAATAAGAGCAATCCTTCTGTGTCTTTATCTAATCGACCAACAGGAAACGGTTGAAAATGCTGGTGTAATGGCTCTAATAAATCAATGACTGTTTCATCTCTTAAATCTTCAGTGGCAGAAATAACACCAGGCGGTTTATTCATTATAAAATAAACAAATTCTGTATAAACAACGCGCTCTCCAAACACTGATACAATTTGCTTTTCTGGGTCTACGTGTAAAGCTGCATCCTTGACATAATCACCATCTACTGTGACTGCTTTTTGCTTTAATAGCTGCTTTACTTCCTTACGAGAGCCGTACCCCATATTTGCTAGTAATTTATCTAAACGCATCGTTCCACTCCTATTTCAATCCCAGTTTACTCATAATACGGGTTAATCGTTCACCTAATAGCTTTTGGGCTAAACCTAGGCGTAATGATAAAAAGCCATAAACAGCCGCACCAACAGCCGCACAAATAATTGAGAATAGTAATGCTGAGAATTTACTATCAACTGGTCCCATTAGTAATTCCAATAATTTATGCACAATCAGCACGCTAATGGCCATCGCCATTGTCAATAAAGCAATTAGCATGACACGACGCACAACCATTTCTGATCGATAATTCAACGTTTTTCGTAACACAAGCATATTAATGATAATCGAAACACTGTAGCCAATAGCTGTAGCTACTATAGCACCATCAGCCTCTAACCAGCGAATTAAAGGAATATTTAATGCTAGCTTTACGAAAATTCCAGATAATAAGCTAAAAACAATCCACTTTTGAAAATCAATTCCTTGAAGTAAGGCTGCTGTGACTTGGAATAACGCAAATAAAATCGCAACAGGTGCATAATGCGATAAAATGGTTGCTCCCATTTCGCTTTCTGAATAAAGCATAAAATAAATTTCATTGGCTAATAGAGAAATACCAACCACAGCTGGCAATGTAATAAAGATTAAAATTTGATAGGTTTTATCCATTGCATGGCGGAGCGCTAAATACTCCCCCTGTGTAAAATATTTTGTAATTGTTGGTACAAGCGCCATCGAAAATCCAGTCGCTAGCATAACAGGGATGATAACAACTTTATGTGTCATAAAGTTAATCATCGATAAATAAGTATCTGTTACTTTTGCTAAACCAATGGACGTCATCGCTCCATTAAACGTAAGCATGTCGACTAATTGGAACAACGGATTCGCCACCCCTACAAACACCATTGGGATGGAATAGGTAATCACTTCTTTATAAATATTGGACATTGGTAGCTGTGTGGAAGTCACACTTTGGCTACGTAATAAGTTAAATTCAGGCTGATATTTTTTCCAGTAATAATAAAGAACACCTAATCCACCGATTGCCCCGATAAATGCAGCAAACACAGCAAAGGAGATGGCTGTCTCTGGTTTTCCTTTAAACACAATCACCACTAGGAACGACCCACCAAGTAACACAACAATCCGCACAATTTGTTCCACCAATTGTGAAACGGCAGTTGGCTCCATTTTGTCGTAGCCTTGGAAGAAGCCCCGCCATAGACTCATAAATGGCACTACGATTAAGGCAAAACTAACCCATCGTATTACTGAAGCAATTTGTTCAACTGTAAAGACCTGTTCCTCACTCTTAATAACTAGCCCTGCAATTGGCGTAGCAAGTAGAAAGAGGGCAATAAATGCTGCAAAGCCAGTCATCATCATAATAAGAATGCCAGATTTCATCAGCTTGCGCCCCGATTGATAATCTCCCATTGCGTTATATTTGGATACAAATTTAGAGACGGCTATTGGCGCACCTGAAATGGCGATTGCCAGCATAATTGAATAGGGAATATATGCATATTGGTAAAGCGCAATGTTCTTCTCGCCAACAATTGCATAAAACGGAAAAATATAAATTAATCCGAGTACCTTCGATAAAAACATCCCCATTGTTAATATCGCAGTACCTTTCATTAAATTGGACATCATACCCATCCATTCATTGTAAAATCAATATTATTATCGTAACACTTCAAAGCATACTTATAAAACTTTTTCGTTTTAAAACAAACGATATGCAAGCGCTGTCACTCTAAAAGCAATAAAGTAAACCAACTGTAATCTTAACATATTTATAGGAAATGAGACGCATAAAAACACCAAAAAGTTCATTCATAAAGAAACTTGATGAAAAAAGGCCTTAAAATAATCGGTGAGGAATTGAACATCCCCACCGATTAGGTATTTCTTATACCATGTCCACAAAGAACTTTTTGTACCATACTAGGAATACATAAACTGTCCAAATATAACGACCGCGATTTGCTTTCCCTTCGTAGTGCTCATCTAGATAGCCAACTAATTGTTTTGTATCAAAAAATTCATTTGCAAAGTCAGTTGTAAACATTTCTTTTACCATACTGTAATACTTTTCTTCACGTAACCAGTGGCGAATTGGCACTGGGAATCCGAGTTTCGGACGCTTTGCCCATTCTTCTGGCAATTCCTGATGCGCAGCTTGACGTAGAACATATTTTGTATCGATATCATTCACACGGTATCTTGAAGGAATATTTTTCGCTAACTCCATTACTTCTTTATCTAAAAATGGTACACGTAATTCAATTGAGTGTGCCATACTCATTTTATCTGCCTTTAATAAAATATCACCAGGCATCCAAAGATTTAGATCTAGATACTGCATTTTTGTCACATCATCATCGCCAGGTACTTCATCATAAATACGTTTTGTAATCGATTTTACAGATGGGGCATTTTTATAAGCTGGCTTTAAAACATTAATAGCATCCACTTCATCCCAAACTACCGCTTCCCCAATAAAACGCTCTTCTACTGTTTGAGCACCTTTAATAAGGAAATTCGTGTATTGATTTTTCGGTAGGGCTTCTGCCATTCCACGTAATGTTTTACGAAGACCTAATGGTAATTTTTCGTATTTTTGCATTCTTCCTGAGTTTTGATACCAAGCATACCCACCAAAAATTTCATCAGCACCTTCACCTGATAAGACAACCGTTACATCTTTTGAAGCAAGCTCCGAAAGGAAGTAAAGTGGCACTGAAGATGGATTGGATTGTGGTTCATCCATATGCCATTGAATTTTAGGTAGCGCTTCAAAGCACTCATCTGCGGTAATGTATCTACGTTCATTTTGAATATTCAACGTATCTGATAAATCTTTTGCAAGATTTGTCTCATTAAACATATCTTCATAGTCCGCAAACCCGACTGAGAAGGATTTATCTGGGCGTAATAAAGACGTAATATAACTAGAGTCAATACCACCCGATAAGAATGAACCAACTTTTACATCACTGATTTGATGAGCCTCTACAGATTCTTTAACAGTTGAACGAATTTCTTCAATATATTTTTCGATTGGTGCTTCTTTTGCATGGAATTTTTTATCCCAATATTGAACGATTTGCTTTTGTCCATTTTGAATCAGCATATAGTGTGCTGGTGGTAATTTAAAGACACCTTTAAAGAATGTTTCATCCATAGATGAATACTGGAATGTTAAATAGGGGCGAAGTGCCTGTTTATTTAACTCTTTAATAAATGATGGGTGTGGTAAAAACGATTTAATCTCAGAGCCAAAAATAAACGTACCGTCTGTTGTATGCTCAGAGTAATACAATGGTTTGATTCCAAAGCCATCGCGCGCAATGAACTGTAAATCATTCTTTTTATCCCAAATACAGAAGGCAAACATCCCACGCAGTTTCTTCACAAAATCTACGCCATATTCTACATAGCCATAAATAATGACTTCACTATCTGACTGCGTTTTAAACGTATGACCTTTTTCAATTAAATCTGCACGCAGCTCTTGGAAGTTAAAAATCTCTCCATTAAATACAAGCACGATATTGCCGTCTTCACTATATAATGGTTGATTCGCTACGTCTGATAAGTCAATAATACTTAATCGACGGAAACCTAACGTTACTTTATCGTCACTATGAATACCGCCGCTATCAGGTCCGCGGTGAATAATTGTATTCATCATATTTTCTATCGTCTGATGATGATCAATCACATTTGTTCCATTAATATAACCTATAAATCCGCACATTCTATTTTTCACCTCATAATTTAGTGCATAACCTTTACCATAATAGCACGAAAAGACATTCATTTCATGCTGACAATGCTAATAAAGGAAAACTTTCATTCATCCAATTGTATAACAAAGAATATTGTGTTTCATTCTACTGTATAAGCTCTTCATCCCAAAAGAAGAGATAAAGAATTATAAAACACTTTTCTATTATTTTCAATGTCAAAGAAAGTCCCTCTCTATATAGACTTCATGTATAATAGGAAAGATTCCTAATTTGAACAGAAAGTGAGTTTCTAACTATGTATGATGTAATCGTGATTGGTGGTGGCCCATCTGGTTTAATGGCGGCGATTGCTGCTGGAGAGCGCAAAAAGAAGGTGTTATTGTTAGAAAAAGGCACAAAACTAGGCAAGAAATTGGCCATTTCTGGCGGAGGACGCTGTAATGTTACAAATCGTTTGCCTATTGAAGAAATTGTGAAACATATACCCGGTAATGGCCGTTTTCTCTATAGTCCATTTACCGTTTATAATAATGAAGATATAATTGCATTTTTTGAAGGGCTTGGTGTCGCCCTAAAGGAAGAGGACCACGGTAGAATGTTCCCTGTATCCAATCGCGCACAAGATGTCGTTGATGCGCTGATTAGACAGCTACAACGTCTTCATATTGAAGTTCGTTTACACACAGCTGTCAGTAAGCTTCTAATGGATGAAGATAAAATTTTGGGTGTACGTCTTGCTGACGGCACCGAAGTCCGTAGTCAAGCAGTCGTTGTAGCCGTTGGGGGCAAGGCGGTTCCACAAACAGGCTCAACAGGTGATGGCTATCCTTGGGCTGAACGTGCGGGTCATACAATCACAACCTTATTCCCAACAGAAGTCCCTGTTATTTCAAAAGAAGATTTTATTCAAGCACGTGAGCTACAAGGACTAGCATTGCGTGATGTTGCTGTCTCCGTGCTCAATAAAAAAGGTAAGACACTCGTCACCCATCAAATGGATATGCTCTTTACCCATTTTGGTTTAAGTGGTCCTGCTATTTTGCGTTGTAGTCAATTCGTTGTGAAAGAATTAATGAAAACAGGCTATGAGCCCGTGACAATGCGTATTCAAACACTGGTACATTATAATGAAGAAACATGTCTACAATATTTAAATAAATTAATAAAAGAAGATCCGAAAAAGGCTGTGAAAAATGTTTGGAAAGGCATAGCACCTGAAAGATGGCTCTTGTTCTTATGTGAGCGATCACACATTGATGTTCAATTGACAGGCGCTGAATTATCCCAAGAGAAAATTCGTCAGCTAGCACGTTTACTAGTAAACTTCACGTTAACAGTGAGTGGCACACAGTCACTTGATAAGGCATTTGTAACAGGTGGCGGTGTCTCTGTAAAAGAAATCGAGCCAAAAACAATGGCCTCAAAGAAAAAAGAGGGACTGTTCTTTTGTGGAGAAATTCTTGATATTCATGGCTATACAGGCGGCTATAACATCACTTCAGCCCTAGTAACGGGACGTATTGCAGGAATGCATGCGGCATTATAATAGGAGAAAAAGCGTGTCCGTGGAACAACGGACACGCTTTTTTAGCTTTCACTAGACATATAAACTTCTTCAAATGGTTGGATAATAACAAAGCCCTCACCAGAAAACGCCATCTGGATGGATTCTCCACTGCCTCGGCCGATAAATGTACGGAAGCTAATATCTGTTTTAAATTCAGGTGTTAAGTTGCCTGACCATGCGACAGTAGCATGCGGATCAGTATATACTGTTTCACCTGGTTTCACTAATAATGTCAGTGGTTCAAAATGAGTTGTAATCGCAACCTTCCCTGTTCCTTGAAGGGTTACATTAAATAAACCACCTGACATGATGCCAGCCATTTTACGCATCAAACGTATATCCCATTCGATGCTAGGCTCAAAGGCAAGTAAATCATTGCCATTGACACAAATACTGTCGTTTTTCAAATCAAAAACAGTTACTTTCTTTCCTTGGTCCGCTAAATAGAGTCTGCCCTTTCCGCTAGCTTTCATCAATTGCGTACCTTCACCCGTTAAAGCCTTTTTAAACATTTTTCCAAAACCATGCTCCAAGACGCGCTCACGTTCAAATTTAATATCACCTGTATAAGAAATCATAGCGCCCATTTTTGACCACACTTCACCGTTTAGATTAACCTCTAATACACGTTCAGTTTCCAATTCAAAATAATCATTCTCATTATCGTCCTGCTGTGTTTTATGAACAAATTCATCTAAAGAAAATTTCCCCATGATTGATCCCTCCCTAATTACTTTATATACGTTGTTCTTTGAGAAAAGATTCAATTTTTAATAGTTTGTTCCTCATCATGAATTTCGTTACAAAATTTCTCTTTTAATTACGAAATCACTTTATTTCCAGTAATGTTATTGACATCAGACATGTGCTGTTATACATTAAACAAAGAAATTACAATTGTTATATAACAAACACTTCAAAAAAAATAACTATATAAGTGCCATCCACGAAATGACACCTATATAGTAAATTGAAAGTTCATATTATTGTGTAGCAGATACATCTCCAACATTTTGCGCTGCTTTTAAAGCTGTTTGCTTACGTACATCTGCACGTAACGTTAAGGAAATAATCAACGAAGCTGCGATTAAACCTGCGAATACATAGAATACAGGAATATAGCTTCCATACGCATTTTTGATTGCACTTACTAACAATGGTCCAAAAACTCCACCCAATGACCACGTTGTTAATAAATAACCATGAATCACACCAAGTTGCTTTGTGCCAAATAAATCACTTGCAAATGCAGGTAGATTTGAGAACCCACCACCATAGCAACTAACAACTAAGAAGATAAGTGCTTGGAAAATAATTACGTTAGTTGTATGTGGTAAAACGATAAATGTGATTAGCTGTGCAGTAAAGAAAATAACGAAAACGTTAGAACGACCGATATAATCAGACACAGCGGCCCAGATTAAACGACCACCACCATTAAATAACCCCATAATTCCTACCATTGCGGCAGCACCTGCTACTGATAGACCGACAATTTCCTGTGCCATTGGTGAAGCAACAGAAATCATCATAATCCCTGCTGTTACATTAACTAAATGCATGGACCAAAGCATCCAGAAGTGCTTTGTTTTAACAGCTTCTCGTGCTGACATAACAGCTAAATCTTTCTTAACTACGTCCTTACCATTATTGGCAGCTGCTTTCATATTAGCAGGCATATAACCTGGCTTAGGTGGTGCTATATATGAAGCCCCTAAAATCATTAACGTGAAGTAACTTGCCCCTAGAATAAAGTATGTTGTAGAAATGCCAACTGCCTCCATTAAGTTGGCTGCGACTGGTGCTGTAATAAGTGCACCCGATCCAAAACCAAGTACGGCCATACCTGTTGCTAGACCACGACGGTCTGGGAACCATTTTACAAGTGTTGATACAGGTGCAATATAGCCAATCCCCATTCCTAATCCACTAAGAACACCATATGTTAACCAATACATAACAACAGAATCCATTGAAATGGCTACACCAGCACCAGCTTGTCCTGCTCCAAATAAGACAGCTGCTACCATCGCCGATTTACGTGGTCCCATTTTTTCTACTAAACTACCAAATAATGCAGCTGAGAAACCAGCTAATCCCATCATAATGGTAAAGGCAATCGTTACCTTTGTTTCACTCCATCCCATTTCTGTGACAATCGGTAGCTTGTATACACTGTATGCATAGGCTCCACCGATTGAAAGGTGAATAGCGATTGCAGATAATGCAATTAACCATCTATTTTTATTCATAAATTCTCATTTCTCCCCTCTTTTGCTACCTGTGAAAATTCTATGAACGTCCATGTAAAACAATTTACCACTTAGAATTATTCAAATGCAAGATGTTTTTCTAAAAAAAATTATTTCTCCAAAAAGTTTTTCTCTTTTCCATTAATATATTCTGTCTCAAAAACCTTACAGTCTCTAAGTATAACTACGTATTTCTTACAAAAAACATAACACCATTTAGCTAATATTACTTTTCTACTCTATTCTTTAAACACCAATTAATTATATTAATATAATTA
>NZ_PXXX01000025.1 GCF_003367505.1 Lysinibacillus capsici
TTCAGTTTTCAAGGTTCATTATTTAAGTCGTTTTTCAGCGACTTCTTTATATTAACATCTCATTCAAAACATGTCAACAACTTTTTTAAAAAAGTTTTTTGTGTTTTTCTGAGTTATTCGTTTATGTCTTAGCGACAATTAATATAATACAATACTAAGATATTATTCGTCAACTACTTTTCTAAAAAAATATCGAGGTATTTTTTAGATACCTCGATTACAAGCATACTACAGTCATTGCCCCATTTCTAGAGCATCTTTATTTACCTTGTAATGACGGTGAAATATCCTATCATTTTTCGCTGCAATGGGTTCAATTTGAATATAGCCTTTATCCACTAGATACTCAACAAACACTTCTAAATCCACTGAGTAGTTAACAAGTTCATGATGATCATGTAATTCCTGAATAGTCCACATTTCTTTTGTTTGCATGACTTCTAATATATGCTGTGCCCCATCTCGTGTACGAGAGTGGATTAAAAACTCACTTGCTAAAAACAATAATTCTAAGCGCTTTTCTATTGGCTCATTACTTGTCACTAGCTCTTCATACAGCTTATAGATGGCTGGCTCGATTTTTTTCACCTGTGCCCAAACAGTTACTTCAGGATACAGGCCACTATCGATAATAGATAGGCGGCCTAGATGATGTAGGGAATCCACAACATGATTATAAGCATCTAAGTAACTTCCTTTATCAAAGTATTCTTTCCCCTCCAAATAGCGACGAATTAACTTTGAAAATTGAATACCTGTTTTAATTTTACGACCACTATACGGAAATTCCTGCAATTCGATTTTTAGTTTATGCAGAAATTCATTCCGATCAAATAATACTCTACCGAAGAATATCCAATCAACAACCTTTCTATTTGAACCGATGAGTAACCATTTTCGAATTAATTTCTCCGTAACAGTATGTAGAGCGATTTTATTTCCTTCATATAAGTAATGTTTTGAAAAGACTGGTTGCTCTGCTTCTTTTACGATAATGAGTAAAACCGTATCAAATGTATCTGTAACGTTACTTTGTTCTTCACGCTTTTCCACTAAAATTACGCCTAATGTATTCGACTGACTCGCACGTTCTTGATATATCGGACGCAGTACTTGCTCCATGTTCAGCCCTCCTTTATTCATATAGGTTGTTTTGTTCCGTTAAAATTTCGACATACTCTAAAAGTATTCCTTCTTTCATTCAGTTCAAAGCTAAAATACTTTGCCCTTATATGTTATAGTAGATTTTAGATTGGGAGGCAAGATGAAATATGAAACCTTATAAAAGTAAAATTAATAAAATTCGTTCATTCGCATTAGCACTAATCTTTTTTGGTTTTATTGTCATGTACGGAGGGATTTTCTTTAAAAACAGCCCGATATTAGTTTTAATTTTCATGTCACTAGGTGTTCTTTGTATTATCGGTAGCACAGTTGTATATGCGTGGATCGGATTACTGTCAACAAGAGCGATTCAAGTAGAGTGTCCTAATTGCCATAAACATACAAAGGTTTTAGGCCGAGTAGATATGTGCATGTACTGCAATGAGCCATTAACACTTGATCCTACTCTAGAAGGTAAAGAGTTCGATCAATCCTATAATAAAACAAAAAAATCCTAGCCCTTTTTAAGAGCTAGGATTTTTATTGTACTTTAGCAGTAGCAACTTTACATGATGGACAAGTGCCGTATATCTCTAAGCGATGCGAATGCACATCAAAGCCTGTTACCTGTGATGCAAAATGCTCTATTTCGTCGAGTCCAGGATAATGGAAATCGACGATCTTACCACAGCATTCACAAATCATATGGTAATGATCGTTTGTCACGAAATCAAAGCGACTTGAAGCATCCCCGTAAGTTAGCTCTTTCACAAGACCTACTTCACGAAATACACGCAGGTTGTTATAAACAGTCGCTACACTCATATTAGGGAACTTACCCTCAAGAGCTTTATAAATTTCATCGGCAGTAGGATGTGCCATTGATTGAATTAGATATTCCAAAATAGCATGACGCTGAGGAGTAATACGTACACCAGTTGTTTTCAACGTGTCCAGTGCATCTTGTAAATGCGTTGCAGACATCGTCATGCACCTCTTCCATAAGTATTATTAATTTATAATTGTTATAAATAGTGTATCCAATTCGTACTACTTCGTCAACAATCACACATTGCTTATCCTCAATAAATCAATGGTTTTTTCCTTAATATCCTCTTGATAAATCCATAACATTTTCTAAATCCGTGTCACCCTTTAGCCATTTTGTTAGGCTTGGCTTGAAAATTTCTAAGCTACGCTCAACATAACGAGAAGAATGACTGGATACATGAGGTGATACTATAACATTTTGTAATGTCCATAATGGATTGTCGGATGTCAGAGGCTCCTCTTCAAATACATCTAAAACTGCGTGTCCTATTTGCTTTCTTTCAATCGCTTGAATGAGTACGTTTTCATCAACTAAATTACCTCGACCAAAATTCATGAAGATCGCATTGTTTTTCATCGCAACAAAATGCTCTTCTTTTAATAAATGGGTCGTTTCTGTTGTTTTTGGTAATACAGAAATAACGATATCTGCAAGAGGTAGTGCTTCTTTCAAATTGGTAAAACTAATCATCGTATTCATATAGGCCGCTTCTTTACCAGAGCGGTTACAGCCAATTGTTGTAACACCAAAAGCTTGCAATAAACGCCCAACTTCCGAACCAATGGCACCTGGCCCCAAAATAAGTGCCGTACTATCTCGTAATTCCGTTTGTTGTGTTTTTTTCGACCATTCATTTTTCTTTTGCTGCTCATACATCCAAGGCAAAGCTCGTTTAATGGCTAAAATATGAGCAAGAATCGATTCAGCCATAGGCGTTTTATGAATGCCACGAACATTTGAAACTAGAATCCTGCGTTCAATAATAGCCTGAGCTGGCATTTTTTCTATACCTGCCGATGCAACAAAAATCCATTTTAGCTTTGTAGCAGATTGAATACTCTCTTCTGTTAAATCTTCACCATATGTAACTAATACATCCGCTTGTTGAAGCTCTTCATTTGATATGCTCTTTTCAAAGATAAATTCAAGCTGTGGAAATTCTGCTACTAATGGTTCTCGTAAATCTGGTCTAGGTTCAAATGTAAAATAGATTCTCATTGTTTTGCCTCCTGTTCTGCTAAATAAGCATATACTTCTTCAATATGATTTTTCACTCGAACTTTGCGCCAAGCTTTTACAAGCTTCCCCTCAGCATCAATTAAAAACGTTGAACGCTCTATGCCCATATATTCACGTCCATACATTTTCTTTAAAACCCATACATCATAAGCTTCAGCAATAGCATGGTCCTCATCCACTAATAATGAAAATGGCAAACCATGCTTATCAATAAATTTTATATGCTTGCTTGCGTTATCTGGGCTAACACCCAGAACAACAGCATTTAAATGACTGAAGTCCTCAAACTTATCGCGAAAATCACATGCCTCCATCGTGCAGCCTGGTGTCATATCCTTTGGGTAAAAGTATAAAATAACATTTTTTCCTTTAAAATCAGCTAAATGCACCATCTCGCCCTTTTCGTTCAATAGAGAAAAATCCGGCGCCTTTTGTCCTTCTAGTAATGTCATACAATCTCCTCCTCTGTAGGTCCTATTTTACTCTAAGTAACAAATCAAGTCATATCCCTTAATTTCTTTGGATTTCTTACACCGATAGGTCTACAATAGATTACGTATAAAAAGTTAGGAGGCAATTCTATGAATCATGCAAAATCTGAAGCAATACATGAAGAGGCATTACAGCATATTGTTGGTGGTGTAAACAGCCCTTCTCGTTCATATAAAGCAGTAGGTGGCGGTTCTCCTGTAGCCATGGCGCGAGGAAAAGGCGCTTATTTTTGGGATGTAGATGGCAATCGTTATATCGACTATCTAGCAGCATATGGTCCAATCGTTACTGGTCATGGTCATCCTCATATTGCAAAGGCCATTACGCACGCAGCTGAAAATGGTACATTGTTTGGGACGCCGACTGAATATGAAGTTACTTTCGCAAAAATGTTAAAGGAAGCCATTCCGTCGATGGATAAAGTACGTTTTAACAACTCTGGTACAGAAGCTGTTATGACAACGATTCGTGTGGCACGTGCCTATACAGGACGTACAAAAATCATGAAATTTGCTGGTTGCTACCATGGGCACTTTGATTTAGTATTAGTGGCTGCCGGATCAGGTCCAGCAACATTAGGAACACCTGATTCAGCGGGCGTGACAACTTCGACTGCTGAAGAAGTTATTACTGTACCTTTTAATAACCCTGAAGCCTTTACAGAAGCCATGGATAAATGGGGCGAGGAGATTGCAGCTATTTTAATCGAGCCAATAGTAGGAAACTTCGGTATCGTTGAACCAAAGCCAGGCTTTCTTGAATTAGTACATGCTACAGCAAAGGAAAAAGGGGCCCTAACGATTTATGATGAGGTCATCACGGCCTTCCGCTTCCACTATGGTGGCGCTCAAAATTTACTTGACCTAACACCTGATCTAACTGCACTTGGTAAAGTTATTGGTGGTGGTTTACCAATCGGTGCTTATGGCGGACGTAAAGAGATTATGGATACTGTGGCACCTCTCGGCCCAGCATACCAAGCGGGTACGATGGCTGGAAATCCTGCATCTATGCAAGCTGGTATTGCTTGCCTAGAAGTTCTACAAACACCAGGTATATACGAGGAAATGGATAGATTAGGCGCAATTTTAGAAGAAGGTGTTTTAGCTGCTGCTAAAAAACATGGCGTAACCATCACGTTAAATCGTCTTAAAGGAGCTCTTACTATTTACTTTACAGATGTGAAGGTAGAAAACTATGAGCAAGCTGAAAGCTCTGATGGTGAAATATTTGGACGCTTCTTTAAACACATGCTTGAGCAAGGTATTAATCTAGCTCCTTCTAAATATGAAGCATGGTTCTTAACAACTGAGCATACAGAAGCAGATATTCAGGAAACAATTGAAGCAGTAGATATTGCGTTTTCTCAATTATAATCTTGACAAGAAAAAGGCGACTTGCAAGTAGAAGTCGCCTTTTTCTTATTCATCCATGCAAATCTATGTATTTTATGAGCACTTCCTTCTATAATGTAAAGAAGCTAAAAAATATTAGACAGAAAGGACATCTTTATGAAATTAGGTGCCCGTGTATTTAAAACTGGTGTAGCTATCGTATTTGCATTATTTATTGCAGAGTTGTTGAAACTACCTTCACCTGTTTTTGCTGGAATTGCAGCTATTTTTGCTATTCAGCCTTCTATTTATCGTTCTTACCAAACCATTGTGGAGCAAGTACAAGCGAATATTATAGGTGCGACAATTGCCGTCATTTTTGGCTTACTTTTTGGCCACCATGTCGTTGCCATTGGTATAGCTGTCATAATAGCTATCGGTTTAATGTTAAAGTTTAGACTCGAAAAATCACTTTCGCTAGCGTTGGTTTCAGTTGTAGCTATTATGGAATTTCAAGGGGATGACTTTTTAACATTTGGTTTGATACGCTTTGTTACGATATTAGTTGGGGTATTAGCAGCATTTGTCGTAAATCTTGTGTTCTTACCACCTAAATACGAGGTAAAACTATTTCGCAAAATTTATATTTTACAAGATGATATTATTCGTTGGACACGACTGGCTGTACGGCAAGCTTCTGAGCATACATCCACAAAAACAGCATTAAGTAAGTTTAAAAACCGTATGCTACGAGTGGATACGCTGTATGATTTATATAAGGAAGAGCGTAATTACTTTAAAAATAAAAAATATGTCAAAGCTCGCAAACTAGTAGTCTATCGTCAAATGATTTTAACTTCCAAGAAAAGCTTGGAATTGCTACAGCGTTTGCATAATCACGAAAATGAATTAGCTCAGCTCCCTACCCAATTTCATTTAATGATTCAGGAGAGACTTGATTCCTTGCTAACGTACCATGAGCAATTGCTCTTAAAATATACAGGGAAGCTAAAGCCTGAGCATTCGGAGTGGAGTAAAAGCATTGACTATGTCCAACGTAATGAGCTGATGGAAATTTTCATCAAGCAAATCAACTTTGCTCGTGAAGAAGGCGATACGGAGTTTTCTAGCTATCACCTACTCTATATTTTATCGCGTATTTTAGATTATGAGGAAAACTTAGAACATCTTGATACACTTATTGTTTCTTACCAAAGCTATCATGGACATGAAATCAATGTAGAATTTGAAGAAGAATTCATATAGCTAACATTTTGGCGACAGATTACCTTGATTCAGGGGGATTTTGATCACCCATTGAATAAGATAAGTCTGTCGGCTTTTTTTATACAAAAAACCTCCAAGTAGTAATCTACTTAGAGGAAAGGAGCTAAGAACGCAATGTTAGCAATTGTTGCTCTGCTTGTTGGCGTTTGACCGTTTGTTCAGCACGTAAATGCTGATAATTGGCAATGCCTGATACAATAGTATCCCACATTTCTTCAAGAGTCTTGGTAGTGTTGGATTGTTGAGCCATGGCAGTACTTAATTGCACCGCTTCCTTGCTAGCTCCCCCAAATTGCCTCATACGATCTTCAAAGGCAGAGGCTGATTGACTTTGTAATTGTTGACGTCTTTCATTAACTGCATTCATCAAACCCATTTTAAAAACAGGAATGGTTTTAACAAAAGCCCCATTAATTTGTTCTATCAATTCACTGTTACCATTACGTAGCATATCGATTTGAGGGGCTGTGATAATAGCCACCATACGCGATTTTTCTAAGTCATCTATTTTTTGCTGGAGCATCTCTGCAATACCTTGCAAACGATTTAGCTCCATTTTCGCCAGCTGATTTCCTGCTTCACTCTGTTTTTCATACATCGGAATCAATGTTGTTTGGACCTCATGAAGCTTCATGTCAGTTGCTACGATATACTTTTCTAGTTCAAGATAGTACATGAGGTCTTCTTGATATAAGCGTGCAAGTACTCGGTTATCCTTCGCTAATTCCTCTTCCATCAGTACAAATTGATAATGGATTTTCTCAATATCTCTCCCCAGTCCATTATATTTCGTAAATAAATCGCCATCATTTTTGGTCTTACGTGCAAACAGCTTTTTAAAAAAGCCCTTTTGCTCTGTAAAATCTTGTTTGTCGAATGTCTGCATAAGGGCTTCAAGCTGCTTAAATAATTCATTTGATTCGAAAGTTGTTGACTGGGTGATGATGGCTAAAATTTGATCTGCAAATGTAGCTAATTTTGTAGACGGCTCTTTTCCCAAAGCTAATAGCTCTATCTGATTTTTTATATTGATTTGATTGGCAATTTGCCGTACCTCTGCATGATCCCTTAACTGTTCTTTGAAGGCTTCTGCTGTTTCCAGTGTCAGCTGCTTCAGCGTCAACGAGTTATTCGACATTCGTGCCGCCTCCTTCCTATCATCAGAAAAAACGATTAAAGAGTTTTTTTATGATTTTGTCGGGTGCAGTTTTCTGTGGCTTTGGTTCTTCATAGTGCAAGTCAAACAGCATATGCTCTAAACGGTGTACATCATAACTATCCTCTTGCAAATGCTTTTCTAAATCTAGTTGTCCTGTCGGATTATAAAAAACAATATCCACACCAAATCGATTTAAAAAGGCCAATAATGCTATATCTTCACGTGATAAAGCTGGTTGTTGAGGTGCTTGATATAATACCAGCTTCGGTACCTCTTGGGAATAGTCAAAGCTTTGTAGTAATCTTAGGATCTCCAGTGGAATCATCGACATTTGTTTAAATAAAAATAACTGCAAATCATATAAGGTCTCATTTGGCTGCTGTTTCAACATGGGCTGCTCACAGGAAGTTTTTATCGTGTGTGCAATCGCACGCTGTAGCTCCAATGTTAACTCACCGTATTGCCACCAATCACTTTGCATAATACGCTCTACTGATAGTTCTCCATTTACTAGGCAATGCTTATAGTGAAAGTGAAAATTGGCTCTACTCGTTGGTGCATAGGGGAATTTTTGGACAAAAACAGTTTGCGGATTTGCTAATAACTGATGCATATAATACCAGTATTCTTCCCGTCTGCTCGAAACCCCACTAATTTTGGCAAATATGACTGGAATGAGAATCTCATCCCCAATTACTTCAAACTGTGGTCGAACCAAAGCTTTCTCTTTTGCATAAATAAAAATATCATCATATGTCATCCGTAATGTTAAGGAGCGTGGCATAAAATCTTTAAACTGCCAAGGCTTATAGACACCTGATTGCTGATCATGCATTAATTGCTCAAAATGCTGACTAGATCGATATCCAACCGTTGCCTGCCGGTCACGCAACTTATCAGGAAATGGCTGTAAAGTTGTTTGATTGGCATACGCATATGTGATAGAGAAAGTATCATTAGGATCAATCTCAGCAAATTCATCTATTTTAGCTGGATGAAAAATTAACACATCACAACCGAGCTCCATTAATAACAATAAGAAATAGCGCTGACTTAGAGTTGCTTCCCCATACCAAACTACTTTAGGAAAATCATCTGTTGGTTTCATGGATTTTGTCCATAGAATCCAATGGTTTTTTAGCCATTTCACCATATCAATTAAAAAACGGCGAAAGTCATTTGCTAGCAAACCTAACGATTGCTGTTTTTGAAAGAGCTCTACTACTTTAATGGTTGCTAACTGTAAATGGCGATTCATTACACTGTCATCATGCTTAGGAATTAATTGATAACCATACATCATTGCCACTAAACGATTAATAGATAGACCTTGTGGAGTTTGTTGATGCTGCGAAAGGATTGTTTGTATTGCCTGAAAGTCTTTTGGTTCAATATGTTTATTTAATTCTTCACTTAAAATATGGATGTTAGTGTTCTGTGACAATGTAAATAACGAATTGAAATAATCATCTTCTTCGATTGGTACGCCCAATACACGAACAGCAATTCTACTAAAGCTCACTTGCTGCTCTGTTGTTTCATAAAATGCACGATCCTTTGGTGAATCTTGAAACGCCTGTAGCCAATCATCAGGATGACGCTCCAACACTGATTTAATTGTGATTGTTTGCATACAAACGCACCTCCTAAAAATCATCCTCAGCCTATGCTAAAGCATTCATTTGTCATAGGACGTCTCACCTAATGACAACAAAAATATTTGAACATCTATACGATCGTTTGTTGTGATGCCATCTGTAAAACTGTTTCCAATAAATTCTTTGTAAATGCTTCACCATTGTGAGGCGAGTAAGTTGTATTTTGTAAAAATTTTGGCTGTTTATCCTTTAAGTCTCCATGATTTGGTGTAAAACCTAAATCAGCCATTGCAAGCATGCCATAATCCATAATAGAATCACCTGCTGCTATATGCACATCGTATGTACAGAACTCTTTTATATATTCTATAGCCGCTTCCTTTGTCAGCACCTTGGGCATAAAATACAATTTTTTTCCTTGTAGCAGAACATGCCAACCATGCATATCAAACTCTTGAATCATCGCTTGTAATTCATCGTATGGTAAAATATCAATATCTACATGATGTACATAAAAAAGCTCATCTATATACAGAGATTGTTGTAGCCATGTATCAGATTTAATTGTCTGAAAAAGCTTTAGCATATCCATACGAGGGATCGAGGAATCTTCAATACGTCTAGATAATGTTTGTGTCCATTTTTCATATGGCTGACCCTTTTCTACTATTGTACCCCCATTGCTTGTAATTGCAAAAGCAGGGCATAAATCATGAATAAAATGGATTCTTTTATATTGATGTAAAGCTCTTGTCGTAACAGGTACAAATAAAGTATGTTGGTGTACCTGTTGCAATAGGGGTGCTGTTGCCTGTGTCATCATACTCATTGCTGTTTCGTCCTTGTGTTCAACGACGATTGTCTCTGTAGCTGGCGGAAACATCTCCATCATGCGTTTAGAATAAATAAGGGTTCTATCTAAATCAGATGTAAATAATATCATCATATTCTCCTCTATAATTCTTTGATCAAACCACAACATGCATAGGACATATTCGAATACTCTTCAATCAATACATTTTTTTCCTGCGCTAATAATAAAATATGTTTCAATTCATGCATGTACTGTGGATTAATTAAAATCTTCCAAGGTATCCTTCTCAGCAAAACTCTTGTCGTTTCCCCAACACCTGGCTTAATGAAATGTATATTATCAATACCAAAATCTCGTTGAATTATTTGCACGGACTTCATACCCTCCCATGTAATTGGAGAGATTTCTTGCTCTTGAATTTGTTGCACAATTTTACTCTGTACTTGTTCAAAACATGTGACGATACGCTCTATGTACAGATTGGAGACATCTATTGCCTCTAATTCTTTGTAGTATTTTGCACCATGAAAATCGTTTGCATCCATAAACTGCAAATTTAATACCGTTCTACTTACTAATCCAGATACAGTGGAATTTAAACAAGCAGATGGTATTAAAAAATCCTCACGAGTTCCATAAATAGCTGCACAATGGCCAGGATCAGCCAAAACAGCTAAATCGGCACTTAACTGTTCTTGATATTGTAAATTAAACTTTTGGCAGGATTGAATTAATTCATTGGTAATTGCCCCTTTTCCTGTCCAACCATCAATAAATTGCAGACTTCCTAGAGGATGCTGTGTCAAAATATAACGAATTGCCGTTTCATCAAACCCACGACCTCGCAGTATAGAAATGGAGTAATGTGGAACATTCACATGATAATGCATGGCTATATACCGTTTGATTAAAATACCAATGGGTGTACCTGCACGAGCTAAACTCACAAGAATTAAATTTTCTAATCCTCTTTTTTCAATGATTTGCTCTGCCACTACTCCAACGGCGATTGCTATTCTTTCTGCATGAACATCTAGCGCTTTATAAAAAAGATTCATGTAGGTATCCGATGGTTGCTTCTCCACTGGCAGCATTTCCGAATAATGTATACCCGATTGAATGAGTTGTTCACGTTTCTCATTATCCATTTCAAGGAATGCACTTCCAATATCACGCAATAAAAAAATAACGTCCTCTGGTGCATAACTCCCCATTTTATCTGGCTGCAAAGTCGATATCATCGTTCTACCTCCAATTCATGCATACTAATTACATATACTTTGGCGTTAGTGGCTTCTTGTAATGCCTTTACCACACGAGCAACTACCTCTTTACTTGCTATACGTTCCACTATGAAAAAAAGTTCCGTGTAAGACTGGCTTTGAAGATTATATAAAAAATTAGTGACCCCGTTATTTTCTGGACTTTCAAAGGCTATTTTATCGTTAATCGTATATCCTAAATCATCCGTACAATAGATTGGACTACGAGTAGTTGACTGAAAATAAACATCATTTCCTAAATAAGAGGCAATTTGCATAGGAACATACATGAACTCACCCGTGCCAATAACAAGCGCTGGTCCATTTCTTAGCTCTTGTAATTCCATAGCAATAGCTTGTATCGTTTGCTTTTGGTCAACATGCTGTTTTGACGTGAGCATAAATCTCCCTGTTGCTAGTAAATAGGGGTACTTATTTATTAATCCATTCTCCGCAACAGAACGATAGAATTTGCGATCAACAGATACTTGAATCGGACAAATGTCCATATCTCGTGCAACCTGTGTTAGTAAGTTTGGTTGTGTACTGGTTAAGCTTGGAATGCCTGAACAGCTAAAATTCCCACACATAATGGAGATGAATTCTATAGAGATACCCCATTGTACTTCTAATTGCTGAAAGATTGTTTGCTGCTGTTGGGAACGCCAATCTAAAATAGATAGTACCGCATATTGTCTCACTAAAGGAAATTTCTGTATTAAAGTCTCAATAATATTAATGACCGTATTTCCAGTAGTAATCTCATCATCAATTAACACAATGCGCTTAGCTTGCAGTAAAAATTCTGGTTCCTCCGTATAAATTCTATGGCTTGTCGCATGTGAATGTTCTTCTTCAAACGTAACAAATGGCTCAAAATCGGGCAACACTTCACGTGTTGTGTGGATATACATAGCATTCGAGTGAAAGGCATTAAATACTGCGTGTCCAAGTGCTGTTGCTGTCTCAGCAAAGCCAATAAACAATGTTTCATCCGTTAATTCTAGGGTTCCTTCTATGGATTTTTGTACTTCATCCAAATTAGCTCCGTCTTTTAAAGCTGTAACGACAGACGAAGCCATTACCTTTTGTCCCGTAAGATGCTGCTGATACATCATTGCTAAAAGAGTTCCTGTCAGTAAAGGGATTTGCGGACGGACAGCCAAATGTTTGCCTAGTACCGTGCTTACAAACAAAAATTGTCTCTTCTTATTAATCCGAGCCGCCATTCTAAACAAATCGGTTAGCGCAAAATTATGCGGATTGTAGGTAATTTCAATATCAATTGAATAATTCGGTAAAATGTTTAATTTACTCATTTGTTGTTGCATATACACTACCACCTATTTCAGACTGTAATAAAAGTGAGGCAAAATCGACAGATTCATGATAAACACCATAGACATGAGCCTGTTTTAAAATCCGTTGTGCCCATCTCATATGTGGCTTAATTTCATTCATTTTATTAGCATAGTGACTTTTCATAACACCTTTTTGTCCATCATTATTTTCTATAATACTTAGCGCATCTAAGTATTCCTCATACGAAATAGCATACAGGGCATGCACAACACGGATATGGCTCGGATGAATAATTGTTTTTCCCACTATGCCATTTTGTTTATCCATTAAAACTTCTTTCATTAATCCATCTAAACAATCGTCTAATAACGCTTTCCTTGTATCAAGCGCGCCTTTCTCACTAAATGGTGTCACTCTAAGTGCGGGCTTTAATACACGCTGATTATTAAAATACTCCCACACAGGCCCAGAAATAATAAAACCATCTTCCTCACGACCTAAGATATTGACAATATCTGCAATACAATCTCGTATGACACTAATATCATAAATGGTAGAATCCATACGCCGGCGAATTCCGTAAATACCACAAAAATCGGTAGCACCAATTCGTACATTTAATACACGGGCTTTGTATTGATGTAGAACCGCTTTAATGTCTAATAACGCTTCCATGCGAGATTCCTTATATAGTACCTCACGACTTTCTAAAATTGGCATACCATATAAAATTAAATCATTTTCTAAAATGGTTTGTTCAAGCAACTCGAAATAACGGGCACCCTGTTCTGCTGTAAACTTCGGAAAGACATAGCCAGTTAATATTTCTTGCTTTTTCCCTAAAACAGTTGTTAGCCTTTGAAATTGCTCAACATGACGTACTCGAACAAAAAGTAAAGGGAGCTCCTGAAGTAATAGCTGTTTTTGCTGATAGAGTGCATATAATTCACTAATATCCTCTATCAGCTTAGCTTCACAATCTACTAACTCTGCATCTCCAACTGCATCCTCCAAATCAATGACAAGTGATGTGAGTTCCTTATATTTTTGTGATCGGATCAAGCTCACAATCGTAGGCATGGAAGCTGGCATATACAAAGTCGCACCTAGGGCATATGACAAAATATCCGCCGTTTCCCATTTTGTAAACGGCTGTGGCTTCTTATAAAAAATCATCTCTGCTTCTGTTGCAAAATGTTGCATCTAATCCTCTCCCCAGTAACTATGCCTTTTGTGAAAAAAGCACTGTATCAGCCTGTTCCATACAGACTAATACAGTGCCTTGTTTACACTGCTATTTTCTTCTTCAACTTGTAAATAACAAATGTCAATAAGAATGCAGCTATTAAAATAATAACGAAAATTTCATGCGAAGGATGGTAGCCCCAATATACTAACACACATTTTCAGTGTATTATGATAAGCCCCTGTTACATCTGCTAGTTTAAAAACTGTGCATATGTATTTAATATCTCATTTAATACATCCACATCAGATCCTCCACCATGCACCTATGTCCCATAGTTACTGTAGGCCATATGCATTGATTAAAGCAGCTAGTCCACCCTGGTAACCTGAACCTACTGCAGCAAATTTCCACTCACCATTATGTCGGTACAGCTCACAAAATACTACAGCCGTTTCAATACTGAAATCTTCACCTAAATCGTAACGCAATACCTCTGATCCCGACTCTTCGTTCGTCAATCGTACATAGGCATTTAAGACTTGCCCGAAGTTTTGATGACGTCCCTCGGCATCGTAAATAGTAACTGTCACTACAATTTTTTCTATTTGAGGTGATACTTGCTTTAAGTTGACAAGAATTTTTTCATCATCCCCATCCCCTGCACCTGTACGATTATCTCCTGTATGGACAACAGACTGGTCTGGGCTGGCTAGATTATTATAGAAAATAAAGTCCTGTTCATTACGACATTTACCTGAAGCATCTAGTAAAAATACAGATGCATCCAGGTCAAAGTCTTGTCCACCATCAAATTGCTTTACATCCCATCCTAAACCAATGCCAATGCTATTTAAGCCTGGATCTTGCTTTGTTAAATCAATGCGTTGCCCTTTACTTAATTGTATAGCCATTCAAAAATCTCCCTTTCCGTCCAAAGATGAAATTTTAGTTTACACTTAAGCCATAATCATTACATAAAGCAGCTAAGCCACCTTGATAGCCTGCACCAATCGCATTAAATTTCCATTCTCCGTTATGACGATATAATTCCCCTACAACAATAGCTGTTTCAATACTGAAGTCCTCGCCTAAATCATAGCGAATAATTTCTTCGTTGGAAGCAGCATTCATAATACGAATATAGGCATTAGACACCATACCGAAGTTTTGACTGCGAGACTCTGCATCATGAATGGTTACTGTGAAGGCTAGTCGCTGAACATGAGCAGGTACTTGAGTTAATGCCACTTTCACCACTTCATCGTCACCTTCGCCTACACCTGTTAAATTATCGCCTGAATGCTCAACTGAACCATTGCCACCTGTAGTGTTGTTATAAAAAATAAAATCATTTTGATCTGCAACTTTACCTGTATCAGCAAGTAAAAACACAGAGGAGTCTAAGTCAAAATCATGACCACCATCATATTTATTTGTATCCCAGCCTAAACCTACAACCACATTCGTTAATCCTGGATTTGTTTTAGTTAAATCTACCTTTTGACCTTTTTGTAGTGAAATGCCCATAATTTTTATTCCTCCTATTTAGTCAATTATTTATTGATATCTTC
Organism: Lysinibacillus capsici; assembly: GCF_003367505.1. Classification (GTDB taxonomy): domain Bacteria; phylum Bacillota; class Bacilli; order Bacillales_A; family Planococcaceae; genus Lysinibacillus; species Lysinibacillus capsici. Next base: position 15,184 of record NZ_PXXX01000025.1, read on the forward strand.
GAACAACGTCGCCAAGCTTTATGTCATTTGTTCCCGTACCAACCGCAGCAAATTTCCATTCGTTATTATGACGGTAAATTTCTCCACATACTAACGTCGTTAAATTCGAATAATTATCAGTTAAATTATAGCGAATTAGTTCGCTTCCTGTCCTGTCATCATACACACGAATATATGCATTATGAATCATACCAAAGTGTTGATTGCGACCTGCCGCATCATAAATGTTTACAACAAACACAAGCTTGTTATATTGCGAAGGTACAGACGATAGTTCAATTGTAATTACCTCATCATCACCATCACCATCACCTGTTAAATTATCACCTGAATGTCGAACAGAACCGCAGCTACTTGTTAATTTTCCGAAATAAACAACATCGTCACCCGCTACAACCTTATCATCTTGTAACATTAATACCGAAGCATCACAGTCGATACTTCTGCCACTGCCACTATTTCTGCTAGAAAATAAACCACCTAAAAAGCCGCCACTTTTCTCTTGGCCTACAGGGTCCCACCCTAAACCAACTTTAATTTTATTTAATCCTGCGTTACCCTTTGTTAAATCAACTCTTTGTCCTTTTTGTAAATTAATCCCCAATTCTAACACCCTCCTAAAATATGTATTTCAGTCGAAAGATTTTATGGTAAGCAATAATCTACTAAGCTAAAAGATTTCTACTTAAATTAAGTCTAAAATAACGTGACAAAAAATTCAATTAATGGCTCCAAAAAGGTGTTTTCTCTTATTTTTGAAAGCCCCTCACGTCTTGTTCTATACTATAAAACGTTTTTGTAGTAAAAATGTTCCTTTTATATCCAATGGTCCAAGCAGCTAAAAAAACCTTCTAACTTGTAGAAGGCTATTGTCTTATTTACTAACTTTTCATTTTTGGATCAAGTGCATCTCGTAGTCCATCACCCATTAGATTAAAGCCTAAAACTGTTAACATAATAGCTAAACCAGGGAAAATCATCGTCCACGGAGCATTTAATAAAAACTTCCGTGCATCCGCTAACATTTTTCCCCATTCTGGTGCTGGAGCTTGAGCCCCTAGCCCAAGAAAACCTAATGCTGCCGCTTCAATAATGGCTGTCGCAATTGCTAGTGTTCCCTGTACAATTATTGGGGTTATGGAATTCGGCAAAATATGCGAAAATAGAATTCGTGCATCACGCATACCAATTGCTTTTGCCGCTACTATATATTCCTCTTCCTTGACACTTAAAACCTTAGAACGGATTAAGCGCCCAAAATTCGGTACGTTAATAATAGCAATGGCGATTAATGCATTTTGTAAAGATGGACCAAGCACTGATACTACTGCAATCGCTAGTAGCATACTAGGGAAAGCTAGCATAATATCAAAAATACGTGAAATTATCGTATCGATCCATTTTCCATAATAACCTGCAATGATGCCAAGTAAACTACCAATTATCACGGACAAAATAACAGAGAAAAAGCCTACCCATAGCGAAATCCTTGCACCGTGAATGATCCTGGAAAAAATATCCCGTCCAAAATCATCCGTTCCAAACCAATGATCAGCGGATGGTGCCAGTAAACGCTTCGTTAAATCTTGTTCATTGATGCCCTGTGGTGCAATGAACGGACCAATGACAGCTAGTATAATAAAAAATATAACAATTCCTGCTCCAACAAGGGATACTTTACTCTTTTTAAAACTACGCCACCCTTCGAGCCATGGACCTACTGCCTTTTCTCGAACTGGTGATACTTCTTTTTTTATATCGATTGCTCCAGTCATCATTGCAACTCCCTTCTATTTGTATTTAATCCGTGGGTCGACTACTGTGTACAGTAAATCCACGATTAAGTTAATCATGATGAAAATAAATGCAACGACGAGAATACCTGATTGAATAACGGGATAATCCCTGAAGCCAATCGCATCATAAATATAACGACCAATTCCTGGCCAACTAAAAATCGTCTCTGTTAAAATGGCACCACCTAGCAGTAATCCAGTTTGTAGACCAATTACCGTTAACACAGGAATAACTGCATTCTTTAATGCATGCTTATAAACAACAATAAACATTTTTTGTCCTTTTGCTCTTGCAGTCCTTACATAATCTGAACGCATAACTTCCAGCATGGAGGACCTTGTGATTCTGGCAATGATAGCCATCGGAATCGTTGCAAGTGCTACTCCTGGTAATATTAATCGTTTTATAACTTCGATGAATTGATCAAAGCGGCCTTGAATAAGCGTATCCAATAAATAGAAATGGGTTATGGCGGTAATTGGATTTCGCACATCTTCTCGACCAGATGTAGGCAGCCATCCAAGCTTACTACTAAATGTCCATTGCTCCATCAATCCAAGCCAGAACACGGGTACAGATACACCGATTAACGCTATAATCATTGCTGTATAATCAAACCAAGAATTTTGGAACCACGCAGAAATAATGCCAGCATTCACACCAATAACAATCGCAATGATCATCGCAAATAGTGCAAGTTCGGCCGTTGCTGCTAAGTATGGGAAAATTTCTTCTGATACAGGTAGTTTCGTACGTAGGGAAACCCCTAAATCTCCCTGAAAAATACCTGCTAAGTAACTAAAATATTGTGTATACCAAGGCTTATCTAATCCTAAACTTGCGTTTAACGCCTCGACCGCCTCTTTTGTTGCCTGTTGTCCTAAAATAACTTGTGCTGGATTTCCAGGAATTGCCCGTATCAACATAAAGACGATAAAAGTCATTCCAAGCAAAACTGGGATTAGTTGAAGTAAACGTCTCCCCATATAGTGAAGCATTTTCATCACCTCTCTATGATTTTCATAATCTACTGTGAAGTCTTTATATACTGTTGAAAGGTTGAGCCTTCACTAAACGGTTTTGAATGTTTAGTTGAATTCTTTCATACAGGAAATAATCATTATCTTTACTTGAAAAGAATCTGCGAGATTTCCACGGCTTACCCGCAGAAAAGCAAGCAGATTCTTCACATTCCTTTGTTCAATTAAAAATGATGAAATTTACTATTGAATATCTACTGCATCTAAACGGTCAGAACCAGTAGGATGCGCAATGTAATTTGTAACTTTCTTGTTAGCAGCTAAAATTGGAATAGAGTGAGCAAGTGGAACCCATGGAGCATCTTCAGAAATAATTACTTGAGCTTGCTTATAAAGTTCATTACGCTTGTCTTCATCAATCTCAGTTTGAGCAGCTGTTAATATCTTGTGTAATTCTGGATTATCATAGAACGTATAGTTATTAGAACCAATATTATCGCCGTCTAATAACGTGTATAGGAAGTTATCCGCATCCCCATTATCGCCTGTCCAGCCAAGTAGGAATGCATCCGCTTCACCGTTTTGAGCTTTTTCTAAATACGTAGCCCATTCAAATGACACAATTTTAGATTTAATACCCACGTCTTCTAAGTTCTTTTGAATCGCTTCAGCCACTTTTTGTCCGTCTGGCATGTATGGACGTGGTACTGGCATTGCCCATAGCTCAATTTCCTTGCCATCGTAGCCTGCTTCAGCAAGTAATGCTTTCGCTTTTTCAGGATCATACGTATAGCCTGTCACTTCATCGTTATAACCAGAAATTACTGGTGGCATTGGGTTTTTCGCTGGCTCAGCTAGCCCTTCATAAAATGCATCTACTAATGCTTGTTTATCAATTGCATAGTTGACTGCTTGACGCACTTTTACATTATCAAAAGGAGGACGTGTAACAGTTAAACCAAGGTAACCAACGTTCATAGATGGACGTTCGATTAACTGTAAATTAGCATCACCTTCGATTGTTGCTTTATCAGATGGGCTTAAGCCATCAGCTACATCAATATTGCCTGCTAATAAATCATTTAAACGTGCTGAGTTTTCTGGAATAGAACGATAAATTACTTTATCTAATTTAGGATAGCCATCAATATAGTAATCCGGGTTTTTCTCAATTGTGATTGAATCATTACGTACCCAGCTAACAAATTTGAATGGACCTGTTCCTACAGGATTTGCAGATAAACCTTCTTCATCTGCTTCAAATGCTGTTGGAGAAGCAATCGCAAATGGAGACATTGCTAAATTTTTCAGGAATGGTGCTTGAGGTTGACTTAACTTAAAGACAACTGTGTAGTCTCCCTCTGCAGTTACTGATTCAATTACTTGCTTATCACCAACGACAAATTGCGAACTAAAGTAAGGGTGTTTATCTGCACCTGTTTTCCAACGTTCAATATTTTTAACAACAGCCTCAGCATTGAAATCTGTGCCATCATGGAATTTCACACCTTCTTGTAGCTGGAAAGTATACGTTAAACCATCCTCTGATGCCTCCCATGATTTGGCTAAGCCTGGTTGAATTGTTACATCTTGCTCTCCGAAGTTTACAAGTGTTTCATAAATATTAGCTGTCACTGTGAAGGATTCACCGTCTGTAACAACAGCAGGGTCAAGTGCTACAGAATCTCCACCACGACCATACACTAAAATTTTTGGTTCTCCACTGCTAGCTGTATCGCCACCAGTTGAAGTATCTTTACTACCCGTATCCTTAGTATCTGAGCCGCCACATGCTGCTAAGATTGTCGAGAGAATAAGGAGTAGCATTACACCTAAAGTCCAAAACTTCTTTTTCTTCATCGAATTTCCCCCTATGAGTTTTTATATCATTTAATGTTGGAGTGCCTCGTAAAGATGGCAAGCAACATAATGACCTGGTTTCACTTCTTGCATTTTAGGTACTACCTGTGAGCACTGATCCTTTTTAAACGGACATCTCGTATGGAAAGTACAACCGCTTGGCGGGTTTGATGCACTTGGAATATCTCCAGAAATGATGATCTGTTCCCGTTCAAACGTAGGATCTGGAACAGGAACCGAAGATAAAAGTGCTTGTGTATATGGATGAAGCGGTTCAGCATATAAATCCTCACTCGCTGTCAGCTCAACTAATTTACCTAAATACATAACGCCAACTCGATTACTAATATGACGCACAACCCCTAAATCATGGGAAATAAAAATATAAGTTAGCCTTAAATCCTTTTGCAGCTTTTGCAATAAATTCAAAACCTGTGCCTGGATGGATACATCAAGTGCAGATACTGGCTCGTCCGCAATAATTAAGCGTGGATTGGTCATCAGGGCTCTAGCAATGCCAATACGTTGCCTTTGCCCTCCACTAAATTGATGCGGATAACGTTTGATATGATATTCATTCAATCCAACAATCTCAAGTAGCTCCAACACTTTTTGTTTTCGCTCTTTGGCATTACCTATCCCATGAACAATAAGAGGCTCCTCTAAAATTTTGCCGATGTTATGACGAGGATTTAGTGAGGCATAGGGATCCTGAAAAATCATTTGAATATCTCTACGTGCCTTCCTCATTTCATTGTTGGATAATTCTGAAATCATTTTACCTGCGAATTCTATCTTGCCTCCAGTTGGCTCTAGTAAACGCATTAATAAGCGACCCGTTGTGGATTTACCACAGCCTGATTCGCCAACAATTCCTAATGTTTCTCCTTCAAAGACTTCAAAGGAAACATCATCTACAGCCTTTACATCCCCGGCATGTGAATTAAGGACTCCTTTTCGAATCGGAAAATATTTTTTTAACCCCTCAACCTTTAATAACGCTTTCGACACGTTGCTCCACCTCCTGTTTTTCTAGTAAAAAACATCTCGATTTATGATTCTCTGCTGCTTCAAATAAAGGTGGTGTTTCCTGTAAACAACGTTCCATTGCATATTGACATCGTGCTGCAAAACGACAGCCTACTTGAATACTTCCTGGTTTCGGTACACTTCCAGGAATGGAGTATAAATTTTCCTTTTTATAACGCATGTCAGGTACTGATTGAATGAGTCCTTGTGTATAGGGATGTTTAGGATTAGTGAAAATTTCATGAATCGGCGCCTCTTCCACTATTTGTCCTGCATACATAACAATCACTCGCTCACAGGTTTCCGCGACAACCCCCAGATCATGTGTAATTAACAACACAGCTGTATTCAATCGTTTATTTAAGTCTTTCATAAGCTGTAAAATTTGGGCTTGTATTGTAACATCCAATGCAGTTGTAGGCTCATCTGCAATTAATACTTGAGGATCACAGACAAGTGCCATGGCAATCATCACACGTTGACGCATACCGCCAGACAGCTGATGTGGGTAGTCCTTTAGCAATTCCTCAGCACGTGGTAGACCCACCAATTTCATAATTTCAACCGCTCTTGCAAACGCTTCCTTTTTCGACCATTTTGGATTATGGATTAATATAGCTTCCTTTAACTGGTCACCAATTGTGAACAAAGGGTTTAGCGAAGTCATTGGCTCTTGGAAAATCATTGCAATGTCTTTTCCACGTATTTTTTGCATTTGCTTATCCGTACATTTAGCAATATTTTTGCCATCTAGCAAAATTTCTCCACCCGTTATTTTACCTGGTGGTGATGGAATTAATCCCATGATGGACAGCGACGTAACACTTTTACCACTTCCCGATTCTCCTACAATCCCTAAAATTTCTCCTTCATGGACAGAAAAATCGATATCGTCTACAGCAGGAATTTGCCCATTATCTGTGAAAAAGGTTGTTTTCAAACCTTTTATTTCTAGTAGTTTTTTCCTCATGTGTAACGCCCCACCCTACCTATATTTTACTTAAATGTATAATAATATTAATAGAATACTATAACTTTCGTTAAATTCCTTATTTTCAGATAATTCTAACTAAAAATCCTTACTCTTTCAATCATTAATATTCTGCAAATTACATAGAATTTCTACAATAATCGCCTTCCATAATAATAAAATCTTATAAAGAGATAATTTTTTACATTTTTCAAAAAAAAATAGCCTTCCATTTTCGAATAAATGAAAGACCTTTTTTGAAAAAATTTCTTAAACCGTGTAATTTTCGGGAAATTTTAATCTAAGTGCTGTACTTGGAATAAATTATAATATGTTCCTTGACTGTCCATTAACTGTTCATGTGTTCCACTTTCGATTAATTGACCATGATCGATGACGAAAATCTTGTCAGCATGGGTAATTGTAGAAAGACGGTGCGCAATAATAATAGTTGTTCGTTCATGAGCAAGCTTGTCTAATGATTCTTGAATCAGTGCCTCACTTTCCAAATCTAATGCAGAAGTAGCCTCATCCAGGATTAGAATCGGTGGATTTTTTAAAAATACACGCGCAATAGCAACTCGTTGTTTTTGTCCGCCAGAGAGCTTTACTCCTCTTTCTCCAACCTTTGTGTCATAACCATTAGGTAGACTCATAATAAAGTCATGGGCATTTGCCGCTTTCGCAGCTTCGATGACCTGTGCATCTGTTGCATCTGGTCTCCCCATTAAGATATTCTCTTTGACAGAATCACTAAAAAGTATATTATCTTGCAGGACAATACCAATTTGAGATCGTAAGGAATGTAAAGTGACATCCCGTACATCTTTTCCATCAATGGTCACTTGCCCGCTTGTTGTATCATAAAAGCGAGGAATTAAACTGATAATCGTTGACTTACCACCACCACTCATCCCTACAAAGGCAACAGTCTCCCCAGGATTTATCGTTAAATCGATAGCATCTATAATAGGTGAGCCAGTTTCTTCATATTGGAAGGATACATTGTGAAAGCGAACCTGCCCATTTGCACGTGGGAGTTCACCAGCATAGTCCTTATCCTTCACTTCATAAGGTTCATCTATTAAATCGAACATTCGATCCATTGAAGCGATTGACTGTGTTAAAGTTGTGGACGAGCTAACAAGTCGACGAAGTGGGCCATATAAACGTTCAATATAAGCAATAAAAGCAACCATTGTTCCAACTGAAAGTGACCCATTTATTACTTGATAGCCCGCATAGGCTATAACTAGTAATGGTGCTACATCTGTAATGGTATTCACGACAGCAAATGATTTTGCGTTCCACTTTGTTTGATCAAGCGCTTTTTCTAAAAACTCACCGTTTGCTGAATCGAACAATTTTTGTTCATGCTTTTCTAAAGTAAAGCTTTTAATAATGCTCATACCAGCTACACGTTCATGTAAATAGCTTTGTACACCTGCAAGTGCTTGAGAACGTTTCCGTGTCAAATCTCTCAATTTGCCAAAAAAGTATTTCACACTGAAAGCATAAAATGGAAATGCGATCAACGCTACTAGTGTTAGCTTCACATCCATGGTTAGCATAATGGCAATCGCAATTACAATCGTCGCCAAATCTAACCAAACATTCATTAACCCCGTCATGACAAAGGTTTTTGTTTGTTCAACGTCATTAATTACCCTTGAAATAACATCCCCTGCCCGTGTATTGGCATAATACCTTAAGCTTAAACGCTGTAAATGTGCATAAATTTCCTTACGAATATCAAATAGTACCTTGTTGCTTACGTGTTGTGCAAAATATTGTCGATAATACTCAATAGGTGGACGAATAATAAAGAACACAATAATAGTTCCACCTAGCCAATAAAATAGTTCTTTTGTTTTTTCTACATCTGTTAAGTCATCTGCTGCAATAATATCGTCTAGCACAATCTTAATGAGCAGTGGAATAAATAGTGGAATAGCAAATTTTACTATACCAATGATAATCGTTAAAATAATTTCCCATGTATATGGTTTAACAAAGCGCATATATCGCTTAATGCTTCCCAATTTATCATCACATCCTTACAAAAAGAAACAGACATCCGAAGATGAATGCCCTAAGTATTATAGCAATATTTTGATTAAAATACAGTTATGATGACTTTATAGCGAACTATTTTACCTTTACCTTAACAACACTCTGTCCCCTCCAATAAAAAAACACCTATTAGTTAAACTAATAGGTGTCATGATTGATCATCTGACTGCATATCAAGCTGGAACTTGTAACGATTTGTCCAGACATCGATGAAATCGGGTGCAAATGGTCCTCTTTTTTGTTGAATCCAGCTTATTAATTTATCGACATTGCGCTTTAAAATCTTATCTATGACATCAGGATAAGACATTTCCTTACGATGGAGCTCATATTCATCCTCGTCTAAAAGGGTATAAGACATGTCAGGAAAAACTTTAATATCTAAATCATAGTCGATATATTTAATGGCATTATTATCGAAAACAAATGGTGAGCTTAGATTGCAATAATAATACACACCGTCTTCACGTAGCATACAGATGATGTTAAACCAGTGTTCCGCATGGAAGTAGCAAATAGAGGGCTCTCTCGTTAGCCATGTACGACCATCGGATTCTGTCACAAGTGTCCGTTCATTCGCACCGATTACGATATTTTTCGTTCCTTTTAAAACCATCGTTTCTTGCCAAACACGGTGGATACGGCCATTGTGCTTATAACTATGTATTTGTATCGTTTCTCCTTCTACCGGTAATGCCATTTTGTTAGCCCACCTTTTCGTCTATGCTACCTAAATCTAGCAGTCTCTAGTATATTATAGCAATGTGTACGCGAAAGGTGTAGTTAGAAAACCACAAATTTCACTACGCTATTTTGAATTTGTATAAAATTTAGTCAATTATAAGCGAATTTTATTATAATGTCAGCTTTGATGGGATTTTTTAGTTAATGCCATAGAGAATTTCCTTTTAAGCGGACGATTTACTTACCTAAACAATTTGAAAGGGGCTGTCTTTTTCATCTGTTCGGATTTAAGACAGCCCCTTAGAGGTAAATGCAATTATGCAGTTACAAAGTGTTACTCACCTAGATCTTGGTTAGTTTTTGAGAAACGGCCAGAAGCTGGAGCTTTCTTTTGCTCTGCTTTCGCATTTTGCTTTTGCACTTCATTTACGTCCGTTTCATAACCAAACTCTTCACTTTGACGTTGCATGTTTTTATTCGGTTGGAAATTTTGGTTGTTTTGTTTTTTCATCATTCATTCACCTCCACGCTAGTTATTGTGTACGGAGGTGATGACTTTTATGCTCATGAATCAATGATTTTAAGAAGGATTTATTTTCCTGCTGTTTGCTTTTTTACTTCATCCCAAATTTTTAGCATAGGCACAGGCATCGGTAAAAGTTCTATTTGCTCACGATTTAGCCAATCACCTAGCTCAGTCGATTCGCATTTTATATAATAGCTATTTAAATGCCAAGTTAAATGTGAAAAAACATGTTTAAATGTAAGTAATTCATGTTTGGCTTGGACAATTACTTTATATTCCATTGTAAAGTTTTCTACCGAAGATTGGCTTGTATCAATCATTGGAAATTGCCATAGATTAGCTAGCAGGCCTTGCTCAGGACGTTGTTGCATTAAAAATTGTCCTTTGTCATTTTCATATACGAGAACATCATATGTGAGATGCTTCATTTTTATCTTTTTTGATTTGACAGGTAATTTTTCTGGTTCTCCCTCATTAAAAGCTGTGCAATACTCTCTGACTGGGCATAATAAACATTTTGGAGAGGTAGGTGTACAAATAAGTGCACCCAGCTCCATTAAGCCCTGGTTAAACGATGAAGCATGATCAGGATCAATTAGTTCCTCAACCGCACTTTCGAAAATTTTCTTCGTTTTGGGAATAGCTATATCTTCATGTATATCAAGCACTCTACTTAGAACCCGCATAACATTACCGTCAACTGCATGTTCAGGCTTATTATAGGCAATACTTAAAATAGCACCTGCAGTATAGGGACCAACACCTTTTAATTTAGATATTTCATGGCGATTGTCAGGTACTATACCACCGTAATTTTCTATAACCTCACGAGCACCTGCTTGTAAATTGCGAGCACGAGAATAATAGCCAAGACCTTCCCAATGCTTTAATAAGTATTCTTGGGGTGCTTCTGCAAGCAAATCTAATGTTGGAAAACTTTCCATAAAGCGATTGTAATAAGGAATAACTGTGTCGACACGTGTCTGTTGTAGCATCACTTCAGATACCCAAATTTTATAAGGATCTGTTGTGTGTCTCCACGGTAAATCACGCTTCTCTGTGTTAAACCAGTCAACTAATGATTGTCGAAATTCTGTTACATATGGGTAATTCACAGTGACCTCCGTTGTTTTTACGATTTAATTTATGATGAAAAGGGTATACAATGAAGAAAAGAATATTCGTGGAAGATCGACAATAATCGTCGCTTTCGCACGAGTGTCAGAATATTTCAATATACCTTTTATTATGTTCGAAATAAAGTTGTATGCACATTGTACTCGATTTTAATGCATACTAGGAGTGGATATTTTTGGATTCAGGTACACATTTCGTTATGGGTATTGCCCTTGGCGGTCTTGCATTAGCTGACCCTGTAGTAGCCAATCATTCAATGACTTTTACAGCAGTAATGGCAGGTACAATTATTGGCTCACAAGCTCCAGATGTCGACACTGTGTTAAAACTACGTAATAACGCCATCTATATCAGACATCATCGAGGAATTACACACTCACTACCAGCTGTAGCTATATGGCCTATTTTAATTACAATTGTTTTATCACTGATTTTGCAAGATGTGAATGTGTTACATTTATGGCTTTGGACATTTTTAGCTGTTGCACTTCATGTTTTTGTCGATATTTTTAACGCGTATGGTACACAAGCAATTCGACCTTTCTCTCGAAAATGGGTTGCGTTAGGTGTCATTAATACCTTCGATCCCATCATTTTTACCTTACATTGTGTAGGTATTGTGTTATGGGCATTTGGCACAAATCCAGTATGGACATTCAGTATCATGTACGTGGTTATCGTGATTTACTATATTTTGCGTTTTGCTGTGCAAAAAGCAGTAAAAAACGCGGTGCATCATACTATTCAAGATGAAGAATATGTCATTGTAGCACCTACTATGCGCTTCTTCCACTGGCGAATCGCAGCAAAGTCCAAAACTCATTATTATGTTGGCCGTGCTTATGGAAGGACTGTTAATATTTACGATAAATTCGAAATTAAGCCTTTGCCTAAAACTGCGCTTGTAGATGCTGCAATGAAAGATCCTAACTTAGCTGCATTTGTGTCTTTCTCTCCTATGTATCGATGGGAGATTTCCGAGCTTGAAAACGGCCTAATAGAAGTAAGGTTAATCGATTTGCGTTACCGTAGTGACAATCGCTATCCTTTCGTTGCCGTAGCACATTTAAATGATGCGAATGACATTATTACGTCTTACACAGGCTGGATCTTTACAGAAGATAAGCTACAGAAAAAACTACAAATTGGTGCGAGTAATTAAGCAGTAAACCCTGACCAATATTGGTCAGGGTTTTTATTATTGTACCATATCATCACTAGCATCTAGTAAATGTATATACTTCGGATTGCGCCCTGCAAAAGCATGTAGTTTATCACCATAGCTAGCAATTAATTGACGAACAAGATTTTCTGTATACTCTGCCCCACGATAATCATACCCTGCTTTCGCGGCAGTTGATTCAAAGTCACTCCATAACAACTCCACCCAAACCTGTGCCCGTCCAACAGACATCTGAGGATTCTTTGCAAGTAACTCTTGTGTTAGTTTCTCAATTTTTTCATCCATTTATTTGCCCACCTTTACTGGTGAAAGGATAGATACTGGTAGTGCCTCTTGGTACTTGTCTCCGCCTAAACGATGACCCCAAGCAAAGCGTCCCTTCAAATAATCTACTTGGAAAAACTCATTATCTGAACCATCAATACGATACATTTCTCCTGGAACGATTGTATCAAGATCCACTAAATAAGCCGCAGCCATTAAAGCTTTGCGTTCATAAACAGCAAACTCATTGATGATCCCTAGCTGTTCTGCCTTTCGAGCTTTCTCTTTTAGAAAAGCAATTTCCTCTCGCAATTCATGTTCAGACATAGCTGCATAATTTTTTTCACTCATTCTTCATTCTCCTTCTCTTCTATAAAAAGATCTATTACTTCTATAGGAAAACCCTTTTGATAGAGCGCCTGTTTAACCTTCATTTTTAGCTCATAACCAGTATACTTCGATACGTACTTTTTCCAAACTTTTTCGCCTTGAGCATCAAGTAGCTGCTGCCAGTTGTCATCATCCTGCCCTATCTCAACTTGGCTAAGCACCTCTTCTACAATCGAGAAAGCATACCCTTTTCTTAATAAGTAATCCTGAATTTTGGTCTTAATCTGTGTTGGGGTCTTCTTGCTCTCCGCTCGAACAATTTTCTCTGCCAGTTGCTTCGCCAGTTTTACTTGTTCCTCAAAACTATATGTAGCAAGCACCTCATCCTGCAAGTTTTTCTCAATGCCTTTTTTGATCATGTCTTGTCTAATGGCTCTTGGTCCTTTTTTCATAGTAGCTTTCTTTGTATCAAGCAGAGCCTTTGAAAAGTTTTCATCATTAATAAAGCCATAGGATTTTAACTTTTGGATTGCCTCTAACACTACAGCTTCTCCAAATTCTAAGTTGAGCAGTTTTTTCTTAACCTCATGCTCACTTCGCATTTGATATGAAAGGAAGTTTAACCCCTTATTAAATGCCTTACGTATCTCATCTTCATAGGCAATCTCTTGAATTTCGAATTCATCGAGCACTTTTCCCTTTGTTAAACCAAATTGAATGAGAATGGCTTCATCAACCGGAAAAGCATACTCTTCATTTAAATAGATATTATAGCGTTCAGGATTGTTTTTTTGACGTGCAATTTTTGTAATCATACGCATAGCAAACACCTCACTATTATCATTATAGCATTTCTTTATGGGGGATCTGACAATTAGCACGGTTAATTTCCCTATGTTCGCGGGCATTCTCTTCCCTTCCACGGGTAAACTTTCTTCTCTGCAATTAATGCCTAAAGATGTTTACTTTTTGGTTACATGATAAACTTAAAAGTAAGCGTTTTATTCGAGAAAAGAGGTGCTTGTTATGAAAATAGTGATTGCAGGTGGCACTGGCTTTGTTGGAAATGCTCTTATACAGCTATTGCAGCACAACGGACACGACATTTTTGTCTTAACGCGTCATGAGTCAAAGCTAGAAAATGGCGTTCACTATGTTCAATGGCTACATCAGCATGAGCAAGCTTTGGAAATCTTTGAAGGTGTAGATGCCTTTGTGAATTTAGCAGGTGTTTCATTAAATAATGGTCGTTGGACAAAAAAGCAAAAGAAAGCTATCTATTGGAGCAGAATGAATGCCACATTAGAGATTATACGTATAATGGACATGCTCACGATAAAACCAAAAGTCCTTGTCAATGCTAGTGCAGTTGGTATATACCCAACTTCCACACAAGCCATCTATGATGAAGATTTTACGGATTACGCAACTGATTTTTTAGGCACTACAGTCCACGATTGGGAGCGACATGCGAAACGAGCAGAAGCATTAGGTATTCGTGTGGCTCTTGCACGCTTTGGTGTCATTTTAGGTAGAAATAGTGGCGCACTTCCACCAATGCTATTGCCCTATCAAATGCATATAGGTGGAACGATTGGCTCTGGAGAGCAATGGCTTTCGTGGGTACATATTGAAGATGTAGCACGTGCTATTTATTTCGCTATTACAAATGAAAATATTCATGGACCATTTAATATAACAGCCCCGCATCCTATGAGAATGAAGGAATTTGGTCAAACGATTGCCGAAGTCATGGGCAGACGTCATTGGCTGCCTGTTCCTAGCTTTGCGATGCGTTTAGCTCTCGGCGAACAAAGCACACTTGTTTTAGAAGGACAACAAGTGCTACCAACCCTATTAGAACAACAACATTTTATATTTAAATACCCTTATTTAAAGCAAGCACTTGAAAATTTGTTAAAGGCTCAAAATTAGAAAAAATTAAGTTGGATAATTTTTTTAGTAATTACGCATTCTAATGAAAAAGAAAGGATGCGTTTTTATGTGGAAACAACATATTGTTGGTGCGGTAATTGCTACTTTTATTATTGCCGCAGGAATTAGCTTTAATCCATTTTTTGCTGCTGGTTCTGATGAACACCATTGGGGCTTTAAACGTGCTAAAAACGGTGAGCAGGCAGAGGCAGGAGCACAGCTCGATCAGTTACTTGACAAATATGGTGCGATTTATAAAGGGAAGGCAGATAAAAAAATTGCCTATTTAACATTTGATAATGGCTATGAAAACGGCTTTACTGAAAGTATTTTGGATACATTGAAAAAAGAAAATGTACCTGCTACTTTCTTTTTAACAGGCCATTACTTAGACAGTGCAAGCGACTTAGTGAAACGCATGGTGAAGGATGGTCATACTATCGGGAATCACTCCTATGGTCACCCTAATATGGCTCGACTTTCACCAGATGGCATGCGTGCAGAATGGCAAAAGTTCGATGGCAAGTTACGTGAATTGACAGGCATCGATCGTACAACATATGCTCGTCCACCTGAAGGAATTTTTAATGCAAAAGTGCTAGAGGTGGGCAATGCAGAAGGTTATCGTCATATTTTCTGGTCTGTGGCCTTTAAGGATTGGATGAAGGATGAGCGTCGTGGGGCAGATTATGCTTATAATGCACTTATGGAACAACTGCATCCTGGTGCCGTTATTTTAATGCATACCGTAGCACAGGATAATGCGGAAGCATTACCAATGTTTATTGCAGAAGCTAAAAAGCAAGGTTATACGTTCTTATCGCTTGACGATTTAGTATTAGAATATGAAGATTTCCCTGTTGCTTTGCAATCGCCTGCTCCTTCGCTATAATGGGGAGATGACAATATAGAGCAGGGACGTGGAACGTTTGACGCAGCAAACAACAATGACCGTGGGACAAAAATTCCCACTAACAATAAAAAGGCTAGGCATTAATGGTGAAGGTGTAGGTTTTTATAAACGTAATGTGATATTTGTAAAAGGAGCCATTCCTGGTGAAGAGATCACAGCTCAAGTAACAAAAACACAACGTAATTTTGCTGAAGCAGAGATATTAGCCATTCGTAAAGCTTCAAAACATCGTCAGGAAGCACCTTGCCCAGTGTACAATGAGTGCGGGGGCTGCCAGCTTCAGCATATGACCTATGAAAAACAGCTAATAGAAAAGCGAGACATTGTTATACAAGCATTAGAGCGTTATGCCAAACCTTTACTCGAAACAATTGAAGTGAGAAAAACACTTGGCATGGATGATCCTTGGCATTATCGTAATAAAAGCCAATTCCAAGTACGTAAAGAAAGCAAGCGTGTTTACGCAGGTTTATTTGCTGAAGGAAGTAATAAGCTGTTAAACATTAATGATTGCCTTGTTCAGCACCCAATTACTTCCAAAATCACCGTTGCCACTCGAAAAATTTTGCAAAAGCTAAATATCACTATTTACGATGGTCGTACCCTAGATGGTTTAGTGCGTACGATTGTTGTACGTACAGGTATTCGTACCGGGGAGACACAAGTCGTTCTTGTCACAACAAGGAAAGAAATCCCTCATTTAGCTGAATTGATTACACGTATTAAAAAAATTGATCCGAGTATTGTATCCATTGCACAAAATATTAACCGTGAAAAAACATCATTAATCTTCGGTGATGAAACTGTTGTTCTTGATGGCAAAGAAACCATTCATGAAGAGCTTGGCGAATTGGCCTTTGATTTATCTGCCCGCGCCTTCTTCCAACTAAATCCAAAGCAAACAGTTCATCTTTATGATGAAATTAAAAAGGCTGCTGCTTTAACGGGAAAAGAAACAGTGGTTGATGCATACTGTGGCGTTGGCACAATTGGATTATGGTTAGCGGATAAAGCGAAGGAAGTTCGTGGAATGGATATCATTCCTGAAAGCATTCAGGATGCTCGTAAAAATGCTCGAAATCATGGCTTCAAGCATACGAAATATGCAGTCGGTACAGCGGAAAGTGTTCTAGCGAAATGGCGTAAGGAAGGATTTACTCCTGATGTAATTACGGTAGATCCACCACGTACAGGACTAGCACCTGAATTTATTCGAACAGTCCTTAAACTAAAACCTAAACGTTTTGTTTATACCTCCTGTAACCCATCCACTTTGGCAAAGGACTTACAACAATTATCTAAGCTTTATCATGTTGAGTATATTCAGCCTGTGGATATGTTCGCACAAACGGCGCAGGTGGAATGCGTTGCAAAACTTGTTTTAAAAAACAAATAGTATGAAAAGGACGTTTCCCCTAGGAGACGTCCTTTTTCTAATGCACAGCACAAGCTGCCTGGTGGATGATGGATGGTCCAGAAAAGTCGATACCTTAACCAATAACCCAGGATTTAAATAATTATTAAATGTTAAATTTTCAGCTTTTATTCAAAGAACTTTAAAACGTAAGATTTATACTTTCACCTTTTACCTTTGAGCTTTCAAATCAGTTAGTTGAAAGTTACCATTGGAGTAAGGCATGTTTTACGTTTTAACTCGCACACATGCCTTGAAGCGCGAGCGACTTTTCGTTTTCCATTTTCGCTAGGACATGCAAATCTTTTTAAACTTGTACTTCAATAAAGGTTGTGGCATTCGACTCTGATAAGACAGCGTCCACCTCTGATTCAAATTCTTCAATCCGATTGCTCAATTTCTCAATTTGTTGTTTAACATTTAGGGGATCAATAATTTCAAACTCATTTCTTTTCATAAATGTTTCGGTATGTAATTTGACTTCCTCTGATGATTGTTTATCTTTATTGCCCAATATGTTAATTAAATAGGTTTCCAGCTTTGCAGGTAATGCATCATTTTCTTTGGCAATCGTATTGATAGCTGAACGATGCTGATGCTGTATAACTTCTAGCAAATTCTTTTCGTATTGAATGGATTGTTTCCGTTCAATTGCCTCCGCTACAGTCATTTCCTCTTTGCCCACCAACACCTTTGTGTTTGCATTGGACTGCACAACTAGTGCTTTTATTTTATTTCGATAGGAAATTAAACCTAGCACTTTATCATAGGATGCTTGCATTTGTTTTTCATATTCAGGAATGTCTACACCATTAATTTTACGATTGCTTTTTCGATTAGCTACGACTGCACTAACCTCATTTGTTGCTGCTTCAATTCGCAGAGTCAGCATTTTTAATTCTGTTAAAGCACGGTGGATAGATAGTTTTTTCATTTCTGTCATGATAAAAACCTCCTTTTTAAGCAAGTGTTCTTTTATTATAAATAGAAAGATGGATAATGTCCAAAAATACCCATTTTCTTTTTTATTGCTTTCATTAGAACATGTCTGTATAATAATTTTCTAGGTGCCAAACCTATGTAACTTGGACGGAACATCCTTGTTACGCAAAAAACGCCATAACAGCACGGATTTGCTGGGCGTTTTTTGTTTTTTGAGCGGGAGATGAGCCCCGCTCTTTTTATTTTGCCATCCTTGGTTGTTGATGCTTGCGGCGTCCAAATATAAATAAAACGATTGCAACGGCTAACAAAAGCATAGCCACAAGTAAAAGGAAGCTATAATTTTTTACATATTCTAAATAAACTCCACCTAAAAATGGACCTGTTAAGCTACCAATACTTAAAGCAATTCCGCAAAGTAAATTCCCCGTAGGCAGTAGCTCCTTTGGTGTCAAATCAGCCATAAATGTAATCCCTAAAGAAAACATCGAGCCAACCAGCGTACCCGTTAAGAAAAATGCGACAGCCACAGCGAATTGTGAATGCTCTAAAAAGCTTGCAATCGCAAAAATAATTGCGCCACCAAATGACCCAATCATCAAAATATTCCTTCTCCCTACTTTATCTCCTAGTGCACCAAGCGGTACTTGCGTTAAAATACCACCAAATGTAAACACAGATAAAATGATAGGAATCATGCCGACTTCAAAGCCCTTGCGTAGTGCATAGACAGGAAACAAGGCATTTAGTGAAGACTCCAGAAAACCATAAACAAATGGACCTAAAAAGGCAATCCACCCAAATACAATAGCCATTTTATACCGTTGCCATCCTCTGGCATTTAAATCACCTGTTAAACGCTCAGGCTTTTCATTTTGTAAGAGAAATACAAAGGACCATGCAAAGAGGCACATTATTGAAGATACGATAAACGGTAGCGCTTCAGCAATTTCAATGAGCTTCACCATAAGTGGCCCAACAGCAAAACCTATGCTAAATGATAAGCCATAAATGGCCATCCCCTTCCCTAAGCTTTTATGATCTGCAGTACTAGTAATCCATGTTTGTGTGGCATAATGCAAGGCATGATCGCCTACGCCAATTAATAAACGAAGGACAAACCAAAAGGTCACACTTTTCCATAGAGGAAATGCAAGTAAAGACGCAAAAACTAGTGCTCCACCAATTAAAATAATCGGTCTATAGCCCCACCTGCGTAAGGGCTGCTCGATAAATGGTGAAATCAGTAATGTTCCTATGTATAAGCCTGTTGCATTCAAGCCATTCAATGCAGAGGATACCCCATCACGTTCAAATATTATTGAAATAAGCGGTAATAGCATCCCTTGTGAAAAGCCTGATATGGATACAATTACTACTAAAATGGTAAATCTTTTTTTGCTGTAATCTGAGAAGTACGTCATTTTTCCCTCCACTATCTAGTCATTCTTCCAAAGAACAGCATACCAAAAAGCCTTAGCGCTCACCACATGTGATTTTACGCTAAGGCTTAACTAATACTTATCCTCATTTAATTGTATAAACACGATTTTCGGCTTTTGAATATTACCGATTACTTGTTTAAACTCCCTCCTTTTCGAGTTAGCGTTGCAGATGACTTTTTCCAATCAGCTCCTTTACTTTATCTTAAAACAACTTTAACATACACCCTCAATATTGTAAATATTCTGTTTATTGTTTTTTTAAAATTAATCTCTTAGTCCTAGGTGTTTCCCTAAACATTGAAATTTAAGCTCAAATCAGCTACGATGAAAGGGATGAAATGAGGTGTACGAATGTCAAAGCCAATCACTGATAAAGAGCAACAAGTAACCTATTTAAAAGAGCGTCTGGAGATGTTTTTAGAAGTATTAGATGCCCTTGATCCTGAAACAGCTGAGTTAGAAGATATTGATCGCTTAATCCAAATGATGGATGATTTAGAGGACAAAATGGAGCAATTTCATGCTCGTGAACAATAATGAATAAAAAACAAGCGAGCATCGTGTGCTCGCTTGTTTTTTAATGGCAATCCCAATTATAAAGTACCTTGCTAAAATCTTTATTCATTAACTCTTCCTCTGTGATAAAGAAATTGCCAACGCCACAATCGCCCCAAAGAATATTGTCGCCGACACTATCAATCTGTAACAGCAAAATGATTGAATCTTTATAATCTCCATATGCTCGAGGATCCTCTTGCGTAAAGAATGGATACCCTCCAATTTTATGACCATCACCAGTCATAGCATCGTAGAAGCTGTCTTCTAATGCTTCGTCATCCTCCAAAGCTGTTAAGATGCTAGCATACTTTTCATTGCTTCTAAAATCATCAATCGACATCGGCTCAACGCCTGTAGTAAAGGATAATGCCATTTCACGCTCGACAGGAAAATATAATTCTTCATCATCTATTTCTATAAAAGAAAAATCTTGAATAAGCTGTGCTTCATCTTGTATAACTTGTTCATGAAATATTACACGAAAGCCTTCTTGATTTTGTCCATTATCAAAATCCATTCCTAAAACATCGTCATAACCATCAATATAAAACTGCAATATTCCCTCTTCTGGGAAATTGGGTAAATGCATAGGAACCTCTGCAAAGTTAATTTGAGCTAATAGCTTTAACGGTTGTCCCTTCATGTTTTTTGGATAGTCCATTCCCAATGGGAAATAAGGATCTCCTGCAAACTTACTTTGAAATAAAGTTGTTTTACTTATTTCCGTATTAACCAATACAACAGGCTTCATTGTCCCTTCTATTAATGGTCTATATTGCTCGAATGCTTCGGGTAATTCAAGTAAAGTTTTAGCAGTCATGCAAGTTCCTCCTAATATTGGATTTATTCTATTTTAGAACAAACGTTCTATAAAATCAATACTCTCCTTCTATATTATTAAAATATGTTTTAATTTAGCGGTCTCAGATAAGGACCCTTTTTTTCATTAGTTGAAAAGAGTATAATGTAACGTGGAAATAATCAATTTTTCTATGGGGGGCAATACCAATGAATCTACAAAATTTGGAGAAAAGTCTTTACGATTTAATTACTGAAACATCTACGAATTTACCTAAGGATGTACGTCGTGCTATTAAAAAAGCAAAAGAAGCTGAGAATGCTGGTACTCGTGCAGCAATGAGCTTAGACACAATTGCAAATAATATTATTATGGCAGAAGATAACGTGTCACCAATTTGTCAGGATACAGGGCTACCAACTTTCAAAATTTATACTCCTGTTGGCGTAAACCAATTAGAAATTAAAGCTGCAATCAAAAAAGCAATCAACGATACAACTGCAGATGCTAAATTACGTCCTAATGCGGTGGATTCATTATCTGGTGCAAACAGTGGTAATAATCTTGGTGATGGTTTGCCAGTAATGAAATTTGAGCAATGGGAAAAAGATTACATTACAATTAAGTTAATTCTCAAAGGTGGCGGCTGTGAAAATAAAAACATTCAATACAGTCTACCATGTGAACTAGAAGGTCTTGGTCGTGCAGGGCGTGACTTAGATGGTATTCGTAAATGTATTTTACACTCTGTATACCAAGCACAAGGTCAAGGGTGTTCTGCTGGTTTCATTGGTGTAGGTATTGGTGGAGACCGTTCTTCGGGCTATGATTTAGCAAAAGAGCAATTATTCCGCCATGTTGAAGATACAAATCCAAATGCAGATCTTGCTAAGTTAGAAGAGTATGTTGTTAAAACGGCTAACACATTTGGTATCGGTACAATGGGCTTCGGTGGTGAAGCAACATTATTAGGCTGTAAAATTGGCGTAATGCACCGTATACCTGCCTCTTTCTATGTATCAGTAGCATATAATTGTTGGGCTTACCGTCGTATGGCTGTGGACATCGATCCTCAAACTGGCGAAATTTTGAATTGGCACTATCAAGAGGGTGAAAAAATTACCTTCAAAGAGAATGAAGTAGCTGCTACAACAGAAGATACAACTACAGATGTAGTAGAACTTACTGCGCCAATTACTGAAGAACAAATTCGTTCATTAAAAGTTGGAGATGTCGTTTCTATTACTGGTCGTATGTATACTGGCCGTGACGCAATCCACCACCATTTAATGAGCCACGATGCACCAGTTGATTTAAATGGACAAGTTATTTATCACTGCGGACCTGTAATGGCTAAGGATGAAGAAGGCAATTGGACAGTGAAAGCTGCTGGCCCAACTACTTCAATTCGTGAGGAGCCTTATCAAGGCGATATCATGAAAAAATTCGGTATCCGTGCTGTTATTGGTAAAGGTGGAATGGGACCAAAAACATTAAAAGCGCTTAATGAGCATGGTGGCGTTTACTTGAATGCAATTGGTGGAGCAGCACAATACTATGCGGACTGTATTAAAGGCGTTGATGGTGTTGATTTAATGGAATTCGGTATTCCTGAAGCCATGTGGCACTTAAATGTTGAAAAATTTACAGCAGTTGTAACAATGGATTCACATGGTAACTCACTACATGCAGATGTGGATAAATCATCATTAGAAAAACTTGCTCTGCATGCAGAAAGAGTCTTCTAATTAAATAATAGATAGCAGTAGTAACTCATTTTATTGCACAATTTTGTAAGGCACAGAATATTCCTAGTGAATAGACTGTGCCTTTTTCAATCCTTTCGCAAATTGTTTAAAAATCTCCATCAAACTTCCTACTTTATTTTTATAAATTCCTTTGTTATAATAATTCTAAACAAAAGAGAAGGTAATTGAAATCCATTTTCAATTGAATAGCTCAAACAACGCTAATTTATAAAGGTTTTGATATTGATTTTCATTATCAGGAGGGATAAAGATGGAATACTCTAATCGAGAAAACATAAACATAATTGAGAAAATAAAAGAACATGCAGAATTAATTGCTGCATTAATGGCTGGAATTTTCATCTTACTAGCATGGCGTTTAGACACAAGTGGACAAACAACAGCTTCCGTTCTACTATATTTAATTGCCTTTTGTGTAGGTGGTTTCGCGAAAGCAAAAGAAGGCATTGAAGAAACCATAGAAGAGCGAAAGCTAAATGTTGAGCTGTTGATGGTATTAGCTGCAATTGGCTCAGCTGCAATTGGCTATTGGACAGAGGGGGCCATCCTAATATTTATTTTTGCAGTAAGTGGTGCACTTGAAACTTATGCGATGAATAAAAGTCATCGGGAAATATCTGCACTTATGAATTTACAGCCAGAAGAAGCTTGGTTAGTGCGTGGCGGATTTGAGCCTATGAAAGTATCAGTTTCCACATTACAAATCGGGGATCATTTATTGATTAAACCTGGCGAACGAATTCCAGCAGACGGCATTATTTTTAAAGGCCAATCTTCTATTGATGAGTCAGCTATTAGCGGTGAGCCACTGCCAATCTCAAAAAGCGAAGGAGACGAAGTTTTTGCAGGCACAGTCAACTTAAATGGTGCTATTACTATGGAAATGACAAAGGCGAATTCAGAGACCCTTTTCCAAAAAATTATACAGCTCGTTCAAAGTGCCCAAAGTGAAAAATCTCCCTCTCAACAATTCATCGAAAAGTTTGAAGGGACTTATGTAAAATTTGTTTTACTTGGTGTTGCCATTATGATGGTTCTTCCCCACTTCTTACTCGGCTGGGACTGGACAACAACCTTTTACCGAGCAATGGTGTTATTAGTGGTTGCTTCACCTTGTGCACTCGTTGCCTCCATTATGCCTGCAACACTCGCTACTATATCAAATGGTGCAAAAAATGGTGTGCTATTTAAAGGTGGTTTACATTTAGAGCATCTTAGTGTGTTACGTGCATTGGCGGTCGATAAAACAGGTACTTTAACGCAAGGAAAACCAGTTGTTACAGATTTTATTGTCCGTGATGGAGTAGAACGTGAGACGGCTCTAGCAATTCTTGCAGGAATTGAATCTCAATCCAATCATCCCCTTGCCCAAGCGATTACCTCCTATGCTAAGGCTGAAGGAATCGACATACTGCCACAAGCAACAATTGAAGATATTCCTGGCTGGGGTATTAAAGGAACGATTCAAAACAAGGAGTATCAAGTAGGCAAACCAGAGTTTGTTGATGTACAACTTGCTAACAGTTTTGCAAATAGTGCTGTAACTAAACTTGCAGCAGAGGGAAAAACAGTTATTTTCATTCGCGATCAACATGGTATTGTTGCATTAACAGCATTAAAAGATACTGTGCGCTCTGAAGCTAAGAAAGCTGTTACATTATTAAAAGAGCTTGGTATTCAAGTGGTGATGCTTACAGGTGACAACGAAAAAACAGCGAAAGTTATCGCGAAGGAGGCTGGCGTTACTGAATACGTCGCAGAATGTCTGCCAGAAACGAAGGTAACTGAAATGAAACGCCTACTTACACAGCATCAATTTGTTGGCATGGTCGGCGACGGTATTAATGATGCCCCTGCATTGGCTACCGCAACTACTGGCATCGCTATGGGTGAAGGCACAGACGTGGCGCTTGAAACAGCGGATGTCGTGCTAATGAAAAATGACTTATCAAAAATCGCCTATGCTGTTCGTTTATCACGTAAAATGCAACGTATTGTGAAACAAAATATTTTCTTTTCTATCGGGGTTATTATCTTATTAATCGCCTCTAACTTTTTACAAGTTGTCGACTTGCCATTAGGCGTAATCGGGCATGAAGGTAGTACAATTCTAGTTATTCTAAATGGTTTACGTATGCTCAATAAAAATGTTTAACATCAAGTAAGCCTCAGCATAATTGAGTCCAGCTTGCTTGAAGCTACTCTTCCTGTGACATGCGCTGTGGCTTTCATTGAATAATTGATGCATTTAATCAGGTAAAATCAAGTAAAATAGCCTCGCTACTCTTTATGAGTTTAGCGAGGCTATTGTTAATGAATGATCATTTCCTTATCGACGAATTTCCTTTTGAAGTGCTCTTTTCTGCATTGTAGCATTTAATACGCCACCAAAGATTAAAATGATTCCCGTAAAATATAACCAGAGCATTAAAATAATGACGCCACCAATACTACCGTATGTAGCAGAATAATTTGCAAAAT
Source organism: Lysinibacillus capsici (assembly GCF_003367505.1). Taxonomy (GTDB): domain Bacteria; phylum Bacillota; class Bacilli; order Bacillales_A; family Planococcaceae; genus Lysinibacillus; species Lysinibacillus capsici. The sequence continues at coordinate 40,273 of NZ_PXXX01000025.1, forward strand.
TATTAATATAAAAAGAGAAACCGTATGTGACTGCTAACCAAGCAAGCGTGGCAAATAACGCTCCTGGCCATACGCCCATTATTTTCAAACGAGGACTTGTATTTGGCACAAACCAGTAGATGCCCATTAATACGATGAAAATCAATAATGGCGGGATTGACCATCTTAATCTATGCCAAACTGATTCAAATTGCTCCTCTATTCCGACGATTGAGAATAGGAAATGTCCAATTTGCTGACCAAAGACCGGTAATAAGAGCGCAACGGCAATAACAATAACGAGAGCGATTGTAAAAACAAGTGATAAACCCCTATCTAATATGCCTGCTCTCCCTTCTGTATCGTAGGCTTTATTTAAAGCACGAAGTAATGCATTAATGCCTTTAGATGCAGACCAAATAGTACCTAAAACCCCAATGGACAGTAAACTACTGTTGCGATTTGTTAAAATCTCATTCAGTGTATTTTCAATCAGCTTATACACTTCATCAGGTAAGATATTCACTAAAAATGAATAGACCTGAGTTGTTTCTAAGTTAAGATATGGTAATAGTGTCACCAAGAAAATAAGTAAGGGGAAGAACGATAGTAAAAAGAAATAAGCCAATTGTGCAGCAAGCGCAGATATTTCAACTCGCTTGAGCCGACCTATTAAATCTTGGATAAAGCCTTTGGATGTCATAATATCAATCGCTCCCTCCTCTGGAGAAACAAACGATTTTACAAACCCAAAAGCGTTATGCAATGTTGCTTTATTCTTTTCCATACAATTCCTCCTAAAACGACCTTTACTCCTTATGAGGTAAAGTAAAGGCTGATTTCGTATCTTCAATCATTCCCTGTATCGTGGAAGGTAAATCCTTAAATTCATCTACCTTTTCAGCAATTGTGTTGACATTATCTGACACACTTTCACAAAGCACCTTTGCCGCGAGTACTTTTTCCTCTACCAAAACCTGCAATTCTTCTCGATTTGCTGCATAGTATGAGATGGCTTCCTTCATCTTTTTTGTTGAGGCAATTGTTTTTTCTCGTGTAGCACGATCTAACATACTTAATGCTGCTCCTACTGCTGCTCCTGCTACAATAGATGCTAATAATTTACTTTGACCCATATTAAAACCCCCTGCTTGTATAGTTGCATATTCCCTATTATTTCATAAATAAACAGTCTTCTGCACTTATTCTACCCAATAACAGTCTATTTTTAAAGCAATGCCCAAATACGGAGTTGACATTTTTTTTATTCAATGAAATGATATGTGCGAGGATGACGAAAGGTAGGGTAAAAAATGGATTTATCAGTTCCATCTAAAGAAAACGTTATGTATATGGTTGATCAAATGAAGGACAAGCTTCGTATGGTGAATGTCGATGCAATGAAATCAGAAAACTTCGATGAAGCAAATTATGAAGATTTAGTGTATCTATATGAAATGGTTATGAAGAGAGAAACTTTTAGTCCAAGCGAAATGCAAGCGATTGTTGCTGAATTAGGATCTTTACGTAAATAGGTAAAACAAAAAGCTATTAGCTCAAGACATTTGTCTGCTGCTAATAGCTCTTTTATTACGGTGTACTCTTTGTTTCTGAACCATCCTCTGTAACTAATGGTTGAATTAAAACTTCTACACGACGATTCTTTGCGCGTCCTTCGGCTGTGTCATTTGGTGCAATTGCACGATACTCACCGTTTCCTTTTGCACTAAAGCGCGTAGGATCTAACTGGTCATTACTTTCAATAAGAAGATTTAAAAAATTCGTTGCACGCAAAACAGATAGTTCAAAGTTTGATGAGAAATTCGGACCTGCTGGTACATTATCTGTATGACCTGTGATGACAATATTTCGAGCTGGATCAGATACCAGCATAGTTGATAGCTCTTTGGCAATAGGGACATACTCAGGTTTAACTTTTGCCTGCCCTGGGTCAAATAAAATACTATCGCGGATTGTCACTAGTAATCCCTCATCCGTCATTTCTGTGGCAAACTGATCTTCCATTTCATTGACTGCAATAAAATTATCCACACTATCTTTTATTTCAGCTAACTCCTGTTGATCCTTTAAATAGGCAGAGTTTTGCTGTGGCGTTTGGTCGCTATCCGCATTCGGAGTAGGGACTGGTGCAGGTTGCTCTAGAAAACTAGTTCCACCATCAAAGACTTGACTAAAAACTGCCGACATTCTTTCTAGCTTTTCTTGATCGACTGAACTTGAGGCAAACAAAATAATGAACACGGCTAGCAGCAAAGTTAAAATATCTGCGTATGGCACTAACCAAGATTCATCAATATGTTCATCATGCTTTTTCTTCTTAGCTTTCTTTGCCAAGGCCACCCGCCCCGCTTTCACCAGAAATTTGACGACGTTCTTCCATCGTTAAGTATGATGATAGTTTCTGTTCAATTACACGTGGAGCCTCCCCTTCTAATACTGAAAGGATACCCTCAATCATCATTCTCTTTTGTTTTACCTCTAAAGCAGATTTACGTTTTAGCTTGTTCGCAAATGGATGCCATAAAACATACCCTGTAAAGATACCGAGTAATGTAGCCATGAAGGCAGCTGAGATAGCATGTCCTAGCTTTTCGATATCATTCATATCAGCCAATGCGGCGATTAACCCTACTACTGCACCAAGAACCCCTAAAGTAGGTGCATATGTACCTGCTTGTGTAAAAATAGCTGCTCCACTAGTATGTCGCTCTTCCATCGCTTCTACTTCTTCTGTTAAGACATCACGTATGTAATCAGCATTTTGACCATCAATTGCTAATGTAAGGCCATTTTTCAAAAATGGATCTTCAATCTCTGAGGCCTTACTTTCAAGTGCTAATAGCCCTTCGCGACGAGCTAAGTCAGCCCATTGTGAAAACATTTTAATAATCTCTATATCATTTGCTAATTTTGTTTCTTTAAAAAGAATCTTAAATAGCTTCGGCACACGCTTTAACTCCTGCATAGGAAAGGCAATTGTTACTGCGGAAATAGTACCAAAAATGATAATTAGGATAGCTGCTGGGTTATAAAATGCAGATAAACTTACACCCTTCATTACCATCCCTGTTAATAGTGCTACTAAAGCAAGTATTAACCCTATAATCGACGACTTATCCATTCTAGAACCTCCAAATCTACTATCTAATGTTATTTCGTCTTTTTTTCCATATTTTAAATATATATATTCCTAGTATAAATGTATTTCATATATTTTTCGATGTAATTAATGCTTTTTATTCACATTTCGACCATTTTTGATTATATTGAATTAAGAATATTACACTTAACTGTCTTAAATTGAAAGGGGATATGATTTTGTTATTATCGTTTGACACAAAATTACTAAAATATGCCGAGTTAGCGGTGAAAGTAGGAGTAAATATCCAAAAAGATCAGTATCTTTATATAAGCTGTTCGACTGATAACCTAAAACTCGCACAAATAATTACTAAAATTGCCTATAAAAATGGTGCTAAACAAGTTTTTGTCGATATATCCGATGATGAACTTGTACGTGCTCGCTATGAAGGGGCACCAAAAGACTCATTTGATTTCTTCCCACCTTGGAAAGTGCAGGAACGTGAATGGTTAGCTGAACATGGTGCTGCTTTCTTAAGCATTAGCTCACAAAATCCCGATTTATTAAAAGGTATTGAGCGCGATAGAATCATGGCATTTCAAAAAGCATCTGGCCAAGCACTTGCCAACTATTATCAATGGTTACAAGCAGATAAGTTTAGCTGGTCTGTCATTGCTGCTCCATCTAAAGCTTGGGCAGCAAAGGTCTTTCCTCACCTTCCAGAAGAACAGCAAATGGATGCATTATGGGAAGCTATCTTTGCAGCCACACGTATAGACGTTGAAAATCCTGTTGAAGCTTGGCATACACATGATCAGGAATTACATAGCAAAGCTGATTATTTAAATACAAAGCAATTTAAATCACTGCATTATACTGCACCAGGCACAGATCTAACAATTGAGCTGCCTCCACACCATGTGTGGACAGGGGGTAGTAGTATAAATACTCAAGGCCAAACATTTATGGCCAATATGCCAACTGAAGAAATTTTTACAGCACCGTTAAAAACAGGTGTTAATGGTTATGTATCAAGCACTAAGCCTTTAAGCTATGGTGGCAATATTATAGATAATTTCACACTAACATTTAAAGATGGTCGAATCATTGACGTCAAGGCGGAGCAAGGCCAAGAAATTTTAGCTTCTCTTATTGAAACAGATGAAGGTTCTCATTACCTTGGTGAAATAGCATTAGTACCACATCAATCACCTATTTCACAATCCGACCTATTATTTTACAATACATTGTTTGATGAAAATGCATCCAATCATTTTGCCATTGGTAGTGCATATGCTTTTTGCATTGAGGGCGGCAAAGAAATGACTTCTGAGGAACTAAGCGCGCATGGTCTCAATCAAAGCTTGACACATGTAGACTTTATGATTGGCTCTACCAAAATGAATATAGATGGAATAACACATGATGATCAAATAGACCCAATATTCCGTGATGGAAATTGGGCATTCTAAATAATCCATTCCTACTAATAGTATTCTAGGCTAAGTATGTTAAGGTTGTCATAAATTATCCTTAGATTTTCCTAGTAACCTATTGTATAATTGTTTTAGGGAATTTTAGTAGATCATTTAAGTAGAGAGGAGCTCTAATAATGTTCATTACAACTGTTCTTGGCTTTTCAGCAGTTTTATTAATTTCAACGGGATTCTTCATCCACTACCTACAAGTTGGTTTAGATAGCAAGTCTTCAGTAACTGTAGATCCAAAGCCAAACGAAAAATTTTAATGTGTAAAAAACAGCTACTATTTATAGGTAGCTGTTTTTTTATAGCTTACAAGTTATTTCATCTACTAAAGCGTATGAAACTGCTCCTTTATTGTAAAAATTATCTGAATAAAGTCTTTATTGTTTGCATATTGAAAATTTTGCTCTACAATATTTTTTGTAAGGAAGGGAGCAATATTCATGACAATGTTACAAGATATTCTAGAATTTAACAAAGAGTTTGTACAAGAAAAAAAATATGAGCCATTCATCACTACGAAATATCCTGATAAACGTATTGTTGTTTTATCTTGTATGGATACTCGTCTTGTAGAGCTTTTACCAAAAGCGATGAATTTGCGTAATGGCGATGTAAAAATAGTGAAAAGTGCTGGTGCGTTAGTGAGCCATCCTTTCGGTGCAGTTATGCGTAGTTTATTAGTTGCTGTCTACGGCCTACAAGCTGATGAAGTGTATGTTGTTGGACATTATGACTGTGGTATGAGTGCGGTTGATCCTGACGCCATGCTTAGCGAAATGGTACAACGAGGCATCGATCCAGAAACAATCAAAATGTTGGAATATTCTGGTTTTGATTTGAAAGAGTTTTTACGAGGTTTCGGTGATGTAGCAACAAGTGTTAAGAAAAGTGTCGATACAATTCGTAATCATCCATTAATGGTAAAAGACGTACCTGTTCATGGTTTAATAATTGATCCAAATACAGGTCATCTAGATTTAATTGAAGATGGAAATAAACAATAAAATTATTTCTTCATACATTCATAAAAGAGCAAGTGCCTATCCTCTCTATGTAGAAGATAGGCACTTATTTTTCTATTCATCCTCTAAACGTGCATACATATAGTGATCTACCCAATGACCATTGATATACAGTAGCTTTCTTAGCAGACCCTCCTGCTGAAATCCAGCCTTCTCTAATACACGCATGGAGGCATTATTTTGTGTCGATACGTAGGCCTCTACACGATGTAGACCAATTTGTTCAAATGCAAATCGGACCACCATATTCACAGCTTCTGTGACAATGCCCTTTCCAACATAAATCTCATCCATCGCATAGCCAACAAATGCACTCGAGTACGGTAAGCGTTTGACAGCATAAAGTGCAATATGCCCTATTAGATTATTTGTACTATGCTCAAAAATACCAAAAGTAAATTCACGCTTAGACTCCATTAAATAGAGACTTTCTTGAATTTTTTTGTATTGAGCATCGACTGTATAGTATTCAGGTCTTTGCAGTGGCTCGTATATAGACCAAAAGTATTTATTACGGCTTACGAGACCCGTTAAACTTCGTGCATCTTTTTCTTGGAATGTGCGGATGTAGCATTTTTCCCCCTTTATTGTTACCACATTCCCACCCTTTTTTCTTAATAGATTCCAAATTTTAAGCACCATTTCTCCACACTAGCCTTCCAATAAAAATCAATACGTTTCTCTTTGTTTCATTGGCTACAAGCCATAATTGCAAACCCTATTTATATTTCATTGTATGTAAAAAAACAGGCTGCTACAACCAAAACAGCTTATGTCTTATTGTCATAGCAGCACAATTCAATTATTTAGTTTTTTGTTCTTTCTTTTTCACGTTTACTATTTCTAAGCTGGAGGAATCAGCATCCTCTAGTTGAGTATTGTCTAATACATTTGTTAAATGAAGACCACGTCTTTGAGCCTCTCGTTCAATGTGTGCAATAGTTTCCTGTAGCACCTGAACACGTGCATACTTTTTGTCATCTCCAGCGACTAAGACCCATGGTGCATCTTTTTTATCTGTCTTTTCAAACATCGCATTTGCTGCTTCAATATACTGAGGTGTTTTATCTCGATTGCGCCAATCCTCGGCTGTTAACTTCCAAGATTTATAAGGGTTTTGTTCACGTTCTTTAAAGCGTTTTAATTGCTCCTCATCTGAAACATGAAGCCAGAACTTAATAATTATGTAATCTCCTGCAGTTAAAATCTTCTCGAAATTATTAATTTCTTCATAAGCACGAGACCATTCATCCTTTGTTGCGAATCCTTCGATGCGTTCTACTAGTACGCGGCCATACCACGAGCGATCAAAAATAGCGATTTGCCCATGTTGAGGCAATTTTCTCCAAAATCGTTGTAAATAATTGTAGCGTAATTCATGAGCTTGAGGAGCAGAAATAGGATGTACAACATAACCGCGGGGATCGACACGTTCGATTAATCGTTTAATAGCGCCACCTTTACCAGCTGCATCCATTCCTTCAAATACCAAGATCAAGCCAATCTTGTTTTTTAATAAAAATTGTTGTGCGTTCAACATTTCATATTGGAGTACTTTTAATTTCTTTTTATACATCTTTTTGTCTAGTTCAACAGTTAGATCTAGATTTTTCAAATTTTGTGTCATGAAACTTCACTCCTTTTATTTGGCTATTCTTATTGTACTAAAGAAATATATGGATGCCTATTAGACATGGTAAATTGTAGGTATTAATAGAAAAACAACACGATACATTGTTGGAAATTTCCGTTATAATAAAAAAAGTGACAGTACTATACTTATTTGTCTTTTCCCTATACAATCTAACACGAAGGGAGAGGAAAACATGCCTCGGTTTATCTTGATGACAATCTCTTATCTTGTCTCAATCATCCTAACCTTTTCATCCTTTTTCGTGAACATCAACGGTCAATCTTCGCTAGAAATCGCTAATCGTTTTTCTGTTGTATTTGCACCAGTTAGTGTAAGTCATGTAATTTGGATTATCATTTATTTTTTACTCGGTTATTGGTTAGTTATGAACATGAAAAAGACAACTTTGAAACAGTCTGCGCTTTTTAGTTGCATAAATATATTACAAGCATTGACGATATATGTCTGGCACCATGAGTTATTTATTGTTTCTCTTGGCATTACATTACTCTTAGTCTTGTATTTGTTTATGTTGTATAATACGTACCCTCTTCATGACAAATCCTTGTTTGGTCGTATTCCTTTCTCTATTTATTTAGCATGGATGACATTTATTTTTATCACAAATACAAGCTTTACGTTAACGGCTTATGGTTGGAACGGCTTTGGTCTTAGTACGCCTCTTTGGGCAGTGATTTTACTTACTTTAGGAGGAGCCATTGCGCTACATATCCGTTTCCATCACTTTGATGTTATGTATCCAAGTGTTTTTATTTGGGCTTATATTGGAATCGCCATACATAATGGTTTTGATGAGCTACTTGTCACTACAGCTGCTTTATTTTTATGCGGTGTTCTCTTTGTTGGCATTTTATTTATTAAAAAAAATCCTGCCTACCAAAAATAAATTGGTTAGCAGGATTTTTTCATTACATCCTATTCTTCGTCTAATGACGTTAAGATAATTGGTTTATCTTTTGTTACAATGACTGAATGTTCGATTTGTGCTACAAGTGATTTATCAGGCGTCACGAATGTCCAGCCATCACCTGCTTCTACGATATGTTCTGCATTTGCTGAGATAAATGGCTCAACCGCAAGGACCATACCTTCTTTCATAATAGTAGTATCCCATGCATCGTAATAATTTAAAATATGGTTTGGTTCATCATGTAAAGATTGACCTAAGCCATGACCTGTTAAATTCATAATAACAGTTAACCCATTAGCATTTGCCTCGCGTTCAACAGCTTTACCAATTTGATTTAATTTAGATCCAGCCTTTACCTTTGTCATTGCTCGATCAAAGGCACTTTTAGCAACACGGCAAAGCTTTTCTTTGTCCTCATAGCCATCACCCACAACAAATGAAATACCTGTGTCAGCAAAATAGCCATTTAAAGAGCCTGAAACATCAATATTTACGATATCTCCCTCTTGAATAACACGCTTTCCTGGAATACCATGTGCTACTTCTTCATTGACGCTAATACATGTATACCCTGGAAAATCATATTCTCCCTTTGGTCCTGAAATAGCGCCAGCCTCTGCAAACATGCGACCAGCAATTTCATCAAGCTCAAGTGTTGTAACACCTGGTTTTGTGGCAGCTTTCATTGCTTCGCGAATTTCAGCACAAATGCGTCCTATTTTTTTAAAAGCTTCAATCTCTTCTTGCGTTTTTACAATCATGTATAACGTCCCTTTCATCTAATATCTATTCTTTAATATAACATAACTTTTTATGCGTATAACGATAAACGCTTTAAATATTGTATGCTTTCCTACTTTGCAAAGTGCTAAAAGAGTTATTCACGACAAAAAAGTCCCTCCACTCCTGTGAAGGGACTAGCATTAAGCTTTTCTTTGCATTAATTGGGGAGCGGCTGTGAATAAAAGAACACCAACGATAGCCGTTAAAATGGTTGCTGGTAGCATATATGTACCATTGTAGATGATGGAATAGATCCATGCATTTTGGTCACCCGCATATTCGGCAAAAAATACAGCACCAGCAATTGTATGAGCTGTGTATCGTAAGAAGCCTGCGAAAACGGTACCTATGATTATATAAAGTGCCATTTTTGTTTTGTTCATATGTTTAGCAGCGTCTAACACTGGTCCACGTACAACCGCCGCTAATCCTACAACAGTAAAAGCAACGCCATAATCCAGTAACCCTTGTAGCCAGTGGACGATATAAGAACCAAACATTGTTTGCATAACACCCACAAGTAGTCCCGTAGTAAGACCAGCTACTAAGCCCCAGCGAAATGCTATTAACATAATCGGTACCATAACAAGACTAACTGAGCCGCCTTGTGCCCATACTTTAAAGGAAACCTGATCCAGTACGAGACCTATCGCTGCAAAAATCGCAATCTCCACTAGCATTAATAGTCTTTTTTTGTCCATACATATTCTCTCCTTTGTTCCGATGTAGGATACAAGAGCAGGAATAGAAAAGCGCTGATATGTCTCTTTCTGACACCTTTTTTCCTTTACGGACGAAAAAACGATGTCAGGACAGAGCCTCACATCGTACAAGTGTCGGTTTCTATCCACATCCCTACGCAAGCGTTAACTTACAGGTTCGAAGAGTCAAGGCATTACGTGCCCAGTCTCAGCTGACATCATCAGCTCCCCTTGTGGTCGTTACATCTGAATTTATTTGAACACTCTCATTGTACGCAAAGGATTGAAGGATTACAACCTTCCATACATCATTTTTTTGAAACTTTGCTGTTTTTCATGCGTAAATATTTAAAAAGGAGGTACAACTATGGAGAATCAAAAAATTTTAGCTGCCTTTAGTTATCTTAGTATTTTCTTCGCCCCTTTTATCGTTCCATTAATTGTATATTTCGTGACAAAAGATAGTGATGTAAAAAAACATTCGATTCGTGCACTTGTCTCTCATTTAGTTCCTTTTGTTTTTGGCATCCTGTTCTTTATTGTCTTTGTTTTTTCCACATTTAGTTTAGATCCAACCTCCAGTAATAATACAGTGATGATTATTTGGTTTGCTTCATTCGCCATCTATGCTCTCGTCTCACTAGGTATTGTGATTTGGAATATAATTCAGGCTGTTCGTGTTATCCGTTAATGTTTTATTTTTAAGTGAAACAGGTAGTAGTAATTGTAAAAGGAGCTGTTTTGGGATGAAAGTATCAAACGTTGTAAAAACTGCCGTTAAGTTAGCACCTATTGTTATTCCTATCGTCAAAAAAGTAATGGCTGCAAAAAAAGGCACAACGCCTACAACCACAACCCGAAAAAAATAAAACGAAGGCGTATTCCTTTTAGAGGAAATACGCCTTCGTTTTATTTCACTTCAAAATGGGTTTGACTATGGCCATTTAATGTTTTTTCCACATGTAAAACTGCTGGCATCGCGGATTTCAATTCAGGTACATGCGAAATAACGCCAATCATACGACCAGAATCCTGCAAATCAATTAATGTATCGATTGCTTTATTTAGTGATTCCTCATCGAGCGAGCCAAAGCCCTCATCAATAAACATCGTTTCAATATGAATATTACCTTGGTAGCTTTGAATCACATCTGCCATCCCCAATGCAAGGCTCAACGAAGCATTAAACTTTTCGCCACCTGATAAAGTTTTGACATCTCGTAATTGATCTGTATAAGCATCATAAACATCAAGACCAAGGCCACTTTGCTTCGCATGCTTTTCTAATCTATCTGAACGTCTAAGCTCAAATTGACCGTTTGATAAATGATACAGACGTATATTGGCAGCTTCTGTAATTTGATCTAAGTAGTTAATTTGTATATAACGCTCAAAGGATAGCTTTTTCGAGTTTTGTCCATTTAATAATCCATAAAGCTCCTTTACTCGCCCTGCTTCTTGTTCAAGTAAATCAAGCTCTTTCGCTATTTCTTCCACCTTTTTACTAAAGCCTTGGCATGCTTGTATAAAGCCATTGATCTGTTGTAAACGTTTAAATGCTTCCTCATAGGAAACTCGATGCTGTTCTACTCTTGCTTCCATCGCCTCTAAATCTTGCTTCTCTTTTCCTTGAAGGTATGTAGCCCCTTCGGTAATCTGAATTTGCAACGTGTGTACTTGTAAAGCATAGTCGCTACATGCTTTTCGAAGTGCATCCAATTGTATGGCACTCCGTTTAGCAGTTGCATAAGCCTCATAGCTTTCGAAACCTATTTCTTGCATATCTGCTGAAAATTGCTGAAGCTTTTCATTCATTTTAAGCTGTAATTCCTCAAAGGACTGTTTGGCAATTTCTACAGTTAGTGTTGCATTGCTAGCTGCTTCCTTTGCTGCATGCAAATTTTCTTGACTCACTTGCCAACTTTTTTGAAGCTCTTCTTTCTGTTTACTAACTTCATTAAGTTGTTGCTTTAATTGCTGTAAAGTTGGTAAATTAGGGGGCATCTGCTTAAGTTGTTCGTCTACAACCGCTTGTAATTTTGTCCATTCTTTTATCTGCTCTGCTAAATATTGCTCTAGCTTCATATGCTTATTTCGTAGCTGCTCTATTCGGTCATGCTGATGCTTTATTTTTAATCGCACATCAGCTAATTGATGTTGAATAATTTTTAATGCAGCAATCTCTTGTTCCACTTCATGTAAAGTAGCGGTGATCTGTGGTTGGTCTTCTTGTTTAATATGTTGAGCCTCGAGTTGTCGCCATGTATCTTGAAGAAGTTGCTGCGCTGATGCTAAAAATGCCTCTTTCTCTAAATACTTACGCTCGTCTGATGATGCCTTCGCTCTTAATGCTTCCACTTGAGCAAGCTCAATAACTTCCAGTTGCTCATTGTGTGCTTTCTGATGTGTCATACTACCACAAACAGGACAGGGTTCTCCTTCCTTCAGTTGTTTTGCTAAAATACTAGCTTGACTTGTCAGCCATCGTTGCTGCAAAAGTTGAAGAGCCTCTTTACTTTCTTGATAGAGACTTTCTGAAGCAACTACATCCTGCTTAGCTAAATCAACGGCATGTTTATATTTATCCGCTTGCTTGATTAAAGCAACCTGTTCCCGTAGTTTCGGTAATTGTTCTAAATAGCTTTCATAGGGTTCAACCTGTTTTTCATAGCCTTCTAATGATTGAGAAAAATGCTGTAATTGCTCTTGTTCATTTTCCAAAAGTTTGACGTTATCATTTACTGCTCGTTTTGCATTTTCAGCATATTGCTCCGCTATTTGCAGCTGCTGTATATTGTTTTCATAGGCTTCAAATTTCGGTAATAGCGCTAACATCTGCATTTCCTGCTGTAAGATTTGCTGTCGTTCAGATTCTTTAGCCTGCTCTATCTCATATTTTTCTTGCGCTTCTTGCAACTTTTCTTGTGACTGCTGTTGCTTAACCTTTGCTTGTTGAAATGCTATCTCTTTAACATTCAGTTCAGCACGTAAATCCTTGCATTGTTGTTCGAGGACCACCAGTCGCTCTGCTTGTTCTGCTAAAGCAATCTCCTTCTCCTTTGCTTGGTATAAATCCTGCTGTTGTAAAAGCATTTGCAGCCGTTGCTGTCGATTAGCTTGTTCATCAAATTGCTCATTTAGCGTTTTTGCTAAGCGATAATATTCCTGCTCTTTTTGATGAAGGCTATACGCTTCTTCATAGTATGACTGTTCATCTTCTCCACATTTCTTATAGTAGCTAAGCTCCTCATCAAGTGCCTCTGTCAGTTGATGTAAATTTTCGGTATTATCAGCAATCAATGTGAATAAAGCGGAAGAACGTTGTGGTAAGGCGCCCACAATTTGGCCAAGTAAATGTTCTTTTAATTGTTTGGCACGCTCAAGATCACTTTCTGCTTCTTTACGCTTGGCATCAAGCTTTTTCGCCATGACACCGAAACGATCTGTTTTAAAGATTTTCCGTAAAATTACTTCTTTATTTGTTGAATCAGAGGTTAATAGTTTTCTAAATTCACCTTGAGGTAGCATGACAATTTGGCTAAATTGATCTTTTGTGAGACCTATGATTTCCTGCACTTTCTTATCGACTTCAAGCGTTTGCTGTTTCTCTACAATGCTATAATCTAGCTTTCCGTCTTTTACTTCTGCTAGCTCTATTTTCTTTCCAGTAACCGTTTTATTTTTTTCTTTAATATGTCCTGGCTGTCGTACTATTCGATAGACCTTTTCATGCATTTCAAAGACGAGTTCTACAGCTGTATAAACTTCATCATGTGCAAAGCCGCTTCTTAGTAAAGCTGTATCCTGCCGGTCCTCCCCACTACCTGATCCGTAAAGAGCATAGCAAATAGCATCGAAAATGGTTGTTTTACCAGCACCAGTTTTTCCAGAAATGGCAAACAATCGATGCTCCCCTAGCTCTTGAAAATCAATTACTTCCGTGTCTTTATATGGACCAAACGCTGTAATTGTTAACTTTAAAGGCTTCATTTTACAGTCTCTCGCTCCTCATCTAATAACTCCTGTAACATCTCTGTGAATAGGCGTTCCGTATCTTCATCAGGCTGAATGCCAATAATATTGGTGAAGAATGAACGGAATAAATCAATATCTTCTAGTTTTTCAGCTTCTACTACTTGTAGTTCACGTGGCATATCTTGTCTTAGTACCTTCCGCTCCACATGCATAGCGTGCGGAAATACACTACGAATACGTTCCATCGGTGAAGTCACAGATATTTTATCCGTCAATCTAACAAATACATAATCCTCACTTGGTGTGAGCGTTAATAACTCCTCTAATTGACCTTCTACTACTCGTAGATCTCTTCTTGGCACAAGCTTTCTTTTACTTACTATGGTGTTACCTTGCTCATCTAATTCGATGATTAAAAATCCTTTCTCATGTAAATGCTCAGATAACGAGTATTTTAAGATAGAGCCTGCATAGCGTATGGTTTCGTTTAAAACAAAATGTGCCTTATGTAAGTGCCCAAGCGCCGTATAGTGAAAAGGTTTGAATAAAGCTGCATTCACACAATCTGAGCCTCCAATGGAAAGGGGTCGCTCGGAATCACTAGTATTTGCTTCCTCCTCACCATACTTCGTCACAAAGGCATGTCCAACAAAAACATGACGCTTACTTGTGTCCATGTCTTCCGTGATATACTCAATAATTTTTTGCATGGCGTCTTGATGAGAACGGATTGATTCATCTTCAAAGATGTTGCGAATAGCAGCTGGCTCTGCATAGGGCACTAGGTGAAAATGTACTTCCCCATGTTGATCATTCAAAACAATAGGTGCATGATTTTTTGTAAATTGGCCCTTAATATATAAACCACTATCACTCATTAAACGGCTACCAAAATTTAAACGACCTGCACTATCATGATTTCCCGCCACTGCTAGAACAGGAATCTTCTTCTCTAATACTATTTTCGCTAATACATCATTTAGTAAATTAACTGCCTCAATAGGAGGCATCGAACGATCATATAAATCACCTGCGATGATAATTACATCTGGTTTTTCCTCATCAATCGCTTGTATAAATTGTTGAAGAATATAATGTTGATCTTCTGTCATATAGACACCTTGAACAAGCTTTCCTAAATGCCAATCTGCTGTATGAAATATTTTCATTCTAGTACCTCCTAGTCTTCTCTATATTTTAGCATGACTATTCCCAATCTAGTGAACACTAAAGGTTTAGTAGTTCTAGCCAAAATTGGTTTTCATAGAAAAAAGCATCTTATAAGTAAGATGCCTTAGATACCTGTTATTTAGATGTATTTGATAAATGCCTTATATCCCGGGAATCCCTGAATTACGTAAGTCATACGAGGAGATTGATGTTGTGTCACATTTTGCTTCTGAGGCTTTGCTGATGATTGTTGCTTTAGGATTTCCTCAAATGACTTGGGATTTGGCTTTGGCAATTCTGCTGAAGAGATGTTTAAAGCATCACTACCACTATAAACTTGTAAAAATGAGTTAGCCATTTGTCGATAGCCTTCAATATTTGGATGAACATCAGCACTATTTGGTAAGTAGTTGGTTGCATTCAATCCAAAGGCATCATAGACATTTATATAAGCTGCGCCAGCTTGCTCTGCTTGTTGTTGTAAAATCGTATTTAATCTAACTAGCTGGGCATTGGTTCCTTCTTTTTGCGTCGGATGAACTGTTGGATAAGCAAAATAATACCCTATAACATAGATTTTTGCTTTAGGCGCACGTTCTTCTAATTCATCCAAAATCGATAGCATATTTTTTCTTGCCAAATTTAAAGCGTAATCTGCCTGAAGCTGTGAAAAAGCTAAGGTCCCTGCATTTGGGTTTACCTGGACAAGACGTAATAAATCATTAGCCCCTGCTGAAATTGTAATAAGCGTCGCATTTGCTAATAAATTTTGCGCTTCCTCAGATCGTATTCGTTCTAATACATCTGCCGTAGTAAAGCCAGGAAAAGCAAGTTCTTTTGTGTAAAATGATAATTGATCAATCGAACTTAATTTCATGGCAATCAAATCACTATACCCTACATCAATTTCTTTGTAGGGTGTTTGACCTGCTGCTAAGGAATCGCCAATAGCCACATAGGTTTCTGTTTGAGCAAAAGCAGATGAAACCCCAATTGTCATGAATACTATTGTCATACCTATCAAGCTACAAAATCGTTTCATCTGCTTCCCTCTTTTCTTATTGACTAAAAATTTAAAATGCCCAGCTACCCTTGCGGAAAATTGGCTCAACTGTACCATCTGGTAAAATACCATCGATGTCCATTTCTCCACTGCCAATCATGAAGTCTTCGTGTGTCACAGAAATATTGGCACCCAATGCTTCAAGTTGACCGTTTTCTAGGTCTCTACCACCCTCTAAGCAAGTCGGATATGCCTCACCAATAGCTAAATGGTTTGAAGCATTTTCATCAAACAGCGTATTAAAATATAAAATTTCCGACGCTGAAATTGGTGACTCGTGAGGGACAAGTGCTACTTCACCTAAGTAGCTTGAGCCTTCATCCACTTGAATAAGCTCTTGCAATAAATCATGTCCTACTTCAGCCTCTGCCTTAATAATTTTGCCCTCTTCAAATGTTAATTTAAAGCCATCGATGATATTGCCCTGATAGACTAATGGCTTCGTATTACTAACATAACCGTTTACACCTTGTTTCATTGGCAGTGTATAAACTTCTTCTGTTGGCATATTGGCCACAAAGACATTATCTTCTGGTGTTTTACTACCACCAGTTAGCCATTTATGTTGTGGTGCTAAAGCGATTGTTAAATCTGTACCAGGTGCTGTATAGTGAAGCTTTGCATACTTTTTATTATTTAAAAGCTGTGCACGAGATTCTAAATTAGCTACATGCTGACGCCAATTATCAACTGCATTGCCTTCTCCAATATGAACCGTTTTAAAGATAGCTTCCCATAATGCAGGTACTTGCTGCTCCTCTGTTAATTGAGGGAAAACCTTTGCTGCCCATTTAGCTGAAGGAACTGCTACGATGGACCAAGCAATTAAATCCTTCATGACTGCATTGCGATAGTTTTTCAATGCTGCCCCTGATACTTTTTGATGTGTTGCTAGTCTGTCTGCTGGAATTCCTGTTAGCTTATCAGGATCTGCTGCATCAATCCATAATAGAGCTCCTTTACGTTCAATCAGTTCATCACGCATTTTCACAACCCATTCAGGGAAGCGATTAAATTCCTCATCGGATGCATGCTCAAAATAAGCACGATCCAATTCATCATCGGAAAAGTTTACATGAACACGGCCTGCCCCAGCCTTGTAAGCCTCTTTTACAACTAAACGGGCAAAATCTAAAGCATCCACAGATGTATTGACTAATAAGTACTGGCCTGGTTGGATATTCACCCCCACTTTTACTGCAAGCTCTGCATATGCCTGTAATTTCTCTTCAAATGTCATACTATTTCCCTCGCTTCTGTCCAATTGTTTTAGAATTACCTTCAATCAGCTCGCCATCATGCCATATTTTTTGCACAGGCTTGCCCGGAATTTCCCTTGTCCATTTTTTATAGGTTTTTTCATCACGATAAGATAATAAGGTTAATACTTCACCATCAGCTCCAGCACGCCCAGTACGACCAGAACGATGCAAATACTGTTCAATTGTTCGTGGGACATCAACATGAATAACATGTGTTAAACCTGCAATATCTAAACCACGAGCTGCAATATCTGTTGCAATTAAAATACGTGCATCTCCTTTACGGAATGCATCTAACGCTTTTTTACGTTCTTCTTTCTTCATATCAGAATGGAGCGTGACAATCGGTGCTGAACGGTATTGTAGTTTTGTTTCCTTCATTAATAATTGATCGATATTATTAACAAAAGCCAACGCTCTTAAACCCTCTGTATGGGAAAGTCGGCGCAGGAAATCCGTTTTATCACGTTCTTCTACCTTCACAAAAGAATGGACAACTTTACCGACCTTTAACATGTCCTCAGGCTTAATTTTAAAACGCAGTGGCTCAAACATCATACGACTTGCCACTAATTCAATTTCCTCTGTAATCGTAGCCGACACAACAACAACTTGTCGGCCATAGGCAGAACCTTCGATAAAGGATTTGATTACAACACGGTATTCCCGACTTAGTAATTGATCACATTCATCTAAAATAACTGTTTCGACTTCTTTGAGTTTTAATTTTCCTGCTCGTGCTAATTCGTTTAAACGCCCAGGTGTGCCAACAACAATCGTTGGCTTTTTCTTCAACTTTTCAATTTGACGAGCAGAATTGGCACCACCAATCAGCTGTTGAACAGTGATGTCTGTTCCAGCTGTCCACTCACGAATAACTTCTACGATTTGCATAGCGAGCTCTTGCGAGGGAGCTACAATCAGTCCTTGTGTTTGCTTTTTTGCCCCATTCACTTTATTTAATAATGGTAAGACATATGCTAACGTTTTACCTGATCCTGTTGGTGATTCCGCCACAATATCTTTGCCTTCAAGCATAGCTGGTATCATTTCATCTTGAATTTTCATGGGTGTTTCAAAGTTCCATTTTGCTTGTAGTTCTTCTTTTAATAAATTTATGACTGACATGTTATTTCCCACCTTCTATCTACTTGACACTAGTTTAACACACTCCGTAGGTTCCTACTTTATATGTACGTAAGCAATTGTCTAATCGTTTCAAGAGAACATTGCTTCCTTTCATAAAAAATCTGCTTCACTCAACACGGAAAGTAAGCCTGTCCACAACTCTTTCAAGAATTGTAGCTTACCCGTGAAAAGCAAGCAGATTCTTTTCAATTCAACTAATCGACTAATTCATAACCACAAGCTAAAATGGCACATTCAGCTAAAACGATTAATGAATCAATATAAATGTCACTTAGCTTTAAATCTCTGTTTACAACAGATAGCTCTGTACAACCTAATACAATTCGATCACAATTTAGTGCTAGCATCGCCTCTTCTATCGGTTGCCAATCTTCTAGCGTAACATCCTTCCCAGCCTTGACATAATCATAAATGATCGACATCACATAGGATCTCATTTCATTATCTGGAACAACTGGTGTAATACCAAACTCCTCAAGTGCTTCCTGATACATCCGTGATGTTAACGTGCCTGTTGTTGCTAAAATACCTACTCGCTTTGCTCCTAAATCAGCAGCACGCTTCGCTGTTTCGCGAATCATATGCAAGACAGGTATAGGAGAACCCTCTTCAATTTCTTGATAAAACGTATGCGCCGTATTACATGGGATCGCTATTATGTCTGCTCCTACCGAAGCTAATTTTTTTGCATCCTCAATAATGACTGGAACTGGATTATCCTTTGTATTATCTAAAATAAAGGCCGTACGGTCAGGAATATTTGTATCATTATCAATAATGGTATGTAAATGATCCTGATCTTTTTGTGCTTTCGTACGTCTTACAATCATTTCTCCTATAAACATTGTTGCAAGTGGACCAACGCCACCAATTATACCTAAAGTTTGTTTTTTCATGTGTTAGACAGACCTTTGTTATTAAAATATTTCTTATAGCTACGATAAAAGCTTAAATTATCAAGCGTGACATTCAACCAACGTTTTGCATTCATATCCTTATAATTAAAAATAGAATCTGTAGCCATACCTTGACGAATTAAACTTTTCGCCTCCATTACTAGTTGTTCATTTTGAACATATTTGAACAGCACACCATTCGGTACAATTGTCCAAAGATGCTTGTTCCTCACATATGTTAGTTGTTGTTTACTTCCTCGAACATAATCGTTCGCTACATACTGCATCAAATTAAAGCCACTGGCCGTCACATAATAATTGGAAAGTTCATTATGTAATTCAATACTCAACAATTTATATTGACCATCACGATCATCATATTTCATATCAAATGTGGCAAAGCCTTGGAATTGTATCGCTTCAAGGAATAGCTTAACATTATCCATTAATTCCTGATGATAGGTTGTCATAATCGCTACATAACGTCCTATCCCTTCTGGAGAATGTTCTTCTAAAATAGGGTTTCCTACGGCAAGAAGTTTTGCCTTCCCATCTTGTCCTATATATGCATTAACAACACGCATGTTAGCGTCTTCACCTGGTATATATTGTTGAATCATCAGATCATCACGATAAGCTGATTCTTTATAGATAGCACGTAATATACTGTCCTTTTCGTCCTTATCATATGCAATATATACTTTTTTCTTACCAGGAAAAATACAAGTAGCATATTTTGTCATATTCATGGGCTTAATGACAACTGGATAATCAAATGGCATGTTGTAGTCTTCATAATCATTCACCGTGCATACATGTGTAGCAGGGTATTGAAAACCAAATTGTGCACATAGCTCATACATGCTTTCACGAGTTAAAAGTTGATGCGCAAGTGTGGCGTCTACATAGGGAACTAGAAAATCCTCTGCTAACTCTTCTTTGTGTTCTACGATTCTTTTGACATAAAATTCATCACAGGCTAATAGCAGTAATTTTTTGTCTCGGAACTCCTCCGCTATGGCTTTTAGGGCGGTCACAAATCTTTCTTCGATATGAAGTCGCGGTATCTCGCGAAAAGTCCATAAATCACTTTGTTGAATTTTTTCCATGTTTGTATGGTTTAGTGCAAGTGGTTTCACACCATAGGCTTCGTAAAATGCTCGGGCCATGCCATAAGCATTCATTTCATCTCCAAGTAAAACAGGTAAAAAAACGTGCTCAATGGCCATTCTACTCAACTCACTTTTACTTTTTTATTAGTGTAACATACTAATGATTTATAGCTTATTTATGAACAGCTACAGCTTGTTTGCCTAATTCCTGATAACTTTTGAAAAATTGATCGACATTGTAAGTAACATACCCTTTTAAAGGATCCATTACGACTACCTTATCACCTAAATGTCCCGTTAAGACGACTGCATGTAAGTTCATAAAAGCATCATGTCGAGTCGTTTCCCCTGTATAAATCCAGCCTCTTTCTGCTTTTCGTTTAGGCTTTGATAAATCTAGCGTTACCCATGTCACGACAGGAATACCTTCACGCACAAGCTGTAAAATGTCATCCTGTGAGGCGTTACTCATATTTTTGACATGTAAGTCAGCTTGTTTATCTGTAATAACTGCCTCAGCCGCTTTGACAATTGGAGCAGCAAAAACATACATACCACGAGCTTTATCACGAGGATTACCTGCAAAAGCTTCATTGGGATTTGGTCCAAAACGTTGATTGCCTACTGTTCGTATTTCTTGCTTTGGTAAATACTTGTCAGTCATTTCGAGTTTTGACACATTCATTCCAAAATAATTTAATACGGCTGTAAGTGAAGTAATTTCACAGCCATGTGGCAGCTCGGGGTTTTGCATGACAATAGGGACATCTAACTCCTGATCGTCTCTTAAAAAGTGTGTTTGCAATCGATAATAGGGCTTTGTTGTATCGTAAGTGAAATTCTCGATTGTTGTATACCCATTATTTGTCGTACTATTTTCAAGTGTCGTTGCCGCAATTGCATATTCTCTCCCTGCCTTTAGCTTCGAAAATATAGCTTCTCCCTCTTCTGAACCAATCGCTTCTTCCACTACATCACCTGTTTGTACATCTGTAACCGTAAGGAAAAGATTTGGAATAGGTGCCCCGCTATTAAACTCTACTGTTAAAACCGTTAATTGATTTTTTTGTTCAGCATCTTGCCAAGAAAATGGCTGACAGCCTGAAAGTAACATAATAATCAAAATGCCAATAAGTAAAAGGCGTTTATACCCCGTCCACAAGACAAATTCCGCTCCTATTCTAAGGCGAAGAGCAGCCTCTTCGCCATTCTCATTATTCAATTTGTCGTAGACTCTATTATACGATACTTTCATAGCCGTTCCTATTTTATCTTCATTTAGTAACTATTTTTTGTACTAATAGCGAGTTACACAAGACAGTGAACCCCAAAAATCTGGATAGCAATTATGCCAAAGGATAATTGAACTGTCTTAAATTGTTGTCACTTTCGGCCGTAATGTATGCTTTAGTACCTTCCCAGAGGCATTTCGTGGCAATTCTATTAAAAATTCAATTTCATAAGGTACTTTGTATTTGGCAAGTCGTGTTTGACAATAGGATAGTATCGAATTTTCATCAAGAGACTTCCCTTCCTTTAACACAACAAATGCTTTTGGTACTTCTCCATATACTTCATGTGGCAATCCAACCACTGCTGCTTCTAAAATTTCTGGCATTTGATATAGAACTTCTTCTATTTCGATGGGATAAATATTTTCTCCACCACGAATAATCATATCTTTTTTTCGATCTACAATATATAAATAGCCTTCCTCATCAAAGCGTCCTAAATCGCCTGAGTACAGCCAGCCATCCCTCATCGCTCTTGCTGTTTCCTCTGGATTGCGTAAATAGCCCTTCATTACTTGTGGTCCTCTTACGCATATTTCGCCCACCTCTCCAGCTGGTACGGTCTTTCCTTCACTATCAACTACACAAACCTCTGTCTGTGCTAATGGTTTTCCAACTGAGCCAATTTTCGTCAATGCATCCGTATCTAATAAAGAGGTAGCTGCAGGTGAATTTTCAGTTTGACCATAAAGATTTTGAACCTTTACATTTGGAAATGCTTCTTTCACTTGCTTTACAAGCTCATAAGGCATCGGGGCAGCACCGTAACATAGTAAACGTAAATGATTAAAGCTATGTTCCTTGAATCCAGGAGTATTTAATATAATGGTATACATAGATGGAACACCAAAGAAAATTGTCGCCTCAGTAGCTACAATTTGAGCTAACGTTTTAGTTGGTGAAAATGCTTCTTCAATGACCACTGTTCCCCCTCTATAAAACATAGGCATAGCAAATACATGAAGACCTGCACAATGAAACAAAGGCGTACAAATAAACATTTTGTCATTGCTAGACATATTCATAGAAGAAGACCAAATATCTGCTGTAGCCACGATATTCTGATGCGTTAGCATGACGCCTTTGGGTTTACCTGTTGTTCCCGACGTATACATGACCACTGCCGTATCGTCAGCCTCCAATTGCACAATTTTTCTAGCACGATTATCATATTCAATTATGTTTTTCATTTCTTGAAATCCGATTGTATGTTGGAATGAATAAGAAACGTCTTCTAATACCTCTGTTAATCTTTCATCAAAAATTAAGCCCCTTGCTTGTGAATGATTAAAAATAAAATCAACCTCAGGAGCAGCTAATTTAGTGTTAATTGGCATCACAATAAATCCAGCTAATTGGACACCTAAAGATGCGATTAAAAATAAATCTGAATTGAGCGTATATAGGGCAATCACATCATCCTTTTTAAAATCTTGTTCCTGCAAGTAAGTCGCAAATCTTTCTACACGTTGGTAAAAATCATGATAGCTTATTGCCTTTCCATCATACAATGTTGCAATTGCATTTGGTTGCTGCCCTGCATAGTCTTCCAGAATATCTGTCATAAACTTCGTCATTATAAGCCCTCCATACTTTCATTTTATTATTATTGAATAAACAAGAATGGGAAACTATTAAACTTCTTAAAATTCTGAAAATTACGATTATATTTTATCAAGCAATGTATTTCTTGGCAATTTTTCCACACATTCAAAATATGTAGCTGAAGTAACGAAATATTCATAGACATTTTACTTTTCTAGTAATTTCTATTAGGTGTATGATACTTGTACGATTATTATTAGGAAAGGCCGGGTTTAAATGCTTTATGCACTTTTAGGAGATTTACATTCTAATATAGAAGACACTAAAGCTGTTCTAGCTCATATTCAACAAACAGCAGAGGAAGCAACAATCATTGGGTTAGGGGATTTATATGAATGCACTGTAAGTAAGAAAAAGGCACAAACCATATCTGGCTTACCTTTGCAAAAGGCGGCCATAGTAGAAAGTGAATTTGAAAAACTGCTAACCTTCCCCTCTATTCGAGGCAATCAAGAAGAACGTATTACTCAGGTCACTGGCATTGAACGTTTTAAAGCTTTACCAGAGACAATAGAGATTGATGGAGCCACGCTTATGCACGGACATCAATTTAGGTGGAATGTAAGCTGGCAACCGACTTTCCCACACTTTCAAAAACCATTATTTTTCTTCGGGCATAGTCACGAATCAGGTCTTTATCATCAACAAAAAAAGCTGCCGATTCGTATTCGCTACGGGCAACCAATTGCGTTACAAGACAAACAATATGGTGTGAATGTAGGCTCTGTTATCAATCACCGTGAATGGTGTCTTTATGATAGCCAAAAGCGTACAGTGACATTTATGTGTGTTCCACCTATTAATCTATAAAAGAGCAAGCTAGTATGTAGACTAGCTTGCTTTCCATTTTTTAATGAATATATTGCTTTTTCTCGCTCAATAAAATTTCCTTTAACTCTTTTAATTTTTCAATTACAACATACGATTCATCCGTAATTTCTTTCAGGTATTTTTCAGCGCCCGTTTTATTGCTTACATTGTACTCACGCACTGCTTTTTTTGCTATATCATGCACGTGAATAAATGGTTGTTCTAACTCTGCGTAGACACGCTCATCACCTAACAGTTTCTTTCCTGTGCCGTAGTACCATTCGCCAAGGCGTGATTCTTTTGGAGACCCTACATCCTGCTCCGTCATCGTTTCAAAGCCTAGTAGCAAATTGTAGATTTTCCATCTCCACAATAGGTGATCGGTAATAGCTAATTCAATAATATCCTCTTGGCTAATAATAAAGTTTTTAGAAATTGTTGTGGATCGGTATCCATCAATCATTTTACTTAACTTATAAATGGCAGAGCCCATATCAAAAACGATTACCTTACTTTTTTGCATGCTCTCTGTAATTGTATGGTTACGTTCAGAAATAGTAGTAGCAGATTGTGCCTGAACCTTTGTCGTTGTAGCTATTTCCTCAAAGCGCGCCCCCTGCTGCTGTAAGTTTTTATTTAGCTCAGCTAGCGTCTGTGATATATATAAGGTATCTGTAACACCTTGATGTAAATCTTGGGAAAATTGAGTCGTCAATGAACTAATATTATGGGTAATATGAAGTAGCTCCTGTATATCTGTATGTATAGATTTGACAGATGTACTTGTATCATCAGCAAGTTTCCGAACTTCCTCTGCAACAACCGCAAAACCTTTTCCTGCTTCTCCAGCACGAGCGGCCTCTATTGATGCATTTAAAGCCAACAAATTTGTTTGATCTGCTATTTTTTTTATTAATTCCATTAATTTCGCTACACTATTTACACGCTCAACTAAACGCCTAATATCTTCCTGCATTGATTTATGGCCTTCATCGGTTGTCTGTAAAATAGATGATACTTGTTGTAATGATTCCAAATCCTGATTTAATTTTTTAAAGGCATGCTTTGTTTGCTCTGAAATATCACCCACTGATGTGGCAATTTCTTCAATACTTTCGTCTAACTCATGCATTAATTGATCTGCTGCAACAATCTCCTGTTGCTGAATCTCCTGAAATTCAATCAGTTCCTTAATGGTGTCTAACTGTGTATTATAAGTAATTATTTCACCTAATCCATTTACTACAGATCCTGCTTGAATTTCAATATAGGTCTCCAAAATAATTTGTTGATCAATTGTTACTAAGCTATCGTAAGACAATAAAACATCCAGCATTTTTTCTTCATCACGAGATAGTTCTTTGACAATAAGTGGAATGATTAATTGATTAATCAGTGTATAGGCAGATATCATCCAATTCGGTAGTACACCAATTCTTGCATGAACATAAGCAATTTTACGACGCTTAAAGACATAATCTAAATCTAATTCATCATCAAATAAGCTAATAAAATGTGTATCAAATAATCCTTTTAAGCGCTCTACTGTCGAATGTGTATTGATGACATGATTAAACTCTGGGATTTCCAGTAGACGAGCATAAAAATTATCGAGTATATGCTGTCGATTATTCTCATAAATTTTACGTAAAAACCCAACAGATTCTCTTCTAATTCTAGATAAAGCAAGGAAATCCAATTTTTCTTTAAAGCGTTCATTTGTTTCGATGTCTGAATTTTTCGTAGCCGAAAAATAATCATAACTTTGATTAATCTTCTTCCTTTTGAACATAGCTCCCACTCCTAGTTGTATTCAAGTAAAATAAAATTACCAATATTTTAAAGCCAATTATAGATTTCTCTTCATTACCTTCAACTAATAAAACATATATATTTTACCAACAATAGAATAACAAAAATAGATTCTCATTTAATTCTTTACACTTTATTATTTTTCCGTCCACTTTATTGACAATTTCTTATTTTCTTAGTTAAACACTGTCTTTACGCAGAAAAAGCGCTAAAATCCAGATTGATTTAGCGCCTTCTTCCCATATAAACTTCTCGTTAGTGCTAGCACTCGCAATCGCAATTTTGTAAGCTATCCAGTAGCTTTTCCATGGCTTCTAGTTGCTCACACAGCGTTTGAATCATGCAACGTAGGATTGGAATTAACTCTTGACAGATGCAGAATCTAAGCACATTTTGTGCCAGTCGTATACCACCCTGATGATGGACGATCATTTCCCGAAGATAATTGATATTAATGCTATTAGAGACTGGTGGAGCACACATTGCGTTGAACATAGCTTCTGTAATTTCTTTGTAAGCACACATATACTCGTATAATTCATACTCTGAATTTTGTACGACACAACATCGATTTTGTATCGCTTCAAGACTCTCAACCATTTCTGTATGTGTGCGAATGATTTCTAAGGCGAGATTTTGCACAGATATATTCGTTGTATAACGTAAAACATTTTCAGACATTTGTATTGCTGCAACTTGATGAGGGATGATTTGCTTAATAAAATTTTCTGAGATACTACAAGTAATGGTTACATAGGTCATACCCTGCATCATTTTTTTGAGGATTCGCTGATATTCCTCTAAATATGCCTTTGTCACATTACTGAGTTCAATTGGTTTAGCCATTAGACACACTCCTTTCAGAGTAATGTATGCCTGCTAGGTTGTTGTGCGATAGACAATTGTACCAATTGCTCAATTTTTACCAACCTTTATCATCGTAAAAAACTATACTTGCTCTTTCTTATATGTAGCTATGCATGTTGAACAAATGCATAGATTTGGCTCTCTTTGCACTGTAGTTAACAGGGTTTCTGGAATGCTAACTGTCATACACCAGCACTCTTTTTCACCTTTTGCCACGCCACAATGGTTTTCGCCTCCGCATAATGGACATTTCATTTCTCCAGTTGACATGCTTTCACAACTCCTTTATTTTTCATCATTGTAAAATAAAAAGGGAAGAGCGCTCAATACCTTGCTCCTCCCAAAACTTTAATGTTGATGCTTGTGTATATCTTGTTTTACCTCTTCAATGTCAGTGTCACTATAAATAGATGTTCCACGTCCGCCACTTTTTGCTAGCAGGGCCTTCACTTCATTATAGGATAATCCTGCCTCTGCATTTTTTTGCTTCACTTCGTTAATATTTGTGCCTGCAGATGTAAACTGGATGTCTTTTTCACGATTCATCATTTTAACCTCCTATAATTCATCTGGCTGCATTTCAATTAATTCGTCGCCTTCTCTTTTTACACGCTTATTGAGTTCCTCTATCGGAATGGCATCTACAGTTTGCATATCCTCATGCAGATCGAAAAGACTAATCGTATCTGATTCAACCATGTCAGGCTTGTCCTTACTATTTAAATTCATGAACATTTTCTTTTCATGTGGTATTTTTTCGATGTCCATTCTGTCACACTCCTTTTCCTATAATGTGTGTAATGCTGAACAGATTATGTGTCTTTCTCTTTCGCACTTTTATCAATTCGATGATACTCAGCTATTTGAATAACTCGTACATGTTTTGTGTGCAGTTCATGGTATATCCCCCTACTATCCGTAAAGGAAATATATTGATCACGTTCATTTTTCACTAATTTTTCTGCCTCTTGTTGCGATTCAATAAAAATGAATCTTCGTACATAATGTACCTCATCAAAAAAATACGTAATTTTAAATTCCTTCATCTTTATGCCCCTTAATCCTGCAATGTCACCGCTTATTCTGTCCAGAAACTGAAAAACCTTGCATTCCTAAAATTACATAAAACATCTGATGCATATAGTAGAGCAATAAACCTTTGCATTGGAGGGAACAATAATTGATTCATACTGTCAAAGCTGGTGAAACCCTTACTCAAATTTCTCAAGATTACCGTACATCTTTGGCATCCATTCTCGCTGCTAATCCAGGAATTCAGCCTGATCATCTTTTCATGGGTCAACAAATCGTCATCCCTGGCTTGCCTGAGCCCGACACAATTCCTTACCGTATTGAGATATCTACCAACAATCGCTGGCTCCGTTTATATAGAGACAATATCCTTCAAAAACAATACCCAATTGCAGTTGGACGCATGCTTCACGAAACACCAGTAGGTAGTTTTATGATCATCAATAAAGCGCCAAACCCTGGTGGTCCTTTTGGCACGATGTGGATGAGTCTTTCTAAACAACACTACGGAATTCATGGCACAAATGATCCTAGCTCTATTGGGCATGCTGTTTCACATGGGTGTATCCGCATGCAAAATCGAGATGTTGAAGAGCTAGCCAGTATTGTGCCAATAGGTACAGAAGTAGTGATTCATCCCTAACTTAAAAGGCTATCTAGTTAGTTTAGATAGCCTCTTGTTTTACTTATCTTGTTCTCTAGCCTGTGCGAGCTTCGTTAAATAGTATTGCTCCTCACGCCACATATGGTCCGCCATAGGAGCTGTAAATGAACCTAGCACCTCTGCACTTAGCTCCATTTCTTCTAGCTCTCTTAAAAATGTTTTAAATAATGTCATTTCAAGCTCAACATCTTTACTAAAGCGTTTTAAAGCAGGAAAGGAATTCATATTTGTACGTAAATAGCCTGTTAATTCAACAGCCTTTAAATAAAATTGCTCAAAGTGTTGAGCAAACTCATGGCTCTTTTGCTTCAAACGCTTCTCAACACCATCTAAATCATCATTAATAATGCCTGCATGACCGGAGGCATCTAAAAGCCAAACTAAATGATGATGAAGCTCATGAAAAATAGGTGGTGCTTCTCCTTTTTTTAAATAACCCAGCACATTTTGATATTCTTCTAATTCATTAACCATATGATTGACAAACGTAGGCGTTAAATGAATCCCAATATCCCCCAATAGTTGATGTCTGAGTAGACGAAGCTTGAACTGCTTAAATTGCTCAACATTGTCGTCCACGGACACTGAAAAGGATACAGCATTTGAATCATCGAGTGAAGGGACATAGGTAAGTAGCTGCGAGAATTGATAAATATACGTATGGGCTCTTTGAATATCTTCTTCTTCTGAGGGATAAAGGGCGTCATGAATAAATTGAGCGTGGTTTTGCATGATTTCTAGCCAAAATCTATGCTCGAAAATAGCATGTTGCACAAAATTTGACAAAGGTCTACCTCCTCTTATCTTGATTTTAGAGAAATAAACTAAAAAACTTCCCTCGAGCTGTCTTTGCTTTCTGTTATCTCCCCATTCTATTCTTCGTGCTATACAATTAGTCTTACTGTAAATTTCGTATAGGATGAAATACTAAAAGCTATACTACCTATGGCAAAACCATTTAGATGGCTTTATTTAAAACTATAGGAGGGAAATACGTTGTCAACAAGTAAACAGCTATTATCCATATTCGCCCTAGGTGGGATAAATGAAATTGGTAAAAATATGTATGTAGTACAATATGCAGATGACATAATTATTATTGATTGTGGAGCAAAATTTCCGGATGAAACCCTGCTCGGAATTGATTTAATCATTCCTGATATTACGTTTTTACTTGATAATAAGGAGAAAATTAAGGCATTAATTGTCACACATGGACATGAGGATCATATTGGTGGAATTCCCTATTTATTAAAAAAATTAAACGTCCCTGTGTATGCTACCCGATTCACCCTCGGACTTATTGAGTTAAAGCTTAAGGAACATAAACTTTTAAGAGAAACGGATTTAATTGAAATTCATGCTGATTCAGCACTACATTTAGGACAAATCGATATTAGTTTCTTTAGAACCAATCATAGTATACCCGATTGTTTAGGAATCGTTTTAGCTACCCCTGAAGGAAATGTTGTCCATACGGGAGACTTTAAATTTGATCTAACGCCCGTTAACAATCAGTTTGCTGATATTCATAAAATGGCTGAAATCGGTTCAAAGGGTGTGCTTGTCCTTATTTCAGAAAGTACAAATGCAGAAAGACCAGGTTTGACCCCTTCTGAGCAACTTGTAGGGCATCATATCGAGGAAGCCTTTTTACATGCTGAACGAAAAGTAATCATCTCAACCTTTGCTTCAAATGTTAATCGCATCCAACAAATCGTACATGCTGCAATTGCCACCAATAGGAAGCTAGCTTTAGTAGGGCGTAGCATGGTCAATGTCGTTGATGTCGCGATTGAACGAGGTTATTTATTTGTACCAGAAGATCTGTTAATTGATGCACGAGAGGTCAAATACCTCCCACCAGAAGATGTCGTGGTCCTCTGCACAGGTAGCCAAGGTGAGCCTCTAGCTGCACTAGCAAGAATAGCAAATGGTAATCATCGTGAAATTAAGGTTTTACCAGACGATACAGTCATTCTTGCGGCTTCACCAATCCCAGGTAATGAAAAGGGCGTTTCTCGCATTGTAGACAATTTATTTCAGCTTGGTGCTAAGGTTATTTATGGTTCTTCCAGTCATACAGGTATGCATGTATCAGGACATGGTCATCAAGAGGACTTGAAACTTATGCTGACGTTTATGAAGCCTAAATTCTTCATCCCTATTCATGGTGAGTATCGTATGTTACATCAACATCGTTTATTAGCAGAATCTATTGGCGTTCAAAAGGGACATACATTTATTATGAAAAATGGTGATGTAGTTGATATTGAAAATTCAAAGGCAAGGCAGACACGGAAAATTCCTGCTGGGGATACCTATGTTGATGGGATTGGCATTGGTGAGGTGGAAGGTATTGTCCTCCGTGATCGCAAGCAACTTTCAGAAGACGGAATGCTTGTTATTGTGTTGACACTCAATAAAGCTGACGGAGCTTTTATTTCAGAACCCGATACCATTTCACGTGGTTTTGTTTATGCTAAAGATTTCGAGGCACTGTTAACTAAAGTCAATGTGCTTACCAAAGAAATCGTCAATGAGCTTCAAGAAGAGGGCAGACAGCAAATACATGTCCTTCGCCGAGAAATTAAAAGAGCTGTTGGACAATATTTATTTACCCAAACAAAAAGAAAGCCCATGATTTTACCAATTATTATTGAAATTTAACAAGTCGGTGCAAGGATTGCCCAATCCATTTGCACCGACTTATGTTAATTGCTCAACCTTTGAAAGGAATCATTTAAGAAATCTCCATTATAAACCTTATGTAACATATCAGCATATAAATATTGGAGCTGTTCAAAGCTATGATGTAAGTTTTTTGAATGCTGATTTACTTGTTTTGATACATTATCGAAATACTGTGGAAGTTTTTCTACCGCTGTGACTAAAGAATCTTTATTCATTAATAAATGTTGAATAGCGTTTAATAGTTGAGCTGCTCTATGCTGTATATCAAGAGGAGGTAATTCAATTATTAAACGAAGGATATGACGCCTCTCTTTATTTATTTGATACCATTTAAAAAAGTGAAATAAATAGTCACTAACAACAATGGATTCATTTGGAATAATGGCAATGATATCATGACCGATGCACACAGCTTTTTTACATTGATAAATAATGGTTTCCTTTAAATTTAATTTGTTGAGAAGAATGCTTTTTGCAGGTACCAGTGACAAATTTAATGAATCAACCGTGTGATCAATCTTTGGCACTTGACTAGCATCATCATCTACCAATAATTTCAATAGTGTTGCTTTGGTGATAAAAGGAGTACCTTCCCTAGTAAAACATTGATCGTTCAAAATTAAATGACCAATTTGGACTTTTGCTATTTCTTCTAAAAAAAACTGCTTCACCATGTATGAACCCTCCAATCCTCTGTCCCAATTAATACCCTAAATACAATCTTCATTAACGCATACCTAGTTATTTATTTAGGTCATTTGTCTGGATAAAAGTATTACTCTAAAGATTGTACCATTTTAATGTAACTTTTTCTCTATTATACCACTATAATAGTATAGTCATTTCCATTGTTTTTCACTAGCTTTTAACATAGAGGTGAATCATATGTCAGATTTTTTAAAGCTAGTAGGTGAACAACTTCGGATTATTCGATTATCTAAAGGACTTAGCCAAGAAGAAGTGGCTGAAAGAACAGGGAAGTTAGGTTTCAGTAAAGGAAGAGTTTCCAATATTGAGCATGGACAATCTAATATTACCTTAAGTACTTTGGAAACAATCATGAAGGCATTAGACATTACCCCTGAGGAGCTATTTAATTTTCAAAAATTATCTGGCGTTACTGATATTGAGGAGAAAAACCTCATGCTAGACATTCATCGCTCATTATTAAGAGAACGAAATTTAGACGAGGTAAAATATGTAGTTCGTATAACGAAGGATTTTTTAGATACGATTGATTCTCAATCAAAGAAAAACAGCTCTAACGGTCAATGACCATTGGAGCTGCTTTTTTATTTCAAAGTAACTTTTAGTAGCTACATACCAAACTTTTGACGATAGCCACATTTTCTACATAATTCTTCCACAGCTTCTCTTCTTGAGAAGCCTTCAACAATCTTATTGGCACGCTCCCCTTCTACAATGTCGGAGAAGGATTTTTCATGTACATTTCCTAAATTAATGACACCTTCCCCATCCAAACAGCAAGGTACTACGGTACCATCCACCAATATAGCTGCTTGACTACGCAGTGCATGGCAAAAACCCTTACCTTCATCCTCTGGCTCTAGGAGACTTGGCCATCTAAACTCATGATCCTGATTTAAATATACATGAGGCGCAATTTTTACCCCTTTACCAGGTTCTACTTTTTCTTCTATACGATAATCAAGATGATACTCATTTTCTAATATTTCTAAAGTCTCGCGGTTGCGACGAGCTGCAACATCCGAAACATGATCCTGTTGTAGATTCCATAAACGATAGGAAATAATCGTATTGTATTCCCTAGAATCTCGCACAAAATCCAATATATCCTCTAAATATTTTTCACGATTTTCAGAGCCTTCATGCCCATCAAAGCTATGCAACGAGAAATTAATTTGACGTAATGCTGGCTTTCCTAATATTTTCTCGCGATTTTTTTTGATTAGCGTACCATTCGTTGTAATATTGACTTTGAATCCTTTTACATGGGCAGCGTCTAATAGCTGATCAATTCTTGGATGTAGTAATGGCTCTCCTTTCACATGCAAATAAATATATTTTGTATGTGGACGAATTTCATCTAATATTTTATTAAATTGTTCGACTTTTATAAGCCCCTTTGCACGCGCTGTAGGTGGACAAAAACTACATGCTAAATTACAAACACTCGTAATTTCTATATAAACCTTTTTAAATGTTCTCAATGTTGCTTCTCCGTTCCCATTCACTAAATAATCAAATCTCATTCATTTTAACAAATTTATTGGATAGATAGCAAAAATCGTTGAGCTTTCCCTAGACACACCTACCTTTTCTCTAGGTAACATGGCTACACGTACAGGTGGGTTCAAGAAGCGCTAATATCTTAATAGTAATAGGAAAGGAAGGGAGGAGAAACGATGTCTGGTTTTAATTCTAAAAAATTTTATGGACCTGACGAACCTGAGCAGGAATCCTCTAACAAACAAGGGAAAAATCATATAACAATAAACTTCACATTCAATATAGGAAATACAGATTTTCACTTTGAGCAACGTGCAGAAGGCGGAGGCCAAATCAATCATGATGTAGGCACAAATGCCAACCAAGGTGGACAAAATGCTAGTAACGGTAGTCACACACGCAACGTCAATTCGCAATTTGCTGACGGTAATGGAAGAAGTGGTATTGCTGGTAATAATAATGACGAAGCTGGTGGGCAACAAGGCATTAAAGTACGGGATAGTCTTGTCATTGAAAGTGATATTCATTCATCCTCTAACCATAGTGAAAGTAATGAAGAAACTGATGTATTAACTGAAGAAGATGAGTAGATTGGTTTCAAAAAGATCATGTCAGTAGCAAAAAAAAGGCCATTTTACACGAAGAGGCTCTGTGCTCTGCCACTGGAAAGCAAGTAGCCTGCAACCGATTGTTGACCTTTCAAAAAAAATACTATTGATGGTTTTGTTTTTCAACACGATGAAAAAACTTCTATCTGCTTGATGGTACCCTCAACAGATAGAAGTTTTTTTATTATACATTGCGTTTATAATTTTTTGTGCCGTCATATGAATAGAGCATCGGCTTTTTATCGACATAGGTTTCTAAATGAACAGGACGTCCCCATAGCTGGTAAATATAAGGTAATACATTTTCTAAATAGTGTGGATCTAACTCCATCCCTTCATAGCCATGAACTAAATATAGCTCGCCATTCCGCAAATAATCGCCATTTTTTACCACAATATATGGGAAGCCTCCGTTTACACGCATGGATACGAGTTGATCGCGAACTATCTCATGATCCTTATCCGTTATACGGTATTCATTCCCTTTCTTTTGGAACAAGTACAAATCTTCACGCTTCGCTAAATCCTTTGTTAAATAGTTTCGAATAAAGGAAATATCTGATTCTACCTCTCTTACCTCAAAAATCTTTTCACGTCCCGTATTTGGCAAAACACCTAACCGTTTCATTTCCTCGGTAGGATTATTATAGCGATTTTCAATATCCTCGAAAATTTTAATCCCAAGATAATATGGATTAATCGATGTTTTGGAGGGCTGCACAACCCCCGCATTTAATTTGGCATATTCGATAGTTTCAGCAGTAGTTAACTTTAGCTCCCTCATGATTCGTTGATGCCAGAATGAGGCCCAACCCTCGTTCATTATTTTAGTCTCTAATTGAGGCCAAAAATAAAGCATTTCCTCTCGCATCATTGTTAATATATCTCGTTGCCAGTCTTCCAATTCACGGCTATGTTCCTCTAAGAATAACAACAGGTCCTTTTCTGGCTGAGGAGGAAATTGCTTTAATCTGCGTCGAATTGGTTTATAAACTTTTTCTTTTTCTTCTATACTCCATAAATCATCATACGGTGATTTTGTTGGTGGTTTTTCCTCCTCAAGCTCATCCTCTTCACTCCAGGATAGCTTCGGTCTTAAAATTGACGGATCAATATGTTCTTGAATAGCTAAAACAGCATCTAAAAACTGCTCCACCTCATCCTTGCCATACTCTCTCTCATAGCCAGCTATTCGCTCCGCAGTTGCGGTCATACTTTCTACCATATCTCTTCTTGTATTAGAAAAACGTATATTATTTTTGAAGAAATCGCAGTGTGCTAGAACATGGGCAATAATCAATTTATTTTGGGTTAAAGTATTGGTATCGAGTAAAAATGCATAGCAAGGATTTGAATTAATGACAAGCTCATAAATCTGACTAAGTCCTAAATCATATTGAAGCTTCATTTTATGAAATTGTTTTCCAAAGCTCCAATGGGAAAAGCGCGTGGGCATACCGTAGGCGCCAAATGTATAAATAATATCTGCTGGACAAATTTCATAACGCATTGGATAAAAATCTAAGCCAAAGCTTGAGGCAATTTCGGTAATTTCATCTATTGCACGATGAAGCTCTTTTGTGTCCATTTTACGCCCCCTCCTTTGAACGTGGTGCTGAGGATACTTCCATGTTACTCTTCACTTTTCTTGAAAAAGCTCTTTAAGGCGTCATACACATCGCCTTTTTTTCTCAGAATATGGTATCTGAATTTAGGATCATCAATTTTTTTATACGTATACATAAGCGTTGAGAAACGGTTATGCTGATTCACCTCACCATAGCCAAACATGCTGGATACATCCATTAACTCTCCTACTAACTTCAAGCACTTTTCATTGTCCATCGATATATTTTCACCATCTGAAAAATGGACAGGATAAATATTGTAGCGAGACGGATGATATTTATCCTGAATTAATTCCAATGCCTTTTTATAAGCTGAAGAACAAATGGTTCCACCACTTTCGCCCTTTGTAAAAAACTCCTCTTCTGTGACAACCTTTGCCTCAGTATGATGAGCAATAAATTCAATTTCTACTGTTTCATATTTTGACCGTAAAAACTTCGTCATCCAAAAGAAGAAGCTTCTCGCACAATATTTTTCAAATGCGCCCATTGAGCCACTTGTATCCATCATGGCGAGCACTACTGCTTTGGATTCTGGCTTCTCCACTTCATCCCATGTTTTAAAACGTAAATCGTCATTGTGGATTGGCGTTATTTCTGCTTTCCCATGCATCGCATTGCGCTTTAATGCATTTAAAATGGTACGCTTTTTATCGACATTACCCATGAGTCCTTTTTTACGAATATCATTAAACTCTATTTTTTCTGTTTTAATATCTGCCTTTTCTTTTTGCTGTAAATTAGGTAACTCTAGTTCATGAAATAAAACATTTTGAATTTCCTCAATACTGACTTCCGCTTCATAATAATCTTGGCCAGGCTTGTCACCCGCTTCTTTTCCTTTACCTGGAGCCTGATTGGCCTTACTGCCATCCCGCGCTACTACATCTCCAACACTACTATCCCCTTGTCCCTGCCCTACATGCTTAGAGTTATCATAGTTATATCGAATTTTATATTCATCAAGTGACCGAATTGGTATCTTAATAACCTCGCGACCATTGGACATCACAATACTTTCTTCGCTAACTAAATCAGGTAAATTATTTTTAATCGCATCTTTCACTTTTTCCATATGGCGTTGTTGGTCCTGGTGCCCTTTACGATGGAGGGACCAATTTTCCTGAGAAATGACAAAGCGTTTATTTTCGTGTTCAGTCATTTTTATCCTCACCCATCTATCAAATTCGCTTTTTCTATACTATGCTTGTGAGCTAAATTTTTGAACTTTTTTCATAAAATCAATTGTATATTTATCAATCACGCCTCAAACGTCCAGATTTTTTTCGACCATGCTCTAAAGTATCTCTTCAAAGTCTCGGACATCTTCTCCTCCTGATAATAAAAGGAGTGCCCTAAAAATGGGACACTCCTATCTTAATTGGAACAATGCACATCAAGTTATCGATTGAGCAAACTTCCTACATACTGTAGCAACTCATTTGCTGATGTTGTATTATAGCCATGTTCATCAACAAGCCTTGCCACAACCTCATTAATCTTCTTCAGTTGAGATTCATCTGGCATTTTAGAAGAAGTAGTAATTTTAACGATATCTTTTAAATCTGCAAATAATTTCTTCTGAATGGCCTCTCGCAATCTTTCATGAGAATTATAATCAAAACGTTTACCTTTTCGTGCATAGGCAGAAATTCGAATGAGAATCTCTTCACGGAATGCCTTTTTAGCATTTTCTGAAATGCCAATTTGCTCCTCAATCGAGCGCATTAATTTTTCATCTGGATTCATTTCTTCCCCAGTAAGTGGATCATAAATTTTATTTTTATTACAGAATGCCTCTACATTATCAAGGTAGTTATTCATCAATGTTTTTGCCGATTCCTCATAGGAGTACACAAAAGCCTTTTGTACTTCATTTTTAGCAATCTCATCATATTCTCTACGAGCAACCGCAATGTAATTCATGTATTTTTCACGATCCTCTTGAGAAATCGATGCATGCTGATCTAACCCATCCTTCAATGCTCGTAAAACGTCTAATGCATTTATCGATGGTATCTCTTTGCGAATAATAGCAGAAGAAATACGGTTAATAATATAGCGTGGATCAATACCGTTCATGCCTTCATTCGGGAACTCTTTCTTCAGCTCCTCTAAGTCAACGGAATTAAATCCCTCCACATTTTCTCCGTCGTACAAGCGCATTTTTTTAATTAGATCCACACCTTGTTTTTTCGGAACTTCCAAACGAGTGAGAACCGAAAAGATTGCTGCGGCCTTTAAAGCATGCGGTGCAATATGGACATGGGACATATCGCTCTCTTTTATCATCTTTTCATAAATATGCTCTTCCTGACTAACTTTGAGGTTGTAGGGAATTGGCATAACGATAATTCGAGAATGTAATGCCTCATTCTTTTTGTTCGAAATAAATGAACGATACTCTGTTTCATTTGTATGAGCAACGATTAACTCATCTGCACTAATTAAAGCAAATCTTCCTGCTTTGAAATTTCCTTCCTGCGTTAATGATAATAAATTCCATAAGAATTTTTCATCTAGTTTTAGCATCTCCTGGAATTCCATCATTCCTCTATTAGCCTTATTCAGCTCCCCATCAAAGCGGTAAGCACGAGGATCCGACTCTGAACCAAATTCACCAATTGTAGAAAAATCAATACTTCCTGTTAAATCTGCAATATCCTGTGATTTAGGGTCTGATGGTGTAAATGTCCCTATACCCACACGTTTATCTTCTGAAAAAGTAATACGTTCAATCATTACATTTTCAATGCGTCCATCGTATTCCTTTTCAAGACGCATTGTATTTAAAGGCGATAAACTTCCTTCAATTCTAATCCCATATTCCTCAAAGAACTCATTACGCAAATGATGTGGAATTAAATGGAGCGGATCTTCATGCATTGGACATCCCTTAATTGCGTAAACTGCACCTTCATCTGTTCGCGAATATTGCTCTAATCCGCGTTTTAGTAAGGTAACGATAGTTGATTTACCACCACTAACTGGTCCCATTAATAATAAAATACGTTTTCTAACATCTAACCTGCGTGCTGCTGGATGGAAATATTCCTCCACCAGTCTTTCAATTGCTGTTTCAAGCCCAAAAATTTCTTGTCCGAAAAATTTGTACATTTTTTGCCCATCGCGTTCCTCTACACCAGAACTTTTTATCATATTGTAGACGCGTGAATGGGCTGTTTGAGCAACTTCAGGTCTTTCCCTAATGATGTTTAAATAATCTGCAAATGTCCCTTCCCACTTCAGCCTGTTTTCTTCTTCGCGATAGTTTTTCACTTTATCTAAAATGTTAATAGCCTTCCCTCCATTCAGGGCTTGATTTATAACATAGTATGAAGTTAATGGCATGATGATACCATTACTTTTTCTTTGATGAAGTTTCTTCTTATTATTTCTATTTTTGGGGGCAAAAAAATTGCCGATATATCAACTGTTTTCATACATAGAACCTTACTGAATGAAGATAAAAATTTCGGTTATTCTAACGTTAGAAAGGAGGTCCATCATTGCATCGCCATTTTATATTTCTTTTCACATTTTTATTTTTAGGGATTATGCTGTACCCTTCTGCCTCTTTTGCAAAGGAGGATCTTACAGAAGAAGAAATTTTACAGCAGCGTATGTCCTATTATGTACAATTCGATGAATTACTCATTCCATGGCATTTTTTAGCTGCTATCGATCAGTATGA
Organism: Lysinibacillus capsici; assembly: GCF_003367505.1. Lineage (GTDB taxonomy): Bacteria > Bacillota > Bacilli > Bacillales_A > Planococcaceae > Lysinibacillus > Lysinibacillus capsici. The sequence continues at coordinate 79,456 of NZ_PXXX01000025.1, forward strand.
GAGAAACCTACAATCAGTTCGTAAAGACATCCCTAAACGAGAAGGCTATTTGGCTATCCAATTTTCTGATGAATACTGGTCAGGTGCATTAAATCCTGTAAAGGAAGACACTTCTCCTGAGACAATTAGCTATTTCGGAGGAATGGGCCTTGACGGTAATCATGATGGAATCGCTAGTCCAAAGGATGATGAGGATGTCATTTTTTCGATGGCTAGTTATTTAGGGAAATTTGGAACAACAGATGAGGATTTTAAATTAGCATTATGGGAATATTACGGAAGCGAAGAAGCAGTCAATCAAATATTTACCATCTCCACATTGTACAGACATTTTAAAACTATAGAACTTGATGCACATACCTTCCCGCTAAATATCCGCTCTGATTACAGTTACAGGGGCACTTGGGGCGCCAATCGTGGTTGGGGTGGACGCCGTATTCATGAGGGAACTGATATTTTTGCCAGCTATGGAACGCCTGTATTATCTACCTCTTATGGAATAGTGGAGGTAAAAGGATGGAATCAATTTGGTGGCTGGCGTATTGGTATTCGCGACAATCATAATTCCTACCACTATTATGCCCACCTCGGTAGCTATCATAAGGAAATTGAAGTAGGTACAATTGTTAAACCTGGTACTGTTCTTGGCTATGTTGGAAGCTCTGGATATGGGAAAGAAGGTACATCGGGCAAATTCCCTCCACATCTCCATTATGGTATTTATAAATTTAATGGAAAAACTGAATGGGCTTTTGACCCTTATCCTTCCCTTCTACAGTGGGAACGCCAGGCGAAAAATCAAAAACAATAGAGAATCCTTTACTTATGGCACTTGAAGCATTTTGCTTCAGGTGTATTTTCTTTCTATATAGGAAATTCTACATAAACATATAAATTAGTTGTTAGACATCTATATATATTTAACTATTAAGAAAAGGAAAATAATTATATCATTGTACTAAAAAACTATTTTTAAATATTTCTATCGAAAGGCTTATTAATACACATAATTAGTTATAAAATAATACTTGTGTTGAAAAAATTTCTCAATGAGATAGTAAAGGGATGGGAAAATGAAAGGCATTATCAAGTTTAAAACACTTAAAACACGAATTTTAAGTGCATTTATTCTTTTGTTAGTTTTAGTAGTTAGCTTTACAACCTACACTTACAATTCCAATACAAATATGGAAAAACAGGCAAAAGATTTAGTGAAAGAAGATTTAGTTGTTTTAAATGCAAGTAAAAATTTAGCACTCTCTATGAGTGTCCGTCTATCTGCAGCGTTAAATTATGTGTTGACAGGCGACGAAAAATACAAAGAATCATTTGATGAGTATCGCAAAATGGCTGAGGAAAATAATGCTATTCTAGACAAATATGAAAAATCAGATGAACGCGATCAACTTGTAGCAATCGCTCGTGATTGGAGTACCCTTGTCAATACAGAGGTATTTGATATCTACCAAAAGGGCAATAAAGAATTAGCTTTAGAAAATTTAATGGATACACATGAACTCGTAACGAAAGTGCGATATGGTTACGAAAAACTGGCAGATGAACGAGCTAAAGCCATTACAGATGTCGGTAATGATGTTGTATCAACTAGCTCTGAGAATCGAACAATTGGTATCGCCTTTAGCTTGATTCTAACTATAGCTGGTATTCTAATTGCCTTTATCACAGCCAGTACCATCTCTAAACCTGTTACAGTAGTAGCCGACCGGATGAAAGAATTAGCAGATGGAAATTTGCAACTAGAGCCTCTGCCTGTAAAAGCCCGAGATGAAATTGGAACATTAATGGTAGCAGCCAATGACATGAACGAAAAATTAAAACAAACGATCCAGTCTATCTACTCGGTTTCTGAAACAGTAGCAGCTAGTAGTGAAGAACTTGCTCAATCATCGAATGAGGTACAAGCAGGTACTGAGCAAATTACAGTAACGATGCAAGAGCTGGCATCTGGTACAGAAACACAAGCATCTACCACAGGTGATTTGGCAGAAACAATGACAGCATTTAAGCGTAGCATTCATGAAACTACACAAGAGGGCATTGAATTAAGCGAACATTCTAGTCATGTTCAAAAATTAACGGTTTCAGGGAAAAGTTTAATGGTGCAATCTACCAAACAAATGGCTACAATAAATGAAATTGTATTAGACTCTGTGAAAAAGGTAGAAAATTTAAATGAACAGTCTGCCGAAATATCCAAGCTAGTGTCAGTTATCGATGATATTTCAAACCAAACAAATTTACTTGCATTAAATGCAGCAATCGAAGCAGCACGAGCAGGTGAGCATGGCAAGGGCTTTGCTGTTGTGGCAGATGAAGTCCGAAAGCTTGCTGAGCAAGTACAGTTCTCTGTCACGGATATTGCAACAATTGTCCAGCGTATTCAAGGTGAAACTGGCAATGTAACATCTGCCCTTCAGACTGGCTATGAGGAAGTAAGAAGAGGAACCACACAGCTCGATGAAACTAATGAAACATTTGAAAAAATTTCTGATGCTGTTGGGGATATGATAGTTAATATTTCAACGATTACAACGAATTTAAATCAGCTTGCTCAAAATTCGGAAACCATTAATGCTTCTATTGATGATATGGCCTCCATTTCACAGGAATCCGCTGCTGGCGTTGAGCAAACAACAGCAACTGTTGAGGAAACAGCCGCTACAATGGATGAAATCGCTAGAAGTGCAAATCAGCTTGCTGGAATGGCCGAAGAGTTAAATACGCAGCTACAGCAATTTAAAATTTAATCATCTAAACAACAAAGGCTATCTCAAATTTTTCTATTTTGAGATAGCCTTCTCTCTTATTGCCAATGACTTATTGGCACTCGTTCCAGTTCATGACGTTTAATAATAACACTTATCTTTTGAAACCATTTCTCACAAAGCTCTATGGCTTCTTTATAGTCATCCTCCTCTTTTGATATGGGATCTTCACTATTATCCATGAACATATATTCTTGAATAGGCTCTGATAAATGATCTACTACTAACTTTAGCGACAGCTGTGAAATTGTATCTTCTTCTACCTCCTCTTCTTCTATTTCATCTGCTTCAGCAAGTAAGGAACCACTCATTAGATGATTCTTTGTTCTAACCGTAAATACTTCATCTTCCATGATGGCAACCTCATATATTCTGTTAAATGGAACCTCTATAATTTTTAGTTCTTCGTCTAAAGCTTCTCTTCGGGCGAAAATAAGCATGTTTGTCTGTTCATTTAACAGTAAAGCATTTAAAGCATCATTGGAAACTGTACATTGTGTATGAGGAATAGCCATTATCTCCTCCTCACTAGCTTCCGTCATGGCTGTCAAAGTTTGTATGGCAATATAACGCTCTTTTAAATAACGGATACTCCCTAGACCGACTAAAGCCAGCCCGATTAAAAAAAATAGTTGCTTAATAATGACTAATTCAATGGCATTTGCTAGATAAAGATAGACAATCCCTAATAAAATGAAGAAAATATTTTTCATCCAATTCCCGCCTTTATCAAGATAATCACTAGAAAAATTCAGATGATGTACTAGCAATAGTATTCTTGATTCTATCGTTTCATTCTAATAAAAAACACGAATTCATTGAACTTTACAATGAATCCGTGCTTTTGCTTTTAACGACCAATTAGCTCTTCTTTACTACTTACGTCGTCTAATGTTTTATCTTTTTCTATTTTATGCATCTCAAGAACATGCTCAGATGGCGGAACGAGTATGCTCACCACGACAATTGTGATACCAGTTATAACAACACCTGAAAATACAGGAGCCTGCCATAATTCATTTAATAGACCTATGAAGCCTTCTGATTGGATTGTCAGACTAGGTACGAATGTTAGTGATGTCACAATGTAATAAACTAAGCCAACGGAAATACTTGCCCAAACTGCTGGTGTACTGACACGTTTCCAAAATGGTCCTAAAACGATTGGCCAGAATATTGTTACGAATATAATATCCCAAGCTAAATAAGCTAAATCAATTACTTTTTGGAAGCTTACAGCTAGCACTAAACCTAATAAAGCACTAGCTAGAATAATAGATCGCGAAAATCTTAATAGCTTCTTAGGATCAGGATTGTGATTAATAAAATCTAAATAAATATTCTTTGTCACAATCCCTGAAGTCGCTACATAACATGCAGCTACTGTAGACATCCCCATGGCTGCCATGGCTGTTAAGAAAATAGCTGCTAATAAAGGAGGAAAATAACCTTGTGCAAAGGTAAGCATCAATGTTTCTGGGTTTGTGCTTTCAGGATAAATAGACTTAAAGGCTTCCCCTAGCATCCCTGGAATCCAGCTAATTGCAATGACAATAATACCAGCAATAATCATGCTTCGTTGTGCCACCCGTGGACTTTTTGCAGCAGCTACCCTCTGCCCAAGGTCAACTGCAGGGATATCTCCAAGTGCTAGTACAAGATACAAAGTCCAGAATTCTGCTCCTGCCTTCTCAAATAATGTACTGATATTCCACCACTCGGGATTAAATGTAACGTCTGGATAGTAAAACAAAATAAAAATGGTAATACCCAAAATACCTGCCACTGCAAGCGCACCTTGTACGATTTCAGTATAGGCTACTGCCCATAAACCACCAATAACTGAATAAATAGCCGTTAGCGATACAAATAGAAGCGCCGCAGGTATAAAATCAATTTGCAACAATTGCTGAATAATATACGTTCCACCAACTGTTAACGCCGCTGCATTAAAAACTCCAAAAGCAATTGCCATAACAACCCCTGTATAGGCTCCTAGCTTTTTACTGCCATAGCGTAAACCGTAGTAATCTGCTAATGTCCAGCCCTTTAAACGTCGTAATGGCTTTGTCCAAATGAGTGCTCCAAGAATCATACAAGTCCCTAAACCACCCATTGTTGCCGAACCTTCAAAGCCACCACTTGTATAGCCAGAGCCTACCGCTGCAAAAAAGAAGGGAGCTGCTAATAATGCAGCGACTAAACTACCCGTGACAACGGATAAAGGCATGCTCCAGCCAGCAACAATTAAATCCTCGGCTGTGTTGACACGCTTATAGCCTTTATAGCCAATATAATAGATAAATAATAAGTATAAGCAAAAGATAATAATATTTAACATTATTTACTCCTTCGTTTTCCATTAACCGTTCATTACGACCCCACCATTTGGCGTTAAAATTTGACCTGTATAGAAGTCAGCATGATTAGAGGCTAAAAATAATACACTTTTCGCAATTTCTTCTGGTTGTGCTAAACGTTTTAATGGATATTTTGCGGATTCTTCCTCCACATAGTTATCGCCAAACTCTTGTAGAATGTCCGTAAATGTTCCACTAGGAGCAACTGCATTGACAAGTATAGAAGGTGCTAATTCTCTTGCTAAAGCCTTTGTAAAAGCATTAATAGCACCCTTTGCAGCTGAATAATGCGTGAATTCTTCACAACCCAAGCTACCAATATCAGATGAAATATTGATGATTTTTCCTGTATTACGTTCCTTCATTCTTTTTGCTGCTTCACGGCAATTATAGAAACAGCCATATAAATGAACTTTAATCATACGATCCCACTGCTCATCCGTTAAATCTGTAATGCTGGAACCCTGTGCAAATCCAGCGTTATTTACAAGAATATCAAGATTCCCGAGATGCTCGTCCATAAATTGATGCATCGCTTGTACTTCTTGAGAGTTAGAAACATCTGCGTGGAATATTAAAGCTTTCACACCCAACTTTTCTGCTTCTGCACGTACAGCTTCTGCCTCTTGCTCATCCCCAATATAATTAATTAAAATATTGGCTCCATGTTGCGCAAAGCCTAAAGCAATTGCTTTACCGATTCCTTTACTAGAGCCTGTAATTAAAACATTTTTTCCTGTAAAATTAATGTCCATTATGATCATTCTCCAATTTGAATTTTGCCACTAGACCTTGCAGCTCTTCTGCTGTTTTGCCCAGTGATGAAGAGGCATCCTTTACTTCCTGCATGGTAGATAATTGCTCTTGTGTAGAATTCGAGACATTTGAAGAGAACTCTGCTGACTGCTCTGCAGATTGTTTAATATTATTAACAGATGCCGCCACTTCTTCTGAGGATGCAGAAATTTGTTGTGAGGCTGCTGAAATTTCACGTATTTGGCTAGCTACTTCTTCTGAGGAAGTAAGAATTTCTTTAAAGATTTCGCCTACTTCATTGGTAAATGCCATCCCTACCTTAACATCCTCTTTACCTTTCTCCATAACCGTGATAGAAGCGTTTGAATCAGACTGAATAGAACTAATTAAATTGTAAATTTCTGTTGCTGATTGAGAGGATTGTTCAGCTAAGCGTCTCACTTCATCCGCAACAACGGCAAAGCCTTTACCGTGTTCACCTGCTCGTGCCGCTTCGATCGCAGCATTTAAAGCTAATAGATTTGTTTGATCAGCTATAGCAGTAATTAAGCTAACAATTTCACTTATTTTTTTAGTATTAACATGTAGTCCATTAATGGTTGTCCCTATTTGTTCAACAGAATCATTAATTAACTCCATTTGAGCAATAACTTGTTGTACAACTTCATTGCCTCGTTCAGAAGCCTGTGATGCTGAAATAGAGGATTCCGCAGCTACATTTGCAGAATCAGCAATTTGCTGAATACCTGTTGCAGTTTCTTCCATAGCAGCAGCTGTTTCCTCTGTCATGGTCATCGAGGCCTCAGCATTTTGTGTAATTTGATTCATGTCTAGTGCAATATTTGTTGAGCTGTTATAAGTTTCACCAGCATGTACCGTTAATTGATTGGCTGCTGAAGAAACGTGATTGGATGTATTGCGTATGTTTAAAATAATATGTTGCAAATTAGCCACCATTGTACGAATGGATTCAGATAATTTACCAATTTCATCCTTTGATGTCTCTAAATCCACATCTATTAATTCACCATTTGCCACTTGATTGGCAACGTTCACTACTTTTTTCAGTGGCTTTAATAGTCGATCTATAATTATGTAAACTAAAACTAATAAAATTAAAATGCCGATAATGGCAATGACAATTTGCTTAATCACACTTGTTTTAATAATCGTATTGATATAATCAGCGGAGTAATCAATCCCTAATAGGGCAATCAGTTGGCCATTATCATCTTTAATAGGACTAAAAACCGTTCTCCAAGAACCAAAAGGATCCTCGAAAATATCAGTTACCTCTGTACTATTATTTTCAATAGCTAATTTTGCTGTTTCTACATGTTCATCCGCTAAATCAGTAAAAATTTCACCGGCTTCATATACTTCATTTAGATTAGAGGTATAGCCAATTGGATTGACGCCACCCTCATCCTTGACATCCCAAATATAACTCCAGCTCATAATACCTTGCTGGTCCTGAATCATATCAAGTTGCTTTTGGATCTTTGTAAACTTTGCGTTTGTTTCCCCTTTTTCGGACAGCAAATCTTTTACTTCATCACTGTCTAAGCTCATAGCTGTTAATAAACCAACACTTTTTAATTCTTGCTCCAAATCCACATTCATCCGATTATTCAATTCACTAATACTTTGCGTCGTAATAATAGCGATAAGCAGTAATACAACGATAGAGACTGTTAGTAAAAGCTTATTTTTTAATGATGTGTTTTTTAACAACTTCATTTCCCCTTTTCCTCCTTTGAACTTTACTTGCAAAAAAATGCCTATTTCAAAAGAAATAGGCATAAAAGAACAAAAACTAGAATGAGAATGATACAACTAGCACTCTTTTGCAACCCAGCCGCCATAGCATTTATTGCCTTAGACCTGTAGCTTTGCGTCTTTACTTTTCAGTAAATTTGCCTATATTTCCCTACCAAAATTAACACAGTAGGTAAAAGTAGTCAATGCTCTCTACTTAAAACATACATATTTTATACTAGCTGTTCCTTCATTAATAATTATATAAATTACTTAATTATGATTCATCTATTGAACAAAATAAAACAGCTACAACCTCAATTAGCGTTGTAGCTGTCCACTTTCAATTCACTTACCCCTAAGTGTTTGAATAAATTATACGTTTTGTGTGACAAGTAATACGGAAGGTATAAAGGATAACGCAAACATAGCGATATACCATACGGAAGTACGACGTAATGAAAAGCGTACTTTTTTTCGTTCCGCATAAAAAATATCTAACATAACTGCAACAATAAAAGGCATTGTAATACATGCAATAGCTACTAATAAGATGTCAAAATAAATCATACAAGCACCCCTTTGTCTGTGAACATTTTTCATCTTTTTTGTGAACATTTTGTGATAATTTTATTGTACACAATTTCGTCACAAATTGTCAACGAGTTTTAAAGAAAAAAATGGCACTTTATGATTGATATCCATTGTGCATTATGCTCTATATTTATATGTTAGGCCCCTTAAAAAATTTCGTACGAATGAATCGCCACACTCTTTATAATTACGATGACTTGGATTTCTTAAAATAGCACCTAATTCACCTTTTGTAACTTTAATGCCGCCGTCATATAAAATCTCAAGCATCTCCTCAGTTGTTAAAGCTAAAGCAATTTTTACTTTCTTTAGCAGCATATTATTTGGGCTTTCTTTACCTGACACAGGTAAAGGTCCAACAGCCTGTCCTTCTCTTGGTTTCTGAGGCCCGCGTTTAAAAGTAATTAATCCATTTAAAAATGCCTCTAACATTTTATTATTACATTTGATGTATTCCTCTGGCGCTTCTTCCTCATCATTAATCTTAATCAGCATATTTAATACTTCTTCCTTTGTATAATCCATGCCACCAAGTTTAAAAATTTCTACCATATCTACATTTTTTATATCGAACGCATAGCGTAAACGAATTAAGATATCATTATTTGTCATTATATTTCCTCCTTTAATTAACCTTATATAGTAAAGAGCCAGGCTTAATTATAACAGAGAGTTTGCTGATTATTGCTAGCTTTCCACAAGTTGTTGTTGTTAGCAAATAGCGTGTGCATTTCCTACTTTTTAAATGTATGAAAAATTTAATCGCAACCATTCTAAGGTCAAGGAGGTGAGAACAATGGCTAACAATAACCGCAGTTCAAATAAACTTCTAGTACCTGGAGTACATGAGGCTGTCAATCAAATGAAATATGAAATTGCACAAGAGTTTGGCGTTCAGCTTGGGCCAGAAGCATCTTCTCGTGCAAATGGTTCCGTTGGAGGAGAGATTACAAAACGTCTTGTTGAAATCGCTGAAAAACGTTCAAAAGGTTTATTATAATTAAATACTAATAAGAAAAGAACGAATCCCATTTACATAATTGGAATTCGTTCTTTCGTGCTCTATAAAATTATGCTGTTTGCAATTCCTTCCCTGAGCTCTTAAGCGTTAGCATAACGATAAAGGAAATACAATACAGTGCTGCTAAGTAAATCATCACGACAGTCATATCGTAGCTTTGTAAAATAAAACCTACAAAGATTGGTGAAAACCCACCTATAGCTCGTCCAAAGTTAAAAATGGTGTTTGTTGCTGTACTGCGAATTTGTACTGGATAAAAGCTACTAATTAATGCACCATACCCTGCAAACATTCCATTAGAGAAGAATCCTACAACCGCACCGCCTACTAATATCGCTACTGCACCTGTTGCAAACGAGTAAAAGAATACAGCACATGCAGAGGCTACTAAAAAGATCCCGAATGTTCGCTTTGCACCAAAACGATCCATAAATCTACCAAACGTCAGCATTCCAATGATCATGCCAACTGCGGTACTAATTGTCCACAATGCTGAGCTTGAAACCGATAAACCTTGCGATTTCTGTAACATCGAAGGTAGCCAAATCATTAGACCATTATAGCCTGCAATTTGAACAGTTGCCATTAGAATTAGGGAGAGTGTTGTCATGGTGATACGAGGTGAAGCAAATAATTGTGCTAATTTCCCGTTCTCTTGCTTATTATTTTGTTGTTTCTGCGCTGCTAACCATTCTGGTGATTCATCAATATTTTTACGTACGATAAAGGCGAAAATAACTGGTAGTAATCCTACAAAGAATAATGCACGCCACCCTAAAGTTGGTAAAATAATAGCACTTAATAAAGCAGCTAAAATTACTCCATATTGTGCACCTACACTGACATAAGAGGATGCTCTACCTTGTTTATTCTTTGGCCAAGCCTCCGCCACAAGCGCCATCCCAATACCATATTCTCCGCCAGCACCTAAACCAGCGATAAATCTATAAACATAAACTTGTTCAATACTTGTTGCTACTCCTGTTAAGGCCGTTCCGATGGCAAACAAAATAATCGTATACGTAAACACTTTTACTCGACCATATTTATCTGCTAATACACCGAAAATAATACCACCCAGTAGCATCCCAATATTCGTGATGGATGAAATCAATCCACCTGTTGCAAGATCAATATTAAATTCTGCAATAATCATTGTCATAGCAAAGGAAATAAACATAATGTCCATTCCTTCTAGCGTTAGCCCTGCCACTGAAGCAACCACGGTTTTTTTACGATAATCCATTCTTTTTAGCCTCCATTTTCTAGTTGTCGATCTCTTTTAGTGAATGGATTATAGCTGTCTTGTCCATTCTCTTTTGAAGCCTCACGGGACTTCCTTTAAAAGAGGGGTACGAAACAATAATAAAAGCCCTTCCGTCACAGAGGACAAAAGGGCATGACAAAGCAAAGATATTAGCTTAAAAATATCACATAGCCCTTTTCAGCCTCTCTGGACCGTATTAAAGGATTTATATATCGTTCATTTATACCGTTCTACATTCTATAAGATTACTGAAGAAAAAGCAATGGTCGAATAGTGGAAATTCAACACGGTATTTCTATAAAGTTTTGAGCAAACTGATAAATTAGATTGGCAGGTACAGCCAAATTAAGGTTTTGACCATCATCGAAGCCTGCTGTAATCAGACCAACCAATCGCCCATGCATATCCAATAAAGCACCACCTGAACTGCCATTTGATATAGCGGCTGTAAATTGAATCATAGACATTTGCCGAATATCACGAAAACCCGAAACAATCCCATCAGAAACTGAGTTAAACAATCCTAACGGACTGCCAATCGCCACAATTTTTTGCCCTCGAACTAATTGTCCATCCATTTTTACAGGTAAAGGATGGCTTATTCTGTCTACCTTCAAAATAGCCAAATCATGCATATCATGATATTTTACAAATTGATGGGTAATATACTCGTTGGTATCATTTTCATAGAGCACAGAATAATATTTTCCACCACCCACAACATGCAGGTTTGTTAAAATATATCCATCTTGGTGGAGAACGACACCAGAGCCATAGCATAAAACCTTGTCATCCTCCCCGAAGGTCTTAATCATCACAACAGATGTGGCTAAGGAGGCTAATTGCTCATAGCTCCACTCCTCCGTCGCATTCGTTTTTTGAGCAGGAATGTTCAATTGTCTTGAAGTACTTTTAATAGGCAATGTTATTTCTTTTTCATAGAAATGTCGACACATATGTAAGGTAGATGACGCTTCTATTATAGGGTACAAATTGGCAATATCTCCTTTGGGATTCATGTAACAAATATCACACCCCAGTGACGATAAGAAATATAAAAATAGTAATTCATGCTGCGTAATGTCACCTATAAAAACAATTTTGGGGGAAGTTGGATTTTCCTCCGAAAAAATTTGTGGTAAATAATAATCCATCCAAAACAAAAATTTAACTGCAAAATTTTTTAACAACGTTTCATTAGGATAAGGCTGATTTTCTTTAAATAGTTGAATCATCTGTTTAAAGCTTAGCTTTTTTGTCCATTCAAGTTGATCACTCGCTAATTTACTGCACAAAGATAGCTTATACAGTAATTGCGGGTTTTCAGCAGCAGTCTGCCACATTCTCCAACTTTCCGACAATCTATCTACATCTTCCTTATTACGAATGACCTCAAGCTTATGCAGTCGTAAATAAAAAATGCTTTGCTTGGAGAAATACTCCTCCATTTTTAGAATCTCATCTTTATAAAAATCTACAGAATCAGGTATACCGATATATCGTAGAAAAACAACTTCCTTCGTAAGAGAATGTTTGTTGTGATTAATTTGCATAAACTCCTGAAAAGTATTTGCTGATTTATTGTATTTAATTTTTAACGGTCTAGTTGTCACAATCATCTTCATACAACTCCTATAAGCTCTTCATTACATATAATGGTACTTATATACAATTCTCTGATGTTTCTCTAAATCCTCTATTGATTGCAAACAAAAAAACCCGACTCTATAAAGAATTGGACGTAGCTTTGGAATAAAGATTTAGAATAACAACTCCCAATGTTTTCTAGTTGTTCATTAGTATTCCATTAGTTGTTAATGCCACTCTAACATAATTAAAAACTAAAAAGATGTTTTATCCATTCAATTTAGTGGAATAGATTGAATGTGAACATATATAGGAGGGATCAATAATGACAGTCAAATTGACAGTAGAAAACGTAGTACAGGCGAAACAAGAAGTGGAGAAATTAGAAGCGCAAGGATATCTTCGAGATAACATTTACATCTTTGCGCACTATGAAGAACGTGAAGATGATATTAACGAAGCACTCGGGACAGAAGAAGCTGGTATTAGCGAGCAAGGGTTCCTGACTTCTCTGAAGAACCTGGTGAATTCCCGTGGAGATGAACTCCGCAACAAGTTAGCTTCTGTCGGATTAAGTGAATCGGAAGCTGCTCAATTCGAGAAGGAACTGGATACAGGTAAATTGGTCATAATTGCCAATAAGTAAAAACAAACCCGGGAATCCAATCCCGGGTTTGTTTCATTTACACCTTCGTCTCTGTATTCAAGATAGCCTTTCAACTATTGTCAATGATCTGCTCGAGGAAATTTTCTTCTTCTTCATTAAAGAGTCTTCTTTAGCAATATGGTCCTATTCATAAAGAATGACACTTTTCCTTATTATGAAAAATCGCCCGTTTGTTGAATAACTAATTTTTATTAATAATAGCGTTTTCTCATATATTTCTTATTTAGTAGTTCAATGACTATTGAAGATAAATTCATAAAAAATTAGAGCTACAGTTTAATGACTCTAATTTTTACGTCTATTCTTTACAAAAATCGACAAATTTTTTTGCCTGTATTAAGGACATATCTGTTTGTTCTCTCACAAACTTCACCGCTTTAATTTCACCGACGGACTTTATTTTCTCTTTTACTAAGGCAATCAGTTCCTTATTATAGATTTTAGTATAATCCATTTTTAAACTGTACCCTATAAGA
>NZ_PXXX01000026.1 GCF_003367505.1 Lysinibacillus capsici
GTTTATCCAGTTTTGAAAGAGCAAATCTTTCTAAAAAGAGAGCTTCTAGATACAGCAGTACGCCGTGTATGGAAGGTCGACCATAGTCTAGTGATGATTGCAAAGAGGTCACACCCGTTCCCATACCGAACACGGAAGTTAAGCTCTTTAGCGCCGATGGTAGTTGGGGGCTTCCCCCTGTGAGAGTAGGACGTCGCTAGGCAATTAAAAAGTCATGGATCTATTCCATGACTTTTTTTTATTTTGTGAACTATTCATAAAATGCTATAATATATTTAATATTTTCAAGTGGATTTAAAGGAAATTTCTTTCGCCTAGATACATTCTGGATTTAATAATGGAGGAATCAAAATGAGGCAGAACATTTTTTCTGCGATTTCGATCTCAAGTCTACTACTTATATTCTTTATGTTTGGCTATGATTCAACCAAATGGTATGGAAACTTTTTTACATTTCTCTATCGTGTAAATATGTTTATGCCGTTTATTTTAGGTGGTTTAGGCATCACCAGTGCCCTATTTGGCATCAAAGGATATCGTATGGTTCTTGTTGTCCTTCATTTGTTCCTACTGCTATTATTTTTTTGTATCTATTTAAAGGCATTTTTTGTTCCATGAGCATTCATCAAAACTGCGGAGAGGAATTCTGCAGTTTTTTCTATTTATTTAAGTTCTTACATACTTCTGTAAGCAACAAAAGGTATAATGAATTACAAATTGGTTGTGAATGAATATGTACAATGGAAAGGAAGAAAAAGTTGGGAAAAAAGCAAATTTGGTATGAGGTACAGGAAAACGAGTCAATCGAGGATTGCTTGGCAAGAATGCGGAAAGATGGCTTTATGGTCATAGGACGAAAAGAAGAGCCACTTTTTCATATCGTAGATGGTGAGCCAGCTTATTTGCGCCAAAAAATTCAGTTTAAAGGTATACCTGCTCAAGATATCGAATGATTTTGACTAAAAACCGAACATTTTTTTTCGCCTAATAAAAAATGTTCGCATTTTTGGATTGACGATAAGACAATCCCTTGTTAAAATGTGAGAAGGAAAAACAAATAGATCCCACATATATGCTAGAGGATTGGCTCTAGTGTCTCTACCCGGCACCGTAAATGCTGGACTATGCGGGAAAGCACTTTTGGCGTATGGTGAGAAGGTCTTTGTACAGCTATGTACATGGAGACGATCTTGTCCGAATAATCCTCAAGTAAACTGCTTTCACGTGTACTGGTAGAGAGTAGTTTATTTGGGGATTTTCTTTGTAAATAAGAATTGCAGTAGCTATTCAAAATAGAGGCTAGCACAATAAATAATTGATCATTTTTCTATCGTTTAAAAGGAGCGACAATTTATGAATCCGAAAATCGGTGTCATTATGGGTAGTTCAAGTGACTGGGAAACAATGAAACATGCATGTGATATTTTAGATGAATTACAAGTACCGTACGAAAAGAAAGTTGTATCTGCACATCGTACACCTGATTTAATGTTTGAATATGCAGAGGCAGCTCGCGAGCGAGGAATACAAGTAATTATTGCTGGAGCAGGCGGTGCTGCACATTTACCAGGAATGGTGGCAGCTAAAACAACATTACCTGTCATCGGTGTACCAGTTCAATCCCGTGCACTTAATGGACTTGATTCACTATTATCCATCGTTCAAATGCCTGGTGGCGTACCTGTAGCTACTGTAGCGATTGGCAAAGCAGGAGCGACTAATGCAGGGTTACTTGCAGCTCAAATTTTGTCAACAACAGATGCGGAGCTTGCTAATAAATTAGATGCTAGACGTGAAGCAACAAAGCAGCAAGTATTAGAAAGTACAGGTGACTTAGTGTGACGAAGATTATTTATCCTGGACAAACGATAGGCATTATAGGCGGAGGGCAACTTGGTCGAATGATGGCACTTGCTGCAAAGGAGTCAGGTTTTAAAGTGGCTGTTCTTGAACCAGCAATGGACTCACCTTGTGGGCAGGTTGCAGATATTCGCATTGTAGCTCCATATGATGATGAAGCTGCTTTAGAAGAACTTGCAGAAGTAAGTGATATTATCACATATGAATTTGAAAATATTGATTATGAAGGCTTAAAGCGTTTATCACAAATGGCTTATGTTCCTCAAGGAGCAGAGTTGGTACGTATTACACAAAACCGTATAACAGAGAAAGAAGCTATTGTGAAAGCTGGTTGCCCAGTAGCACCATATATTGTTGCAAAAACTTATGAAGAATTAGTAGCCAATATTGATTCGATTGGTTATCCTTGTATAGTCAAAACAGCAAGAGGTGGTTATGATGGCAAGGGACAGCAGCTTTTAAAATCAACTGAAGATTTGCCTTTAGCGAAAGAATTATTCACGCATTCGCAATGTATTGCAGAAGGATTTGTTCCTTTCGTAAAGGAAGTATCGGTCATTGTTCAAAGAAATGGTCATGGTGAATCGTATTGTCAGCCAGTTGGAGAGAACATTCATGTTCATCATATTCTTCACGAGACAATAGTACCTGCTCGCATAACTGAAAGCACAGCTCAAGCTGCAGAACGAGAAGCTTTGAAAATTGCAGATTATTTACATTTAGTAGGAACGCTAGCGGTAGAAATGTTTGTATTAGAAGATGGTAGTATTGTTATAAATGAATTAGCACCAAGACCTCATAATTCTGGTCACTATTCAATTGAAGCATGTAATGTTTCACAATTCCATCAGCATATTCGTGCTGTTTGTGGATGGCCGTTACGTAAGCCACAACTATGGGCACCATCCATTATGGTCAATGTATTAGGGCAGCATGTCGTGCCACTCAGTAACTCAATTGCTAAATATCCTGAATGGTCCATACATCTTTATGGGAAAGCTGAAGCTAAGGTCAACCGTAAAATGGGCCATGTGACGATTATGACAAAAGACTTAGAAGCTACACTACAACAAATCGAGAGTTCTGGCATTTGGTCAGAATAGAAGGAGATACGCGATGATTGAACGTTACACAAGACCCGAAATGGGCGCAATTTGGACAGAACAAAATAAATACCAAGCTTGGCTAGAGGTTGAAATTTTAGCTTGTGAAGCATGGGCAGAGTTAGGAGATATCCCTAAAGAGGATGTTGCTAAAATTCGCGAAAATGCTTCATTTGATGTGAATCGTATATTAGAAATTGAACAAGAAACTCGTCATGACGTTGTAGCCTTTACTCGTGCTGTTTCTGAAACACTTGGAGAAGAGCGCAAATGGGTACATTATGGTTTAACTTCTACGGACGTAGTAGATACAGCACTTTCTTATTTAATCAAACAAGCAAATGATATTTTACGAAAAGATATAGTAAATTTCATTGATATTATTGCTACTAAGGCAAAAGAACATAAACATACAGTTATGATGGGACGCACACATGGTGTTCATGCTGAACCAACAACTTTCGGTTTGAAACTTGGTTTATGGTATGAGGAAATGAAGCGTAACCTTGAACGTTTTGAAGCAGCTGCCAAAGTAATTGAAACAGGAAAAATGTCTGGAGCTGTTGGAACATATGCCAATATCGATCCTCGTGTTGAGCAATATGTTTGCGATAAATTAGGACTTGCAGCATCACCGATCTCCACACAAACTTTACAGCGTGATCGCCATGCTCAGTATTTAGGTGCATTAGCTTTAATCGCTACTTCAATTGAAAAATTCGCAACAGAAATTCGTGGACTACAGAAATCTGAAACACGTGAAGTGGAAGAAGCTTTTGCAAAAGGACAAAAAGGATCATCTGCAATGCCACATAAGCGTAATCCAATCGGTTCTGAAAACATGGTTGGTATGTCTCGTTTAATGCGAGGTTATATGGTGACTGCTTATGAAAATGTAGCATTATGGCATGAGCGTGATATTTCACATTCATCTGCAGAGCGTGTTATTTTACCGGATGCAACAATTACTCTTAACTATATGCTAAATCGCTTCGGTAATATTGTGAAAAACTTAACAGTATTCCCTGAGAACATGAAACGTAATATGGATCGTACATTTGGTCTTATTTATTCTCAACGCATCTTACTAGCATTGATTGATAAAGGACTAGTACGTGAAGAAGCTTATGATACAGTACAACCTTTAGCAATGCAGGCTTGGGACGAGCAAGTTCAGTTCCGTACATTAGTCGATGCAAGTGAAAAAATCACATCTTATTTAACAAAAGAAGAGTTGGATGATTGTTTTGATTACAACTACCACTTACAGCATGTTGATATGATTTTTGAACGACTAGGACTTAACTAATATTTATTTAGCCATCTAATAATAAATGTTAGAGCCACCAGTAAAAGTTTCAGAGTTGAATCGTAGAGATACGGTTCAATTCTGAACATTATTACAAGCGTATCTCATAATATCAGGGGGAAAACGAAATGACTAAAGGTCAACTTTTGTATGAAGGTAAAGCAAAAAAATTGTTCACAACAGAGGAGCCAAATGTGCTACTTGTTGAGTACAAGGATAGTGCAACAGCATTCAATGGTGAAAAGAAAGAGGAAATTGAAGGTAAGGGCATTTTAAATAATCGCATTACTTCATTAATTTTCGAAAAATTACAAGCTAACGGAATTGCGTCACATTTCGTAAAACGATTATCCGATACACAACAACTTGTAAAAAAAGTAGAAATTATTCCGATTGAGGTAGTTGTTCGTAATATTGCTGCTGGAAGTTTAGCAAAGCGTCTAGGTCTTGAAGAAGGGACACCTTTAAAACGACCAATCGTTGAATTTTATTATAAAGACGATGATTTAGGCGACCCACTTATTACGACAGAACATATTGATGTTCTTGAACTTGCCACACCAACTGAAGTAACAGCTATTTATGATGGTGCATTAGCCGTTAACAAAGTGCTACAGCCGATCTTTGCAGATGTCAATGTGACATTGATTGATTTTAAATTAGAGTTCGGCCGTGATATGGATGGTCATGTATTATTGGCAGATGAAATTTCACCAGATACATGCCGACTTTGGGATGCAACAACGAAGCAAAAGTTAGACAAAGATGTTTTTCGTCGTGACCTTGGTAATTTAACTGAAGTTTATACTATTATACTTTCTAGACTCGGAGGCAAATAACAATGAAAAAAGTAAAAATCTATGTAACATTACGTGAGAGTATTCTTGATCCTCAAGGCTCTGCAGTACAAGGTTCTTTAGCTAAGATGGGCTACGGTGAAGTAGAAGATTTACGTATCGGTAAATATCTTGAACTATCAATTAAAGATTCAGAACGTGACATTGATATTCTAGTAAAAGAAATGTGTGAAAAGGTTTTAACGAACGTTGTAATTGAAGACTACCGTTACGAAGTCGAGGAGGCTATTTAATCATGAAATTCGCAGTACTCGTATTCCCTGGGTCAAACTGTGACATCGATATGTATCATGCGATTAAAGACGAGCTAGGTGAAGAAGTAGAATATGTATGGCATACAGCAACAGATCTAAGTGGTTTTGATGGTGTATTAGTACCTGGAGGATTCTCCTATGGGGATTATCTTCGTTGTGGTGCAATGGCTAATCAATCTAACATTATGACAGAAGTTAAGAAGGCAGCAGATGCTGGTAAACCTGTATTAGGTGTATGTAATGGCTTCCAAATCCTAACGGAAGCAGGTTTATTGCCAGGAGCTTTATTGCGCAATAAAAACTTAAAATTTATGTGCCGTACAGTGCAGCTTAAAGTTGAAAACAACAATACATTATTCACAAATCAATATGAGCAAGGTCAAATCATCAATATTCCAATCGCACATGGTGAAGGTAACTACTACTGTGACGAGGAAACTTTACAATCACTAAAAGATAATAATCAAATCGTATTCACATACTCAGGTGACAATCCAAACGGTTCTTTAGAAGATATCGCAGGGATTATAAACGAGCGCGGCAATGTATTAGGGATGATGCCACACCCAGAGCGAGCTGTTGATGCACTGGTGGGCGGCGCAGACGGTCTAGCAGTATTTAAATCAATCGTGAAGCAGTGGAGGGAAAATCATGTCAACAACTAAGTTTGAGCCAACAGCACAGCAGATTAAAGATGAGAAGCTATACGCTGGAATGGGGATGTCAGACGAAGAATTTGCAATGGTAGAAGGTATTTTAGGACGTCTACCTAATTGGACAGAGACAGGTCTTTTCTCAGTAATGTGGTCTGAACACTGCTCATACAAAAATTCAAAGCCAGTACTACGTAAATTCCCTACTAAAGGGCCACAGGTATTACAAGGACCAGGTGAAGGTGCAGGTATTGTTGATATTGGTGACGAACAAGCAGTAGTGTTTAAAATGGAATCGCATAACCATCCATCTGCAATAGAACCTTATCAAGGGGCTGCAACAGGTGTCGGTGGTATTATCCGTGACGTTTTCTCAATGGGTGCACGTCCAATTGCTATGTT
The DNA here is from genome assembly GCF_003367505.1 of Lysinibacillus capsici. Taxonomy (GTDB): domain Bacteria; phylum Bacillota; class Bacilli; order Bacillales_A; family Planococcaceae; genus Lysinibacillus; species Lysinibacillus capsici. The sequence continues at coordinate 6,439 of NZ_PXXX01000026.1, forward strand.
AAACTCATTACGCTTTGGTGAATTAAAGTCAGCACGTGGGAAATATCTATTTGAAGAAGTAGTAGCGGGAATCGCAGGATATGGTAACTGTATCGGAATTCCAACAGTAGGTGGCGAAATTCAATTTGATCCTTGCTATGAAGGTAATCCTCTAGTGAATGCTATGTGTGTCGGTTTAATTGATCATAAAGATATTCAACGAGGCATTGCTGCTGGTGTAGGTAATACAGTGATGTATGTTGGAGCGAAAACAGGCCGTGATGGTATTCATGGTGCAACATTCGCCTCTGAGGAATTAACTGAGGAATCAGAAAACCAACGTCCAGCAGTACAAGTTGGAGATCCATTTATGGAGAAGCTTTTACTTGAAGCTTGTTTAGAGGTTGTAAAATCGGATGCTCTAGTTGGTATTCAAGATATGGGTGCAGCTGGTCTTACTTCTTCTTCAGCAGAAATGGCTTCAAAGGCTGGTTCTGGTGTAGAAATGAACTTAGACTTAGTGCCTCAGCGTGAAACAGGAATGTCAGCGTATGAAATGATGTTGTCTGAGTCTCAAGAACGTATGCTTTTAGTTGTGAAAAAAGGTCGCGAAGATGAAATTAAAGCGATTTTCGATAAATACGATTTAGATGCAGTAGCGATTGGTCGCGTTACAGATGATAAAATGCTTCGTCTGCTACACAAAGGACAAGTAGTTGCAGAGGTACCTGCAGACGCATTAGCAGAAGATGCACCTGTTTATCATAAACCATCTGCAGAACCTGCATACTATGCTCAGTTCCAAGCAATCGAAAACACTGAACCTGCTGTGACTGATTACAAAGAAACACTCATTGCTTTATTAAAAGCACCGACAATTGCTTCTAAAGAATGGGTATACGATCAATATGATTATCAGGTACGTACATCAACAGTTGTTAAACCAGGCTCTGACGCTGCTGTTATTCGAGTACGTGGCACAAATAAAGGGTTGGCAATGACAACAGACTGTAACTCACGTTATATCTATTTAGATCCAGAAGTGGGTGGTGCTATCGCAGTAGCCGAAGCAGCTCGTAATATCGTGGCAACTGGTGGCACGCCACTTGCGATTACAGACTGCTTAAACTTCGGTAATCCAGAGAAACCAGAAATCTTCTGGCAAATTGAAAAATCTGCAGATGGTATTTCGGCAGCTTGTACGGCATTAAATGCTCCAGTAATCGGAGGTAACGTTTCTCTTTATAATGAGCGTTCAGGCGAAGCGGTGTATCCAACGCCAACAATTGGTATGGTTGGTCTTATTGAAGACTTAGCACATGTAACGACACAGGATGTAAAGGCAGCAGGAGATCTTGTCTTTGTTATTGGTGAAACAAAAACAGAGTTTGGCGGTTCAGAGCTTCAAAAACTTTTAAATAATGGTGTTATTTCAGGAAAAGCGCCGGCTATTGATTTAGAGGTTGAAGCGACACGTCAGCAAGCTTTATTAAAGGCGATTAAAGCAGGCCTTGTTCAATCTGCGCATGATGTAGCAGAGGGAGGTCTAGCTGTGGCGATTGCTGAAACAACATTTGGCGCTAACGGTCTTGGTGTGGATGTAACATTAACAGGCTCTGCAACAACAGCGCTATTCAGTGAGAGTCAATCTCGTTTTGTTGTTACAGTTAAAGAAGAAAATGCTGCAGCATTTGTAGAAATCATGAAAGATGCTCAAAAAATTGGTGTCGTAACAAACGATGCACTTGTGAAAATCAACGGGGACAAAGGTGTGCTTGTAGAAGGTACAGTGGAGGAATTCCGTTCTAATTGGAAAGGAGCAATCCCATGCTTGCTGAACTCAGAGGCTTAAACGAAGAATGTGGGGTGTTTGGTATTTGGGGTAACCCAAGTCCAGCGCACCTTAGCTATTACGGGCTTCATGCTCTTCAACACCGTGGACAAGAAGGCGCTGGAATTGTCGTTTCAGACGGACAGCATCTTCGCGCGGTGAAAGGCGAAGGACTAGTTAATGATGTTTTCAACGAAGATAAATTAAAAGCAGTGAACGGCAAAGCAGCTATTGCGCATGTTCGTTATACGACTGCTGGTGGTGGCGGTATTGAAAATGTACAGCCATTATTATTCCACTCCTCAACTGGTAGCCTTTCAATTGCCCATAACGGTAACTTAGTCAATGCGACACATTTAAAGCAATATCTAGAGCGACAAGGTAGCATTTTCCACTCTAGCTCTGATACAGAAGTGTTGGCGCATCTTATTAAGAAAAGTTCGCATTCACCATTCCGTGCGAAGGTGAAAAATGCCCTATCTCTTTTAAAGGGTGCCTATTCTTTCTTAATTATGACAAAGGATGAAATGCTTGTTGCACGTGATCCACATGGTTTACGTCCATTATCTCTTGGAAAACTAGGAGATGGCTGGGTGGTAGCTTCTGAAACTTGTGCATTCGATTTAATTGGTGCAGAATTCGTTCGTTCGGTAGAACCAGGTGAATTAATCATTATTAATGATGAGGGCGTAAAATCAGATCGTTTTGCTGATATGGAGAAACGTTCGATGTGTGCGATGGAATATGTTTATTTAGCACGTCCTGATTCGGATATTGATGGTATTAACGTTCATATGGCACGAAAACGTATGGGTAAACAGCTTGCTCGTGAGTGTGCGCATATTGAAGCAGATGTTGTAACAGGTGTTCCTGATTCAAGTATTTCCGCAGCGATTGGTTTTGCAGAAGAAAGTGGAATCCCTTATGAATTAGGTCTTATTAAAAACCGTTATGTTGGTCGTACGTTTATTCAGCCGACACAGGAGCTACGTGAACGTGGTGTGAAAATGAAACTTTCACCTGTTGTTCAAGTCGTAAAAGGAAAAAAAGTAGTAATGGTTGATGATTCTATCGTTCGTGGTACAACATCTCGTCGCATTGTCAAAATGCTAAAAGATGCTGGCGCAGCGGAAGTTCATGTTGTGATTTCATCACCGCCGATGACAAACCCTTGTTATTATGGCATTGATACATCAACGCATGAAGAACTAATTGCTTCTAGTCATAATGTAGATGAAATTCGTGAAGCAATTGGTGCAGATTCTCTGACATTCCTTTCTGTTGAGGGGATGGTAGAAACAATTGCACGACCATACGAAGATGAAAACCGAGGACTTTGTCTTGCATGCTTTACAGGCAAATATCCAACAGAGATTTTCCCGGATACGATTTTGCCACATGAAAAAGAATTATTACGTTAAGAACAACATCGCAACAAATTAGTGTCTTACAGTCATTTCTATCTAGGAAACTTAGGCGACTTGGATGATAAGGAGGAACTCTGCGTGTCAAAGGCATATGAACAAGCAGGTGTAAATATTGAAGCGGGCTATGAAGCCGTAAAACGAATGAAGTCTCATGTTGAACGTACGAACCGTCTAGGTGTAATGGGGACATTTGGTGGTTTTGGTGGCATGTTTGACTTGTCAGAACTGAATCTTAAAGAACCTGTTCTTATTTCGGGGACAGATGGTGTTGGAACAAAGCTAAAGCTAGCCTTCATGGTAGACAAGCACGATACAATCGGTGTGGACTGTGTAGCAATGTGTGTAAATGATATTGTTGCTCAAGGAGCAGAACCGCTGTACTTTTTAGATTACGTAGCTCTTGGAAAAGCAGAGCCTGCAAAAATCGAACAAATTGTCAAAGGTGTTGCAGATGGCTGTGTGCAATCAGGTGCGGCTCTAATAGGTGGAGAAACTGCGGAAATGCCTGGTCTTTATGAAGAAGATGAATATGATCTAGCTGGCTTTGCAGTAGGCGCGTGTGAAAAGTCTGCTATCGTGACAGGTGAAGAAATCGTAGAAGGCGATGTACTTATTGGAATTGCATCAAGTGGTGTACATTCAAACGGTTATTCTTTAGTGCGTAAAATTGTCTTTGCAGATCATCAATATGCTGTGGATGCTATTGTAGAAGGCTATGAAGATCTAGGCCCAATCGGTGAGGCGCTTCTAGTGCCAACAAAGCTATATGCTAAACCTGTGCTAGCAGCTTTAAAGGCAGCAGATGTACATGGCTGTGCACATGTTACAGGTGGCGGTTTCTATGAAAATCTACCACGCATGATGCCAGAGGGACTAGCAACGGAAATCGACTTAGGTTCTTGGCCTGTATTACGTATCTTTGAATTCCTAAAAGAGAAAGGTCAGCTAGAAGATAAAGATTTATATAATGTGTTTAACATGGGTATTGGCTTTGTAATAGCTGTGCCAGAAACTGAAGCTGATAAAGTAATCGCTGCAGTTGAAGCAAATGGTGAAAAGGCTTATACAATCGGACGTGTTATTAAAGGTGACGGAGTAGTATTTAATGGCTCACATGATGGGAGTTTAGTGTAATGACTGCACCAACAAAAATAGCCGTGTTCGCGTCAGGTAGCGGTAGCAATTTTCAAGCCATTCAAGAGGCCATTGAACGTGGTGAACTCCATGCAAAGGTCGCACTAGTGGTCACAGATAAGCCTGGAGCATTTGTAGTAACACGTGCTGAAAACTTTGGGATTCCAGTGTTAGCATTGAATCCAAAAGAGTTTGTCTCGAAGTCAGCATATGAGACAGCTATTATCGAAGCTTTACATGAGTGCGATGTGAAATGGATTGTGCTTGCTGGGTATATGCGTTTAATCAGTGACGTATTATTAGCAGCCTTTCCACAGCGAATTGTTAATATTCACCCGTCCCTATTGCCTGCCTTTCCTGGAAAGGACGCTATTGGACAAGCCATTAATCATGGTGTGAAAATAACAGGTGTAACAGTGCATTTTGTTGATGAAGGAATGGATACTGGACCAATTATCGCTCAGGCAGCGGTACCTGTCATTGAAGGAAATCGCGAGGCAACAGAAGTTGAAATTCACAAACAAGAGCATTTATTATATACAAAGGCATTACAGCAATTATTACAGTAACTGAAGAGGGAGTTAGGTCGAGAATCCTACTCAACAAGTAAGACCTAACTCTATTAATCTATTGAAGCAAGTCAGTTCGTGGACAGCACGATAAAAATTAGGAGGATATTGTTGTGACAAAACGTGCATTAATCAGTGTTTCCAATAAAGATGGTATTTTAGAATTTGCAAAGGAATTAGTAGCATTAGGTTATGAAATTTTATCAACTGGCGGTACAAAAAAAATGTTACAGGATAATGCGGTAGCTGTAACAGCAGTAGATGAAGTAACGAAGTTTCCTGAAATTTTAGATGGTCGTGTGAAAACTTTAAATCCAATGATTCACGGTGGTCTATTAGGAAAGTTTGATGATGTCTCTCATCAAGCACAGATGAATGAGCATGGAATTGAACCAATTGAAATTGTTTGTGTGAATCTCTATCCGTTTGTTGAAACAATTTCAAAGCCTAATGTAACTTGGGATGATGCAATTGAAAACATTGATATCGGTGGTCCAACTATGTTACGTTCTGCTGCAAAAAACCATCAATATGTAACAGTAATCGTGGACAGCAATGACTATGCAACAGTATTAGAGGAACTTAAAGCAGACGGTGCCACAACAATTGAAACACGTCGTAAACTAGCTGCGAAAGTTTTCCGTCACACAGCCGCTTATGATTCTTATATTTCGAACTACCTGACTGAAGAAGAGTTCCCAGAGAGCTTAACGATGACATATGAATTAAAGCAAAATTTACGCTATGGCGAAAACCCTCACCAAAAAGCGGCCTTCTACCAAAAGCGTCTTGGCTCTGACTTTTCATTAGCTTATGCTACACAATTACATGGTAAAGAGTTATCCTACAATAATATTCAAGATGGTAATGCAGCATTGCAAATTGTAAAAGAATTTGAAATGCCAGCTGCTGTAGCGGTGAAACATATGAATCCATGTGGTGTTGGGACTGGTGTCACGTTAGAGGCAGCATTCGATAAAGCATATGAAGCAGATCCAACATCTATTTTTGGCGGTATTATCGCATTAAATATGGAAGTGGATGCAGCAACTGCTGAGAAGCTAAATCATATTTTCCTCGAAATTATTATTGCACCTGCTTTTTCACAAGAAGCATTGGATATTTTAACGAAAAAGAAAAATATCCGCTTACTAACAATTCCTTTCGAGCAAGCGAAACAAGATTCATTCAATGTAGTATCAGTTGAGGGTGGCCTTCTTGTACAGGAGCCAGATCGTTATGGCTTTGGCAATGCGGATATTAAAGTGGTGACAGATCGTGAACCAACAGAGCAAGAATGGGAAGCATTGCAACTTGGTTGGTCTGTTGTCAAACATGTGAAATCCAATGCGATTGTTGTAACAGATTCTCAAATGACACTTGGGGTTGGTGCAGGGCAAATGAATCGTGTAGGTGCAGCTAAAATTGCCTTTGAACAAGCTGGAGAAAAAGCGAAAGGTGCTGCATTAGCATCAGATGCATTTTTCCCAATGAGCGATACTGTGGAGGCGGCGGCAGCTGCAGGAATTACAGCAATTATTCAACCAGGTGGTTCCATTAAAGATCAAGATTCCATTGATAAAGCAAATGAATACGGCATTGCGATGGTATTCACAGGCGTACGTCATTTTAAACATTAATTGTGAAATTATATAGAAATCTAAACAGACCGAGATGTTGGTTCATCTCGGTTTTACTTACAAAGAGGAGGATTCTCTAAAATGAATGTATTAGTAATCGGAAGCGGTGGCCGTGAGCATGCAATCGCTAAACAATTTAGCATCTCTCCATCAGTGAACAACGTATTCGTAGCGCCAGGAAATGATGGGATGCGAGGCGAAGTAGAAGTTGTTGCTATTGATACAATGGATTTCGCAGGTCTCGCTCAATTTGCCAAGGAAAATGATATTGCATTAACATTTGTTGGCCCAGAACAGCCGCTTGCTGAAGGCATTGTCGATTTCTTTACAGCTAGAGGTTTACGTATTTTTGGTCCTACAAAAGTTGCTGCTCAAATAGAAAGCAGTAAATCCTATGCGAAAGAAATTATGAATAAATACAATATTCCTACAGCAGCACATGAAACATTTACTGAAGCAGAAAAAGCAATAGTCTATATTAAAGAACAAAGGGCGCCTATTGTCATTAAGGCTGATGGTTTAGCGGCTGGTAAGGGCGTCGTTGTGGCAATGACAGAGGAAGAAGCGATTGAAGCTGTAGAGGATATGATTGGAAACCAACGTTTTGGTGAATCCTCTTCACGTGTTGTCGTTGAGGAATTTTTAGACGGTGAAGAATTCTCCTTTATGTCTTTTGTGCACAAAGGACAAATTTATCCGATGGTTATTGCACAAGATCATAAACGAGCTTATGACGGTGATAAAGGACCAAACACAGGAGGTATGGGTGCTTATTCACCAGTACCACAAATCCCACAAGAGGTAATAGATATTGCATTTCAAACTATTGTAGAACCAACTGTTAAAGGGATGGAGGCAGATGGTGCTTCCTTTACAGGTATTTTATACGCAGGGTTAATTTTAACAAAGAAAGGTCCTCAGGTCATAGAGTTTAATGCTCGTTTTGGTGATCCTGAAACGCAAGTTGTATTGCCACGTATGGTTTCAGATTTTGGTGCATTTATGATGGCGTTAATGGATGAACAGCCTTTTGATTTACAATGGTCAGAAGAAGCAATGCTTGGTGTAGTCATTGCAGCAGAGGGTTACCCAGGAGACGTTGAAAAAGGTAAGGTATTACCGAATTTAGAGGCAATTTCGACATCACATGCAGTTTTCCATGCAGGTACAAAATTAGTAGACGGTCAATTCGTTGGTAATGGAGGACGTGTACTGTTAGTTGGTGCAAAAGCAGCTACTTTACAAGAAGCACAGGAAAAGGTTTATGAAGGTATTGCAACGGAAACATGGGATCACTTTTTCTTCCGTAAAGATATTGGCTGGCGTACGTTTAAGTAATTATTATTTTCACTAAATATTTTTTATCGTCTTTTGAAACCTCTTGTTGTTTCAAAACGTAAGAGGTAAGAGCCGTCTCAATAATAGATTGGGACGGCTCCTTTGACTAAGAAGGATTCTGAGCTTTATTCGTTGAAGAATCGCTACTATTTGAGGAATTTTGAGTTGAAGTGCTGGTGTTAGATTGTTTTGAAGCAGTAGCTTGTGAACCTGAAGAATTACCAGCTATAGCAGAGGAAAAATCCTTCATGAGCTTATCGATTTGTTCAGTAGACATAGAATTTTGCCCGCTGAACATACTTTGCATAGAGGTGTTCATGGCATTCTGCATATTGGAGCTTAAAACTGCTTTCGTTGGACAATATTTAAAAAGTCCCTCAGCCATTTTCATGGCACCTAATGCAATCATTAATCGACCTTTTGTACAATTAGGATTTCTAGAAACTTTAGCGATACCAAATGCGGTTAAACTTGTCCCCATGGCAAAACGACAAAATGCATTCTTTTCGCTTAAATTTGCTTGCTGCATCATCATTACTTCCTCCTTTAGTCATTGTGGAAAAAATAAGCGAGGTGCACTTTGCTTTATGAAAGTGCTGTGTTACGATTGAAACAAGATGATTGCATAAAGCATAATTTTTATGAAAATATGCGATTATGCAGTAGTAGTATGTGATTTCAAGTTGGATTTACACAATGAAAAATTACGTAATTTAGGAAGGAGCGAATAGCATGGATCCAGTATGGAAAATAACAAAAATACGTCAACAATTAGCAGTAATCGATGGGAAAAAGGCACCAGATATCGTGCTGAAGAATGCACGTTATTTGCATAGTATGTTAAAGCAATTCATAGTAGGGAACATTTGGATTTTGGGAGATCGCATTGTCTATGCTGGTGACAGAATGCCTCCTTTATTAGAAGGAACAGAAGTGGTGGATTGTACAGGAAAAACAATCGTACCTGGCTATATTGAGCCACATGTACACCCATTCCAGCTTTATCATCCACAGTCATTTGCAGATTTTTGTGGTCAGCTTGGGACAACAACTTTTATTTCGGATAATTTAAGCTTTGTTTTAAATTTAGAAAATAAGAAAGCGTTTTCAATTTTAGAGAGTTTGAAAAAGCTACCTTTTTCTTTTTATTGGTGGACTCGCTTTGACTCACAAACTGAATTGGAGCAAGAAGAAGAGGTTTTCTCTAATACTTCTATATTAGAGTGGTTAGAGCGAAGTGATGTCTTACTTGGTGGAGAGTTGACAGGCTGGCCTAAGCTGTTGCATGGCGACGATCAAATGCTTTATCGTATGCAAATGGCTAAGGGACTGGGAAAAAAAATTGAAGGTCATTTCCCTGGAGCTTCAGAAAGAACATTGGCACGAATGAAACTGCTTGGTGCTGATGGTGATCATGAGGCAATGACAGTAGAAGAGGTAGAGCGTCGTATTATGCAGGGCTATGCTGTAACTTTACGTCATTCTTCCATACGACCAGATTTACCACATCTACTAAAAGGAATAGTAGAAAAAGAGCTTCCAATCTTTGATCATTTAATGATGACAACAGACGGTTCAACTCCTTCATTCCATGAGGATGGTGTGATGGATAAATGCATTCAAGTAGCTTTAGATGCAGGGGTATCTCCTATTGATGCTTATCAAATGGCTTCCTATAATGTAGCACGTTATTACAACATGTCTAATTTACATGGTTTTATCGCAACAGGGCGTTTTGCTTCACTCAATATTTTACAAGATGAATATCATCCTGTTCCAGAAAGTGTTTTATCAAAGGGTGTCTGGTTGAAGCGTAATGGGGATCGTGTGCATAGAATGGCGACAATTGATTATTCTGCCATCCCAGCTTTAGATTTAGATTTCTCATTAGATTCACAGGATTTCCAGTTTTCTATGCCGTTTGGGATTCAATTAGTTAATGATGTGATTACAAAGCCTTATAATTCTTTAATTACGAAAGAAGGGCCATTGGCAAATCATGATGAGTGCTATTTAATGCTCATTAACCGAAAAGGCAACTGGCATGTAAATACAATGATTAAAGGATTTGCAACGGATGTCCAAGGCTTTGCATCCTCTTATTCCAACACTGGTGACATATTGTTAATTGGAAAAAATAAAGACGATATGATTAAAGCCTTCGAAGAAATGAAGGCAATGAATGGTGGTATTGTTCTCGTCGAAAAAGGAGAAGTTATAGCGGACATACCATTAACAATTGGTGGACTTTTATATGATGGAGATGTATTCACTTTAACAGAGAAAGAAAAGGCTTTAAAACAAGCTTTAGCAGATAGAGGCTATCAATTAGGAGATGCCATTTATACATTATTATTTTTACAATCTACTCATTTACCATATATTCGTATAACACCACAAGGAATTTTCGATGTGATGAAGAATAAGTTATTATTACCTGCTGTTATGCGCTAATTCATGAAAGTGTTTCAGTTGTTTAAACAATTACAAATATTGTAATTGTTCAAAGGAGAGATATGCTTGTGTTCAAATCGAAAAAATTATGGATTGCTTTTGCATTTAGTGCTTTGGTAATCGGGGGATGTTCAAAGGATACACCAAAAGTCAAAGAGGATGATGAACCAATTGTAGAGGAAGAAGCAGTAGTGGAGGAGCCTGTGCAACAACCAGCATTTGTTGCACCACTTACTGGGGAGGCTGTACAAGAAGAAATTACACAGCGACCAATTATCGTAACCATTAATAATCATCCAGCGGCACGTCCACAATCAGGCTTAGCTGCGGCGGATATCACTTATGAAATGCTTGCAGAAGGTAATGTGACACGCTTTTTAGCAGTATACCAAAGTGAACTGCCTGAAAATATTGGGCCAGTTCGTAGTGCACGCTCTTATTTTATCGATATGGCCAAGGGATTTGATGCCTTTTATGTAGCACATGGCTATAGTCCTGAGGCGAAAACAATGCTTGATCATCGTATCGTCGACAATATCAACGGTATGGCTTATGATGGTATTCTGTTTAAACGTTCTAACGACCGCGTTGCGCCACACAATTCCTATATTACATCAGAAAACATTCTAAAAGGTGCTGAAATGGTAGGCGCTTCAATGAATTACAGTGAAAAAGTACTTCAGGCTTTTTATGAACCAGATGAACGTGGTAAAATAGGTATTGAAACAAGTCAAGTTGACATTTATTACGGAAATAATGAAGATTTCCATAACGCGTATGTGTATAATCATCAAACGAATCACTATGAACGACAATCGGCTAGCGTGGACACAAAAGATATGTTAACAGGCGAAACAGTGTCATTAGCAAATGTTCTATTTTTCGAAATGGATCACCAAACAATTGATGATATTGGTCGCCAAGCAATTGATTTAACGTCTGGTGGAAATGCGTATGTATTTCAAAATGGCTATTTGAGGGAAGTCAAATGGGCTAATGTTAATGGAATACCAATGGCTGTAGAGCAAACAGGGGATCCTGTAAAGCTTGTACCAGGAAAGTCGTGGGTTCATTTCGTACCATCTTCGCCAGGGTTACAAGCAATGGTGAAAACGCAGCCTTAAAGGGAGGAAAATTGTATGCAAATCGAAAAAATTCGGGGGCATCAAACAGATCAATTATTTAAAGCAGTGTTAGAGTTGAAGGACATCGAGGAATGCTATAAGTTTTTTGATGATTTATGTACGATTAGTGAAATTCAATCGTTGGCACAACGCTTTGAGGTTGCACATTTATTACGATTAAAGAAAACCTACGAATCCATTAAAAAGGAAACAGGGGCAAGTACTGCAACTATTTCGCGCGTGCGTCGCTGCTTCGATTATGGGAATGATACATATGATGAAATGTTAGGTCGTTTGTATCCAGATGAAAAACCATTCCAAGCACCAAAAGAATAGTCAGAAAAAAGGCTGAGTAGAAGTTCTACTCGGTCTTTTTCATTTTTTTGTCGTGTATCATAAGCTATACTTGTAAACGAATAGATAGAAAATGATAGGTGGTAAACATAGATGGATTATTTAGAATGGAGACATGTGTTCAAGCTAGATCCAGCGAAGGACATTTCCGATGAAGCATTAGAAAAAATTTGCGAGTCTGGGACAGATGTTATTTTGGTCGGGGGAACAGATAATGTAACGTTGGATGGGGTATTAGATTTACTTGTTCGAGTGCGTCGTTTTGAGGTGCCGATAGCACTTGAAATTTCTACGATCGATGCGGTAACACCAGGTTACGACTATTATTTCATCCCAACGGTATTAAATAGTGATGATCCAAAATGGATTAAAAATTTACATCATGAGGCTATTAAAGAATACGGCGATATTATGGTATGGGATGAATTAGTAGCGGAAGGATATTGTATTTTAAATCCTGATTGTAAAGTAGCCCATGTAACGGGTGCGAAAACAGATTTAACGATTGATGACGTGGTAGCTTATGCACGCATGGCAGAGAATTTCTTTAAACTGCCTGTTTTTTATTTAGAGTACAGTGGAATGTATGGCAATCTAGAGGTAGTTAGTGCTGTGAAAAACGAACTGAAGCATACCAAACTCTTTTACGGTGGTGGCATAACATCTGTAAAGCAAGCAGAGGAAATGGCACGCGTTGCAGATACGGTAGTAGTTGGAAATATTATTTACGAAGATTTAAAAGCTGCACTTGCGACTGTTAAGGCTGTTAAAAATACGTTATAATTTTAGAACAAATGTTTGTAAGGCGGTGCGAAATGGAACAGTTAACAAAAAATTTACTAGCAGGCATGAATCCTGAACAAGAAAGAGCAGTTAAAACAACTGAAGGACCATTACTCATTATGGCAGGCGCTGGGTCAGGAAAAACACGAGTTTTAACACATCGTATTGCTTACCTAGTTATCGAAAAGGAAGTATATCCTTCTAAAATTTTAGCGATTACATTTACAAATAAAGCAGCACGAGAAATGCGTGAACGTATTGATGGCATTCTTGGTAATGGTACGGGCGATAGTATGTGGGTTTCTACTTTCCACTCTATGTGTGTAAGAATTTTACGTCGTAATATCGATCAACTAGGCATTTCTCGTAATTTCTCTATTTTAGATTCTACGGATCAGCTTTCAGTCATCAAAAATGTGATGAAGGAAGAAAATATTGATCCAAAACGTTTTGAGCCACGAGCAATTTTAAATGCTATTAGTGCAGCAAAAAACGAGTGTATAGCAGCGGATGATTACGCAGGCCAAATGAATGATAAGAATCCTTATGAACAAACAGTTGCACGTGTCTATAAAGGCTATGAGAAAAGATTACGCCGCAACCAATCCCTTGATTTTGATGATTTGATTATGACGACGATTACGTTGTTTAAACGTGTACCTGAAGTGCTTGAATATTATCAAAATAAATTTCAATATATTCATGTCGATGAATATCAAGATACCAATAAATCTCAGTATTTACTTGTACAATTACTAGCAAAGAAATTTAAAAATATTTGTGTTGTAGGTGATTCCGATCAGTCTATCTATCGTTGGCGTGGTGCAGATATTGGGAATATCCTATCCTTCGAAAAGGATTATCCAACTGCAAAGGTGATTATGCTAGAGCAAAATTATCGTTCAACTAAACGCATCCTACAGGCAGCCAATGACGTCATTCAAAATAATACAACACGTTACCCAAAAGAATTACGCACAGAAAATTCAGAAGGTGAAAAGATTGCACTATATAAAGCTTATAACGAGCAGGAGGAAGCGCAATTTGTTGTACAAACGATTCAACAGTTAATTGAAAAAGAAAATCGTTCATTTGATGACTTTGCTATTTTATATCGTACAAACGCTCAATCTCGTGTAATGGAGGAAGTACTTGTTAAGTCCAATATGGCCTATCAAATAGTAGGCGGAACAAAGTTCTATGATCGAAAAGAGATAAAGGACTTACTAGCATATTTACGACTTATTGCTAATAATGATGATGATTTATCACTAGCACGTATTATTAATGAGCCAAAGCGCAGTATTGGTGCAACTTCCTTTGAAAAAATGGCACGTTATGCGATAGATCAGGATCGTTCGATTTTTGACGCGATGAATGATCTTGTTTTCATGGGATTATCAGGGAAAGCAGCAAATTCGGCTGAGCAATTTTATGCCATGATTAAAGGCTTTACACAAATGCAGGAATATCTATCTGTCACTGAAATTGTGGAGCAAGTTATTGATAAATCGGGTTATCGAGCAATGTTACAAAACGAAAAAACAATTGAAGCAGAAAGCCGTTTAGAAAATATTGAAGAGTTTTTATCTGTCACAAAGGCTTTTGAAGAGCGCAGTGATGATAAAAGCTTAATTGCCTTTTTAACAGATTTAGCCCTTATAGCTGATATTGATGCACTTGACAAAGAGGATGCATCTAAAGGCAATATTATTTTAATGACGATGCATGCAGCTAAAGGCTTAGAGTTCCCAGTTGTCTTTATTATCGGTATGGAGGAAAACATCTTCCCACATTCACGCTCACTAGACGATCAAGAAGAAATGGAAGAGGAACGCCGCCTTATGTACGTAGGTGTGACCCGTGCTGAGGAACGTCTATATTTAACATGTGCCCAAAGCCGAACGATTTTTGGTCGTTCAAGCTTTAATAATGCATCCCGATTTTTAGGTGAAATTTCTCAAGATATTACAGAGTCAATTTCTAAGGCAGGGACAACATCAACAGTACCATTTGCTACTAACAATCGTTCAATCGGTGGCCATCAAAAGCGTACGCTGGGTGCTATTCAGCAAACACAACCTGCCACAGCACGTTTACAAGCAACGGGGGGAGATCAATTTGGATGGAAAGCTGGAGATAAGGCGATTCATAAAAAATGGGGAACAGGTATGGTTGTTAGTGTAAAAGGTGAAGGTGATAGTACAGAGCTTGATATCGCATTCCCACAACCAATTGGTATAAAGCGATTACTTGCTCAATTTGCACCGATTGAAAAAGCGTAAGCGGAGGAACGTAAATGAACGAAATAGAACAGCGTATAGCGGAGTTAAATAAATTACTGCATGAATATGGTTATGCCTATTATGTGTTAGATAAACCTGTCGTAGCAGATAGTGTCTATGACCAGCTATTACAGGAACTGATTGCATTAGAAGAAGCGAACCCATCCCTTATTTACCCCGATTCTCCTACGCAGCGTGTTGGTGGAGCAGTGGTAGAGGGTTTTAAAAAAGTGACGCATGATTACCCAATGCTTAGTCTTTCAAATGCTTTTCATGAAGCGGATTTACGAGAATTCGATCGTAAAGTGCGTCAGGCTATCGGAGATCAATTTTCATATGTATGTGAGCTGAAAATAGATGGTTTAGCTATTTCATTAAAATATGAAAATGGCATGTTTGTACAAGGGGCTACAAGAGGAGATGGTGTGGTAGGAGAAGATATTACCGCCAATTTAAAGACAATCCGTGCGATTCCCCTTCGTTTAAAGGAACCCATTACGATTGAAGTACGTGGTGAGGCGTATATGCCAAAAAAATCCTTTGAAAACTTAAATGCCCAACGTGCTAACAATGGTGAGGAGTTGTTTGCTAATCCACGGAATGCTGCTGCTGGCTCATTACGTCAGTTAGACCCTAAAATTGCGGCCAGTCGCCAATTATCAACGTTTATCTATGCCATTGGCGGAGACGGTGAAGTATATGGTATCGACGGTCATGCAGAAATGCTTGATTATTTAGAAGGCTTAGGCTTCCCTTCCAATAAAGAACGCCAACGATGCTCTACTATTGAAGAGGTAATGGCCTTTATAGAACATTGGACAGAAAACCGTCCAAAATTAGCTTACGAGATTGACGGAATTGTTATTAAAGTTGACCGTTATGCTCAGCAAGATGAACTAGGTTATACAGCAAAGAGTCCACGCTGGGCGATTGCCTATAAATTTCCCGCAGAGGAAGTTGTTACAACGTTACTTGATATTGATTTAACAGTAGGTCGTACAGGTGTTGTTACTCCTACAGCGATTTTAACCCCCGTACAAGTAGCGGGAACGACGGTTCAACGTGCTTCTTTACACAATGAAGATTTAATTCGAGATAAGGATATTCGTCTTGGAGATACAGTTATTATTCGAAAAGCTGGTGACATTATTCCTCAAGTTGTGGGTGTGCTAATAGAACAACGTCCTGAGGATTCAGTCCCTTTTGTCATGCCAAAAAATTGCCCTGTTTGTGATAGTGAATTGATTCGGATTGAAGGCGAAGTTGCCCTGCGCTGTGTAAATCCTGCGTGCTTTGCGCAAATTGCAGAAAGCATAAAATATTTTGTTTCTCGAAACGCGATGAATATTGACGGTCTTGGGGATAAAGTAGTGGAGCAATTATTACGTGCAGATTTAATACATGATGTTTCTGACCTGTATCATTTAACGGTAGAGCAGCTTGTGGAATTGGAGCGTATGGGCGAAAAATCAGCAACTAATTTAGTAAATGCCATTCAAGCATCGAAGGAAAATTCGATGGAGCGTTTATTAATTGGACTAGGAATTCGTCATGTTGGTGAAAAAGCAGCTAAAATCGTATCAGAGGAATTTGGTTCAATGGAAGCAGTGATGGCTGCAACAGAGGAGCAGCTTGTGGCAATTTATGAAATTGGAGATAAAATGGCTTCATCGTTAGTGGAGTATTTCTCAAATGAAGATGCACGAGCAGTCATTAAGCGTCTTGCTGAAGCAGGCGTGAATATGACATACAAAGGTAAAAAAGTAGAAGTAGCGATAGGTGATAGTCCTTTTGCAGGTAAAACAATTGTCTTAACTGGTAAACTTGAGCAATTGACACGCAACGAAGCAAAAGCGAAAATAGAAGAGTTAGGTGGTACAGTCACGGGTAGTGTCAGCAAAAAAACAGATCTAGTGATCGCAGGTGCGGATGCAGGCTCTAAACTAACAAAGGCTGAGCAATTGGGTATCGAAGTTTGGACTGAAGATAACTTAATTGAACAACTTAACCTCATTTAATAAGTGCATGATATCCTCCCTTTTATGAATAGGAGGCAATGTTGAGTGCACAACCGTTACAACAAGGCGTCGAGTAGATTCGTCGACCTAAAATTGACTATTAGTAAAGGAGCACTAAATAATGAAGTCTTTTCGACTCATTCCAGCAATCGTAGCTGCTGCAATGCTAGTCGGCTGTGTGCCTTCTGACAAGAAGGAGACAGAGCTTACACAGGAAACGCAACAGAAAGAAAAAGCTGAAACAACAATTATCCCAAGCATACAAATTGATGAATCTTATTATAAGACGCTTATCCCTTATAAAGAGAGTGCAAGTAGAGGTCTAGTGGTATCTAACATTTATACGAAATATGATATGAAGGAAGTTGAATCAGGTTTAATGCGTTTATCTCAAAACGAGTTCGACACAGAAAACTACTACTTCCAAGAAGGTCAATATTTAGCTGAAAGTACAGTAAGCTCTTGGCTTGCTCGTAGTTCACAAACAGAGGATGGATTAAATCCACCGACAACAGACACAATGACACCTGAGGAGCGAGCAACAAAGGCTCCAGTTTATTTATCCCATATTGTAGAGCAAAACTACTTAACAAAAACGAAGGATAATAAAGTGAAACTAGGCGGGATTTCAATCGGTCTTGCCTTAAATTCTATCTATTACTATCAAAAAGAACAGTATGGCGAATATTACGAGGAACCAATTTCAGAGTCTACTCTTATTGAGCAGGGCAAAAAAATGGCTACTGAAATCGTTTCTCGTTTACGTTCACGTGAAGAGTTAAAGGATGTACCGATTGTAGTCGGTCTGTTTAAGCAGCAAGCCCGTAATCAAATTATTCCAGGGACATACTTTAGCTATGGTGTAGCAAAAGCTGGGCAGAACAGCATCGCTGATTGGGAAGGTATAGATGAAAATTACGTCTTGTTCCCAACAGATGATTCACAAGATGTATACCGAGATGTCAACAATAACTTCAAGAACTTCAAGCAAGATGTTGATAAATATTTTTCTAACTATACAAGTGTGATCGGAACTGGTTTCTATCGTAATAAACAAATACAAAACCTTTCGATTGAAATCCCAATCCAATTTTTCGGCAAAGCAGAGATAATAGGATTTACGCAATATTTAACAGGGATTTTAATCAATCAATTTGATAATATTCATGTGGAAGTGAGTGTTACTTCAGTGAATGGTCCTGAGGCATTAATCATCAAAAAGGCCAATGACAAGGACCCTTACGTGCATGTCTATGATTAATATAGTCAGCCTTTGTGCTGACTATATTTTTTATGGTAATGGATTGAAATAGAGGAACACAACAGGATGATAGAGACAACACTTTGTTATAGTAGTGAAAGTTTCTATATTTTTAGTGAAAGTTGTGATTTTTAAAATGAAAAATGTTATGATTATTGGCATGGTTAACTTTATTCAACCCTATTGTTATCAATAAAAACAATGAATTGAACAAGTATTCGGAGGTGTGAAAAATGGCTAAATTAACAAAAGAAGAAGTAAAGCACGTGGCAAATTTAGCACGTCTTGCAATTACAGAAGAAGAAGCAGAGAAATTTGCTGAACAGCTTGGTAAAATTACAGACTTTGCGGAGCAGTTAAATGAACTGGATACAACAAATGTTGAACCAACAACGCACGTTTTACCATTAGTGAATGTAATGCGTGAAGACGTAGCAGTAAAAGGTTTAGACCGCGAAGTAATGATGTTAAACGTAAAAGAACAAGAAGATGGTCAAGTAAAAGTACCAGCTATCATGTAATACTAAAACATAGGAGGATTCCTCATGACGCTATTTGAACGTTCAGCTAAGGAGTTACAAGCAGAAATTAAAGCGGGTAACTTATCAATCGCTGACTTAACGAAAGAAGCATACGAGCGTATTGCAAAGCTTGATGGCGATGTACAAGCATTCCTTGCTTCAAACGAAGAAAAAGCAACTGCTCAAGCTGCTGAAATGGATAAAGTACCATTTGAAAAGCGTGGACCATTATTCGGTCTACCGATCGGTGTGAAAGACAACATCGTAACAGAAGGCTTAGAAACAACATGTGCCTCTAAAATTCTAGAAGGCTTTATGCCAATCTATGATGCAACTGTTGTCAACAAGCTACGTGAAGCTGGCATGATTACAGTTGGTAAATTAAACATGGACGAATTTGCAATGGGTTCTTCAAACGAAAACTCATACTATAAAACAACAAAAAATCCATGGAACTTAAACCACGTACCAGGAGGTTCTTCAGGTGCATCTGCAGCAGCTGTAGCAGCTGGTGAAGTACCATTCTCTCTTGGATCAGATACAGGTGGTTCAATCCGTCAACCTGCAGCTTACTGTGGTGTTGTAGGGATGAAACCTACATATGGTCGTGTATCTCGTTTTGGTCTAGTTGCATTCGCATCTTCTCTAGATCAAATTGGACCAATTACACGCAATGTTGAAGATAATGCGCTATTACTAGAAGCTATCGCTGGATTAGATCCAAATGATTCGACTTCTGCGAATGTTGAGGTGCCAAATTACGCTGCAGCTCTTACTGGTGATGTTAAGGGCTTACGTATCGCTGTGCCAAAAGAATTCCTTGGTGAAGGAGTTGGTGAAGCAGCTCGTCAATCAGTGCTTGCGGCATTAGAGGTATTAAAAGGCTTAGGTGCTACTGTAGAAGAGGTATCACTTCCTCACTCGAAATATGCACTAGCTGCGTACTATATCCTTTCTTCATCTGAAGCGTCTTCTAACTTATCTCGTTTCGATGGTATCCGCTATGGTTTCCGTGCAGAAAACGTTACAAATTTAATGGACCTTTATAAAGAAACACGTGCACAAGGCTTTGGTGATGAAGTAAAACGACGTATCATGCTAGGTACTTATTCACTAAGTGCAGGTACGTATGATGCGTACTACAAAAAAGCACAACAAGCACGTACATTGATCAAAGCAGACTACGATAAAGTATTTGAAGACTTTGATGTTATCATTGGACCAACAGCTCCAACACCAGCATTCAAGATTGGTGAAAATGTTGATGATCCAATGACAATGTATGCAAACGATATTTTAACAATCCCGATGAACTTAGCAGGTGTACCAGCGATTTCAATTCCTTGTGGCTTTGAAAACGGCCTACCATTAGGTTTACAAATAATTGGTAAATATTTCGATGAAGCAACTATTTACCGTGTGGCTCATGCTTTTGAACAAGCAACTGAGTTCCATAAAGAAGTTCCTCAAATGTGGGAGGGAAAATAACATGAACTTTGAAACAGTCATTGGTTTAGAAGTACACGTTGAGTTGAAGACTAACTCAAAAATCTTCTCACCAGCACCAGCTCACTTTGGTGCTGAACCAAATACAAATACAACAGTAATCGATTTAGGCTATCCTGGGGTCCTACCAGTCCTGAACAAAAATGTAGTAGATTTCGCTATGCGTGCAGCACTTGCACTCAATATGGAAATCGAACAAGAAACAAAGTTTGACCGTAAAAACTACTTCTATCCAGATAATCCGAAAGCTTATCAAATTTCACAATTCGATAAACCAATCGGTAAAAATGGTTGGATTGATATTGAAGTAGACGGCTATACAAAACGTATCGGTATCACACGTCTTCATATGGAAGAAGATGCTGGTAAACTTTCACATGCTGGTGACCATTCACTAGTTGACTTTAACCGTCAAGGAACACCGCTTGTTGAAATCGTTTCTGAGCCAGATATTCGTACACCAAACGAAGCATATGCATATCTCGAAAAATTAAAATCGATTATTCAATATACTGACGTATCTGATTGTAAGATGGAAGAAGGCTCATTACGTTGTGATGCCAATATTTCTATTCGCCCTTATGGTCAAGAAGAATTTGGTACAAAAACAGAGCTTAAAAACCTGAACTCCTTCAACTATGTTCGTCGTGGTTTAGAGCATGAAGAATTACGTCAAGCAGATGTATTATTATCTGGTGGCGTGATTGAGCAAGAAACACGTCGTTTTGATGAAAAAACAGGTAAAACAATTTTAATGCGTGTTAAAGAGGGAACAGACGATTACCGTTACTTCCCAGAGCCAGACTTAGTTCGTCTTTCAATTGATGATGCATGGTTAGAGCGTGTGAAATCTGAAATTCCTGAGCTTCCAGATGCTCGTAAAAAACGCTATGTTGAAGAACTAGGCTTAACACCTTATGATGCTGGAGTTCTTGTTATCTCTAAAGAGATCTCAGACTTCTTTGAGGCAATGGTAGCAAATGGGGCAGATGCTAAGCTTTCTGCTAACTGGTTAATGGGAGATGTTTCTGCTTATTTAAACGCAGAGCAAAAAGATCTAAAAGATACTGCATTAACACCAGAAAACCTTGCTGAAATGGTGAAATTAATCACAGACGGTACAATTTCTTCTAAGATCGGTAAAAAAGTATTTGCTGAATTGGTAGAAAATGGCGGATCTGCACAAGATATTGTGAAAGCAAAAGGCTTAGTGCAAATTTCTGATGAAGGTGCATTACTAGCAATCGTAACAGAAGTTTTAGATAACAATGCTCAATCTATCGAGGACTTCAAAAATGGTAAAGACCGTGCGATTGGCTTCTTAGTTGGTCAAATTATGAAGGCAACAAAAGGTCAAGCTAACCCACCAATGGTTAATAAATTATTACAACAAGAAATTGCCAAACGATAATACTCGTTGTAGCATAATAGCCGAGAGAGCTTCATTGCTCCCTCGGCTATTAATTTTCAAAAATGTAACAAATTTGCATTTTGCGAAACTTAATAGTTGTTTAAAAAGAGTATTCATAGCAAAATATAGAATAGACAGTAATAAGGGGGACGAGCCAATGAAAACAGAACAACAGTATTTTAATGAAGCTATATCAATACAGCAATATATGGAGAACATGACGACGTTAAAAGAAGAAAGCTTTCGTATTTATGATGGCTTTGAAGTACCAACAAACGATGATTTTATTGAGTTATTAAAAGAAAAACAACCTAAAATTTTAACGATTACAGAGGATTGGTGCGGAGACGCAATGTTAAATAATCCAATTATTCGCCGTATTGCTGAAGCGGCAGGATTAGATATGCGTACCGTTTTCCGTGATGCTGATACAGAACTAATTGATCGTTATTTAACAAACGGTGGTCGTGCAATTCCAATTTATCTCTTATTAGATGATGCTGGAGAAGTGATTGGAAAATGGGGACCACGCGCACCAGAATTACAAGAGTTCGTCGTAACGAAACGAGCAAGCTTACCAGATAAAGAAGATCCAACATTTGAAGAGGCACAAAAGGCTCTTTATGCAGAAATTCGTGAAGAAAATATCTCCAATCAAACATATTGGACATTTGTTTATGAGGACTTTAAGAAGCAAGTAACAGAAGCATTACAAAAATAACAAGAGTATTGCAACATTTCAACGTACAAATCGTTGAATGAAGTAGAATCTTATGAAGCAGGAAGGTATGTTATGAAACGAGCAAGAATCATTTATAATCCTACATCTGGACGCGAAGTGTTTAAGAAACATCTACCAGAGGTGTTGGAAAAACTAGAGGTAGCAGGCTATGAGACATCCTGTCACGCAACAACATGTGAAGGCGATGCAACGCTTGCAGCAAAAAATGCGGTAGAACGCGGTTTTGATATCATCATCGCAGTTGGTGGAGATGGCACATTAAATGAAGTTGTTTCAGGTGTAAGTCCATTTGAAAACCGTCCGAAAGTTGGTCTAATTCCAATGGGCACTACAAATGATTTTGCCCGTGCCGTGCATATCCCTCGAAATATTGAAGAGGCAGTAGACATTATTATTCAAGGCGACACATTGCCAGTGGATGTTGGTCTCTTAAATGGCGAACGCTATTTCATCAATATTGCTGCTGGCGGACGTATTACAGAGCTAACATACGAAGTACCAAGCAAAATGAAAACAATGCTTGGTCAGTTAGCCTATTATGTAAAGGCAGTTGAGATGATTCCATCCATCAAAGCCTCACATATGCGCATTGAATATGATGGCGAAGTATTTGATGGCGACGCTATGATGTTCCTATGTGGGTTAACGAATTCAGTAGGCGGCTTTGAAAAACTAGCTCCTGATGCAAGCATTAATGATGGTTACTTTACTTTAATAGTGCTAAAGAAGGTAAGTCTTCCTGAATTTATTCAACTAGCTGCCATGGCACTAAGAGGCGAACATTTAAATGATGATCGTGTCATCTACAAAAAAGCTAGCGTTGTCAAAGTTACTACAGAAAATGAGGTCCACCTTAACCTCGATGGCGAATATGGCGGAGACGCTCCTGCTACATTTGAAAACCTAAAGCGTCACATCGAAATCTTTGTTCCACTCGCAGATATTCGAGAGGAAGACCGTATTTAATGAACCCGAAAAGCTCATCCGATTTTATTGTGGATGAGCTTTATTTTGTATTTTTTTGATTGCTTGAAGTGCTCTCAAAGAAGGAGAGGCCGCTCCAAATTAAAATTCCATCATTAGAATAAAACTGGCTAAATCCCATAAACTAAGCTTTAGAAGTAAGAATGTGAATGAAATTAGAAAAATGTTTGGCAAATGTGCGTATATTACTTGAACAAAATTTGAAACCTTAATAATAGACTGAAGTTTCGGTCCGTTATTAAGGTTTTTTTCGTTGGAATAGTGGAAAATGGGGGTATGGATAAGGGAAAGGAAGTGTTGCCTTTGTATAAGTCACAAGAAAAGAAGCTTATATGGCTAAGCTTTGGTGTTGCAATCATTATGCTACTTTCTATTCTTGGAAGAATATTTGGAAGTTAAGGGGGCAATGAGATGATTAATGAATCAGCGGTCTATTGGAGCCGAGCATTAACGGAGTTAACATTATCGTTCCATATTATTTATGCAACAATTGGTGTGGGTGTCCCGTTAATGATTATGATTGCTCAATGGACTGGGTATAAAAAGAATGATGAACATTATATCTTAATGGCAAGACGTTGGGCCCGTGGTTTTGTCATTACTGTAGCAGTCGGTGTGGTAACTGGAACCGCAATCGGCTTACAACTATCATTATTATGGCCTAATTTTATGCAACTCGCTGGTCAAACAATTGCGTTACCACTTTTTATGGAAACGTTTGCATTTTTCTTTGAGGCGATTTTCTTGGGCATCTATTTATATACTTGGGATCGCTTTGATAGTCAGAAAAAGCATATGCTTCTGTTAATCCCTGTTGCTGTCGGAGCATCGATGTCGGCAGTCTTTATCACAATCGTTAATGCTTTTATGAACGCACCAAGAGGATTTGATATCGTAGACGGAGAACTTGTTAATATTCAACCTTTTCTTGCAATGTTTAACCCCGCCATGCCAACGAAGGTTGCACATGTACTTGTGACAGCGTACATGACATCGGCATTTGTGCTAGCAGCTATTGCAGGATTTAGAATGTTAAAAGGCTCGAAGCATGTATACCATAAAAAATCACTACTTTTACTAATGAAAATTGGCTTGATTTTCTCCATAGCAGCCGCTGTGATTGGAGATTTTTCAGGAAAATACTTAGCCGAATATCAACCCGAAAAACTAGCAGCAGCAGAATGGCATTTTGAAACAGAAGGTAAGGCGTCTCTTGTATTATTTGGTGTCTTAGATGGAGAAGAAGTTAAATATGCTATCAAAATTCCGTATGCTTTAAGCATTCTTGCACATTTTAATCCTAATGCAGAGGTAATCGGCTTAGATCAATTTGAGGAAGAGGATCTACCACCACTCTATATTCACTATCTCTTTGATATCATGGTTTCCATTGGTATGTTTATGATGCTAGTTTCATTACTTTATGTTGTAGGGAAAGCACGGTGCTGGCAGTTTATTCATTCACGATGGTATAGATGGATTATCGTAGCGGGAGGACCACTATCAATTATCGCTATTGAAGCAGGTTGGTGGCTTGCCGAAGTTGGACGTCAACCATGGATACTTTATGGACTAATGCGTACACCTGAGGGAGCTACGACGAGCGACCATGTGGATTTAATGCTGCTTTTATTCGCAGGAGTCTATGCAGTATTAGCAGTGGGAAGTATTGTCGTATTGGTAAGAATGTTTAAAAAGAACCCAATCGAACGCGAGATTGAAGATCGCCACTCTGAAAAAGGCGGTGACATCCTATGACGTTAGAGATTTTAGGTATTTCAGTATTATGGATATTCCTATTTGGCTATGTCATAGTCGCATCAATCGATTTTGGTGCTGGCTTCTTTAATGCATACAGCCTACTTATTGGAAAAAATCATATTTTAACAAATATTATTAAACGTTATTTATCGCCTGTTTGGGAAGTTACCAATGTCTTTTTAGTATTCTTCTTTGTAGGAATCGTAGGTTTTTTCCCGCAAACCGCTTTTTATTACGGAACGATTTTACTTGTGCCCGTTAGTATTTCGCTTGTACTATTGGCAATTCGAGGCTCCTACTATGCCTTTGAATCGTATGGTACACGAGGCCATATCGGATATACACTGACATATGGTGTAGCAGGTTTATTAATTCCCGCTTCTTTATCCGTTGTCTTTGCCATTGCTGGTGGAGGCTATGTTGATGTAATTGATGGGCAGCCTGTGCTGAACTACTGGACTTTATATACAAGTCCATTTGCTTGGAGCATTGTGGTACTAAGTATCGCTGCGGTATTGTATATTTCAGCCGTATTTTTAACATGGTACGCGCATAAAGCAAATGATAGCGAAGCAACGAAACTAATGAGAAAATATGCTCTTGTGTGGGCAGCACCGCTAATGATTAGTGCGCTTGGCATTATGTATGAAATGAAATCCATCAACCCAGAGAGCTACAGTCATATGGTAAATTTATGGTGGATGTTTGCGATTTCAGCTGTCTTATTTATTGTCACAGTCGTACTCATTGCCATGCGTAAAAAGTACGGACTTGCAGTTGGGCTCCTGATTGCTCAATTTGCCGTAGCCTTCTTTGCTTATGGAATTGCTCAATATCCATATCTACTGTATCCGTATTTAACCATTTACGATAGCTTTACAAGCACACAAATGGCGATCGCTTTAGTTATCGCATTTATTTTAGGACTGTGTCTTCTTCTTCCTTCACTTTATTTATTGATGAAACTATTCTTATTCAATAAAAAATATGTGACAGGAAAAGAAGACAATCACGCATAGGAGGAAAGCACATATGCAAAGTTTTTTAATTTTTTATGCACCTTTTATTGTCGTCATTCTTGGGATCTTGTGTGCATTTTGGTGGGCACCAAGGGATTATCATATTACAAAAGAGCAGGAAAAGAGTCGCGAATAGCGACTCTTTTTTCAAGTTAATTAGCAGAGACGCGCAACAGCCAAGTCTTGTTCTTTTTTCATTCGCCAACACATGCTACAATAAGGAGATTGAAATGGAGGATGTACGAATGTCAGCACCCGTGAAAAAAAATGAACGACTTTCAGTTTATATAGAAGATCTAACGCATGATGGCAATGGTGTCGCAAAGGTTGAAGGTTATCCACTATTCATACAAGGCGCACTGCCAAACGAAACGGCCGAAATCCATGTGTTAAAAACATTAAAAAACTATGGCTTTGCAAAGGTAATAGATATTATCAAGCCATCTCCAGACCGTGTTGAAGCTCCATGTGATTACTTCAAGCAGTGTGGCGGCTGTCAATTACAGCATTTATCCTATGAGGGGCAGCTAAAATGGAAAGAAAATATGGTGCGCAATGTGATGCAGCGGATTGGTAAAATTCATGCACCTGTTCACCCAGTAAAAGGTATGAAAGAACCTTGGCACTACCGTAATAAAGCACAAATTCCTTTCTCTGAAAATGAAGCAGGACAAGCGATTGCCGGCTTTTATAAAACAAAAACGCATAGCATTGTGGATATGGATCGCTGTTTAATTCAAACAGGAGAAGCAGATGCTATTCTTGCAGGCTTGAAAAAGGAATTAGCAACGTTAGGTGTTCGCTCTTACAATGAGCATACACATGAAGGCATGTTGCGTCATGTCGTTATCCGTAAAGCACGAGCAACAGGAGAAGTCATGGTTGTCCTTGTAACGAAAAAGAAAAAGTTACCACAAAAAGAGGCAGCTATTGCAGTAATCCAAAAGCTAGTGCCAAACGTTACATCAATTATGCAAAATGTGAATAGTGAGAAAACCAATGTTATTTTTGGTGATGACACAATCAACCTTTGGGGTAAAGACGTTATTATTGATACTATCGGTAATGTACGTTTTGAAATCTCTGCTCGTTCTTTCTATCAAGTCAACCCAGAGCAAACAGAGGTCCTCTACAAGCAAGCACTAGATTATGCTGACTTACAGGGAGATGAACGTGTCATTGATGCGTATTGTGGAATTGGTACGATTTCTTTATTCCTTGCTCAAAAAGCAAAGACTGTCATGGGCGTGGAAATTGTCCCACAAGCGATTGAAGATGCCAAACGCAACGCAGTGCTTAATGGTTTTACAAATACTTATTTTGAGGCAGGCCCAGCAGAGGAAGTTATCCCAAGATGGTATAAAGAAGGCAAGGAAGCAGACGTACTAGTAGTTGATCCACCGCGCAAAGGCTGCGATGAAGCACTGCTAACTACTATTCTAGAGCAACGACCAAAACGAGTGGTCTACGTATCCTGTAACCCAGCCACACTAGCACGCGATCTTCGCATTTTAGAGGATGGCGGCTATCAAACGCAGGAAATCCAGCCAGTGGATATGTTCCCGCACTCCACACATTGTGAAGCCGTGGCATGGCTTAAGTTAAATGTGTAACACATTACTAAACTCATCTATACAATATAAAAATTACCGTTTTAGGACGGAATTTAGTTAAAATCAATAAAAACTCGGATTCGATCAAATACGAATCCGAGTTTTTTTCGATGTAATTTCTTCCATCTGTAACATTCACTAATTGAGCCAATTCCCACTGACAAAAACCATTCAGAACATCCCATCACTTATAAACTATATATAATTGTGTATCTCTAGTTTTAATTGTTTTTTTCTCCAATATGACTTAAAAGAGACTCTGTTAATTCTCGTCTTATTTGCGTGATATGGTTTTCCATGAGTTGCTTAGCTTGGTTCGCATCTCCAGAGGCGATGGCTAAGTAAATTTTTTTATGTTCATCGATAGTCTCTTGCGTTCGTTCTGGATCTTCCAAGCGTTGTCTGCGGGTAGCTCGGATTGTGTCTTGCATATGCTCACTAAGGGTTTGGAACAGTTGTAAAAATATAGAGTTATGTGAAGCGAGTACAATATTATGATGGAAACTTAGGTCTGCTTGAATTCCTAATTCTACATCATTTTTACCTTGATCCATCATGTCTAATGCTTGGCTAATTCGCTCTAAGTCTACAGAAGTAGCTCGTCGTGAAGCTAAAAAGGCACACTCTACTTCAAGTGCTTGGCGAAGCTCCAACATTTCATAAATTAATTTTTTTTCAGTATTAATAATTGTAGAGGAGAGTTCTTCACCTAAAGTATGGGACTCTGCTGTTTTAATAAAGCTACCACTGCCTTGTTTAATTTCAATAAATCCCTTTATTTCAAGCTTTCGAAGTGCCTCTCTTACCGATGTTCGACTGACATTAAAACGACTCGCTAATTCTCTTTCTGTCGGGAGTTTATCCCCAGGCTGTAATTCACCATTTAAAAAATATTCCTTTATTTGATCAACAATTACTTGATACGCTTTTTTCTTTGGTTGAGGCATTACCTATCTCACCACCTTAAATACATAGTACTATAAACGCTTTAATCATACAGAAATACAGCATGTTTATCAATTTACGAAAAAAAATAATAGTTGATATTTTCTGAATATTTAGTACAATGTAAAAAGGTTGGACCAATTTTAAGAATATAGAAAATTGGTATGACATATAAAATTAATAATTAAACCATCCAAATACTATGAGAGCAAAAGGGGAAGGAAAAAATGATTACTACAAATGAAGAATTAGTGATGGCCCTACGAAGTGTTCTTCCAGAAATTGAAGTGACAATCAATCAAACGATTTTAGAACAGCATAGCAGTGATGAATCCTATCATAGTGCCTGTCTACCCGATATTGTGGTATTTCCGACAAAGACAGAAGAAGTGAGTAAGATAATGAACATAGCAAATCAATACAAAGTACCAATAGTGCCATTTGGAAGAGGAACAAGCTTAGAAGGACATGTGATTCCTTATAATCATGGGATAACAATTGATTTTTCACTCATGAACAGAATAGTAGAAGTTAGAGAGAAGGACTTTCTTGTGAAAGTTCAACCAGGGGTGACACGTTCTCAATTGAATAAAGAGTTGAAGAAATATGGATTATTTTTCTCCGTAGACCCAGGAGCAGATGCGACAATTGGAGGAATGGCCGCAACAAATGCTAGTGGGACAACATCTGTTAAATATGGTACTATGCGCGATCAAGTTCGAGATTTAGAGGTTGTTCTGTCAGATGGAACAGTGATTCATACAGGGAATTTAGCAGAGAAATCTTCATCGGGCTATCATTTAAACGGTCTATTTGTTGGGTCAGAGGGAACACTTGGTTGTTTTACTGAGTTGACGTTAAGAGTTTATGGTATTCCTGAATGTGTCATGGCTGCTAGAGCGTCCTTCGAAACAGTGAATGATGCTGTGGAAGGAGTTGTGAGTATTCTACAAGCGGCAATTCCCATTGCAAGAGTTGAACTTGTAGATGAACCTTCAATGAAACAAGTGAACTTGTATAGTCAAACAGCTTATGAAGAACAACCAACCTTATTTTTGGAATTTGAGGGAAATGAGGCTGGCTTAAGGCAGGATGTAGAATTTATGAAAGAGATTGTAGCGGCTCATAATTGCAAAAATATTGAATTTGAGATGGATAATGCAGCCCGAAATCAACTATGGGAAGCTCGCCATAATTTAGCTTACGCCTATGTCCATGGACATCCAGGAAAAAAACTAATGGTAACCGATGTTTGCTTACCGATATCCGAGTTAGCAGGTGCTATTGAACATGCAAGAGAAGCACTTGATATGTTAGCGCTTACAGGTGGGGTTGTTGGACATGTTGGTGATGGAAATTTCCATGTACTATTAATGATTGATATGAATGATCCAAAGGAAATAAAGAAAGCTGATGAATTAAATGAGTTGATTGTGATGTATGCACTGGAACGAGGAGGAACTTGCACAGGAGAACATGGTGTGGGCATTGGTAAGCAGAAATATCAAGAGAAAGAACACGGTAAAGCACTTCTAGTGATGGAAAAGATTAAACAAGCACTTGACCCTGACACACTTTTCAATCCGAATAAAATATTGAAAATAAAAATATAGGGAGTGGAAATATGAAAATTTTAGAAGCGATTAGTACGATTGCTGGAAAATACTTTGCTATATGGGTTATTTGTATTGCTGTTATTGCCTTTATAGCTCCAGAACCCTTTTTAATATTTGGCGGGTATATCACGATTTTGCTAGGCATTGTTATGTTTGGCATGGGTCTGACGTTAAAAGCAGTTGATTTTAAATTGGTTATCACGAATCCAGTACCAGTCATTATTGGTGTATGTGCTCAATATGTTATCATGCCACTTTCCGCTTTTTTAATTGCTTATATAATGAACTTGCCAGCAGAATTAGCTGCAGGGCTAGTCCTTCTTGGATCTGTACCTGGTGGAACTGCTTCAAACGTCATGGTGTATTTAGCTAAAGGAAATGTACCTTTGTCCATCACAATGACATCCTTTTCGACATTATTAGCTCCAATTGCCACACCAATCATCCTATTATTACTTGCAGGTAAATGGATGCCAGTTGATCCAATAGCAATGTTTACTTCAATTATTCAAGTAATTATTATCCCTATTATCCTAGGGATTATTATCAGAAGAGTTGTTCCTCAAATCGTAGAAAAAAGTATTAATGTGATTCCTCTTATTTCAGTAGTTGCTATTATGATTATTGTATCTGCTGTTGTTGCTGGTAATGTCGATACCATCGCTTCGGCAGGCTCCATTATTTTTGCAGCTGTAGTGCTTCATAACGCATTCGGATTGTTATTTGGTTATATAACAGCCCGTGTATTAGGCCTTGATGAAAGCAATCGAAGAGCTATTTCAATTGAAGTTGGAATGCAGAACTCTGGTCTGGGTGTAGCGTTAGCCACTGCCCACTTCGGTCCCTTAGCGGCCCTACCTAGTGTACTTGGGGCTGTTTGGCATAATATTTCTGGTCCGATTCTCGCTACCTATTGGTCGAAAAAACCAGAGAAACCAGAGGTACAGTATAATAAACAGATGCAAGAAGATAACGGCAGAACTCAAATATAGAAAGTAAATATTTGAGTTCCACCCGATAGTATTGCAGTCATATTATCTATTTTGTTTAAATCCACCTCACAAATGGATCCATTCGAAAAAATATAGAAATGAAAATTAGGTATAATAAAAGTAGATGAGGTAGAAATAATCTATACCATCTACTTTTTTGTTTGTTAAAATACCATTTAGGACTGATTTTCGTTAAAATAAACATTGTTGATTTTTACATTAGCTCTTGATAAATAATGCTTCTACCTCTATTAGGTAATGAGGTAAATATATCAATATGTCCATAGTGAGAGGATTTGGAATTAACATGATAGATAATTTTTGGCGCGATTTACCACGGCCTTTTTTCGTGCTTGCACCGATGGAAGATGTAACGGATGTTGTTTTTCGTCACGTTGTAAGTGAAGCAGGTCGACCAGATGTGTTTTTTACTGAGTTTACAAATTCGGATAGCTACTGTCATCCAGAGGGAAAGAAAAGTGTGCACGGTCGTTTGCTCTTTACAGAAGATGAGCAGCCAATGGTGGCACATATTTGGGGAGATAATCCCGAATATTTCCGTGAAATGAGTATTGGGATGGCAGAGCTAGGTTTTAAAGGCATTGATATTAACATGGGCTGCCCTGTACCGAATGTAGCATCAAGAGGGAAGGGGAGTGGCCTTATTCTCCGACCAGATGTGGCCGCAGAATTAATTCAAGCAGCAAAAGCGGGCGGACTGCCTGTTAGCGTGAAAACACGGCTTGGCTACAAGGATGTAAATGAGTGGGAGGATTGGCTAACGCATATATTAAAGCAGGATATTGCGAACCTTTCGATTCATCTACGAACAAGAAAGGAAATGAGCCTAGTAGATGCGCATTGGGAGCTTATTCCGGAAATCAAAAAACTTCGTGACCGTATTGCACCTAATACGCTACTGACGATCAATGGAGATATTCCTGACCGTCAAACGGGACTCCAACTAGCTGAACAATACGGGATTGATGGCGTGATGATTGGACGAGGTATTTTTAAAAATCCTTTTGCTTTTGAAAAAGAGCCAAAAGAGCATAGCAGTAAAGAGTATCTTAATCTTTTAAGACTGCAGCTCGATCTTCAAGATCAATACGCGGAAGAACTACCACGTTCCATCACAGGACTTCATCGCTTCTTCAAAATTTATGTCAAAGGATTCAGAGGAGCTGGTGAATTAAGAAGTCAATTGATGAACACAAAATCAACGGATGAAGTGCGTGTATTGCTAGACAACTTTGAATCAAACGATATTGATTGACAATGAAATGATGAAACCACCAATAAAGTCAAGTAAATAACAGTAGAAATAGGAGCAAAGTTTTGAGGATGAGATTTCCCTTTCTTTGCTCCTTTCAATTTATCGCTATTGATGTTTTAGCTTCAGATGCTAGGGGGAGGGTTCTTGTTTTTATGTTCTTCTGTTTAAATGTAGTTTTTATCTAGTAATATGAATCCTCACAATTGATTTATCCTTATTTTTACAAATTCCTTTTAGTGGTATTAATATATATTGAAACTAAATGGTTAAAATAGTCGTATAAGGTATTATAGATTAGAGGAGGTCGGAAAATAAAGTGTACCCTTTATAA
>NZ_PXXX01000027.1 GCF_003367505.1 Lysinibacillus capsici
AGTGATGATGGCAAAGAGGTCACACCCGTTCCCATACCGAACACGGAAGTTAAGCTCTTTAGCGCCGATGGTAGTTGGGGGCTTCCCCCTGTGAGAGTAGGACGTCGCTAGGCAAACAAAACAGTCAGCTGTATGCTGGCTGTTTTTTTACTTTCTCTTTTGATAACTTTTAACTCTACTAAAGAGATTGTTCAAAAGTGTTTTCTGAATTTAAAAAATGCAAATAAATGCCTCGAAAATGTAGTTAATTATTTGTATTGTTTATCTTAATTGTTATTTGTTAAAAATCTGAATTGTCTTTCTTTTATAAGTTCCTTGACAGTAGCAGTCCACGTTGTTAATCTTACAATTAATATTCTTTTAACTATAGGAGGAAGTTACGAAAATGTGGGAGACTAAATTTGCCAAAGAAGGTTTAACTTTTGATGATGTATTATTAGTACCAGCTCATTCCGAAGTACTACCGAAAGATGTTGATTTATCTGTTCAATTAACACCAAAGATTAAATTAAACATCCCAATGGTCAGCGCAGGTATGGATACAGTTACAGAGTCTAAAATGGCGATTGCTATGGCACGTCAAGGCGGTATCGGTATTATCCATAAAAACATGGGGATTGATGAGCAAGCTGAACAAGTAGAAAAAGTAAAACGTTCTGAAAATGGTGTTATTACAAACCCATTCTTCTTAACTCCGACACATCAAGTTTTCGATGCTGAGCATCTAATGGGTAAATACCGAATCTCTGGTGTTCCTATTGTTGATAGTATGGAAAATCAAAAGCTAGTAGGGATTATTACAAACCGTGATTTACGTTTTATCTCTGACTACTCTTTAAAAATTGAAGATGTAATGACGAAAGAAGATTTGATTACAGCACCAGTGGGAACGACTTTAGAGGATGCTGAAAAAATTCTTCAACAATATAAAATCGAAAAGCTTCCAATTGTAGATGAAGAAGGTAGATTAACTGGACTAATTACAATTAAGGATATCGAGAAAGTGATTGAATTCCCGAATGCTGCGAAAGATACACATGGCCGTTTATTAGTAGGCGCGGCAGTTGGTGTATCAAAAGATACGATGGTACGTATTGAGAAGCTTGTTGAAGCACAAGTTGACATTGTTGTAATCGATACGGCCCATGGTCATTCAGAAGGCGTATTACAAACAATTCGCTCAATCCGTGAGACTTACCCTGAGCTAGAAATCATCGCTGGTAATGTTGCTACAGGAGAAGGCGCACGTGCATTATTTGAAGCAGGAGCAGATGTTGTTAAAGTAGGTATCGGTCCTGGTTCTATTTGTACTACACGTGTTGTAGCAGGTGTAGGTGTACCACAAATTACAGCAGTATATGATTGTGCTACAGTAGCTCGTGAGCTAGGTAAAACAATAATTGCTGATGGTGGTATTAAATACTCTGGTGATATCGTAAAAGCTCTAGCAGCTGGAGGCAACGTTGTAATGCTTGGTTCTCTTCTAGCAGGTACATCTGAATCTCCTGGAGAAACAGAAATCTTCCAAGGACGTCGCTTTAAAGTTTATCGTGGTATGGGTTCTATCGGCGCAATGGAAAAAGGTTCTAAAGATCGTTACTTCCAAGAGGATGCAAAAAAATTAGTACCTGAAGGTATTGAAGGCCGTCTTCCTTATAAAGGACCATTAGCTGATACAATCTACCAACTGATTGGTGGTATTCGGGCTGGTATGGGTTATTGTGGAGCTCCACATCTTGAGCACCTACGCGAGAATGCACAATTTGTTAGAATGACAGGTGCTGGCCTTCGTGAATCACATCCACATGATGTACAGATTACAAAAGAATCACCAAACTATTCCATGTAATATATTACTTGCAACTTTTATGCTTTCGCATCGTCTACAAAGATGGCGCGAGAGCATTTTTTTATGGTAGAGAGTCAACACGTTTGTTGTTATCTATGATAAAATGTCGAGGACAAGATTATTTTTTGGAGGGCTTTAAAGGTGAAAAAGAAAATGAACACCGTATTACGCTTACTCCTAATTCCTGTTTTATTATTTAGTATTTTTGCAGGTATTCCTGCAAAGGCAAATGCGGAAACAGATTTAGGATTAACAGTGGATGCTGCGATTTTAATTGATGCAGATTCAGGGAAAATTTTATTTGAACAAAATGCAGATACTTCACTAGGTATTGCAAGTATGACAAAGATGATGACTGAATACCTGTTATTGGACGCGATTGATGCAGGGAAAGTTAAATGGGATCAAGAATATCACGTAACAGATTATACGTATCGTATGTCTCAAAATCGTGCATTAAGTAATGTACCTTTACGTAGAGATGGCTCTTATACGATTCGTGAGTTATATGAGGCAATGGCAATCTATTCAGCAAATGCAGCAACCGTAGCTATTGCTGAAACGATCGCAGGTTCTGAAACTGAATTTTTAAAGTTAATGAATAAAAAAGCAGAAGAACTTGGTTTAGAGGGCTATAAATTTGTCAACTCTACTGGTCTTAATAATGCTGATTTATTTGGTATGCATCCATCAGGCACAGGCCCAGAAGATGAGAATGTGATGCCTGCAAAATCTGTAGCAAAATTAGCATATCATTTATTAAAAGATCACCCAAAGGTATTAGAAACATCTAAAATTGCAAAAAAGACATTCCGTGAAGGAACAGAAGATGCAATTAAAATGTCTAACTGGAACTTTATGTTACCGGGGTTAGTGTATGAATATCAAGGTGTAGATGGATTAAAGACAGGTACAACAAACTTTGCAGGTCACTGCTTCACAGGTACTGCAGAGCGCAATGGTACTCGTTTGATTGCAGTTGTAATGAAAGCTGTTGATGCAAATGGACAAGGGTCCTATGAAGCTCGCTTTGATGCCACAGCGAAATTATTTAACTACGGCTTTTCACAATTCTCAAAGCAAGAAATTTTACCAGGGAACTATACATTCAAAGATCAAAAAACAGTTAAAGTGACAAAAGGTAAAGAAGACAAAGTATCGATTGCAGTAAAAGAACCAATTTCATTTATGATTAAGTCTTCTGATAAAGACTTATATAAACCTACATTGGTTTTAGATAAAAAGAGTTTAGAGGCAGACGTTAAAAAAGGCACTGTTGTAGGAAAGGTCGTTATTGAACGCACAGAAGGCACAGATTACGGCTTTATCGATGGCAAGGATATTTCATCCGATGTTGTCACAACAGAGGCTGTAGAGCGTGCTAGCGGTATCTCATTGTTCTTCCAAGGTGTAGGCAACTTCTTCGGTAATTTATGGGGAGGCATTACAGACTTTGTTGGTGGATTGTTTTAATATTTAAATACGAGCACATGAATGCACTTAAGCATTCATGTGCTTTTTCACATTTTTACACGCTATAGCATACGCTAATAGGCGAAAGGATGTGGCTAAATGTGTGGCATTACAGGCTGGGCTAGTTTTCAAAAGGACTTAAGAACAAGTGACACAATATTAAAATCGATGACGCAAACATTAAATAAGAGAGGGCCAGATGATGAAAATATTTGGTGTAGTGAGCATATTGCATTTGGCCATCGACGGTTGGCTGTTATTGATTTAATCGGTGGCAAACAGCCAATGAAAAAAATCCATGATGGTTTGAACTATGTCATTACATATAATGGCGAACTTTATAATACAGAGGAGCTACGTAAGGAACTTCAAAAAAGAGGGCACAGCTTTACAACACAATCGGATACTGAAGTACTATTAACTGCCTATATTGAATGGAAAGAGCAGTGTGTAGAATTTCTAAATGGTATTTTTGCCTTCGGTGTTTGGGATGAGCAAACACAGTCTTTATTTTTGTGTCGAGACCGACTAGGCGTAAAACCCTTGTATTATACAGAGCAACAAGAAGGTGTACTTTTTGCATCTGAGGTGAAGGCTCTGCTAGCACACCCCACGGTTCAAGCATGTGTAAACGTTGAAGGGTTGGCAAGTATGATGGCTGTAGGACCTTCTAGAGCGCCAGGTAAAACCCTTTTTCAAAATATTGAAGAATTACGACCTGGCTATGCTATGCGATTCTCTAGAGAAGAAGGTTTAAGAAAGTGGCCGTATTGGCAACTACAAAGCCGTAGACATGAAGAAACATTGGGAGAAACAATTGAACATGTTGGTTTTTTGTTAACGGATGCTATAGAACGTCAGCTAGTTTCGGATGTACCCATTTGTACGTTTCTTTCAGGAGGACTAGATTCCAGTATTATTACAGGCATTGCAGCAAATAGATTCCAACAGCAAAACCATCAATTGCATACGTATTCTATTGATTATGAAGATAATGAGCGCTTCTTTAACCCACATTCTTTCCAGACCTCCACGGATACGTACTGGATTCAAAAAATGACAGAAACTTTCAAGACAGCTCACCACGCAGAGGAAATCTCTCAGCAAAAGTTAATTGATTTATTAGTGGAATCGGTCATTGTTCGTGATTCCCCAGGTATGGCAGATGTGGATTCTTCGTTATTATGGTTTTGTCGTGAAATAAAAAGGGAATTTACTGTAGCGCTATCAGGAGAGTGTGCAGATGAAATTTTTGGTGGTTATCCATGGTTTAAAGATAGGACTACTGGTTTCCCTTGGATCCGTTCATTGTCTGAAAGAAGTGCATTACTCCAAGAGAAGTGGAACGAAAAATTAAAAATTGAAGCCTATGCACAACAACTATATACACAAACAATAGCTGAAGTTCCTTTGCTAGATGGAGAAGGTCTAGCAGAGGCAAAGCATCGTGAAATGTCCTACTTAAATATGCTATGGTTTATGCAAACATTATTAGAGCGGAAGGATCGTATGAGTATGGGGGCAAGTTTAGAGGTACGTGTCCCTTTTGCAGATCATCGGCTTGTAGAATATGCCTGGAATATTCCGTGGGAAATGAAGAATTTAGATGGAATAGAAAAAGGATTACTTCGAAAATCAATGGCACATCTATTGCCGAATGAAGTGTTATATCGTAAAAAAAATCCTTATCCAAAAACATATCATCCTATCTATACAGCAGGAGTGCAAAAATGGTTGAAGGAAATTCTACATGATAAAAATTCAATTTTGCATGAACTATTTGAACGACAAAAGCTTGCGGAGTTAATTGAATCGGGAGGTAGCTCTTTTAAGGTTCCGTGGTATGGGCAATTAATGGCAGGTCCCCAGCTTTTAGCTTATCTAGGGCAAATTCATACTTGGTTTGAGCATTATCAAATTCAATTAATTGAGACTTAATATAAAACGACCCATCTACGTAGATGGGTCATTTTTTTGTATACTCCAGCAATCCATCAACTGCTCAATGGATGATTCGATTGCTTGTACGGGAATCCCTCCAAAACCTAATAAAAATTGAGCTTGTGAAGATTCATAATGATCTAGTCTATAGGCTGATAATGGATAAATACCGATTTCTGCTTGAGAGGCGAGCTGTTGTAATTGTTTTTCTGAAAATGTGTGTTGAACCTCTAATAAAATATGCATACCCGCTTGTTCACCAGTAATGTTAATGGATGATGAATATTTTTCTAAAATAGAAGTTAGTTTATCATGTTTTTTACGATAAATTTTACGCATACGATTGAGATGCTTTGCAAAATGCCCATCACCCATAAAATTTGCTACAATATGCTGATCAAAACGAGGCACCGTTGATGAATAATAATTAAAGACATCGTTATAAGTAGCAAGTAGTTTAGGTGGAAGTACAAAATAAGCTACTCGCAAGGATGGCATTAAAGATTTAGTAAAAGTACTCATGTAAATAACTTTATCGTTTCGATCTAATGCGTGTAGGGCAGGAATTGGTTTTCCAGCATAACGAAATTCCGAATCATAATCATCCTCAATAATATAACGAGAGGTGCTTTGTGCCGCCCAATTTAAAGCTTGTGCTCGTCTTGTAGCAGATAATACAGCCCCAGTTGGGAATTGATGTGAGGGTGTAATATACACAACATTAGCATTTGTTTTTTCGAGATCATGAATAATTATGCCCTCTTCATCAACTGCAATTGGATAAACTTTTCGTTTATGCTGCGAAAACATTCGATGGACGGCAGGGTATCCTGGGTTTTCTAATGCAAAGCTGGTGTCCTCACTAAAAAGACGGAGAATCATAGGGAGGAGCTGCTCCGTCCCTGAACCAATAACAATTTGTTCAGGGTGGCATACAACACCACGGGATTGATATAAATAATTAGCAATCTCTGTGCGTAAAGACAGTTCACCTTGTGGTTCCCCTGTTAATAATAGCTCCTTTGAGGTATCGTCAAAAAGCTCTTTTGCATACTTTCTCCATGTTTGAAATGGAAAAGCATCGATATCAATAGATCCTGGATTAAAATCGATTTTGTAAGACTTTTTCTTAGGATATTCATTAATGGACGCCATAGTATCTTGTTGAATGTAGGGCAGTTCATCTATTTCTTCTACAAAATAGCCAATACGTGATTTGGACATAATATAGCCTTCAGCTAATAGCTGAGCATAGGCAATTTCAATTGTTGTTTGGGAAATGTTTAAAAAATCAGCTAATTTTCTTTTTGAAGGCAGTTTTTCTCCTACGGTTATTTTTTTTGAAATAATAGCTTCTTTAATACCGTTATAAAGCTGATCATAAAGCGGTTTATCACTATCTCTTTCAAGCTGGAATAAAAGCATATCCATGATCTGGAACCTCCTGACCCTATAAATATTTTAAAAACTGGATATTTTGATATGGTCAATTTCTATTATACTAAACTTCATCATAAAGGTGGAGGTTAGAAAATGAAACAAACAGGTACAGAGCTAGTAAAGCGTGGAATGGCAGAAATGCAAAAAGGCGGCGTCATTATGGATGTCATTAATGCAGAGCAAGCAAAAATTGCAGAAGCTGCAGGTGCTGTAGCAGTTATGGCATTAGAAAGAGTACCGTCAGATATTCGGAAAGCAGGTGGCGTTGCACGCATGGCCGATCCTCGTATTGTTGAGGAAGTGATGGGGGCTGTAACTATTCCTGTGATGGCCAAAGCACGTATTGGTCATATTGTTGAAGCACGTGTCTTAGAAGCAATGGGTGTTGATTATATTGATGAAAGTGAAGTTTTAACACCAGCTGATGAAGAATACCATTTATTAAAAAGTGAATACACAGTACCGTTTGTGTGTGGCTGTCGTGATTTAGGAGAGGCAGCCCGTCGTATCGGGGAAGGTGCCTCGATGTTACGAACTAAAGGTGAACCAGGTACAGGGAATATTGTGGAGGCCGTTCGCCATATTCGTAAAGTAAATGCACAGGTTCGTAAAGTCGTAGGAATGACAGAGGATGAATTAATGACAGAGGCGAAATTACTAGGAGCTCCTTTCGAGTTATTAAGAGAAATTAAACGTCTTGGTCGTTTACCAGTAGTAAACTTCGCAGCAGGAGGAGTGGCAACGCCTGCTGATGCAGCCTTAATGATGGAACTTGGAGCTGATGGCGTTTTCGTTGGTTCAGGTATTTTTAAATCTGAGAACCCTGAAAAATTTGCACGT
Organism: Lysinibacillus capsici; assembly: GCF_003367505.1. GTDB lineage: Bacteria > Bacillota > Bacilli > Bacillales_A > Planococcaceae > Lysinibacillus > Lysinibacillus capsici. The sequence goes on from NZ_PXXX01000027.1 coordinate 7,544, forward strand.
GCCATTGTAGAGGCGACTACTCATTATAAAGACTATAAGCTTATTGCGGAAATATCAAAAGAGCTCGGAGTGCCTATGAAGGGGATTGATATTGCACAGCTTGGACACAACGAGCGTATGCAAGAGCGAGGTTGGTAGCATGAAGCGAATTGGTGTATTAGCATTACAAGGAGCAGTTCGTGAGCATATACAAATGTTAGAAGCTCTTGGTTGTGAAGCAATTCAAGTAAAACAAAGAAAGGATTTAGGAAACCTAGATGGACTTGTGTTACCAGGTGGAGAAAGCACAACAATGAGAAAATTGCTGGATCGATTTGATCTGTTAGAGTCAATTCGTGGACTTGCAAAGCAAGGATTACCGATGCTTGGTACATGTGCGGGATTAATTTTATTAGCCAAGGATCTAATTGAAGATGAACCACATTTGGCTGTGATGGACGTGACTGTAGCAAGAAACTCATATGGACGTCAGGTGGATAGCTTCGAAGTACAACTAGATATTCCTAAAGTAGGTGTAGGGATTCCAGCAGTATTTATTCGTGCACCTCATATTGAAGCGGTAGGTAAAGGTGTTGAAATTCTTGCACAACATGAAGGGAAAATAATCTTGGCACAAGATGGCCATTTATTGGGTTGTTCGTTTCATCCCGAATTAACAGAGGATACACGAATTCTTGAATATTTTGTAACCTCTATGGTATGACTTGCAAAATTTGTTTTCATATAGTACAGTATGTTTAAATTTTAAATAACTGAACACGATGATGGGAAGTAGTAGCAAGCACGTTTTTTTTAGAGAGTCAGCGGTTGGTGGAAGCTGATAAAAGCACTTGTGAATCCGTCCTGGAGTTGCACAGTCGAAGTGAATGTAGTAGGCTGTAGCCGGCTGAAATGCCGTTATGAAATAAGTGGATTAGGCAGAAATATGTCTAGTCAATTAGGGTGGCAACGCGGGTAGCTCTCGTCCCTTTTTAGGGATGAGGGCTTTTTTGTGTTCATTTCGCTGCAACGATTTTCCATCATGAAGAAACTATTGGAGGTATGAAGATGTTAGATATTAAACGCGTCCGTGAGAATTTCACGGAAATTAAAGAGATGTTATTAACACGTAATGAAGACTTGGGAAACTTAGATGACTTTGAAGACTTAGATGCAAAACGTCGTGAATTGATTGCCAAAACAGAAGAATTAAAAGCAGAACGCAATAAAGTATCTGAACAAATCTCAGTTATGAAACGCAACAAAGAAAATGCTGATGAAGTCATTGCTCGTATGCGTCAGGTTGGCGATGAAATTAAAGAATTAGATGTACAATTAAATAATGTTGAAGAACGCTTTAAAGATATGATGATGCGTTTACCAAACATCCCACATGAATCTGTACCAGTAGGCACAACAGAGGACGACAATGTTGAAGAATATACGTGGGGTGAAATTCCGACATTTGATTTTGATATTAAAGCACACTGGGACCTTGCTACGGATTTAAAAATTGTAGACTTTGAACGTGGCGCGAAAGTAACAGGTAGCCGTTTCTTATTCTACCGTGGTCTTGGTGCTCGTTTAGAACGAGCATTAATGACATTCATGATGGATTTACATGCAGAGGAGCATGGTTACGAGGAAATGCTACCACCTGTCATTGTTAATCGAGATAGCCTAACAGGTACAGGGCAACTTCCGAAATTTGAGGAAGATGTATTCAAATTAGAGGAAACAGATTATTTTATGATTCCAACTGCAGAAGTACCAGTAACGAACTTCTATCGAGATGAGATTTTACCGGCTGAAGCTTTACCACAAGGCTTTGCAGCGTATAGTGCTTGCTTCCGTTCAGAAGCGGGATCTGCAGGTCGTGATACACGTGGTTTAATTCGTCAACACCAGTTCAATAAAGTAGAATTAGTACGTTTTGTAAAACCAGAGGAGTCATACGAACAATTAGAGCTATTAACAAGTCATGCAGAAAAAGTATTACAATTACTAGGCTTACCATATCGTAAGTTAAAAATGTGTACAGCTGATTTAGGTTTTACTGCAGCGAAAAAATATGATTTAGAAGTTTGGATTCCTGCACAAAACATGTACCGTGAAATTTCTTCTTGCTCTAACTTTGAGGATTTCCAGGCACGACGAGCAAATATCCGCTTCCGTCGTGAGCCAAATGCAAAACCAGAATATGTGCATACATTAAACGGCTCAGGTCTTGCCATTGGTCGTACAGTTGCTGCTCTTCTAGAAAACTACCAACAAGCTGATGGCAGCGTAGTAATTCCTGAAGTTTTAAGACCTTATATGGGCGGTAAAGAAGTAATCGCACCAAAATAAACGACAGATAAAGCTATTTTAGACAATTCCTTTATGGATGTTCTAAAATAGCTTTTTTGTGTTGCTAAAATTGAAATCTCTCATAATTTTTGAAAATTCGTTATAATGGGTAATATTCATGGGGACAAGGGGGAGAAATTCATGGAATTGCAACAATTTGCACAGGCTTTCAGTGAATTTGATAATGTTTTAATTACAGATGATAAAGGCTGTGCAATCTTTTATGATTTAGCAGATTTAAATATATTATTGGAAATCGGCTTAACACCAGATGAATTTTTTCACAGCACAGTGACTGATAATTATCAAAATTTATCACCTGAGACAAGTACTGTTTTTCAAGTCATATAAACAGGGCAGCCAGTTTTATACTATGAACAACAACTGACAACATTGAACGGTTTTAGTTATTTATCACTGAGTTCGACCTATCCCATTATGGAGCATGGAAAAGCCATTGGTGCCATTGAATTTTCAAAACATTTTTATGAAACTAAGCAAATTAAATACTTAGATAATTTCCTGGGACATAAATTATATCGAGATAATCATACAACCTATCGTTTAGAGGATTACATTACAACAAACGCCGAAATGAAAACTCAACTTGAAAAGGCACGTCGTAGTGCTCAAAAAAGTGCACCAGTTTTACTAACTGGGGAAACTGGAACTGGGAAAGATATAATCGCACAAGGCATACACAATGAAAGTGAACGCTATACAAAGCCGTTTATTACTTTGAACTGCTCAACATTAACAGAGGATAATATATTTACTCAGCTATACGGCTCGGACAATGAAGCAAAAAGTGGAAAGTTACAGGAGGCTAATGGAGGGACGCTACTCATTGACCACCTTAATTTATTGGATATATCTTTGCAGGCGAAACTTTTACATGCGGTAGATATAAAAGTGTTAAATGGTGAGCCCTTGGATATACGGTATATTACTACTGTCAATGAAGATGTGGACAAACTATTAGCTGAAAAAAGGCTACGCGAGGACTTATTTTATCGCTTAAATGTTCTTCAAATTGATTTGCCACCGCTAAGATTAAGGAAGGAAGATATTCCACTTATCCTTGATTTTTATATACAATTTTACAATGAACATACACTACAGAAAAATGTAAGCTATTGTAATGAAGTAATTCAGTTATTTTATGCCTATCATTGGCCGGGGAATGTGCGTGAACTAAAAAATGCCCTTGAATCGGCATATAATAATTTGCTTGGGGATGAAATACTTGTTGAACATGTTCCAGAGAGGATTAAAAAAAATGTTCAACATTCAACTCAATCGATCATGCAAAACAACCAATCTGGACATTTACGAGATTTAACGGAAGCCTACGAGCGTCAAATTATAGCGGAAAAGTTGCGTGAAACTGATGGACGATTAGCGGAAACAGCTAGACGTTTAGGTATATCTCGTCAATTACTAAAATATAAGTGTTTAAAATATGAATTGTTGTAAAAAAAATTTTACAAAAAGGGGATAAAAATTTATCTCCTTTTTTTGTGTTATTAAATTTTTTATTATTTAGATAAATCTTCTGTAAACGATTATAAAGGGGTTGAGGATATGTCTAAAGTTGTGCAGCATACGATAATCGTGGGGCTAGCCTTATTTGCTATATTTTTTGGTGCTGGGAATTTAATATTTCCGCCTTCCATAGGAAATAGTGCAGGGGAATCATGGATCTCCGCTCTGATGGGCTTTAGCTTAACAGGTGTTATTTTACCTGTGCTTGCGGTGTATGCAATTTATAATACTGGGGGAACTGTGGAAGCGCTCACAAGACCAATCGGAAATTGGTTTTATAAAGCCTTTAATACGGTCATGATGGTTTGTATTGGGATGGTTGTCACAATCCCGAGGATGTCAGCGACAACTCATGAATTAGGGGTATCACAAATTATTCCGAACGTACCTTTAATTGTGTCAGTATTAGCATTTTTCGCGATTTGCTTTTACTTTGCGATGGACCAATCAAATGTGATCGATAAGATTGGAAAATGGTTGACGCCTGTTCTTGTTCTTATACTTATTATCCTCATTGGTAAAGGGGTATTAGACCCAATAGGAGCGGCAATTAATACAGGAGCAGAAAGGGTTTTTGCCAACTCCATAATAGCAGCCTATCAAACAGGAGATGTGGGAACAGGTATTCTTTGTGCGCCAATCTTTTTAGCAGCAATAGTTGGATATGGCTATAAAGGGAAACAATCTAAAAAGGTCGCGCTTGGTGGAATGGCTATTGCTGCAATAGGGTTAATTGCAGTATATGGTGGCCTGCTCTATTTAGGGGCTACAAGTAGTGGCATCATCACAAATCCTGGCAGTGATACAGAACTATTAGCGGGCATTGCCTTTAGTGTCATTGGTAATTTGGGTAAAGCGTTACTAGCTATATGTGTTATTTTTGCCTGCTTAACATCAGCGATTGGCGTCATGGTCATATCCTCACAGTTTTTAAATGAACTAACAAAAGAGAAGCTTGGCTATAGAACGTGGGTCTTTATTATGTGTGTAGTAGGCGCAACTATTGGCTCCTTAGGTGTAGGTGCCATCGTCGAAATTACATTGCCGATTTTCTTGGTAATTTATCCAGTCATTATTGTACTTGTGCTACTGGGAGCCTTTGATCGTTTTGTACCAAATGCAGGAGCCTATAAAGGAACTGTACTATTTGCATTTCTAGTAAGCATCGTTGAAACATTTGCTAGCTATGAAATTACGATACCTGGTGTGACACAGTTGGTCATGCATTTACCATTGCAGTCTAGTGGATTTGCTTGGATTATGCCATCTATTGTTGGCTTTATTATCGGTACTATTTTGCATAAGGTGCTGAAAGCAGAAGATCCTGAAAAATCTACTTTTGGTATAGAAGAAATAGGAGTTGAAAAATGATGAAAATTATTTGTAACGCAAAGATATATACAGCAGATACTATTCAGCCATCTGCGACTGCTATGGTAATCGAAGGAGGAAAGATACTTTGGATTGGACAACAGGAAGATTTACCCCCCTATCAGGGAGAAATAATAGATGTACAAGGAAAGGTCATTATTCCTGGGATTATTGACGCTCATATGCATCCGATTATGTTAGCGGATGTTATGGAACAAGTGGCTTGTTTACCTCCATATATTTATTCTATTGAGGATATAATTAATGCATTAGCAAACTATGATGCAAGTCAGCGGGGATGGCTATTAGGCTGGGGCTATGATGAAGGGAAACTAAAGGAAAGAAGAGCGCCTTTAAAAGAGGACTTAGACCGTGCCTCTACAGAGTTACCTGTCATTGTTATGCGTACATGTGGTCATATTATATCGGTTAATAGTAAAGCATTAGCAATCGCAGGTATTACGAAGGATACGCTTGATCCACAGGGTGGACAAATCGATCGGGATGAAAATGGAGAACCTACAGGCGTACTGCGTGAAAATGCACGTAATCTAGTACTACAGCATTTACCTACACCATCTGAAGAAGAGATTGTCAAAAGGCTCCTAAAGCTATCACAAACTTTGGCATCCTATGGTGTAACAAGTATTACAGAATTAATGGCCACGGTAGCACCAATTGATTATTTAGGCCTGTATCGTAAAGCCCGAGAAAAAGGTTTTAAGCAACGCGTAGCAGTTTATTATATCTGGGAAGATATTCAACGATATGAGCTGTTGACAGCAAATACTATTGATCGTTCTGCAGGAGCCTATATCGGAGGCATTAAGCTATTTTCGGATGGCAGTGTTTCAGGCCGTACAGCACTTGTTTCTGAGCCATTTTTGGGAAGTGATGAAAAAGGCATAGCGATGACTTCGAAAGAGGAGCTGCTAGCGGCTGCTGCGGTAGCAAAAGAATATGGTATTCAATTAGTGGTTCATGCAATGGGGGACAGAGCCATTGATCTAATTGTCGACACATTTTATGAGGAAAAGGCTTGGTTAACAGATGCACCGTCTGTTCGTATTGAGCATGCAGCCATGCCATCTAAAAGTGCCTTGCAAAAAGCTGCTGAATGGGGGATAGGCTTTGTGCCACAACCCATCTTCTTATTTTGTGAAATTGAGAGTTATTTAGAGAATCTAGGGCTAGAAAAAACACAGACATTATATGGTGTACAAACATTTCTCAAGAGGGGGATTGCGACAGCGCTCTCTTCAGATGCGCCTGCTACATCATGGGCAGAAGCGGCTAATCCCTTTGTTACGATACAAGCAGCTGTTACACGAACAGCCTATGATGGAACAGATTTAGGTACCGCAGAAAAAATCTCTGTAGAGGAGGCATTACAGCTATACACAGCTGATGCCAAGACGATGATTCGTATGGAGAACGTTGGTCAGTTAAAAGAGGGCTATGAAGCTAATTTTGTTGTACTAACAGACGATTTGCTGACGCTTTCACATAACCAGCTTATGCATGTAAAACCATTCGCTACATATATCGAAGGAGAATGTGTTTTTACACAATCCACTATTCAAGCTCAATAAATTAGTTATGAAGATGGTCGCTGCTACGACATATTTCATATATATCGCCATTCCCTTAAATATAAAAGGAAGGTGTCTCATTAGGAGGCACCTTCTTTAATGACCATTTATATCGTTGGAAGCTAATCGTGCTTTTTTCTCAGCTTTTTTACGGTCTCGTAATGCCTTAAAAAAGTCTGTTAAAATTTGACCACATTCCTCGGCTAAAATCCCTTCTGTTACATCACATTCATGATTAAAGCGTTCATCATTTAATAAATGGTAAAGAGAATCTACACAGCCAGCTTTTTGATCTCTTGCCCCATAAACAACTCGGGGTACACGTGATTGGAGAATGGCTCCTGCACACATTGGACAAGGCTCCAATGTAACATAAAGAGTAGTATCCTCCAGTCGCCAACTCCCTATTTTTTTGCAGGCTTCTTGAATCACTAACAGCTCCGCATGTGTTGTTGCATTTTGCGTTGTTTCTCTTAAATTATGCGCACGTGCAATGATTTTTCCTTCATAAACAAGTACTGCACCAATTGGTACTTCCCCAAGTAAGGCAGCCTTTTGAGCTTCCTCTAATGCTTGTTTCATAAATAAACGATCTGCGTCAAAAATATCCACTCATATCTCTCCTTAACAGTAGTGTAGCGTGCTGAATTGGTAATTGCTACTTTTAACTTCTTTTCGGATGTTATATTCATCTAAAATCATTGCAGCCATGCGTAAGCGATTGAACTATAATATGTGGAATCATAAATACTTGTTGACATTCCTTATATATCCATATATATTTATATATGAACACATGCTCATATATAAATATTGAAGAATGGGGTAAACTTCTATGGATGAAAAATTAAACAGTTCAGAAATGCAAAAAAATATTGATCAGCATTTAGATGAAGAGACATTATTTGTAGTATCTCAGACTTTTAAAGCCTTGAGTGATCCAACACGAATTCGTATTTTAAACTTACTTTGTTCAGATGAACATTCTGTTAATGATATTGCAGAAATTTTAGATTTAGGCCAATCAACCGTTTCCCACCAATTACGCTTTCTTAAAAATTTAAGATTGGTGAAATTTAGGAGAGAAGGAACAACCATATATTATTCTAAGGACGATGATCACATTATGAATTTATTGAAGCAGGCTATTGAGCATGCGGCTCATAACTAAAATGAAATGGGGGAATAACAATGGGACATCAACACGACCATGGCCATGATCATACACATGGTGCAAATAAAAAGGTATTATTACTGTCGTTTATTATTATTACAGGGTATATGGTAGTGGAAGCCATTGGTGGCTTTTTAACAAATAGTTTGGCTCTTTTATCAGATGCAGGGCATATGTTAAGCGACTCTATCTCTTTAGGCATAGCAATGTTAGCTTTTATGTTTGGGGAAAAAGCTGCAAGCTATAGTAAGACATACGGCTATAAACGATTTGAGATTCTAGCTGCAGTATTGAATGGCATTACATTAATAGGAATCGCATTATTTATTTTCTATGAAGCAATTGAACGATTTACAAACCCACCAGAAGTAGCTACAACTGGAATGCTTATAATTAGTATAATTGGTTTGTTCGTAAACATTTTAGTTGCCTGGATTATGATGCGTGGAAGTGATACAAAGGATAATTTAAATATGCGCGGAGCATTTTTACATGTACTAAGTGATATGCTAGGGTCTGTAGGAGCTATTGTTGCGGCACTATTAATTATGTTTTTTGGCTGGGGCTGGGCAGATCCTCTTGCAAGCGTTATTGTTGCATTATTGGTCGTACGAAGTGGCTACCATGTCACAAAAGCCTCCATTCATGTCTTAATGGAGGGGACACCTTCAAATGTAGATGTTCAGGAGATTATTCAGTTAATAGAGCAGACTGATGGAATAGAAAGTATCCACGATTTACACATCTGGACAATTACTAGTGGAACGAATGCATTATCCTGTCATGCGGTTGTAAATGATCAATTGAAAATAGCTGAGAGTGAGCATATCTTGCGGAAAATTGAACATAATCTTCAACATAAGGGCATTAAGCATGTAACAATTCAATTAGAAACATCCTTACACCGACACGATAATTCCATTTTATGTAAATTAGAAAATGACCATGAACATCATCACGATGATAAATAAAATTTTTTATGACTTGCATACCCTTCTTGGGTATAGTATGATAATTACAAATAGGAGGTGTAATGAATGGAGGAGACAGTAAAAGAGGATGCTTGTCATATAGAGGAAGCTACGTCTTGCCGAAAAAGTCATCACCCTGAGCGTGTGAAAAAGGATTTAACAACTCGCTTAAATCGAATTGAAGGTCAGATTCGTGGTATTAAGGGAATGATTGATAAAGACGTTTACTGTGATGATATTATTACGCAACTATCTGCTACACAATCTGCATTAAATAGTGTGGCAAAAATATTATTAGAAGGTCATTTAAAGGGCTGTGTTGTGGATCGTCTATCAGAGGGCGATGAAGCAGTATTAGATGAGTTAGTAATAACGATTCAAAAGTTAATGAAAAAATAGATTAAAAACATACAAAAGGAGAGATTTTATTATGCAAAACGTAACATTAAACGTACAAGGAATGTCATGTGGTCATTGTGTAAACGCGGTTGAAAAAAACGTTGGTGCTTTAGCTGGTGTTGAACAAGTAAAAGTAAATTTAGCAGAAGGTTTAGTTGATGTTGCATTTGACGATGCACAAGTATCACTTGATCAAATTAAAGAGACAATTGATGATCAAGGCTATGAAGTAAAATAAAATTTGTAGAGTGCTTCTGTGGCACTCTCTTATTTTCAAAAATATATACCCCTAGTCGGTATAAGGAGAGGTGAAAGGTAAATGAGTTCTGATCATAAGGAAGCTAATTTGCAAATTACAGGGATGACATGTGCGGCCTGTGCCACTCGAATAGAAAAAGGGTTAAATAAAATGGATGGTGTAGAACATGCAACAGTAAATTTAGCACTTGAAAAATCATCTATTAAATATGACCCAACTAAACTAAGTGAAGCAGATTTTGAAAAGAAAATAGAAGCACTTGGCTATGGTGTTGTTAAACAAAAAGCTGAACTTGATATTACAGGTATGACATGTGCAGCCTGTGCGACTCGCATTGAAAAAGGGTTAAATAAACTAAGTGGTATTTCCTCTGCTAATGTCAACTTAGCACTGGAAAAAGCGATGATTGAGTTTAATCCTTCGGAAGTATCCATCTCAGATATCATTACAAAAGTTGAGAAGCTAGGCTATGGGGCACATCAAAAGGCAGATGAGCAGGAAACAGTGGATCATCGTGAAAAAGCTATCAAACAGCAACAACATAAATTTATTTTATCGGCAATACTTTCTTTACCACTGCTATGGACGATGGTTGGTCATTTTTCCTTTACGTCATTTTTATATGTTCCAGAATTTCTAATGAATCCATGGGTCCAAATGGTATTGGCTACGCCAGTGCAATTTATTATTGGTAAACAATTTTATGTAGGGGCATATAAAGCATTACGCAATGGTAGTGCAAATATGGATGTGCTTGTTGTTATGGGGACATCAGCGGCCTATTTCTATAGTGTCTATCAAGCGATTGTAACGATAGGATCACATCACGGTCCACATCTTTATTTTGAAACGAGTGCTGTATTAATTACACTTATTTTACTAGGTAAATTGTTTGAGGCAAAGGCAAAAGGACGCTCATCTGAAGCCATAAAAAAACTAATGGGACTTCAGGCAAAGACAGCAATCGTTGTACGTGACGGTATAGAAAAGGAGGTCCCATTAGAAGAAGTTATTATTGGCGATGTTATTTTAGTGAAACCAGGTGAAAAAATTCCTGTAGATGGTGAGGTAATAGAGGGGACAACAGCTGTTGATGAATCGATGCTAACAGGAGAAAGTCTACCAGTTGATAAAAAGCAAGGTGATCTATTATTTGGCTCAACTATTAACAAAAATGGTTTTATTAAAATGACTGCAACAAAGGTTGGACGTGATACAGCATTAGCACAAATTATTAAAGTGGTCGAAGATGCTCAAGGATCAAAAGCACCTATTCAACGTTTAGCAGATCAGATTTCGGGGATTTTCGTACCTATTGTTGTTGGCATAGCCATTGTAACCTTTTTAATTTGGATTATTTGGGTCCGTCCAGGGGAATTTACACCTGCTTTAGAGGTATTAATCGCAGTTCTTGTCATTGCTTGTCCATGTGCACTTGGGTTAGCAACACCAACTTCAATAATGGCAGGCTCTGGACGTGCAGCTGAGTTTGGTATTTTATTTAAAGGTGGAGAACATTTAGAGCAAACACAAGGCATAGATACAGTTGTTGTAGATAAAACAGGAACAGTGACACATGGTAAACCTGAGCTTACAGATGTTCTGTTAGCGCCAGAGCAAGATGAAGCACGCTTTTTATCCTTAATCGGAGCAGCAGAGAAGCAGTCAGAGCATCCACTAGCTGAAGCCATTGTTCAAGGCATAGAAAAACGCGGCATAGCTTTAGGTGACGTTCAATTCTTTGAAGCAATACCGGGTTATGGTGTGCAGGCAACTGTCTCAGGTCAAGGTGTTATCATTGGCACACGTAAATTAATGCAACAATATGGTATTCATATTAATGATATTTTACCAACAATGGAGCAACTAGAACGAAATGGTAAGACAGCCATGTTAGCAGCCATTAATGGGCAATATGCAGGTTTAGTAGCTGTGGCTGATACCGTGAAAGATACATCAAAAGAAGCTATTCGTCGTTTACAGGATATGGGTATTACGGTCATCATGATGACTGGTGATAACGAGCGTACTGCTCAAGCAATTGGAACAGAGGTAGGCGTGAATCATGTTATTGCAGAAGTCTTACCAGAAGGTAAAGCTGATGAAGTGAAAAAACTTCAAGCTCAAGGTAAAAAAGTAGCGATGGTTGGTGATGGTATTAATGACGCACCTGCCTTAGCAACAGCGAATATTGGGATGGCAATTGGTACAGGGACAGATGTGGCAATGGAAGCTGCAGATATTACGCTTATTCGTGGAGATTTAAATAGTATCGCGGATGCCATTCTAATGAGTAGAAAAACAATGCGTAATATTAAACAAAATCTATTTTGGGCATTTGCTTATAATACATTAGGTATTCCAATTGCTGCACTCGGTCTGCTTGCTCCATGGGTAGCAGGCGCAGCGATGGCCTTTAGTTCAGTTTCGGTCGTATTAAATGCACTTCGTTTACAACGAGTGAAATTATAAATAAGTATAAAGGCATCGGGAAGTAGATTCTCGATGTCTTTTTTCTATGTCATCATGAGAAGAATATCCCAGGTAAATTTACTAGAACAATAGGTTGATTCTGTTTTTCATTTTCCTACTATGATAAAATGAAAGGTACTGATTCATTTTATGTAGGACACAATGATCGAATCCATAGAACAAAAGGAGGAGCTTCTGGTGACGGTTCCATTTGTTACGGTAGAAGGTCCGATTGGTGTTGGTAAAACCTCTTTATCGAAAGAGATAGCAGCGACATTTAATTACCATCTATTAAAAGAAATTGTAGACGAAAACCCTTTTTTAAATAAGTTTTATGAAAACATTGAGGAGTGGAGTTTCCAAACGGAAATGTTCTTCCTCTGTAATCGCTATAAGCAACTAACCGATATTAAAAAATTTCGTTTAGCACATGCCAAACCTGTTGTAGCAGACTATCATATTTTTAAAAATTTAATATTTGCGAAGCGTACATTGGCACCAACTGAATACGAGAAGTATGAGGAAATCTATAGAATTTTAACGAAAGACATGCCTGTTCCGAATGTAGTGGTTTATTTACATGCCAGCGTTGAGACATTAATGAAGCGTATCGCCATGCGAGGGCGAGAGTTTGAAAAGATGATTTCACGTGATTACATGGAGCAGCTTGTGGCCGACTATCATTCTTTTATCGAGCATTTTGAAAGCATGCATCCCGAAATTCCAGTTATTCGATTTAATGGAGATCAGCTTGATTTTGTAAAAAATCCAAATGATTTAAATCATGTTTTAAAAATAATTAAAGATACGTTACAACAAAGGAGTTTGCAATAATGAATTTAAGAGAGAAGTACGATATTCCACCACAAACGGTTATTACGATTGCAGGTACTGTTGGGGTAGGAAAATCGACGATGACAAAGGCTTTAGCAGAGGCACTGAACTTTCGTACCTCGTTCGAGAAAGTAGACACAAATCCATACCTTGATAAATTTTATGAGGACTTTGAAAAATGGAGCTTTCATTTACAGGTCTACTTTTTAGCAGAGCGTTTTAAAGAACAGAAGCGTATTTTTGAATATGGTGGAGGATTTGTACAAGATCGTTCTATTTATGAGGATACTGGCATTTTTGCTAAGATGCATTATGATAAAGGAACAATGAGCCCAACAGATTATGAGACTTATACAAATTTGTTTGATGCAATGGTGATGACACCTTATTTCCCACATCCAGATTTGCTTGTCTATCTTGAAGGACCTATTGATGCAGTTATTGGGCGTATTCAAGAGCGAGGACGTACAATGGAGCAACAAACACCGAATGATTATTGGATAGAAATGCATGAACGCTATGAAAATTGGATAAATAATTTTAATTCTTGTCCCGTTCTACGTTTAGATATTAATGATTATGATTTATTAAAAAATCCTGATGCCATTGAATCAATTGTAAGCCGTATCAGTCATATGCTAAAACAAACAAGCCATTTACGAAAATAAAAGTAAAATAAATGACCAAAAAACGTGAGACAATATATAGCCAATTGTTTCACGTTTTTTGAATAGGAGGGATTATTATAAGAATCGCAGTGTATTGTGGATCCGGTTTGGGTAAAAGCCCTATTTATGCAGAGAAAGCTGCTGAGCTTGGTACAGCACTGGCAAAAAACGGTCACGGGGTTGTCTATGGTGGTTCTAAAACAGGCCTAATGGGGAAGGTAGCCGATGCTGTTTTAGCAGCTGGAGGAGAAGTGATTGGTGTGATGCCAACACATTTACAAAAGCGTGAATTGGCCCATGCCTCATTAACAGAAATTCATATTGTAGACTCTATGCATATTCGTAAAGCTAAAATGGCCGAGTTAGCCGATGCTTTTATTGCTCTGCCAGGTGGCGCAGGGACTTTAGATGAATATTTTGAGGTATTTACTTGGGCTCAGATTGGCCTTCATACAAAACCTGTCATTTTATATAATGTCCATGGATTCTATGATGCACTTCTACAGCATTTTAAAACAATGCTAGAGGAAGGCTTTATACGTGCAGAGCAAAAGAAGTTCTTACGTGTAGCGGCTACCTCTGAAGGGATTTTACGTTTATTAAAAAAACATGGATGAACATTCTCCATGTTTTTGATCTTGATGCAGCAGGTACACTAACATCTGCTGCAATTACACTGAGGCATAATTAATGTAATATAAAAGTAAAATAATTAAATTTTAAGTAAAAAATTAGTAACGGATGGGGTGTTCTTTATGCATAGTGTAGAGACTCAAGTAACCGATGATTTAGTAGTACAGGCTATTGAACGCAATATAGCTATTATCCGCTTCGATATGGATAGAAGAGTAGCGTATGTCAATGAACTATTTGCTCAAACATTAGGCTATACAGTGCAGGAAATGCTAGGAAAACATCATAAAGACTTTTGTTTGCCTGATTTCGTTAATAGTATGGAGTACGATAAATTTTGGCGTCACCTAACGGCAGGAAACAGCTATCAGGACAAAATAGAAAGAATTGATGCTAGAGGTAATATAATTTGGCTGGAAGCGACATATATGCCTGTCTTCGCAAATAATACAAGAAAAGTAATAGGTGTATCCAAAATAGCTACCAATATCACCGAACGCCAACATGAGATAGTTAGTGTTGCCGACAAGTTGAAGGGCATGTCTAATAAGCTTTACCAGCGTTCAGAGGCGGGCATTCAAAATAGCCAAGATCTACTAGAAACCATTAAAGTGGTTTCAAAGGAATCAAATGAAAATGTAAGTAATCTTGTGCAGCTTCAGAAACAAGCAGATTCTATTAAAGGGATTGTCAAAACTATACAAGAAATTGCCTCACAAACTAATTTATTGGCATTAAATGCAGCTATTGAAGCCGCTAGGGCTGGAGAATATGGAAGAGGTTTTGATGTAGTGGCGAAAGAGGTACGTAAGCTTTCTGTAAGAGTTGAACAATCTATTTCAGAAGTGAAGGATAATGTGGAGGGCATTGAGCGAGAAATTGGTCAGGTGACTGATAGTATTACAAAAATAGCAGAAAAAATAGATAAAACAAATGAACAAATTACTGTCACAGCAAACGACTTTAGTGAAATAGCATCTGCTGCTGAAGCCTTAGACGAGCAATCAAAGCAATTTATTGAAATTATTTAATTCTAATAATGACTACTATTTTCGAGATATATTGAAATAGGATATATTTTTTATTTACAATACTAGTGTAAGTCATTAATCATAATAGGGGTGTTATGTATGACAAAAGTGGAAGTAAGCTTTCAGCATTTACCAACAACAGCTATTTCAGATGCAACTGGTGGGCATACCAATGTGCGAAGTGATATTAAGCCGTTAGCAGACCATTTTAAAGTTGCTGGGCGAGCTGTAACTGTACGTTTACCAGATGGTGAAAATGGGGCAGTTTTGGAAGCGATTAGGGCTGCAAATGAAGGGGATATTTTAGTAATTGATGCAAAAGGAAATACAAACCGAGCTGTTGCTGGAGATTTTGTGATCTCCTTAGCAAAAGGGATAGGTGTACAAGGTTTTGTTGTGGATGGTGTAATCCGTGATATTGCAGCAATTCGCGAATTAAATTTCCCTGTATTTTCGTTGGGCACTACTGTAGCAGCAGGCAATAAAAACGGCGGTGGTCAAGTAAATGTACCGATCGCCATTGGAGGAGTTACGGTTCATCCTGGTGATTATATTATTGGGGATGTGGATGGTGTAATTGTTGTGCCACAGCAAGATGCTGAAAAAATCGTTGTAGCGGCAGAGGCTAAGCTTGAAAAAGATGAAAAACGCGCTCAAGAAGCACATGCCAATGGAAAAGAATCAATTATCGCTTATTTAGATAAAGTGTTAGCAAAATAAAAAAACCCTCACGATGCCATCCAACATCGTGAGGATTTTTTTAAATTACGCTAGATTTTCATTATCATTAAAGTAATTTTTCATCTTTTCTCGATCGAAACGGCCTTCCCATTTAGCCATTACTAATGACGCTAATGAGTTACCAATTACGTTAACAACTGTACGTCCCATATCAAGAATACGGTCAATACCAGCAATGAAGGCTAGTCCCTCAAGTGGAATACCTACAGTACCTAAAGTTGCTAGAAGTACTACGAATGATACGCCTGGTACACCTGCAATACCTTTTGATGTAACCATTAATACAAGCATTAACGTAATTTGTTCACCAATGCTTAGGTGAATACCGTACATTTGTGCAATAAATAATGCTGCAATGGCTTGATATAGTGTTGACCCATCTAAGTTAAAGGAGTAACCGGTAGGTATAACAAAAGATACAATATCCTTTGGCGCCCCTAATTTCTCCATTTTCATCATAATACGTGGTAACACAGCTTCAGAACTTGCTGTTGAGAAGGCTAAAATTAGCTCATCTTTTAATACTTTAATTAAATAGAAGATGCTGATTCCTGCGAATTTTGCCACAAGTCCAAGAACGACAAAGATAAAGAATAGCATTGTTGCATAAACAAGAATTGCTAATTTGGCAAGTGGAACCAGTGAAGCAAACCCATATTTGGAAACGGTTACACCAATTAAACCAAATACCCCTAGTGGCGCGAATTTCATTACGAGGTTTGTTACCCAGAACATAGCATCTGCTACCCCTTGGAAGAAGTCTAAGACTGGTTTCCCTCGATCTCCTACTGCAGCAACCCCTAAACCGAAAATAACTGAGAAGAAGATAATTGCTAGCATATTACCTTCAGCCATTGACTGAATAATATTTGTTGGGACAATGCCTACAATGATATCAAATGGTCCCTCATGCTGAACTTCCTCAGTTGTTGATACATACTTCGAAATATCTCCTTGAGATAATTCATTCATGTTAAGACCTGCACCAGGTTGGAAAATGTTTGCGGAAAGTAATCCAACTACGATTGCAACTGTAGTAATAATCTCAAAGTAAATTATAGATTTCCCGCCTAATCGTCCAAGCTGCTTCATATCTCCAGTACCAGCAACACCAACGATTAATGTCGAAATAATAATTGGTACAACAATCATCTTAATAAGATGTAAAAATATATCCCCTAATGGTTGTAGATATGTCTCAATTTTGGGATTTCCGTAAAAGATACCGCCAACAATGATCCCTAAAATCAAACCGATTAAAATCTGAGCGGCTAAACTGACTTTAAATTTCTTTTTCAAATCCTTTGTACCTCCCCTAATATTAAATTTTTAGGACACGCCTTACTTTAATAATACGGAGGACTTATGGAATCCGACAAAATCCGAGAAAATTAATTTACTTTTGTTAAAATGTCTGAATATAACACTTGAATAAACTTCTTAATATTTACCTTTGCTTTACGATTATCGTGATCTTCAATCTGTGTCATGAGCTGACGAATTTCTTTAAAATCAAAGTAGCGAGGGGCATAGTACTCGAATTCTGAGTTTGTGTAATCAACAACCCCTAAATTAGCGAGATTAATCATGGCAGCTAATATTGTACGACGCACACGCTGCTCGATGGCTTTACTCTCTTTTAAAATTTCATCTGGCGTAGCCTTGGTCACAGCTGCAATTTCTTCATAAAGCTCTTTTAATGGAGGAAGGGGGGCAATCTTGTGCTGGTGAGCAAGTAATGTTTCTATAATGGCAATGATATCCTCACTACCAATTTCCCCGACAATCCCCATATCATTCAAAATAGATTGAATATGGTCTCGTGATGTAGCTTTATGAGTCTTTTGTTCACTTAACTCAATATTTGTAAGTGATTGACGTATCACTAATAGTGAATTTTTAAGTCGAAATTGTTCAGTTGTTTTTTTCAAAACATTTTCGACTTCAATACGATTGATTGGTTTATGAATGAAGAAATCAATTCCTTGCTCATATGCTTCGCCAACCATTTCCTTATTCACTACCTGTGAAATCATAATAAATTGTCCCTCGAAACGATTTTGCATAAGTTGTTCCACAGTTGCTATGCCATCAAGCTTAGGCATCAGTAAATCAATAAGCACAAACTCTGGCTGTGTCATTAAAATTTGTGGAATGGCATCCTCACCATTGCGAGCCTCACCAATAACTGTTCCTAACCCGCTATCTTCAATAATTTGCTTTAACATAACACGACTTGCACGATCATCATCTACAATAAAATACCTCATTTAAGTCTCTCCCGTTTGAATAGTTTGCGTAGGAATTATGATTTTAAACGTTGTGTATTGATTGTTTGATTCAACGGTTATTGAGCCTTTTAATTTTTCTACTAGTTCAGCAACATGTGAAAGCCCAATGCCAGTTGCTGCAACACCATCAACATTGAATTTAGTGGTGTATCCAGGTTCAAAAATAACAGAAATATCTGCTTGTGAAATCCCTTGTCCATTATCACATACGGTTATTACAGTATTATCCTCTTGGCGCTCAATAGCAATAGAAATGATCCCTTGCTTTTCAATAGCCTCAACAGCATTGGCTGATAAATTATTTAATAGAGCAAGGAGTGCAATATGATCTTTCGTTTGAAAATCGAAGTCTATACATGTATTAAATTGTATTTCCTTACCGAGTAATTCTGCATATTTCCTATTACCTTCTTCAATATAATGCAATAATTCAGATAATACAAAAGGGCCAAAGCTCTTTTCACCGACAATCTTTGAAATACCAGCATATATCCGTTGAGAATCCTTTTTCACTTCATGGATTTCCTGGGCAATATGAAGTGCTTGTAAACTTTCCGCTCGAAAACCT
The DNA here is from genome assembly GCF_003367505.1 of Lysinibacillus capsici. Lineage (GTDB taxonomy): Bacteria > Bacillota > Bacilli > Bacillales_A > Planococcaceae > Lysinibacillus > Lysinibacillus capsici. Next base: position 26,421 of record NZ_PXXX01000027.1, read on the forward strand.
AGTGTCTTTAACTGACGATATAATTCATAACCACTACCTGTAATTGTTTCAATATGATTCATTGATTTTTTTAAATATAGTGTCTCCACATAGAGATCAGATCCAATATTCAGCATTTCTTGTACCCGTTTTTTTTGTTCAGCTATCAAAATAGAGCTGTAAATCCCTACTACAAAAAAGCTTCGTAATAATGCTACCGCTAATAGGATCAAGAGATCATGGAGAAATAAAAAAGTATATGTTTGGACAAAAAAGCGGAAAATTTGTTCAGCTAAATTACTGATAACCTCACTAAAAGCAACGAGTAAACCAAGTTTTAGTGGTTTTTCTCTGTATTGTTGAATATCTAAAATTTGCAGGCATACTGCAAACAATACATAAAATAAACCAGCTGGTAAATGGTTAAATATACTCTCGGCAATCGGAACATCATGTATTGTTGAATTAATAACCCGAAAAATAGTTGTCACAATACTGGTAGCTACACCGGCTAAAATAATTGGTGTAGGTTTAATTAATGTGCATAAAAAGAAGACAATGGTTCCTAAACCAAAACGGAAAGTTGTATTAGCAAAAGGCATAATTTTAATTTCACTACCTACTGCGGTCATAACAGCAATAATGAAAATCCAAGTAAGGGAAGCACGCGTCATAAGTAATTTCGATTGCAATTCAACAACCTCCCATCATTGATATAATAAAAAATACCACAACCGAGGCGGAAGTGGTATCTAACAAGTAATACATACAATTTGGGCAAAAAAAAACGGCTACATTCGTAGTCGGAAATTTAAAACTGGAGGAGGTAGAGGGATTCGAACCCCCGCGCGGTGTTACCCGCCTGTCGGTTTTCAAGACCGATCCCTTCAGCCAGACTTGGGTATACCTCCATGTTATATTGCTTTACTGTCTTATCGACAAAAATAAATTTATCATAACTAGAAACGAACGTCAAGATAATTTTTGAAAAAATATATAATGTTTAAATCGTCACTTAGAAATAAATAATTTGTGCATTAAGTTGCATTTTATACAAACAGTCAGTATACTAGTTATTGCCGTGCTAGGTGGGAAGGTAGCGGTGTCCTGTAACTCGCAATCCGCTCTAGCGAGACTGAATTCCTTTTTCGAGGCTGTCCGTATTGTTTGGTCTGCCTTTTGCACGTAGTGTTGACGATTGGGTCCTGCGCAATGGATACCCATGAACCATGTCAGGTCCGGAAGGAAGCAGCATTAAGTGGTCTTATTCATGTGCCGCGGGGTTGCCTAATCTGAGCTAACGACAAGAGTAACGCTTATGTGCGGCTGTCAAGGAAAGGTGCACGGCATTAAATTGCCAATTCAAAGCATCCGTCTATTATAGGCGGATGCTTTTTTATTTTAAATTTAGCATCTTCATTTTCTATATAATGCTGCAAATGCTATAATAAAACTATTCAATTAAATGGAGAAGGAGAGAGGAAATCAGTGACGTATCAAGCATTTTACCGTGTGTATCGACCACAATCTTTTCGAGAAATGTCTGGTCAAACACATGTCAAAAGAACGCTACAAAATGCTCTCCTAGCAAATAAAACAACACATGCTTACTTGTTTTCTGGGCCCCGTGGTACAGGGAAAACAAGTACTGCTAAAATCTTTGCGAAGGCCTTGAATTGTGAACATGCACCATCGAAAGAGCCTTGTAATGAATGTGCTACATGCATGAGTATTACAGATGGTTCTCATCCAGATGTAATTGAATTTGATGCAGCCTCAAATTCACGTGTTGAAGAGATTAGGGATATCATAGAAAAGGTTCGTTTTGCTCCCGCAAGCAGTAGATATAAGGTGTACATCATAGACGAAGTGCATATGCTTTCTACAAGCGCTTTTAACGCTCTTTTAAAAACGTTGGAAGAACCACCTCCTCATGCTGTGTTTATTTTAGCAACTACAGAGCCTCATAAATTGCCTGCTACGATCATTTCTCGTTGTCAGCGTTTTGATTTTAAACGACTTTCTACTAATGATATTATTGAACGTATGAAGGTTGTTTTGGAAGATATTGACTTGCCATATGAAGAACAAGGTTTAAAGGTGATTGCACAATCAGCCGCAGGGGGAATGCGTGATGCTTTAAGCTTATTGGACCAAGTTGTGTCTTTTAGTGGCGAAAAATTAAAACTTGAGGATACGTTATTAGTTACAGGTTCTATTAGTCAGGATGTTTTTTATGATCTAGCAGAGGCACTCAAGGTAAAAGATGTTGCGCAAATGCTTGCCCTTTTAGAGCAACTTATAGCTGACGGTAAGGACCCTTTGCGGCTCTCAGAGGATTTAGTTACATTTTTCCGCGATTTATTATTACTTCAAACAAGTGATGATTTAGCTGAACTTTTAGAGCTTGTATCTCCTGAGGAACGTGTATTCACTTTAGCACACGAATTTGCACCAAATATGCTTTATGGGTATATCGATATACTGGCAAAGACACAGCAAGAGATGCGTTTCTCTCACCATACCAAAATTTATTTAGAGACGGCTTTGCTTAAAATGGTACAGTTTTCAGGAGGGATAGCCCATCAAACGGTGACTACAAATGAAATGGGAGAAAACCCTGATCTCACTCAAAAAATTGTGGCTCTTGAACAGCTGGTTCAGCAACTATCCTTACAACTGCAAACGGGGACTCCAGTGCAAACGCCGACAGCACAAAAAGAGCAACGGCCCCGAGCTAAAAGTCCGAATGGTTATAAAGCACCTACAGGTCGTATTCAGGAAGTGCTGAAAGATGCCACAAAGCAAGATGTGCAACGCATTAAGTCCATTTGGGCGCAGGCCTTAAGTCAAATGCAAAAATCACAATCTGCTCTTTTAGCAGAAGCCGAACCTGTTGCGGCATCTTCAAGTGCTTTTGTGTTAAAATTCAAGTATGATATTCATTGTCAGATGGTTGCCGACAACCAGTCTTTAAAGGCTCACTTTACACAATTAATTGCAGGGCAAACTGGTACAATGTACGAGATGCTATGCATACCAGAAGAATCATGGTTAAAAATGCGTGAAGAGTTTATTCGTGATCATGGTCTGCAGCAAAAGAAATCACAGTCTGAATCAGAGCATGGAGAAGAATTATTAGAGCCACCACCGGCAGAAAAGCCAGAAGAACCATTTATCGATGATGCCCAACCTCTTGCTTCACAAGATCCACTTGTGACAGAGGCTGAAAAGCTCTTTGGTAAAGATTTTGTTGAAATAATTGAAGATTAAATTTTTAGGAGGAAACATTTATGCGTGGAATGGGAAATATGCAAGGTATGATGAAAAAAATGCAAAAAATGCAAAAGGAAATGATGGAGGCACAAGAAGCTTTAAATGCTGAGCAATTCGAAGGTGTTGCAGGCGGCGGTATGGTGAAAGTAACAGTTTCTGGTCAGCGTGAAGTAGTTTCAGTAAATCTGGATGAATCTGTAGTAGACCCAGAAGACATCGAAATGCTACAAGACCTAATTGTTATTGCAACAAATGAAGCGTTGAAAAAAGTAGAAGAAAAAACAAACTCAACTATGGGTAAATTCACGCAAGGCTTAAACCTTCCATTCTAGGAGGTATTCATATGTACTACCCAGAACCAATATCTAAATTGATCGATAGTTTTATGAAATTGCCAGGTATCGGGCCGAAAACTGCGGCTCGTCTGGCGTTTTTTGTGTTAACAATGAAGGAAGATGATGTATTATCTTTCTCTAAAGCACTGATTGATGCTAAACGAAACCTAAGCTACTGCTCTGTTTGTGGCAATATAACAGATGTAGATCCATGTCACATATGTACAGATAAGCAGCGAGATCATTCTATTATTTGTGTTGTACAAGATACAAAAGATGTGATTGCAATGGAAAAAATGCGTGACTACAACGGTATGTACCATGTACTTCAAGGAGCAATTTCACCAATGGATGGTATTGGTCCAGAAGACATTAATGTTGCTTCTTTGCTAGTGCGCTTGCAAGATGAAAGTGTCCAAGAACTTATTTTAGCTACAAATTCAACAATCGAGGGTGAGGCAACCGCTATGTACATTTCTCGCCTTGTCAAACCGTCTGGCATTCGTACAACCCGTATTGCTCATGGATTGCCAGTAGGTGGAGATCTAGAATATGCAGATGAGGTTACGCTATCTAAGGCAATGGAAGGCCGACGCGAGTTATGAGTGAGGGATTAGTATGTTCTTCCGTAGTAAAGGGAAATTAAAAAAAGAATTCGATGATAAGCTTGTGAATCTGATTAAAGAAACAAAAGAGGATTTACAACAGGCAAAGATAATAGAAGAATTAATGGATGATTATGACCTAGGTGTAATTGCTCAACGCAAAACAGCAGAAAGTATTCATTTCTATTTGTTTAAGGAAGCTAGAATTCGTAAGGTATTAATAAAATAGTTCTCTGTAAAATATTCATAGAAGCAAAACAGGAAACATAAACTTTCATAATTATTTAATTGAGGGGGCAACTATATGTCTGGGTTAGTAATTATGAGTATTTGTATTCCTGTCGGGCTTCTTTTTCTTTATGTAATAATAAGACATGCTAAATTGGGTAAGATCTTAGAAGGATTATCGGTGTTTTGGTTTAGATTTGCATTTGCTTTTCTACTATTATTCGTAATCCATTTAGGTATTGGTTATATAGGATATAATGTGCCAATCAATCTGTTTTCGGTCTTAACAATCGCTGTTTTAGGTATTCCTGGTGTCTTAGGAATAACAGCTTTAATATTTATTTTATAAAAGGCTTGCAATATAAAAAGATTATGGTATATTTATAAAAGTCGCTAATACAACTGATTGAAACGGAAAATAATTTTAAAATTATTGTTGACACAGTTTGTAGCGCGTGGTATTATATAAGAGTTGCTGCTGAAACAGCGGCGAACGATATGAACCTTGAAAACTGAAC
>NZ_PXXX01000028.1 GCF_003367505.1 Lysinibacillus capsici
GAAAGTAATTAACCATTCTTTTAAAAATACATATAATTAGGACTATATATTCAGTAAAAATTAGAAAGGTTTTAATATAATAGAATTTGTAGGAAAATACTAGATTATTAAGGAGGTTGTTGTATGAATAAGAAATTAATAACTAATTTCTTGGCGACGTTACTAGTCCTTTTCGCGTTTATACCATTTGGAATTTCTGCTGATGCTGCTTCCAATGATGTAACACGCGCAGATTATGTAAAAGAATTAGTAGAAAATTTAGATGTAGAGATGGGTGACGGCTCTTCGCTTGCCTTTAACGATGTCTCTAAGGATTTAGCACCTTATGTAGAAAAAGCTGTTCAATTAAAACTTATTAAAGGGAAAACAGCAACGACATTTGGCCCAGATGACAAATTAACACGTCAGCAAGCATTTGTTATCTCTGCTCGTGGACTTGTTAGTGAAAACGCTTCCCTCAAAGTTTTAGAGCAATTTAAGGATGCAGATCAAATTGCAACGGCATATAAACAAGATTTAGCGAATGCTGTTGCAGCAAACATTTTACAAGCATTTGAGGATAATACTATTCGTCCTCGTGACTATGTGACAAAGGAACAGATGGAGAGTATTGTGGAGCGCTTTGTAGCTGAATACAAAGCACCTTCAACTGGTGTATCAGTTGATCTTCAGATTTTAGGGACTACAGATATTCATACCAATTTAGCTAATTACAATTACTATTTAGATGCTCCATCATCAGAGCTTGGGTTAGCTAATACAGCAACACTAATTGAGCAAGCAAGAGCTAAAAATCCAAACACATTACTATTTGATAATGGTGATTTAATTCAAGGCACACCACTCGGCTCATATAAAGCATTAGAAAGTGTTTTAAAGCCAGGTGAAGTTCATCCAGCTATTGCTGCACTTAATGCATTGAAATACGATGGTGGAACTTTAGGAAATCATGAATTTAATTATGGTCTAGACTTTTTAGATGAAGTATTAAACGATGCAAAGTATCCAGTCGTAAATGCTAATACCTATGATGCAAAAACAAAAGAACGTATGTTTACACCTTATGTCATTCTTGATAAAGAAGTGGTAGACAGTTCAGGTAAAAAACATACACTTAAAGTTGGTGTAACAGGGATTGTTCCAACGAAAATTGTTGAATGGGATGCCATTCATTTAGCAGGTAAAGTTGAAATGCAAGAGCCAGTCGAAGCTGTGAAAGAGGTAGTACCAGAAATGCAAAAGGCTGGAGCAGACGTGATTGTCGTTCTGTCACATTCAGGTATCGGTGAAGATACTTATGTGAAGGGTGCTGAAAATGTTGGTTACCAATTAGCAGAAATTGATGGTATTGATGCTTTAATTACAGGACACTCTCATTTAACATTCCCTGGTGACTATAAGGATTTGAAAGATGTTGACCAAGAAAAGGGTACAATTCATGGTGTTCCTACTGTTATGGCAGGTAGCTATGGTAGTCATCTTGGTGTAATTGATTTAAAACTAGAACAACAAGGATCTGAGTGGGTAGTGGTAGATGGTAAAGGTTCATTGCAATCGATCAAGCAAGAAGGTTTACAACCATCCACAACGGTTTTAGAGGCTATTAAAGAGGCACATGATGGCACATTAACGTATATCCGTCAGCCTGTTGGAGAAACAACTGCACCAATCCATAGTTATTTTTCAATGGTGCAAGATGATCCATCCATTCAAATCGTAACACAAGCTCAAAAATGGTTTATCGAACAAGAGCTAAAGGGTACGGCTGATGAAAAGACACCAATTCTTTCAGCAGGAGCACCTTTCAAAGCAGGATCACGTAATAATCCATTAGATTATACAAATATTCCTGTAGGACCGCTTGCTATTAAAAATATGGCCGACATTTATCATTATGACAATACTGTTGCTACGATTAAAGTGACAGGCGCACAAGCAATCGAGTGGTTAGAGATGGCTGCTGGTATTTTCGCAACAATTGATCCGACTAAAACAGAAGAGCAAAATATTATCGATGCAGAAGCACGTTCTTATAACTTTGATGTGTTAGATGGCTTAACATATCAAATTGATGTCACATCGCCAGCAAAATATGACCGCCGCGGTAATCTTACTGATGAAAAGGCAAATCGTATTAAGAATGTACAATATAATGGTAAACCAATCGATTTAAAACAAGAATTCATCATCATTACAAACAATTATCGTGTTGGTGGATCATATGGGGCGACATTTAAAAATGCAGAAGGCTCTAATATAACTAACTATGCTTATGAAAATCGACAAGCTGTTGTAGATTATATTATGGCGAATAAAACAATTAACCCAGCTGCGGATAATAACTGGTCATTTGTACCGTTCCCAGCCAATACAAAGGTTATCTACCTATCTGCAAAAGATGCACAAAAGTTCATACCAGCAGGTAGTGGTATTGAATATTTAGAAGATACAGAAGCTGGATTTGCTAAATATTTAATTAAATAAAAGAATAGGAAAAGGAGAGTAACGATAATCGCTACTCTCCTTTTTTATGTCTGTTGAATGAATGATACCGTGTACCTTGATAGGTTAAAATGCCAAGATCACCTTCTACAAGCTGACCATAATCGTAGCCATTCATCTTTAGTTCATGCCGTTCTCCGTTTTGCTCTTCAAACGTAACGTAGTAGGACGTAGATGCCCCAGAATTGTTAGATCCCCCACGTATATTCGTACGCTTTGTCACAACCTTAGCGGGTACCGTTAATATTGGTGAACGGTTGTTTTTAGACCAAGTGATAATACCGTTTACAATCATAAAGGCTATGCTCCCAAAAACAATAAAGAAGATGATGGTAATAAAAGCAGAGCCAAATAAAAAATCATTATCAAACCAAAACATAAATTCCTCCCTTTCTTTAAGGTAGAAACAATACTTAAAGAGGATTTAATTCAAGATCTACTATCACGTCTATTTCATCGCTAATCAATACACCACCTGTTTCTAAAAAGGTATTGTAGACTAGATTAAAATCACGACGATCAATTTGGGCTTTAGCTTGGAAGCCAAAAACTTCTTGTGCCCATGGATTCACACCTTTTCCTGTATATACTGTTGTAAATACGATAGGTCTTGTTATGTTTTTGATGGTTAAATCCCCATGAATAGCAAAATTTTTATCATCAAGTTTATCAATATATGTAGAGGTAAATACTATTTTTGGATAGACGTCTGCATCAAAAAAGTCAGGAGACACAAGGTGGACATCACGATCATGATTCTTGGTGGAGACACTAGCCACTGTAATCGTGATAGAAATGTTTGCATCCTGCATTTGTTCGATATTGGATGTAACTATTTCACCGCTGTACGATTCAAACGTACCATGAATACGAGAAATCATCATATGTCTTACGGAAAACCCGATCGTTGAATGACTGAAATCAATAGCATATTTTTTCATTTGAAAACCTCCTAAAACAGCATTCTACAACGAATGATAAAGTAAACAAATCGCATATTCAATGAGTTTTTTATAAATGTGGAAGTATTTCCCTCTATAAAAGTGTAATCTGTGAACATGAAACAGAACATATTTAAAATCGAATAGGCATATTATTGGAAATATGTGCATTTTATTAAGATAGCGTTTAGTCTAAGACATTTTATGTTCCCTTGTTAGATATGTCCAACATTGAAATTGTGAGTTACTATTTGTAATTAAATATATAAAAGTTAATAGATTATTTTACGTAAATAAGTTACTTCAAATTTACATTTAGTGCATTAATCGTTACAATAGTTACATAGAGGTGAAAAATTATGAATGAGACAACTTTGTGTCCTCGTTTAGCTAAAGCAATGGATTTAATCGGAAAACGATGGACAGGGTTAATATTATATCAATTACTAGATGGACCACAGCGCTTTAATGAAATCGAATCTGCACTACCTGTCAGTGGACGTTTATTATCAGAACGTTTAAAGGAGCTTGAAAAAGAGGGGCTTGTTGAACGTAAAGTATATTCAGAAGTACCGGTACGCGTTGAGTATTCATTAACAGATAAAGGTCAGGCACTTGAAGGTGCTATCCGCAATATTGAAACATGGGCAAGTAGTTGGCTCTAGGGTGAATGGATTATTTTACTAGATAATACAATGAAATAGTGTCCTAAAAACGACACTTGGAATGACTGTCAATTTTCTTTATAATATTCATCATCTCTGCACAGGTCTTACCTGTCTTTTAATATGAGATAAAAATACCCTTCATTTTACTTGTCAAATTGGGGTTGTAAATCCATACTGGTGTAGAGTAAGAAGGACGTTAGAAAGGAATTAGCTCTCATGACAAAAGAACAATGGGCGATGGATTTAGCAAAAAGTATTAATCCTGCCAATATTAAGTTAAATGAATCATTACAGCAATACACAATGACAAAATTAGGTGGCAAAGCAGATGTTTTTGTTCTTCCTGAAACAGAAGAAGAGGCGGCATCCGTTATTCGCTATGCATATATAAATAATATTCCTTTATTAATGTTAGGTAACGGATCTAATATGGTTGTTCGAGATGGCGGTCATAGAGGAATCGTTGTAACATTTTCACGCTTAGATGAGATTCGTATTACTGGTGAGCATGTATATGCTCAAAGTGGTGCACTGATCAAAGATGTATCAAAGCTATCAGCGCAAGCATCCTTAACAGGTTTTGAATTTGCATGTGGTATTCCTGGATCAATTGGCGGAGCAATGGCTATGAACGCAGGTGCCTATGGCGGTGAGATTAAAGATATTATTGTTTCATCGAAGGTGTTAACAAAAGAAGGGGACATTTTAATATTAGGTAAAGAAGACCTTGAGCTAGGATACCGACAAAGCATTATTGCCAAAAAGGGTTATTATGTGCTGTCCTCTGAATTTCAATTAGCAGTTGGCGTACAGGAGGAAATTGATGCGAAGATTGCTGATTTAACCTTCCAACGTGAATCAAAACAGCCTTTAGAATATCCATCTGCTGGAAGTGTATTTAAACGCCCACCTGGTCATTTTGCTGGAAAACTTATTCAAGATAGTGGCCTACAAGGTAAAGGTGTTGGTGATGCTGAAGTCTCTACCAAGCATGCAGGATTTATTGTCAACAAAGGAAATGCTACTGCTTCAGACTATATTAAGACAATCCAAATGGTTCAACGTGTAGTGAAAGAAAAATTTGGCATTGAATTAGAGACGGAAGTCAAAATTGTTGGTGACGATCTATAATAGGATGCCCTTCGCATAAGCCGAAGGGCGTTTTTTTAGGAGTGTGGATAAAATGAAATTTATATCATGGAATGTTAATGGGATACGAGCATGTCTAGGTAAAGGCTTTTTAGAGTTCTTTCATCAAATAGATGCAGATTTCTTTTGTATCCAAGAAACAAAATGTCAGGCTGGACAAGTTGAGCTCTCTATCGAAGGTTATGAGCAGTATTGGAATTACGCGCAGAAAAAAGGGTATTCTGGAACAGCAATTTTCACGAAACACACGCCATTGTCTGTTAAGTATGGGGTGGGCGCCGAAGATTCTCAGGATGAAGGCAGAATTATAACATTAGAATATAAGAATTTCTATTTAGTAAATGTTTATACTCCAAATGCACAGCGTGATTTAGCGCGGTTACCATTACGTTTACAATGGGAGGATCGTTTAGCTAGCTATTTACAAGAACTAAATAGTCAGAAGCCAGTGGTTTATTGTGGTGATCTAAATGTTGCACACACGGAAATTGATTTAAAAAATGCAAAATCTAATATTGGAAATTCGGGCTTTACATATGAAGAGAGAGCAAAATTTTCAGCGTTATTGGAAAGCGGTTTTGTAGATTCTTTTAGATACAAGCATCCCGAGGAAACTGACCACTACACATGGTGGTCCTATATGAATAAAGTGCGTGAACGTAATATTGGTTGGCGTATCGATTATTTTGTTGTATCCAATCAATTGAAGGAACAAATTGAAAGCGCAACAATTCACCCACACATTATGGGCAGTGATCATTGTCCAATTGAATTGCAATTACAATGCTAGTACTTAAATCGTATTTTCTAAATGGAAATACGATTTTTTGTATTTGTAACTTAATAAGGTGACTTTTAAAAATGTGAGATTTAGCAATGCCAGGGGGTACCTTCAAAGTGAGGAGTAGACGCTACAATCACATGGGAACCCGCCCTAAAGTAGGGAAGAACGCTCCAATCATGTGGGAATCCGCTTCCACCATATAAGTCCGCTCCACGAGAGAAGATAAAAGAAAATATACTCTATAGAATCATTATACCTCTATGAACATACGAATTTTTAACATTACTCAGTAGCCTTCATAATTCCTATTGATTATACTATTCTAATAGCGGATAAATATAAAATTTTGTATTTAGAGACAATTTTATATACATAAAATAAGAAATTTCGCTAAAAAATTTTGCGTTACAAAGCGGGTTTGGGAAGGTAGTACGGGAATATAGTGCAAAAAGGGGGTTATGCAGTGGGGAAGAGAAAGTTTAATTGGAAAAAGTGGCTAATTGTCATAGCTGGGATAATAGCTGCTTTGGCTTTTGTGGCTTTTATTGGATTTACATGGTTTATGAATAAATCTAAGCCGGTGATTGATGGTGAATTAGCTGTTACTATTCTGGATCAGGATGTGACAGTTACGAGAGATGAAAAAGGGGTTCCACATATTTTTGCCAAAACAGATGCGGATTTGTATCGTGCGCAAGGTTATGTCCAAGCACAGGATAGACTATTTCAAATGGACTTGGCACGAAGGCAGGCAAGTGGTCGACTATCTGAAATTATTGGAGAAGCAACGATTAATACTGACAAACATTTCCGTACATTTAGCTTACGAGATGCTGCAGAGAAATCATTAGCTGCCTATGATGACGAAAGCAAACAAGTACTTGAATGGTATGCCGAAGGAGTAAATGCTTTTATTGCACAGGCAAAGGAAAGCAATACACTAAGCTATGAATTCGCTTTGTTAGGCTATGAACCCGAGGAGTGGACAGTTGTTGATTCCTTAACCATTGGAAAATATATGGCCTATGATCTGGGTGGAAATTGGAATACGTTAGCTTTTCGTCATTGGGCACTACAGAATTTTGATGAAGAAAAGGCAAAAGAATTATTTATTAAATATCCAGAAAATGCTTCGGCGATTATCGAGGCCAATATCCAAAATCCTATAGCAGTAGCTGGGCAATTCAGTGCGGAAATGCTACCAAACGAATTTAACGGAAGTAATAACTGGGTAGTTTCAGGTGATAAAACGAAATCAGGAATGCCTATTTTAGCAGATGACCCACATTTAGGGTTAAGCACCCCTTCTATTTGGTATCAAATGCATCTGCAATCACCACAGCAAAACGTTAGTGGCGTTATCTTTGCAGGGATTCCAGGTATTATTTTAGGCCATAATGATGAAATTGCTTGGGGGGTAACCAATGTGGGTCCAGATGTACAGGATTTATATATTGAAATACCAAATCCAGATAATCCAACACAATTTCGATACGATGGAAAGTGGGAACAAGCAGAGGTGCGCGACGAATCAATTAAGGTAAAAGATGGAGAAACGGTAGATTTTGAAGTCGTTGTTACACGTCACGGCCCTATAATGACAGATTTAGCTTTTAAAGATACAGAGCCAACCGCACAATTTTCGATGCAGTGGACAGCACTACAACCGACAGCTGAACTAAGAGCAGTGCTTGGTTTTAATAAGGCAAAAACTTGGAGTGATTTCGAAAAAGCATTAGAAGACTTTAAAGCGCCAGCACAAAATTTTGTATTTGCATCAAAAGACGGTACGATTGCCTATAAAGCTAATGGTCAAATACCTATTCGTAAGCAAGGTGAGGGCCAATTACCAGTCCCAGGTGATTCGAGTGACTATGGCTGGGAGGGCTTTATCCCATGGGATGAATTACCAACTCTAGTAAATCCAAAAGAAGGTTTTATTGCAACGGCAAATAACCAAGTAATAGGAGAGGACTACCCTTATCACATAACTGATTTCTGGGCGCAACCTTATCGTTTCGAAAGAATTAAAGAAGTGTTAGAGGCAAATGATGCGATTACAGTAGAAGATATGATGGCTTTGCAAATGGATCAGCACAACCTCTATGCAAGAGAATTTCTGCCTGATTTATTAACATCTTTAAAAGAAAAAGATCAGGATGGGAAGTATGCCGAGATTATTGCCATGCTAGAGAAGTGGGATATGGTAGACGCAAAGGAATCAGGTGCACCACTTGTGTTCCATACATTAATGATTAAGCTACAGGAAGTTTTGTTTAAAGATCAAATGCCTGAAGATATGTATGGCATCATGTATGGGAAGTTTAATATTACAGACCAGCTCTTACGTACAGCCTATTCAGGAGAGAAAAGCATTTGGATTGAGGAGCAGGGTGGCATTGATGAAACCATATACAAGGCATTTGAGCTAACAATTGCACAATTAGAAGATCAATTCGGAAAAAATTCCTCGAAATGGCAATGGGGTGATTACCATCAGCTTACTTTTGACCATACACTAGGAAGTGCATCGCCTATTCTTGCAGCCTATTTTAATGCTAAAAAGGTTCCTATTGGTGGATCAAAAGTTACCGTACAAGCAGCAGATAATGATTTAGCTGGTAATGTAGATCACGGTGCATCTTGGCGTTTTGTGGTGGATGTAGGTGATTTAAGCTCAGCCTATCATATTGTTGGTCCTGGTCAAAGTGGTCATGTAAAATCTGATTGGTATCAAGATCAGGTGCTGGATTGGGCAAATGGTGATTACCATCAAACATTTATTAAACAGGAAGAGATAAAAGGGAAAACATTACAATTAATAGCGAAGTAATAAAAGAGTTAGCGTACAGAAAGTGCGCTAACTTTTTTATTTAAGGATATACATCCTAACATTCAAATATTCGTTTGAATATGATGGGATAATATGTTACATTGAATACAATCAAACGAATATTTGAATGAGGTGAGAAAAATGCCGAAAGAAATATGTGAGGTGACGCATGTACATGAAGAGGCAGTCACAAAGGTGAAACAACAAATGCCTGATTTATCAGGTGTAGCCAAATTTTTAAAAGCGTTAGCTGATGAAACTAGACTTAAAATTGCCTATGCTTTAACGGTGGAAGATGAACTATGTGTTTGTGATGTTGCAACTATTATTGGTTCTTCAGTTGCTACAGCATCCCATCATTTACGATATTTGAAAGATAATAATTTAGCGAGATCACACCGCAAAGGTAAGCAAATGTATTACTCTTTAGCGGATGAGCATGTATATCAAATTGTAACAATTGCCTACGAACATGCGAAAGAGGGGATTGCGAATGGCAACGACACCAATTAAACAAGAATACAGATTGCAAAATTTATCTTGCGCTAGTTGTGCTGCAAAGTTTGAGAAAAACGTAAAGGCTATACCAGAAGTACAGGATGCACAAGTGAATTTTGGTGCTTCTAAAATTACAGTAATCGGTGCTATTAGTGTAGACCAAATTGAAGAAGCAGGTGCCTTTGATGGCATTAAGGTTACACAATCGGCAGCAAAAGCACTTGAAAATACTACACCTTTTTATCGTAAAAAGGAAAACGTTTTAGCAGGAATTTCATTGCTTTTTGTCATTCTAGGTTATCTATTTGCGGGTATGAATGGGGAATCGAGCCCGCTACCGATTTCCATGTTCATTATAGCTATCCTTGTGGGTGGAGTGGGTATTTTTAAAATAGGCTTCCGTAATTTAGTTCGCTTTGAATTTGATATGAAGACGCTTATGACAATCGCCATCATTGGAGCTGCTATTATCGGTGAATGGGAAGAAGCGGCAGTTGTCGTATTTTTATTTGCTGTGAGTGAGGCACTTGAAGCGTATTCAATGGATAAGGCACGTCAATCTATTCGTCAATTAATGGATATTGCTCCACCAACAGCGATTATCAAAAGAGCCCACGGTGAACACTACCATGAGGTTGAGTTACCTACTGAGGATATAGAAATAGGAGATATTTTGATTGTAAAGCCTGGGCAAAAGATTGCGATGGATGGCATAGTCATTAGTGGGTTGTCTGCAGTCAATCAGGCAGCTATTACAGGTGAGTCGATTCCCGTAAATAAAACAGTAAATGATGAAGTATTTGCTGGGACTTTAAATGAAGAGGGTGCTCTTGAAGTACGTGTGACAAAGCGTGTAGAAGATACTACTATCGCTAAAATAATTCATCTAGTGGAAGAAGCACAAGCAGAAAAGGCACCTTCTCAGCAATTTGTAGATCGCTTTGCAAAGTATTATACACCAGCGATTATGGTTATTGCTTTTTTAGTAGCTGTAATTCCACCTTTAATAGTAGGTGATTGGCAGCATTGGATTTACCAAGGGCTAGCTGTTTTAGTAGTAGGATGTCCTTGCGCACTGGTCGTCTCTACGCCCGTCGCCATTGTTACAGCCATTGGTAATGCAGCAAGGCAAGGTGTACTGATCAAAGGTGGTGTTCATTTAGAGCAGCTAGGACATATTGAAGCTGTTGCCTTTGACAAAACAGGAACATTAACGAAGGGGCAGCCAGCAGTAACAGATATCGTAACGACTGAAAACTGGTCAGAGGACTATGTGTTACAACTAGTGGCAGCGGTAGAAAAACAGTCACAGCACCCTTTAGCTAAAGCAATTTTAAATAGATTACACGATAAAAAATTATCTGAGCTAATACCAACAAATTTCCAATCAGTAACAGGAAAAGGTGCCTATGCTACCGTTGATAATCAGATTATTTATGTAGGTAGCATGAAATGGGCTACTTCATTAACTTCTGTAGATCAAAACATAGAAAGTCAGGTTAAGAATCTGCAAGAACAGGGTAAAACAGTAGTAGCAGCTGTTTCGAATAATCAACTTATTGGACTGGTTGCAATTGCTGATCAATTACGTCATGAAAGCAAGGATGTATTGAACAAATTAAATGCCTTAAAAGTAAAGCATATGGTGATGTTAACAGGCGATGCAGAGCCTACTGCGCAAGCCATTGCTACTTCATTAAAGATGACAGATGTGCGCGCTGGCTTGTTACCAGAAGAAAAATTAAAGGCGATTAAGGATTTACGTAAACAATTTGGTGCTGTAGCAATGGTTGGAGATGGTGTAAACGATGCACCAGCATTGGCCACTGCAAATGTAGGAATTGCCATGGGTGGAGCAGGAACAGATGCAGCTCTTGAGACAGCAGATATTGCCTTAATGGGTGATGATTTAACAAAGCTTCCTTACACTATTGGATTGAGCAGAAAAACATTACGTATCATTAAAGAGAATATTATATTTGCCCTAGTTTTAAAATTAATTGCATTGCTACTTGTCATACCTGGTTGGTTAACTTTATGGATAGCAATTTTTGCCGATATGGGTGCGACACTATTAGTTGTGTTTAATTCATTAAGACTAATTAGAGCAAAAAAGTAGTAAGTAAGGTGTAGAACAATCTGAAAAGGTAGGAAATTAATCTTGCTTTGACACAAGGGATTTTATGTGAATAGATGCTACTTGTGATTCTTGAAAAAGACTTTTTTTAAGGCTATTATAGTTTCAGGAGTAATGTAACAATTAAATATAAATGAGGCGAAAGTTTGAATATGTCAGATCCTATTTTAGTAAATGTTACAGAAGAAATTGTGCGTGGTTTAGTAAGCTTTTTACTACGAGGACCAGAATATCAAACATTTTGTAAATGCGAAATCTGTGAATTAGACACGGTGGCACTTACACTAAATGCATTGCCAAGTAAGTATGTTACATCTATGGAAGCTAGAGATGAGGCATTTAAAGAAATGAATACTCCTGGAAACATTGAGCGTATTAATAAAGAGATTATTCATGCGTTACATGTGGTAAATAAGTATCCTCGACACAAAATAGAGCCTACTTCTTAATAGAAGAGGCTCTATTTAAGTTGTATAGGAAGTGTTTTTCTAGGCTATGTATTTTCAGTTAACTTTTAAGCCAAGCTTGTAGTAAACTAGAGAGTAAGAAAAGGAAAGAGAGGGAAAAGGATATGCCAACACCTAGTATGGAGGACCATATCGAACAAATATACTTATTAATTGCCAACAAGGGATATGCGAGAGTGTCTGACATTGCTGAAGCATTATCTGTTCTTCCTTCTTCTGTTACAAAAATGGTTCAAAAATTAGATAAAGATGGTTATTTAGTTTATGAAAAGTACCGTGGACTGACATTGACGCCTAAAGGGGATAAGCTCGGAAAGCGTCTTGTGCAGCGTCATGAATTGCTCGAGCAGTTTTTACGAATGATTGGTGTGGATGAAGAACGTATTTATGATGATGTAGAGGGAATTGAACATCATTTAAGTTGGAATTCAATCGATCGTATTGCAGATCTTGTGCAAGTAATGGAAGAAAATCCAGACATCGTGAAAAAATTAGAGGCATCTAAGACACAGCACAATCTTTAAAATGATGGTGTGAAGGAAAGGGAGACAATATGAACGCATTAAAATCAGGTGAAGTCGTTACATTAACGGTATTAGAGCAACAAGCATCAAAATGGATTTTAACAAATGGAGTTGAAGAACTACCTTTAAATGCTTCAGAGGTAACAGAGCCACTAACAGTAGGTGACCGCCTTGAAGTATTTTTATTTGCAGACCGTCGTGGAGATTTGGCTGCAACAACGGCTATTCCAGCTTTTACACAAGGTGAATACGGCTGGGCACGTGTCTTGAAAGTAGTGGAACGTGAAGGTGCTTTTGTGGATATTGGTACATCTCGTGAAGTATTAGTAAGAGCAGAAGATTTACCTGCATTAAAAGAGGTATGGCCAGAACCAGGCGATCATTTATTTATGACACTACGTACAGATCGTAACGGTGATTTATTTGGTCGTTTAGCCACAGAGGAAAAAATTTCGGAGCTATATGAAGGTGCATTTGAAGATATGCACAATAAGAATATCCAAGCACGCCCATATCGTTTGTTACCGATCGGGACATTTTTGCTAGGTGTAGAGGTTCCTTACCGTATTTTTGTGCATGAGTCTGAGCGAAATAATGAGCCTCGATTAGGACAAGATGTAGTTGTACGTATTATTGATGTAAAAGACGATGGTTCCATGAATGGCTCACTTTTACCAAGAAAACATGAGCGACTTTCAAATGATGCGCAACAAATATTAAAGTATATACAGGATGTAGGCGGTAAAATGCCATTTGGTGATAAATCGTCTCCTGAAGAGATTCAAGAAATGTTTAATATGAGTAAAGGGGCATTTAAACGTGCCTTAGGAACGTTAATGAAAGCTGGTAAAGTGAAACAACAAGACGGTTGGACTGAAGAAATTTAAAGGATGGTTTGTTTGACTAGCTAGCAAAACATTTACAACAGGAAAAGTGACGAGAGACATCCTTGAAACCTTCTCGTCTTTTTTTCGTACTAATTATTGTATAGTGGCATACATTATACTTGCTAATTATGAAGTTTTAGCGAAAGGGGTCACACGATTTGAAAAAAACATGGATTAAAATACTAACTGCTACTATGTTAGTATTTGGAGTGATGGCACCAGCAACAGGATTTGCATCTGACAATACGCCTCCAAAAGCAATTGATGAAAAACTAGGCGTACCGATCGTCGTGTATGGAACAAATTTATCTGAGGCTGAAAAAGAGTCTGTAAAAAAATCATTAAAAGTAAGCGAAGAACCTGAAATTGAAGAAATTACTGTGTCTGGTGAGGATCTAGTAAAATACATTAAAGATAGTAATTCAAGCTCACGTATGTACTCTTCTGCAAAGATTACACGCAGAGAAGCAGGAGAGGGTCTAGTAATACAAATTGTCACACCATCAAATATAACGCAGGTAACTTCAGAGATGTACGCAAATGCGATGTTAACAGCAGGAATTCAGGATGCATCCGTACAAGTAGCTGCACCGAAAGCCGTTACAGGGCATTCAGCATTAGTAGGTATTTACAAGGCATATGAGGTCACTACAGGGGAAACACTGGATATTGATCGTACAGATGTAGCAAACGAAGAATTATCAGTAGCAACATCCATTGCAGAATCTGCAGGGGTAGACGATGCAAAGGTTGCGGAATTACTGACAGAAATTAAAAAGCAAATTGCAGAGCTAAAGCCAGCAACACGTGAAGATGTGGAGAAAATTGTAGAAGAGCAATTAAGTAAGCTTGAAATTAATTTAAGTGAAAAGGACCGTCAATTGCTAGTGGATCTAATGGATAAAATAAGCAAGTTGGACATTGATTTTAGTAAATGGTCTGATCAATTAAATGATATCAGTAATACAATCCAAGAAAAATTCGGCTCACTTATGGAAGATAAAGGTTTCTGGGAAAGCGTAAAAAGCTTTTTTGCTAATTTAAAAGATACTATTTCTTCATGGTTTAACTAAATTTATAGTTGATAGAAAGGAATCTGTTATACCTTCTCACTTTGCTAGAGAAGGTGTACAGATTTTTTTTGATGCAACAAGTGAAAGATTTTGAAGTGTGATGTTTTCGACATAGGAAAGCTAACCGAATATCTGGACATAGCTTCGCTGATTTGATAAAAGAAGCGTACACAAATTTTGTGAAAATATAAAAAGCTATGGTACTATGAATAAAAGGAGTGGTGAGAAATGGAATTCCAATTACAACAATTAGCAGAAAATAAGTTTGCATTTTTGAATGAGCAAGCAGGGGAAAAACTAGCAGAAATTACTTGGCAGCAAAATGGCTCAGTAATGGTAATGGATCACACATATGTATCTGATAAGCTCCGTGGTCAAGGTGTGGCCAAACAATTACTCGATCAAGCAGCATCGTATGCACGCGAAAATGGTTATAAAATGAAGGCCGTTTGTTCCTATGTGGTGGCAGCATTTGAAAAGTCAGATGCATACAATGATGTAAAACAATAAAAAATAAGGCAATCTGCTTTTAATTAAGCGGATTGCCTTTTAATTGCTAGAGCAAATCATGTAAATAGCTCCTTATAATAGAATGACACTATAAATTAGTACTGTTAAGAAGCCAGCCCCGCCAATTAATGAAGCCATATCTATCCAATCGTATGCTAAATCGAAATCTTTCATTTTAACCACTCTCCTATTTTAGTATTAATTCATTAATTCCCTTTACTTGCCTTTTATAATCATAAATAGTTACAAAATTTTGACGAATGCTAAAAATAAGGGTACGATAACTGGGCTTTAATAGGAAATAGAGTGAGATTGTCTGCATTAAAAACTAGACGAACTACAATGGATTGACGGAGTTTTTACTAGATAAAAGGGCAAGTATTTATCCATACATTAATATATATGCTAGAGGGTATAAAAAAATAATGTTTATTCTTTTAAGAATAGGGAAAAACTATACTACAGAGCTAGTTTCTATATTTTTAGGAGGTTATAAACTATGGCAAAACGAAAAGGAACAGGTGTTGTCGTTGCAGGATTAGCAGGACTAGCAGCATCTTATTTCAGTAAAAAAGAGAATCGTGATAAAGCACTAACAATGTTTAATAGTATGAAAGCAAAATTAGAGTCGTATCTTACTACAGGTCCTGATATGCATGACAATATTGCAGAACGTGTAGCAACAGAGGTAGCAACAGAGGCTGGTACTTCACCAACTAAAATTGCCTCGAATGAAATGGTAGCTGAAGGTGGAGGACATACTGGTGTCCATTTCTATAATGAAGAAATTCAAGAAAAGGAAAAGTAAACAAAAAACCTTCTCATCTAAGCATGAGAAGGTCTTTTGTGTGGGATAAGAATTGCGCCTGCAAAGAGCAATAATACAAAGCCAGTAAATGCAAAGCCACTGACAGTACCAAGTGATAGCCAACCTAATAAAGAAGAGCCTATAACTACTCCTAGAGAGAAAAACGCGTAGAAATAACCGTAAGCTTTTCCTCGTACTTCAGCAGTTGTAGAGTCAATTAGCAGCGAATTTACTGAAGGGAATAGGAAACCGAATCCGATCCCATAGCAAGCCATTGCTGTATAGAGTAAAGAGCTATAATTTGCTTGGCTAATTAATAGCTGGCTTATTCCCATTAAACCTATACCAAAAGACAATGTTTTGAGTGGATTAACCTTATCAAAAATACGATTAGTAGGTAATAGGAAAACTAGAACTGCAATAATACCAAATGTACTCATTAAAGTGCCGCTTAAACGAGAGTCGAAGCCTAAGGAATATACTTTAAGAGGGAGTAGATACGCAATAACCCCTTGAGAAAACATTAAGAAAAAGGCTCCTAAAAAGGCTTTTAATGTTCCTGTATTATTAAAAAAGACACTGATCGGAATATAATTACTTGGTTTAGCCTTCTCTTTTTTTACTTGATTTGCTTTCAATATAAAGAACGCAAGGATACCTAGCAGAAGCATAAAGCTTGCTGTGATATTGAAAACAAATGGTACACTTGTCCGGCTAGCTAAAATACCACTAAATGCAGGGCCTATAATGGCTGCAATACCAACAAAGGCGCCAGAAATAGCACTGCCCTTACCTCTTTTTTCCTGCTCTGTAGCGTTCGCTAGAAATGTAAAGGCAGCAGGAACAATGAAGCCTGCAACAAGGCCATGGATAAAACGTACAATTAATAGAGCAATGGGCTCTTCTACTAAATTATAAAATGTTAATGATAGACCTGTTGTTAGAAGACCTATTATGAGTATGATGAAAGGTCCTTTGCGATCCGTTAAGAAGCCAGAAATGATATTACCGAATGTATTGGAAAGCGAATACATGCCCACTGCAAGACCAGTGAGGAATGCCGATGCACCTAAAGACTCAGCATAAGTACTCATAACAGGAAGCTGGGTAAAAAGGTCGAAAAACGAAAAGAAAATAATAGCATAGATAAATTTCTTCATGGTTCCTCCGATGAAATAGAACATTATAGTCAATAAGATTAATATAGTCCTATTATAGCATCTTCCAATCGATAATACTTCTCACTTGTTTTTTGCTTTCACGTATAAAAAACGTCTAATAAGTATTAACTTATTAGACGTAGAGAATTTAATAATTAAGCTTTTGCAACTTCTTTTTTCATTGTTTTGTTTTTAGCAAGATTTACATGCCAAGAAAGTGCTTCCTCTAACAGATGAGGAGTTTGGTGGTTGCCAGTTGCTTCAACTGCACGGTTATAGTAATCCCATAATTGTTCTTTGTAATCTGGGTGTGCACAGTTTTCAATAATTAAAGGTACACGTTCTTTTGGTGCAAGACCACGTAAGTCAGCAATACCTTGTTCTGTAACGATAACATCAACGTCATGCTCTGTATGGTCAACGTGAGATACCATTGGCACGATAGAAGAAATTGCTCCACCTTTTGCGTATGATTTTGTAACAAAAATACCAAGGCGTGCGTTACGTGCGAAGTCACCTGAACCACCGATACCGTTCATCATACGAGTACCAGAAACATGTGTCGAATTAACGTTACCATAGATATCTAACTCAAGAGCTGTGTTGATTGAGATTAGACCCAAACGACGGATAAGCTCAGGGTGGTTAGAAATTTCTTGTGGACGTAAGCAAATTTTATCAGCATACTTTTCTAAATTACCATAAACTTTTTGCTGTAATTCTTCAGTAAGTGTGATTGAAGTTGCAGCAGCGAATTTAACTTTACCAGCATCGATTAAGTTAAATACAGCATCTTGAAGTACTTCAGATGCAACAATTAAATCTTCAAATTCTGAATCTGCAAAGCCATCAAGTACAGCGTTTGCTACAGAACCTACACCAGATTGCAATGGCATTAATTGTTTTGTTAAACGACCCGCTTTAATTTCATCACGGAAGAAGTCTAATAAAATGTTTGCCATCGTTTGTGTTTCTTCATCTGGAGGTACGATTAATGAAGGAGCATCTGGCTCTTCAGAGATAACAATTGCTTTAATTTTAGCTGGATCTACTTTGATACCAATATCACCAAGGCGTTGCATAGCATCTGTCATTGGAATAGCTTCACGTTTACCTTGTTCTCCAGGTACATAAATATCATGGATACCGATTAAAGCTTCTGGATGAGAGATATTTAACTCGATAATAATATTTTCTGCATATTCTGCAAAGATAGGTGAGTTACCTACAGAGTTTGTTGGAATGATTAAACCATCTTCAGTAATAGCAACCGCTTCAAGAATTAAATACTTGATTGGTCCGATAATTCCTTGGCGTACTAGCTCAGCATTATGAGAAAGATGAGCATCTACATATAAGATATCCCCAGAATTAATTAAATTACGGATACCCGCATCACCCTGGAATGGTCCACGTTTACGAATGGCACCAGCTTCTGCTAAGTACTTATCTACTTCTGGTCCTAATGATGCACCTGTATATACATCAATTTTGAATTCTTCATTTTTTGCGCGCTCAACTAATGCCATTGGAACAACTTTTGCATCCCCAGCACGAGTAAAACCACTCATCCCAACTACATCACCATTAGAAATAAGTGCTGCTGCTTCTTCAGCAGTTACAATTTTACTCTCAAGTTCTTTTAAACCTAGGCGTTTTTGAACATTTGCATCCATAAAAAAATCCTCCCCTAAATAATTTTGATGGAAACCGATTACAAAACTAGAAAAAACATTTAAGAATTTTCTGTTTATTCAGTTGTAGTATGACTCCAACCATTTGAATAATACTATCACCAAATTGTCACAAAAACTTTAGAATTAGCATTAAATTGAGTAAAAAAAGGAAAATCGAGCATTAAGATGATTTTTCGACAGAGAAAACGTTTTATTGTAGAGCTGTATAAATTTAGTTGTTTTCTATATTAAAAATAGTGCAAAAATAGTTAAATGTTGAGGTAAATGAGGCGGAGTTGTGCGCAAAAAAGAACAGCGAGCAATTATAAAAATTGCTCGCTGTTCATACAAATTAGAAACCTAAAGAACGACGGAAATAGCTTGCATAGCGTTGGCTAACAGGAATACGTGTACCATCTTTCATAATTAATAAAAACGTTGAGTGTGAATCTGGTTGAATTTCATCGATGTAGTCAATGTTAACGATATAAGAGCGGTGACAACGAATAAATGAGTCAGGTGCTAAAAATAGCTCTAGATCACTTAAGTTTAAACGGTGATAACCTTCACGTGTCATTGTTTTAACAAATGTTTTACGGAGTTGTGTTTCTAAATAAATAACTTGATCATGTTTGATTGGGTACCAGCAATCATCAATTTTGATTGTAATGTAGTTAGTTAAGAATGCTGATGGTTTTTGCGGGAAGATAGCAGTAATAGCTCCTTTTGTTTCGCCTTCCTCCATTAAAGGAATACTCATGCCATAATAAGCGACACCGAAGACATCAGGTTCGATATAAGAGCTGATTTTTTGACCATAGCTTAATGCTTTGTGTGCGGCTGAACCTTCTTTGATAGGGTCACCAGGTTTAATTTTTAAATCAACTTTCTTGCTTGGTTGGTAATACAAATATTCATTTGTATCAGAGATAGCGATGGACGTATTTTCAGGGAAGAATTCCTTAATAATTTCCATGATCTCTTCTATTTGTTTTGGATCCACTTTAAACACCTCGTCTAAACTTTTAAAAATAGTATTATCATCTATTTTACTACATATTCATATAAATTATATAGAGAAGATTTAGGAATAAAATAGAAAAATGTCGAATGATCCATTAGAATGATGTAAGTTGTTTTGTATAATTTGTAAATAAATTTATAAAATGACTAATTTATTTTGATATGTATATGGTAAAATTTAATTGTTAGGAATAAGTTTACGAGGTTTCTACTATGCATATGTGATAAATTAGAACTAGAGTAGCAATTAAAATGTGGTTGAAAGGAAATCGCAGAATATGGTAAAATTCACTGTATAGTCTATTTTTTTTATATCTGGTGTTTTAGTAGGGTTATTTTTGATTTATTTGTTAATAAAATTTGTGAAATAGGACTCAGTTCTTATATTGAATAAGTAAATACTATTTTCTTATTTTTAATTCGTCGGGATTGGTGTCAAATATTGTCATGCAATTCGTGCACTCTGAGGAAAGATGGGGAAGATTATGCAACTACATCAACATTCTATGTCAGAAACGATATCCAAAAGATACTTCCAAGAAATCGATAATATTAATCAATATATCGGTGTCGAAGAATTTTTTAATATTGAGTCGAAATTAATTTTTGAAATTTACCATTTAGAATCTGCAAAAGCGAAAAAATCTTTGCATGAGTTAATTGATATTCTCTCAATTCGTTTTGGCAAACAGGTCATTAAAATCGTTCGAAGTTATTTTTCTGTTTTGTCATCAATTGTTGCTCGTAAATTGCTGGACAATCAAGTACCTTCGAAAAAAGCATTTGCTTTCAATATTGCGTGTAACGATATGATAGAAAATCAAATGAAAGACGCAGAGTTTTTACAATTTGCTGATGATTTAATTGATTTCTTTGTTTACTTTATTGCAGATCGCAAACAACCGACTTTCCGACATCAAACTGTTAACAAAGTGATAATGTATATAAATGACGAGCTTGAAAATGATTTAACTGTTGAAAGTATAGCAAATAACTTTCATATAAGTACTAGTCACTTATCACGTATTTTTAGAGAACATGTGGGCATTACATTGGTTGAGTATTTAAATGTTAGACGTGTAGAAGAATCACAATACTACTTACGACATACAAACAAAAGTATTACTTCTATCTCAGATCAATTCCATTTCTGTAATCAAAGTTATTTTACTCGTATTTTCAAAAAATATACTGGAGTTACGCCAAAACATTTTAGAGACGAGCTTCATCATGAATTTTATCGTTTTGAAATGGCAGAAGCTGAATTACAAAATGTGTAGATTTTGAGCATAGAAAATGAGAAGGTGCGAACATATTAGCGTTGCTAAAGCTCGCATCTTTTTTGATGAATCATCTGAGGAACCAGCTTAAGGAATAAGTAGCACTTGCTATTTGATAAAGAGAGACCCTATAAGGTATACTTCACAGTAGTTGATAAATAATAGTAGGTGGAAAAATGAAAAATTTGAAGCTATTTTCAATGCTTGGTATTGCCGTTTTTGTTCTTAGTGGCTGTCAAGCTGTGCAAAACAAAGAAGGTTTTTTCTATAGTATCTTTGTAAAACCTATGGAATTTTTATTGGAGTTTTTCGGGAATGATATCTTTTCAGGGAGCTATGGTTTAGCAATCATTGCGATTACTGTTCTAATTCGTTTAGTATTAATGCCGATTATGCTAAAAAACTATCGTCAACAGCAATTAATGAAAACGAAGATGGATGCTTTTAAACCTGAAATGGAAGCCGTTCAGAAAAAAATGAAGGAAGCTAAGACAAAAGAAGAGCAAACGCAATATCAACAAGAAATGATGGCTCTATATCAAAAGCATGGCATTAATCCACTTAATATGGGTTGTTTACCGATGTTAATTCAAATGCCGATTATTATGGGTCTGTATTTCTCGATCTTGTATTCTGCCGATGTTAAATCCCATGAGTTTTTATGGTTTAGCTTAGGTTCACCTGATATCGTGATGACTATTGTTGCTGGGATTGTTTACCTAATCCAGGCTCGTGTATCTTTATGGACGGTACCAGAGCAACAAAAAGCGCAGATGAAAATGTTTATTTATATTTCACCAATTATGATTGTCTTTATCTCCATGTCTTCTATGGCAGCACTGCCTTTGTATTGGTCTGTCAGTGGTGCATTGTTGATTATTCAAACATATATTGGGCGTAAATATTATTCGGAACATCCTGAGAAAGCAAAAAAATAAATTGATTGATGTCGAGGCGCCTTTGCTGCCTCGATTTTTTTAGGAGGACAGCAAGATGAACAAAAAATGGCTATCATCTATTCTTGTCGCAATTTTTAGTATTGCAGCACTTGTATTTATTATTATGGGGAAATTTAATTTTGCTGTACTTGCAATGACGATCATGTTTGCCTTATCAAATGGGTTTAGAGCAAAAAGCTTTAAAGAGCAAGGTTATGTAAAAGAAGCAAAATGGATGCAGTATATGGCAATTTTTTTCGCAATTGCATCTATAGTAGTATTTGTCATCGTTCTAACAGATTAATTGAATATTTACGTGGGAAATTTACACCTGAAAATGTGAACAGTGCTAAAATAAGATTATAACTAGTAATACAATAAAATAGGTATTTTCAAGGTGAAATGCTTTAAATATCCTTTTAGATACCTGATATTTTAAAAGGGGTATAAAGAGTGAAAAACAATCGTCTTCCGCTTATCGTTGGTGCTTTCATATCTATCGCGTTAATTGTAGCAATTTTTGTAGTCTATAACTATAAAAATAATCAAGTAAATAGTGCATCTGATGAGCAGCCAAAAACAACAGAAACAAACAAAACAACTGAACAAGATTCTACTGTAACAGAGAAACCAGACAATACTGAAACTCCTGCAAAGCCAGAGCAACAACCAGACGAAAATGGATATCTCCCAAATCAAACATTACCTACGGAACCAACCTATATCAATGGAATTCTGTTAGCTAATAAAATTTATCCGCTTCCATCTACCTTTGCACCTGAAGAAAATCCAGAAGCACGAGAAGCGTTAAATCAAATGTTAGCAGCTGCCAAGCAGCAAGGATTTGATTTAGTTGCATTTAGTGGCTACCGATCTTTTGAATATCAAACAACCCTTTATGATAACTATGTTAAACGTGATGGACAGGCAGCGGCAGATCGATATAGTGCTCGTCCTGGCTACTCAGAACATCAAACAGGCTTAGCGTTTGATATAGGAGAGCGTGGAAAAGAAGATGTGTGGCTGACAGAAGAGTTTGGGGAAACTCCAGCAGGGCAATGGCTATTTGCACATGCACAGGAGTATGGCTTTATTTTGCGTTTCCCTCAAAACAAAGAAGAGATAACAGGTTATATGTATGAGTCATGGCACTATCGTTATGTGGGCAAAGAGATTGCAAAAGAGATAACAAAGAAAAACATTACGTTGGAAGAATATTTAGGCGTAAAATAATAAAAGGGAGAGAAGCCATTCTGTGAACAGGCTCTCTTCCTTTTTATTTTTATAAAATGGGTGTTAATAGACGGGAAATAGATTCTTTAAATTTAATCAGTGTTGAACGGTTTTTATACATTTCCCATGTTAATTCCGTACAATCAAAAATATCCTTCTCAAACAGTTCTGCCAATTGGTGCGATATATTTGCATCATATATGAAGGCATTGACTTCAAAATTTAGACTAAAACTTCGTACATCAATATTTGCTGTTCCGACAGAGGAAGCCTCGTCATCAATAATAATAGCTTTAGCATGGATAAAGCCCTTTTCATAGATGTAGACTTTGGCTCCAGCACGTAATAATTGACCCACATAAGAATAAGTAGCCCAATATACAAACATGTGATCAGGCTTATTAGGAATCATTATGCGTACATCGATGCCTGACAAGGTGGCAATTTTAATGGCGTCTAAAAAACTAACATCTGGGATGAAATATGGTGTTTGAATATAAATATATTTTTGAGCCATATTAATAAGCTTTAAGTAACCGATCTTTATTTGCTCCCAGTCTGAGTCTGGTCCACTTGAAACAATCTGTAAACCCACATCACCTTTTTGTGGGATGGCAGGGAAGTAACGATCAGAGTACCCCATTTTTTGTTGTGCACTAGCTTGGTTCCAGTCGAGTAAAAAGCGTGTTTGCAAAGGATGTACGGCACTACCCTCAATACGTAAGTGTGTATCTCGCCAATAACCAAACTTTTTTTGTAAACCTAAATACTCGTCACCGACGTTAAAACCACCAATATAGCCAATTCGACCATCAATGACAACGATTTTTCGGTGATTTCTAAAATTTAAACGAGGGTTAAGAAGTGGCAAAATGGATGGGAAGAAAACTTCTACTTCACCACCAGCATGCAGCAACTCTTTAAAATGGCGTCTTTTAACATTACGTGATCCCATTTCATCATAGAGAAGACGCACCTTAACACCTTGCTTTGCTTTTTTTATCAATGCATTGACGATACGTGTACCTAAGTCATCAAGTCTAAAAATATAATACTGGATGTGAATGTGATCTTTAGCTGCTTCAATGTCTTTAAGGAGCTGCTCAAACTTATCGGCACCATCATCAAAAATATCCAGATGGTTGTCCTGTGTTAACACCGCATTGTTTGTTCTGAGGTGCATATAAATCATCTCTTGATAATTTTCTGCATTAGCAATACGAAACTCAAACGTTTCATCTCGAATCGCTTCCATCTGATAGGTAATCAGATTATCAATCCCAATATCCTTGCGTCCTTCCCAACGAAATAGGTGCTTTCTTCGTAATTGTCTTCCAAGTAATAAGTACAAAATAAATCCAGCTAATGGCAGGAAAAATAACACGAGGATCCATGCCCATGTAGAGGTAGCATCTTTACGTTCTAAGAAAATGATGGTCATGGCTAATAAAATATTAAAAAACAAAGTTAAAGGAACTAAATATTCTATATCTGTAAAAATGCTCATTCCTACACCTGCCTTTGTATTGTTAATAACATACTTAGTATAGCCTACTTCAAATGCGGAAAGAAGATATGAAATGGCTAGATAGCATGGAAAAGGATTATCCCTTTGATATATAGGAATAATCCGCATGGTTTAATTAGTAATTCTCTAATAGTTAGAAATTCATAAAATGCAACCTACTATATTTTACGGAAGACGTAATGATTTACGGGATGCCTTATATATAAAGATTAGGCTTATAGAAAAAATGGCTATTGCAGCCGAAATATAATAACCAAGACTTGCTTGTACGGTAAATAACCATGTAAAAAAGAGTGGACCAAGAATACGTCCTAAGTTATCCATTGAATAGGACAGTCCAGCGGCAGTTCCATATTGTCCTCCAGATTCTTTAGAGGAGAGTGATACAACACATGTTCTTGCAAGTGCATTACCTGCTGTAAAGACACAAAGGGCAAGCCCAGCGATAAAAAGATTAGCTGTCAATGTAAATAAAAGCATGCCGATAGCAGTTACAATTTGTGCACCGATTAACCATGTCGTTTCACTGCCATTTTTTATGCGTCGAACGACCCCTCCTTGAATAGCAGCATCGACAAATCCACTAAACATGAACAAGTAACCAATTTGTAATGGTGTAATGTGAATTTTTTCGATTTGAAATAGCTGAAATGTAGCCTCTACGCCAGCTAGCATAAAAGTTACTAAAAAAGAAAACATAAATAGATAGCGCACACGGAATTGTAACATTGTTGCAGCACCCTTTGGCACTATAGCACGTTTATTTGAATCTTTTCGTTTTTTAGGTTCTTTTAGGACGAAACTTGCATAAATAAATAATAGTGCAATTAATGATGCTGATGCAGTAAACGGTAACTGCAAGCTATAATGGCCTAGCATTCCCCCGATTGCTGGACCAAAAATAAACCCAAGACCAATGGACATGCCCATAAAGCCCATATACTTATTGCGATCCTCTTCACTAGATATATCGGCGATAAATCCTGTTACTGCTGTATATAATGCACCTGAAAATAAACCACCAATAATACGTGAAACATACAATATAGCTAGGTTATCTATAAATAGCGAAAAAATAACAAAACTAAGGCTAAAGCCAATTAGACCAGTAAGGATTAGTTGTTTTCGCCCTACCTTATCTGATAGCATACCCCATAACGGTGCTGTGAAAAAACTTGCAAGTGAATAAACGGTCAATAAACCACCCACGTGGAGATCATGCCAATTTTGCTGCACAATTACCTCTGGTAAGACGGGAATAATAATGCCGAACCCTAGATAAACGAGGAATTGAACAGACATCAATAGTAAAATAGCCTTTTTCATACTGTTCCCTGCTTTCATACGATATTTCAATATGTATATTCTACCTCTCTTGTTCTTGCGATTACAACAATAGGGGAGGGGAAGCTTGAATAAAGTGGAACAATTTAGTAAAGAAAGAAATGAAGGTAGATTTTTTAAATCTATGTTCTGATTTTTGAATAAAATGTAGCCATTTTGGGTAATTTAAATATGTTTGATGGAAAAGTTTGATGATGTGAAAAATTTACAATGTAACAAAATTGAAAAATTTTAAAGGTAAGTTAAATGGTATGATAAATTTGTCAGACATCATACTCGTAGAAAAATGAAACTTTTTCGTAAATAAAACGTTATATAAAATCGAGGAAAGATTGAGGTGGAATGTATGACAAAAGAAGTAGATTTGAAAAAGATTGTTTCGAATTTATCTAAGTTGGGTGTAACAGCCACTGTAACAAAGTCTCGACTAGAACTTTTAAAAGTGCTAACACCACCAACGCAAACTCCGCAAGTTCAAGCTTAACTCGTTTCCAATAGAAAAAGGGAGGTCTCAATACGCGAGACTTCCCTTTTTCTATAGTTATTCATCTTCATCATGTGTGGTAAACATATATGTTCGATAATGGAATCGCATACTAAAGACTAGCCCAATCGCTAAAGCATTCCCCATAAGTGAACTTCCTCCGTAGCTAATGAACGGAAGTGGAATACCTGTGATAGGTAATAATTGAATAGTCATACCAATATTTTCGAAAACGTGGAAGGTAATCATAGCAATAATCCCAGCACATACATAGGTCGAGAAGGGATCTTTCAATAATAGGGTTGTCTTTGTTAAATGATAAATTAATAAGAAGAAAATACAAATAACAATACTAGCGCCAATAAAGCCCCATTCCTCGCCGATAACTGTAAAAATGAAATCAGTATGGTTTTCAGCTACATATACTTCACGATTTCTAAATCCCTTACCAAAAATTTCACCTGATCCAATGGCATTTAAAGAGGTAATTAAATGATAGCCATCACTGGATGAATAGGAATAGGGGTCTAGCCAAGAATAAATACGAGCAAATTGATAGGCCTTAAAACCAAATGTTTTTTCTAGAAAGTCCTGCATATAGAGTGCCATCCACAGTAGGGTACCGCCTGCTACCATGCCACCTAAAAATGTTGGTAGAATGATTTTCCAAGAAATACCTGCTACAATGATAAGTGCTGCCGTAATGGCAAAGAATACAAGTGCTGAGCCTAGGTCAGGCTGCTTTAAAATAATAGCTAATGGTACGATTAAGGTGATAGCGATTTTACCTAGTAGCAAAAAGTCTGTTTTAATTGATCGTAATGAATAAATTTCATGGTGCTTACTAATTAATCGAGCTAGTGCTAAAATGTAAAAAGTTTTCATAAACTCAGAAGGTTGAATATTTCCAATCGGCGTATGATACCAGCTTTTAGCACCATTAACGGGTGCACCGATTTGACCTTCTCCTTCTGGCATAAAAATAAGCAGTACCAGTAAGGCAATCCCTGCTCCATACATATACCATGACATTTTTTTATATTGATCTGGCTCAAAAAACATGACTATACCAATAATTACTGCACCAATCACATACCATTGCATTTGTTTTGGTACGTAGTTAATGCCATATTGTCCTGAAGTTTGGGCAGATGCAATAGCTAACAAACTAATGACTAGAAAAGTGAAGAGTATAAATGCAAGTGTCCAGTCAAAACGATTTGCGAAATTTCGTTTATTTTCCATAAAAGCCACCTAAAATTAAAATAGTATCTCAATATGAGTAAATGTGATGCGATTCTCCCTATTTCGTTTATAATTGGTCAAAGAAGAAAGCAAATTAATAACCAGCAGTGGTGTGAAAATAGCTCATATCTATTGATAAGCTTGCAATTTGCTTTGAATATTGTCAATGGAATTTTAAGCAAATACTTGAACTCATTGAGTAATCTAAACTTTATATGCAAATGCATGTTTAACATTCCTAATTATAACGCAAAAATTACTTTTATGCCTGCGTATATAGTAGTGACGACAATTAACATAAAATGTTTCAAAAAAATCATGTTTAGTCTTATAATGTAGTGAAGAATGGGGTGATGGTTGTGGCTAAAAAATTAAAGTCAGCTGATGATTTTATGTATCATATTTATGTTCATATGAATGATGTCGATAAATTTGTTATATTTAGCGGGTTAAAATTCTCGCAATTTGTGGCTGCACTTGAACCACTACATCACTTACTGTTATTAAAACATTCCTATGAAGACGGTTCTTTTAATATGCATACACAATTTGAATATGTATTAGAAGAAGATGTTCCTCGTTTTGTGAAAAAATCTGCTGAATCTAAAGAATTATGCTGGGTAGATTTTATGGACGAGAAGAGGCTAGATCATTTAACACCGATGGAACAAGGAGAATTGCTGTACATAAGTCACAAGAAAGAACCAATTACGTCAGCATTTTTTAATAAATTACAAAATAGATTCGTCTATTATTCTTCAGACTTAGAGAAAATGACTAAAATTTATTTTCGTCATTTAAGTGATTCGGATTTATTGGTTGCCAATGTTTTTAATAGTTTAATTCGTGAAAAGGAACGCAGCACTGGATTTTGGCGTCGAAAAGTAAAAGCGAGTATTCCTGCTATATCACCAGATTTTTTACGTTCTTACCGATCCTTTGCGAAAGATGGAGCGTTACTATCTTTGTATCGGATTGAGAAACCAAAAGTAGCGTATGGAATAGAAGTTCGCAATCTGTCTGAATATTCTTTTCCTGACGAAGTTTGGGATGACTTAAATACGATTTTAAAAACAGAGCATGATGAATTAATCTATATTATTTAAACTTCATGGTGACGCAATCAAAGAACTAAGATGTTGGTAGACAATATTTATGTTGCATTATTCCTGTACAATTTAATAGCAGGAAGTATTGATGCTGGGGCATAATCGAAGAAATGTACACGCAAAATCTCACCGTTAAAAATACGGTGAGATTTTTATGTCATTTGTCAAGACGTTTCATGATAAACTAATAGTACTCAAGAAGTATGTGGAGGGCACAAAAATGAAAAAAAGAATCGGTTTATTATACGGCGGAAAGTCAGCGGAGCACGAAGTGTCGTTATCGACAGCACGTGCAGTCACAGGAGCTTTGAATTTCGAGGAGTATGAAGTATATCCGATTTTCATTACAACTGACGGGGAATGGCGCCGTGGAGAGCGTTTAGAAAAACCCGTCAGTGCAATAGAAGAACTACAATTTGGTGATAATACTACAATTTTAGAAAATAATATCACTGATTTTTTGCTTGATAAAAATGGCAATGAGGTAAAGTTTGATGTCATTTTCCCATTGTTACATGGTACGAATGGTGAGGATGGAACAGTGCAAGGTTTACTTGAGGTTCTAAATTTACCGTATGTAGGAAATGGTGTATTGGCATCCTCTGCTGGAATGGATAAAGTGGTAATGAAGCAATTATTTGAAATTGCTGGATTACCTCAAGTGCCCTATACGTATTTTATTCGTAGTGAGTGGAAGAATGAGCAACACGCAATCATTGAACGCTGTGAAAATAACCTGAATTGGCCAATGTTTGTGAAGCCTGCAAACTTAGGGTCAAGTGTTGGGATTAGCAAGGCAACAGATCGCGAGCAATTGGTAAAAGCAATTGAGGTTGCTTTACAATATGATCGTAAAATCGTTGTTGAACAGGGAATTGTC
Source organism: Lysinibacillus capsici (assembly GCF_003367505.1). Lineage (GTDB taxonomy): Bacteria > Bacillota > Bacilli > Bacillales_A > Planococcaceae > Lysinibacillus > Lysinibacillus capsici. Next base: position 29,682 of record NZ_PXXX01000028.1, read on the forward strand.
GCTCGTGAAGTTGAACTAGCGGTGTTAGGAAATGACTATCCTGAAGTATCAGTGCCAGGAGAAATTAAACCCGTTACTGATTTTTATGATTATGATTCTAAATATAAGGACGGTTCTACAGCACTTATTATTCCAGCTGAGCTTCCAGTAGAAACTGTGGCAAGCTTAAAAGAACTGGCAAAGCGTGCATTTAAGGCTATAGATGGTAGCGGCTTAGTTCGTGCGGACTTTTTTGTAACAACTGAAAATAACGTTTACATTAATGAAGTAAACACAATGCCAGGTTTTACGCCTGTAAGTATGTATCCATTATTATGGCAGCATACAGATGTGAGTTATCCAGAGCTGATTGACCGTTTAATTACCCTAGCAATTGAACGCTATGAAGAAAAACAACAGCTTCACTATAAAAAAGACTGAGTGGGATTATCGTGAAAAAAACTTTAAAACAATTAGCTGCATGGTTAAATGAGGATATGGCGGCTTTGGGTGACACTGTTGTGTCAGGAATTTCTATTGATACAAGAACAATTCAACAAGGAGACCTATTTGTTCCATTTCGTGGTGAGCATACAAATGGGCATAAGTTTGTAATGCAGGCATTTGAGAAAGGTGCTGGAGCTTCTCTTTGGCAAAAGGATGAGCCGAATCCACCAGAAGGTTACCCGTTGTTGTTTGTGGATGATCCAGAATTAGCTTTGCAAGAAATGGCTAGAGCATATCGTAATGAACATAAAGCAAAATTTATAGGCATTACAGGTTCAAATGGTAAGACATCAACAAAGGATATTTTAGCGGGAACACTAGCTCCATTCTTTAAAGTACAAAAAACGATCGGGAACTTTAATAATCAATTGGGCTTGCCTATTACTATCTTACAGCTTGATGAAGATACAGATGTGGCTGTCCTTGAGATGGGCATGAGTGGATTTGGTGAAATTGAGTTTTTAACGAAGCTTGCTCGTCCACATATGACGGTTATTACCAACATTGGTGAGGCCCATATGCAGGATTTGGGGTCACGTGCAGGTATTGCAAAAGCTAAGTTTGAAATTATTCAAGGAATGCAAGAAGATGGTCTATTATTTTATGATGGTGATGAACCTTTGCTCAAGGAATTAGTGGCAAAAGAACAGCAATTACAGTCAGTGCCGTTCGGGTTAGAATCCAATAATCTTTTATACGCTGACAATATTCATGCTAACGCTGATGGCAGCCACTTCACTACACACGGTATGATCGAGGGTGATTTCTTTATTTCAGTGCTTGGCAAGCATCAAGTAAAAAATACACTTGTGGCCATGTTAATTTCTCATAAGCTAGGTTTAAGCAATGAACAAATACGTACATCCTTAGAGCATGTCGTATTAACTGATATGAGGATGCAACAGGTACTAGGAACGAATGGCGCTCTATTTATCAATGATGCCTATAATGCAGCTCCAACCTCTGTAAAAGCTGCCATTCAATTTATGGCTACATCAACTATTCGACCTGAAAAATGGCTTGTGTTAGGAGATATGCTAGAGCTTGGACCAAATGAGCAACGTTTCCATGAGGGTCTGGTTGAGCATATTAATGAGGATGAAATTGATTATGTCTGTTTGTTTGGCCCTCGGATGCTATATCTTTACAAAATATTAAAAGAGCGCTTTGAGGCTGAACGTTTATTGTATACAGAAGATGATTATACGGCTATTATTGAAAAGCTAAAACAAGCGAATGAATCATCTATTGTTTTACTTAAAGGTTCACGTGGTATGAAATTAGAGACAATCTTAAAGGCATTTACGTCATAGTAGCAATGAATCGGTGAGAGAAACGCTCACCGATTTATTTGTGTAGGTTTATCTTTGTTAAATGAGGTGAAGAATTTGTCAGTAGGTGTACTATGTATTCATGGATTTTCAGGTGGACCATATGAAGTGAAGCCATTCACAAGTTATTTACGTTCACATACAGATTGGATAATTGAAGAGCCAACATTGTCCGGACATGGTGAAGAATTACATATGAGTGGTTTTAAGGCGAAACACTGGTTAATGGATGCCGAATTAGCTTTCCGATCGTTGGCAAAAAAAGTTGACGAGGTAATCGTTGTTGGCTTTTCAATGGGAGGAATTATAGCGCTATATTTAGCTAAACGCTATAAAGTGAAAAAGCTTGTATTACTAAGTGCTGCTGCAAAGTATGTGAGCCCTAAACAGCTAGTCAAAGATTTTAAAATGTTAGCTACTGAAGCCTATCACCATAATTTAACTAATAACGAACTCTATCTACGATACCATCAGAAATTTAACAATGTGCCACTTGCCTCAACAGTAGAATTTATGAAGTTGGTAAGAATGGTGGAGCCGTATTATCGGCATATTCAAATTCCTGTATATATTGTGCAGGGGAAGTTGGATGGGATAGTGCCTTATCATACGGCTCAATTTCTTTTTGATGAATTAGCCTCTACAGACAAGGTTTTGTATTTTTCTGATAATGGCAAGCACCATATATGTTTTGAGGAAGATTGCTCTGAATGGTTTCCACAGGTTTTAATGTTTTTAAAAGGTAAATAAAGTAGTCAGATTATTACGACTCATGCGTTATCGTTGCATAGGATTTAAAGCCATGTTAGACTAGTGTAAGCAATGGATACATTTTGTGCGAAGACTCTTCATATTTGGTTGAAGAGTACTTTTTTTTGAACACAACGGTTTTATTCTAAAGTGAAAAATTACGACAGAATCGAACCGCTCGGTAAAGACCGGGCTTTCCTTTTCATATAAGAGAGCTCTATATGGACTATCATGTAGAGAAAATTTTTAAGTAACGGAAACGTTCCACTACACAGGCTCGAATTTGCCGACAACTTCATCTGAAAATGTAACCATTTGTCAACTTAAAAGGAAAAAAAGGAGATTGAGAAGTTTGACAAATTTTTCAGAATTAAATATTAGCGAATCTACATTACGCTCAGTAAAGCGTATGGGATTTGAAGAAGCAACACCAATCCAAGAAGGTACTATTCGTTTTGCGATTGAAGGCCGTGATGTATTAGGTCAAGCACAAACAGGTACTGGTAAAACTGCCGCTTTCGGGATTCCACTAATTGAAAAAATCGATCCAAAAAACCCTAATATTCAAGCATTAGTCATTGCTCCAACTCGTGAGTTAGCAATTCAAGTTTCAGAAGAGCTTTATAAAATTGGCTATGACAAACGCGTAAAATTATTATCAGTATACGGTGGTCAAGAAATAGGCCGTCAAATTCGTGCACTGAAAAATAGACCTCAAATCATTGTTGGTACGCCAGGTCGTATTATTGATCATATTAATCGTCGTACGTTAAAATTAGAAGATGTTCAAACATTAGTATTGGATGAAGCAGATGAAATGTTAAACATGGGCTTTATTGATGATATTAATTCAATCTTAGAAAACGTACCTTCTGAGCGCCAAACATTACTGTTCTCAGCAACAATGCCACCAGCAATCCGTAAAATTGCAGAAACATTTATGCGTGATCCAGAGATTGTAAAAATTAAAGCTAAAGAACTAACTGTTGATAACATTGATCAATATTTTGTTAAGTCTGCTGAACGTGAAAAATTCGATATTTTATCTCGTTTATTAAATGTACACCAACCAGAGCTTGCAATTATTTTTGGTCGTACAAAACGTCGTGTAGATGAGCTTGCACAGGCACTATCTATTCGTGGTTATTTAGCTGAAGGTATTCATGGTGATTTAAGCCAAGCGAAGCGTATCTCAGTATTACGTCAGTTTAAAGAAAATAAAATCGATATCCTTGTTGCGACTGATGTAGCCGCTCGTGGACTTGATATTTCTGGTGTAACACATGTTTATAACTTTGATATTCCTCAAGATCCTGAATCATATGTTCACCGTATTGGACGTACAGGTCGTGCAGGTAAATCAGGTCTTGCCGTAACATTTGTAACACCTCGTGAAATGGGTTACTTACGTATTGTAGAAGAAACTACGAAAAAACGTATGACACCTCTTCGCCCACCAACAACGGACGAAGCATTAGAAGGTCAACAACGCTTAGCTGTTGAAACACTGGAAGGTCTTATTGCTAATAACAATTTAGGTGATTACCGTACACTTGCAGCAGAATTATTAGACAATCATGATGCTGTTGATGTTGTTGCAGCTGCTCTGCGTTCATTAACGAGAGAGCCAGACGATACACCAGTAACAATCACAGAAGAACGTCCATTACCAATGCGTCGTGAACGTTCTAGCAATAACCGTGGTGGCGGTGATCGTGGCCGTGGTAACCGTAGCTTTGGCGGCGGACGTCGTGACAATGCTCGCAGTGGAGAGCGTCGCAGTAGCAGTAGCCGTCGAGAGGGTGGACGCCGTGAAGGCGGACGTCGTGAAGGTGGACAAGGTCGTTCTCGTTCTCCAAGACGTCACGAAGGATAATTTTAGACGAAATACACTTAATTTTTTATAGTAAACCTTACAGTCATGATGGCTGTAAGGTTTTTTTTCGGCTATAGTTGAAACAAAAAGGTGAGTGAATTCGTATACACCTAATGAAGAAAGAGGGGGAACGACAATGAGAGCACAACCGATTCATCAAATTTCTCGTAAAGGGCTAACAGTGTGGCGTTTATATGGAGTCATACAAACATTGGTGCTGTTAGTTGTAGCAGGACTTGTAAGCTATGGTACTTATTATTTTGAATGGCCTTCATTTATTTACTTCATAGCATGTGCAATTGTTTTACTAAGTGCGATATTATCTATTTTTATTTTCCCGAAAATAAGATGGGAAAGATGGCGCTATGAAGTTCGAGAGCATGAAATCGAAGTACAACATGGTTTATTTGTTGTGAAACGCACATTAATTCCAATGGTACGTGTGCAACATGTTGATACAACACAAGGGCCGATATTAAAAAAATACGACTTAGGTAATATCTCTATTTCTACAGCTGCAACTGTACATACGATTCCTGCACTTGTTATGGATGAAGCAGACGTACTGCGTGCGCGTATTTCTGATTTAGCAAGGGTGGCTGAAGATGATGTCTAAGGAAATTAATCGTTTACACCCAGTGTCTGCAATTATAACGAGTGTAAAAGCATTGAAAAGTATGATATTACCAATTGCCATTATTATCATAAGTAACGGCTTTAATTTTTCTTTGAATTTTCGTAGTGATCATTTTTTTGAAACCATTTTACTTTTCGGTGTATGGGGAGTAGCAGCACTTCTTGCGCTCGTGGGAGGAATCATAAAATGGCGGACATTTGTTTACTGGTTTGAAGATGGGGAGTTGCGTGTGACATATGGATTATTTGTTAAAAAGAAACGTTATATCCCTTTTGAACGTATTCAAAGTTTGAATTACAATGAAGGTGTTTTTCATCGTATTTTTGGTTTAGTGAAAGTTCAGGTGGAGACTGCTGGTAGTAAAGGGGGAAAACCTGAGGTTGAGCTGACAGCCATTCGCAAAGCAGCAGCAGATGTTATTGAATTAGAAATGCGTCATGCTAAAAACGAAGCAGTTCAACAACAGGATCAAATGCAGGTTGTAGAGGAAGCTATACCAACTCCGATGATTTACCATATGTCCATGCGAGATTTACTAGTATTAGCAACAACATCTGGTGGAATTGGTGTTGTGTTATCAGGTCTTGCAGCCGTTGCTTCACAATTTTCCGACATTATTCCTTATGAAACTGTATTTCATGAGTTAGCTGATTTCGTGAAAATCGGCGCATTTTTAGTGGCATTGACGGTGATGGTTGTTTTAATTGTTGCTTGGATTGTATCAGTGGTCATCACACTGATAAATTATTATGATTACACTGTCCGCATTGAGGAAGAAAAGTTGATTATCACAAAGGGACTGTTAGAAAAAAAGCGTATTACTTTGCCGTTGAATCGAATTCAGGCAATTCGTATTGTGGAAAATCCACTACGTCAGTTAACAGGCTATGCTACAGTGGTTGTTGAAAGTGCTGGTGGTAATGGTGAAAATGGAAATGATAAAAAAATTACGCTATTTCCACTTATTAAGAAGCCGGATTGTATGCAAACATTAGAACAGCTTTTCCCAGAAATGAATTGGCAGCCTACATTTACTCGCTCACCAAAAAGGGCAAGACCATTTTTTTATCGCATTGATTTTTTCTGGCTAGTTCCGATTATCGGTGCATCTATCTATTTCTTTTATCCATACGGGCTATTGTCGTTGCTGTTAATTCCATTAACAATGTTACTTGGTATTTGGCAACATAAAACAGCAGGCTATCAAATAGATGGCAAGCAACTGGCTATGCAGTATCGAGTGTTTAGTCGAATTACGTTAACCATGGAGAAGAAGCGAATTCAATCTATTGAAAGTACACAATCGTACTTTCAAAAAAGAAAGAATGTTATGTCTGTAAAAGCAACCGTCATGTCAGGAGCAACTGGTACAACGGGGAGTGTTTCCAGCTTAGAGCAACAAGATGCCGAGACGATCTTAACATGGTACGAACATTAATGAACTAAAAAGCTAATCCTTTCAATTTTATGGAAGGATTAGCTTTTTTAACTATAAATAAATAGAGATGCTGTTTATAATAAAATAAATAGAACAAAAGGGGTGGAGACATTGTTTAAATATGACATTAATGAAAGCGCTTATTTAAAGCTTTTGGATTTAAGTGATGTAGAAGAGTTATTCGCTTTAACTGACCGTTCAAGGGATACATTACGTGAATGGTTGCCCTTTGTAGATGATGTCAAAACAGTAAAGGATACTGAGCAATTCGTAAAAAATGCTATGCAACAATATGCTGATCACAATGGCATACAAGCAGGGATTTACTATGATGGAAAGCTTGCGGGTGTTATTGGTTATCACCAAATCAACTGGCAACATAAATGGACAAGTATTGGCTACTGGCTAGGGAATGAATTTGTAGGAAAGGGGCTCGTTACGAATTCCATGAAAGCATTGATTGATTTTGCCTTTAATTATTTAAAGTTAAATCGTATAGAAGTGCGTGTTGCAGTTGGTAATATTCGTAGTCGTACAATCCCAAAGGTATTGGGCTTTCATGAAGAAGGGCGTTTAAGGGATGCTGAGTGGCTATATGATCACTACGTAGATCAGGTTGTTTATGGTTTAACAGCAACTGAATGGAAAAAAATAAAGATGTCAAATGAAGCTACAGTGGTTTTATAATGGAGGTCATTGTAAGGAAAGAGGAGCAGCTCTATAGGTGAGCAGCTCCTCTTTTTAATGTTATGGTCTACCAGCCATCTTTTGTTTGCGCCAGCTTAAAATTCTTTTTGGATGTAAATAGACAAGTCCAAGGATAAATCCGGTTACTAGACCGCCTAAATGAGCAAAGACATTCACATTTGGTTGGAGAAAGGTCATAATGACACTGATGACGATGATTGGTAAAATGAGCTTACGAAGCATGGGCATTGTACGTCGAGTATAGTAAACTAATGCCCCAAATGCACCAAAAATTCCAAAAATAGCCCCACTTGCACCAAGGCTGGCATAACTACTATCATAGAATATATAGGTTGCCATGTTGCCTACAATACCTGATACTAAATAAATTGTAATGAAACGTGCTTTCCCTGCGATTTTTTCTAGCTCTGGTCCAAAGAGATATAAGGAAAACATATTAAAAAATACATGCATAAAACCTGCATGTAAAAACATGGCAGAGAAAACACGCCACCATTCCCCACTTTGAATCAGGAAATTTGCTTGGATTCCGTAATTCCACAAGAGTGTTCCTATGCTGGGTATGAGAGACAATACATAAAGAGTAAGATTTATTGCTATTAAAGTTGAAACAACAGGGTAATACTTTGTATATTGCTTAAAATTTTCCGTTCTACTAAACATGGCTCCACCTCAATTTACAATTATTATACATGCCTTGTTGGAAATAGGTAAAGGAGAAGGTTCACATGATTAAGGGAATTGGCCTCGATATTGTAGAGATTGATCGTATTGCAAAGGCTATGAAACGAACAGATAAATTTAAAGACCGCATTTTAACGATAAATGAAAAAAAAATATTTGATGGTTATTCGGAAACTCGCAAAATAGAATTTTTAGCTGGGCGATTTGCTGCAAAAGAAGCATTTTCGAAGGCTCTGGGAACAGGGCTTGGGGAACAATGTAAGCTTCATGATTTGGAAGTGTTAAAAGGAGCAGCTGGCAATCCTGTTTTATATTTTAAGGATGAACTTGTCAATGGATTTGTTAGTATTACGCATTCTAAGCAATACGCAGCTGCTCAAGTAATCTTATTAGAATAGTACTTAACTTGTCTAAAAGGATTGCATGTAAATTTAAATATATTGCCCTTTCTTCAAATGACATAACTGACAAATACGGTTCATATATTGTCGTAGTGGATTTGAAAGAAGAAAGGGTGAAAGCGTGGGCAACCGTATAGTTAAATGGCTCGTCTTACTTTGTACGATATTACTTCTGTCGGCATGTGGTGCAGCCTCACAGGAAAAAGTGTTGAAGAAAGTGAATGGTAAATGGGCAGAGACGAATGGTTATGAATTAAATGCATCGATGGAAATTAAATCGGGTGGGGAACCTAGAAATTATGATGTAACAGTATGGCACACAAAACCTGATTTCTATCGAGTAGAAGTAGTTGAAAGTGGGAAAGATGTTTCTCAAATGATTGTACGTAATGCTGATGGTGTTTTTGTCGTAACACCGACATTAAACAAAATGTATAAATTCCAAAGTGATTGGCCAAAGAAAAATAGTCAGGCATACTTAATTGGAGCACTAGCAGAAGATTTAGCAGAAGATAAAAATCTTGTCATGAAAGAAGAAGAAAAAGCATATATATTTGAAGCGGCTACTAGAAATAGCTATAAGAACAGTATGCCACATCAGGTTATAACAGTAGATAAGAAAACTTTATTGCCAACCTCAGTAGTGATTATGAATGATGTGAAAGAAGAGCAAATCAAAATCACATTTAAGAAAATTAAGCTAGGTGTACAACATGCTGCAAAAGAGTATGCAGTTGAACAATTCACTGATAAAGATAACACGAAAGGTGAACAAGCTACACCTGCCGAAAAAGAAGGGCAAGAAGATAATGAGGATAAGGAAGCTGTTGGAGCAGAAGTTGAATATCAAGAATTCCAAACACATTATCCTGTTGTAAATTGGGCACAATTAGCGAATGAAAAAGTTGTGCAGGAAAGTGGAATGGAACGAGTAATCTTAACATACGATGGTGAGAAGGCATTTACTGTTATGCAGCAACCAGTAATGAAGGAAAATTCAATGTTACCTGTATCGTCACCTGGTGATCCAGTTGATTTAGGCTATACAATTGGTGCTATTACAGATACATCAATTAGTTGGGAAAAAGATGGCGTTGAATTCTTTGTAGCATCAAGTAAATTAACGCGAGAAGAAATGATTGAAGTTGCTACATCTATGACGATAAGTAGTATGAAGTAACTTTTCTGGCTACAGCCTTCTGGGATACGGAGGCTGTAGCTTATTGATAATTAAAATGAACCTATAAAGTATAGGCTCATCCGAAAACTAAAACTTTGTGTGTACAAGCTAAATCGACATACTTTGCAATATGTATGTCCTACATAATGTTTTAATTAAAAATAAAGAGGGTATTCTTATGAAGACACAGCAGTTTTTTCGTCCAACAAAAGCAATAATAGACTTACAAGCAATTCAACAAAATGTAAAAAACTTAAAAGAATTTTTACGACCTAATGTTCAAATTATCGCTGTAGTAAAAGCAAATGCGTATGGTCATGGAGATGTAGCCGTTGCACGGGCAGCTCTTGAAGCTGGTGCCACAGTACTTGCAGTGGCAACGCCCGATGAGGCATTACATATTCGAGCACATTTTGAAGAACCAGACATATTAATATTAGGTGCATCTCCAGTTTCATTTGCTCCTTATGCAGCGCAGCAACGTATTATACTTACGGCATTTGCCGATGATTGGATTCAGCAAGCTGCTTCTCTTTTAGTGGATGAAGCGCTTCCTTTACGACTTCATATAAAAATAGATAGCGGAATGGGTAGAATAGGTATTCGCTCAGAGCAGGAATTATTAGAGCTCTATCAAACAATACAGTCTACAGATAACATGGAGCTGGATGGAATATTTACACACTTTGCGACAGCTGATGAAGAGGATACGCTACATTTTGATCAACAGGTACAATTTTTTGAGAAATGTTTAGCTGTAATACCTAATAAGCCGCGACTTGTTCATGCATCTAATACAGCAGCCTCATTAGTAAAAGATCCGCATTTACAATATGATGCTGTTAGATTTGGTATTTCGATGTATGGATTATCACCTTCTTCATATGTGAAAAGTATATTACCTTTTCCCTTGTTACCAGCGTTCTCGCTTGAAAGTGAACTTGTTCATGTAAAGCAAATAAAATCAGGTGATCCAGTTGGCTATGGAGCTACATATGTTGCTCCGACAGATATGTGGATAGGAACAATTCCAATTGGCTATGCAGATGGCGTGATTCGCAAGTTAGGTGGACAAGAGGTTTTAATTGATGGACAAAGAATGCCGATTGTTGGACGAATTTGTATGGACCAATGTATGGTTGCCCTACCAAAAGCATATGATATAGGTGAGAAGGTAACACTCATTGGTCGACAAGGAAATACTGGAGTATCGATCGATGAATGGGCAACAAAGCTCGAAACAATTAATTATGAAATACCATGCATTATAACAACAAGAGTTCCTAGAATATATCTTTAGTTGTCTTTCATTAGAATAAGTCAAATCTCAATGTAATGTCATGAGCAATGTTCCAAGTTGAAATTGGTAAATAAATTAGCACTGGAGAACTTATTTCTTTTCCAAAACATAGTAATGGCTCATATTTGAAAACACATTGCAATAATAATTATTCAGCATATACCTTCGACAACCAACATATTTTTACAATTTGTACTTCAAATTGTCAGATATTTTGTCATTTCATGTCTTTTCAACAATATCTTTCAATGATAGAATGGGAAGTAATGAAAAGTGTATGGTTCCGTTGGAGGTGCTTGCTGTGTACGAGAAAAAGTTAAGAGAAGCTACAATTGCTGTTCAAGACAGGCTATTTCTACAAACAAAGGAAGTAATTGAAGGTGAATCTTTTGTGCGTATTTTGGCGCGCAAAAATTTAATGCAGGAGCAACCAAATCAAATACGGGAAGCTATGATTAAAGGATATGTTGAAATGTCTCATATTAATTTAATGATTGCGAGCGAATGCTTGCATGCAGAGTATGAAGCACAACATATGGTGGAGCGTCTCGTTAGCGGGGGATGACACTTTGAATGTAAAACGTGGTGACGTTTTTTTTGCAGACTTATCACCGGTAATAGGTTCTGAACAAGGAGGCACTAGGCCGGTGCTGATTATTCAAAATGATATTGGCAATCGATTTAGTCCGACTGTCATCATCGCAGCTATCACTGCACAGATTCAAAAGGCAAAGTTACCGACACACGTTGAAATCAATGCTGAAAAGTATGGTTTTGAACGTGATTCGGTTATTTTGCTAGAACAAGTGCGGACAATTGATAAGTCAAGATTGACGGATCGTATTACGCAACTGGATCATGCTGTGATGGAAAAAGTTGATGGTGCGTTGATGATTAGTTTAGGTCTAGTTAAATTTTGATATACATATGTGTATAGAAGCATCGAGATTATGATATCTCGATGCTTTTTTGTCTTATATCCTTGAAATGTCTTTACCATAATTTGAATTACGATAGATCTTGCTCAGCAAACGATTTTGCTACGAAAGATGAAGTACCTGAAATAATTAAGCCAAGGTGTAATTGATAAATATTACAAAAAGCTTTAAGATATACACAAGATTTTTAATAAAAATAGATTTTTGAAAAAATTCTTAAAAGGTATATGAAAATTTACATAGAATATTCCATTTATAGAGGCAATTCATTCATTTTAAATGATGGCAAGCAGTTTGAACAAAAGTGTAAGAGTATAACTCCAAAGGAAATGGAGGGACAGCAGTGACATATAGGTCTTCGGTTGAAATTATTACAGAGTGGGATATTGTTGCAGCTAGACAACTGGGGCGCAATGAAGCAAAAGCACTTGGATTTGGCACTGTTGATCAAGCCCGCATCACCACGGCAATTAGTGAATTAGCACGAAATATTTATTTATATGCAAGTATAGGTATCATAGCAATTGAAAGGGTTGAAGCAGATACAGAAAAAAAAATAGTTGTTGTTGCAACAGATCAAGGGCCTGGTATTAAAGATGTTCGTAAAGTAATGGAGGATGGTTATTCCACCTCGGGGGGGCTGGGTGCTGGTTTGCCAGGTGTTAAACGATTGATGGATAGTTTAGATATTCAATCTGTCGTTGGAGAGGGAACAACGATAAGAGCGGAAAAATGGTTGCGTTAGGACGTGAAGAAAACTGAAACAATTAGAAGCTCAGTATAAAAAAATATTAGCAGATTATATGGTCAACCAAACAGAAAGAAATTTATATATCGCTCAGAACTTCACACGTCAATTAATTCAAAAAAATATCTCTCCCGAGGATGTTATTAGCATTCATAAAAATGCTGTAGAACAAATATTTCCGAATCAAATGAATGAATTACAGCCTGCTTATGATTTTTTGATTGAAGTAATGGTGCATTATGGAATGGCACATAGAGAGCATCAAAGTTTACTTCAAAAGCAAGCTGAATATGAAATGGAAATGAAAATAGCGACAAACATCCAAAAAACATTGTTGAAAACTTATGTGCCGAATATGAAAAATATTGATATAGGTATGATTTCAGTACCTATTCGAAAAATGAATGGCGATTATGTACATTTTTTTCATGATGGAGAAGAATATTTGAGTGTGGCTGTGACAGATGTTGTCGGTAAAGGAGTTCCTGCTGCTTTATGTATGTCGATGGTGAAATATGGACTTGAAACATTGGTATATGCATATAAAGATCCCTCATATGTTTTAGAAGTTATTAATAGGGTAATAGAAAAAGGTGTGGATGACAGTATGTTTGTTTCGATGTTTTATGGCTGCTTAAATGTAGAGCAAAACATTTTTTCTTATGCTTCGGCAGGCCATGAACCAGCTTTACATTATAGTGCAAAGAACGATCAGTTCTTTACCTTAGAGGCTAAAGGTTTACTATTGGGTGTATTGTCTGAAACAAACTATACGTTTCATGAAATTGTGTTAGAAGAGAATGATTTGATTATTATGATGACCGACGGTGTGACAGAATTTAGAGTGAAAGAAGAATTAAATTCACGAGAGGTAATCACAACTTTAATAAAAGAAAATAGACATTTATCTGCCCAGCAATTGTGTCAGCTCCTTTATAAGGAAATAGAGAGAGTGCAAAATTTTAAACTATTTGATGATTTTACTGTAGTTATTTTAAAAAAATAGGTTTAAGTTTAAATTGAACAGGGTAGAGAAAATAGTCTAACAAATATGGTGGAGGTGTGCTATATGGACGTAACGATACATTTTAAAGAAATTGATCATAAATTATTTGGCTTTGTTGAGGGTGAGATTGATACGTTTACTGCTTCAGGATTACGAGACGAATTAGAAGCTGTAAAGATTACAGAGGGTTTAGAAATTGAGCTTGATCTATCAAAGGTAAATTACATGGATAGTACAGGACTTGGGATTTTTGTTGCCTTTTATAAAAGAGCATTACGTGAAAATGGTAAAGTAAAGCTCGTTGGTTTATCGAATAGGTTACAAAGATTATTTGAAATTACTGGTCTTAGTGATTTGATGGATATCGAAACTGATAAAAAGGTGGAATTAAGATAATGAAGGAATTTGACTATATTGAAATTAGAGTTCCTGCTAAACCGCAATTTGTCAGTGTCATTCGATTAACTGTCTCGGGCTTAGCGAGTAGGATTGGCTTTAATTATGATGATATTGAAGATTTAAAAATTGCAGCAAGTGAGGCTGTGACAAATGTTGTTCACCATGCTTATAAAGACGAAGAAGAGGGTGAAATTGTCATCGGGTGTGCGCTGTATGACAATAAAATGGAAATGATGATTGCGGATTACGGCAATAGTTTTAATTTTGAAGAGATTAAGTCTAAGATTGGGCCGTATCATCCTGAAGAAAGTATTGCAGGGCTAAGAGAAGGTGGTTTGGGACTTTATTTAATGGAAACTTTGATGGATGAGGTGATGATCAATAACGATGGTGGCGTAACTGTCTTCATGACAAAGTATGTCACTAGGGAGCAGGTGGAGAAAAATGTCGAAAGAATCACTACATAAATCTTCATCTAAAGAAGATGTACTTAAGTGGATTGAATTGTACCAGTCAACGGAGGATGATGAAGCACAAACCAATTTAGTGATTCATTATCGATATCTAGTTGAATCTATAGCTCGTAAATATTCGAATGGTAAATCATATTATGATGATATTGTTCAAGTAGGGATGCTGGGATTGTTAGGTGCAATAAGACGTTTTGATCCGAATGTTGGTCGTAGTTTTGAAGCTTTTGCCGTGCCAACAATTGTTGGGGAAATCAAACGTTTTTTACGTGATAAAACATGGGATGTGCATGTGCCTAGACGTATAAAGGAACTTGGGCCGAGGATTAAATCAACTGTGGAGGCGCTGACAATTGAATTACAGCGTTCTCCATCCATTAAAGATATTGCTGAACGATTAGAAGTAGCAGAGGAAGAGGTACTAGAAGCTATGGAAATGAGCCGTAGTTATCAAGCTCTTTCTATGGACCATTCGATAGAGTCAGACTCAGACGGTAGTACAGTCACGTTATTCGATATTTTGGGCAGGGAAGACGATGGCTATGAAATGACCAATAAACGAATGATTGTTTCAGAGGCGCTGGTTGTGTTGAATGAGAGGGAAAAACAAATTATTCAGCTTACATATCTAGAGCAACTTAGTCAAAAAGAAGCTGGAGAACGATTAGGGATTTCTCAAATGCATGTATCGAGGATACAAAGGAAAGCAATAAAGAAATTACAAGAGGCTATTCTAGCAAGTGGCAGTGTTTCGCTCTAATCTTTCATGGGTGTTTAATGAAAAATACCTTTAAAATGAATGGAAATAGTCTACTCATATTCGTCTGAGTAGACTATTTTTTTGCATTTTTAGTAAAGTGTAATGGTAAAATGAAAAGAAAAAGGTAGTGATGATGTGGAGCAAAAGCAAATGTTACAGCTCATTGCAAAGGATGTAGCAGTCAAACCAGGGCAAGTAGAAGCTGTTATTAACTTATTAGAAGAGGGAAATACGGTACCATTTATTGCGCGCTATCGAAAAGAGGTTACAGGATCACTTGATGAGGTGCAAATTAAAGCTGTAGAAGATCGTTATCACTACATACAGCAACTTGAACAACGAAAAGAAGAAGTTATACGATTAATCCAAGAGCAAGAAAAGCTTACACCAGAATTAGAGCAGGCTATTCTTTCTGCAACAATCTTACAACGTGTTGAGGATTTATATAGACCTTATAAGCAAAAACGACGTACAAAGGCGACGATTGCAAAAGAGAAAGGTTTAGAGCCTCTTGCAGATCTCCTGTTAGCATTTAGTGATGATGCATTAGAGCAATTAGCAACTGACTTTGTGGACAACGAACAAGTTGCTAATACGGAAGAAGCCCTGATAGGAGCTCGAGATATATTAGCAGAACGTTTTGCGGACGATGCCTCTATTCGTGAAAAAATCCGAGCTTATTCATGGAAAGATGGAATTCTTGTGACGTCTGTGAAAAATACAGAAATCGACGAGAAAAATGTTTTTGAAATGTATTACGAATATGAAGAGCCTGTTAGTCGCATTGTACCACACCGTATTTTAGCAATAAACCGAGGAGAGAAAGAAGAAATCTTAAAGGTTTCTATTCATGTGCCGGTGGACCGAGTATTAATGATTATGTGGAAAGAATGGATACCTGCAACTGGTTCGTCTCCTGCTATTGCAGAAGTTAAACTAGCAATCGAGGATTCGTACAAGCGTTTAATTCAGCCTTCAATTGAAAGGGAATTACGAAACGAGCTTACAGAAAAAGCTGAGGCACAGGCTATTCATATTTTTTCTGAAAATTTACGTAACCTATTGCTACAACCACCTATGAAAGGTAAATATGTTTTAGGGGTTGATCCAGCTTACCGTACAGGTTGCAAGCTGGCGGTTGTAGATGAAACTGGGAAAATGCTTGAGGTTACAGCTATTTACCCACATCCACCGAAACCAGATGTGGCAAAATCCAAAGCTATTGTAAAAGGAATTTTGGCAAAGTATCCAATAAGTATAATTGCCATTGGTAATGGTACAGCATCTCGGGAGACAGAACAATTTATCGCGGATGTATTAAATGAACTTACTACTGACATAGCCTATGTGATTGTCAATGAAGCGGGGGCATCTGTTTATTCAGCGTCTGAAATTGCACGTACAGAATTTCCTGATTTACAGGTTGAACAACGTAGTGCTGTCTCCATTGCACGTCGCTTACAGGATCCTTTATCAGAGTTAGTGAAAATTGAACCAAAAGCTGTGGGTGTAGGTCAGTATCAGCATGATGTTTCTCAAAAAAAATTAAATGAATCGCTATCTTTTATAGTAGAAACAGCTGTTAACCAAGTTGGTGTAGATGTAAATACGGCTTCATCATCACTCTTACAATATGTTTCTGGTCTATCAAAAACTGTTGCAGAGAATATCGTAAAGACGCGAGAGGAAAATGGTCAATTTACTACACGTGCGCAATTAAAGAAGATTCCAAGGTTAGGCGCCAAAACGTATGAACAAGCTATTGGTTTCCTACGTGTCCCAGAAGCAAAAAATCCGTTTGATGCTACAGGTATTCATCCTGAGAGCTATGCCCTTGCTGAGCAAATATTAGCAGAGGCTCAAATAGATAAAAAAGAGTTAGGGACACAGATGGCAGAGGATGCTATTGCAGCACTAAAAATCCAAAAATTAAGTGATGTGCTTGGAGTAGGAGTTGTGACAATTCAAGATATCGTGGATACCTTAATGAAACCTAGTCGTGACCCACGTGATGCATTCCCACAACCATTGCTTAAGACTGATGTATTAAAAATGGAAGATTTAAAAGTAGGTATGGAATTGCAGGGGACGGTAAGAAATGTAGTAGATTTCGGCGCATTTGTTGACATTGGCGTGAAGCAAGATGGACTTGTGCATATTTCTAAACTCCAAAATAAACGTATAAAGCATCCATTAGAAGTTGTGGCACTTGGGGATATTGTAACTGTCTGGGTTGAACAAATAGATGTAACGAAAGGACGTATCTCTTTAACGATGCTTCCTCCTAAAAATCAAGCATTAGTTTGAGTACTAAATTTTTGCCACACTGTCTATACTACGCAGTGTGGTATTCTTGTTGTTAGAGGTGATTACTGTGGACAATCAAGAATTACAAGAGCTTGTTCGTCGCTTATCTTTAGAAAACTTTCAGAGGCCTTTTCTGCATCAAGCCTACTTTAATCCGAGATTACGGTCAACGGGAGGACGATATCTTTTACAATCCCATAATATTGAGATTAATCCTAAAGCCTATGAGTTATACGGTTTGAAAGAGATTCAAGGTATTGTTTTACACGAATTATGCCATTATCACCTACATATTGAAGGTAAAGGGTATCAGCATCGAGATAAAGATTTTAGAGAATTATTAAGGAAAGTAGATGCCCCTCGATTTTGCGCAGTTTTACATGTCCCGAAAGCTACAGTTAAAAAACAACGACGACGCTATAAATATACTTGTGTCAATTGCCACCAATTATATATACGGAAAATAAAAATGAATGTTGAAAAGTATTGTTGCAGTAAGTGTTTGGGGAAATTAAAATTAGTAGAGTAAAAAAAGTTTAAAAAATAGTTGACGTTTTGTTGAGTTGTCCCTATAATAGTAAAAGTCGACAAGATAACGACGACAACATAACATGAATTATTCCGAAGTAGCTCAGTTGGTAGTAGCACCTGACTGTTAATCAGGTTGTCGCAGGTTCGAGTCCTGCCTTCGGAGCCATGGCCCCTTGGTCAAGTGGTTAAGACACCGCCCTTTCACGGCGGTAACACGGGTTCGAATCCCGTAGGGGTCATTTTTCATAATTTAATGTAAATAATATTTTGGTCCCGTGGTGTAGCGGTTAACATGCCTGCCTGTCACGCAGGAGATCGCCGGTTCGATCCCGGTCGGGACCGCCACTTATTGGGGTATAGCCAAGCGGTAAGGCAACGGATTTTGATTCCGTCATGCCTAGGTTCGAATCCTAGTACCCCAGCCATTCATTTCTTAATTCGAGCCATTAGCTCAGTTGGTAGAGCATCTGACTTTTAATCAGAGGGTCGAAGGTTCGAGTCCTTCATGGCTCATCTCTTTAAGAAAAAGAGTTGACTTTTTGAATTATCATAGTATAATAAAAAAGTTACTAATTGAATGCGGTCGTGGCGGAACGGCAGACGCGCTAGGTTGAGGGCCTAGTGGGGGCAACCCCGTGGAGGTTCAAGTCCTCTCGGCCGCACCAAGTCAATTAATTAATTTCATATGCGCCCGTAGCTCAATTGGATAGAGCGTCTGACTACGGATCAGAAGGTTGTGGGTTCGACTCCTGCCGGGCGCGCCATTTTTAAGAAAATATATGCGGGTGTAGTTTAATGGTAAAACCTCAGCCTTCCAAGCTGATGTCGTGAGTTCGATTCTCATCACCCGCTCCAAAAAAGTGTTGACAACCTCTTGGTTGTATGGTAAATTTAAATAGTTGTCCAAAAGGGCGATGACATGAACCTTGAAAACTGAAC
>NZ_PXXX01000029.1 GCF_003367505.1 Lysinibacillus capsici
CGGTCTGGGGAGTAGGGGTATTAACAGGGAAAAGACACGACAATAGCGATGCTACCCAAACAGTAAGAAAAAAGTTTATCAATGAATCGGGCTTATACAGTTTAATTTTAGGAGCTTCTAAACAAGGTAACAATCCAGAAATTAAAGCGAAGGCAAAGAAGTTCAAACGCTGGGTTACTTCAGAGGTACTTCCGTCTATTCGAAAGGATGGAGGATATATTCAAATAAATGAAACAGACGACGAAGTAACGATACTAGCAAGAGGTTTATTGGTTGCAGAACGAGCATTGGCGCGAAAGGACGCTTTAATTTTAGAACAAGAACGTGTTATTAACGCACAAAAGCCGAAAGTAAGACTTGCAGAAGCTATATAAGCGAGTAAGACAGCTATTTCTATTAGTGAGTTCGCTAAAATCCTAAACCCAAAACGGCATAAAGATGGGACAGAATCGCTTCTACGAGTGGTTACGTCAAAACGGCTACTTAATCAAACAAAGAGGAATTGACTACAATATGCCTACTCAAAAAGCTATGAATCTAGGCTTGTTCAGAATCAAAGAATCACCGTTTACAAAGTTCGGAATTGTCCGTATCAGCAGGACTGCAAGGGTTACTGGAAAAGGACAAGCCTACTTTGTAAATAAGTTTTTGAAGGAGACGAAATCCAGTGAAAACAACTAATAAGACGTGGTTATCCATGACAGAGGACAAAAAACAAGAGGCACTGACGGAATGTTTGAATATTAAAACGTAAAACCAATGTAAAGGGAGTGCTACAGAAGTGCAAGAAAAAGTCACTAGATCAATCGCATATTTAGCAGAATTATACTTAGATAAGGAAGATTTAAGACCTTGGGCTATCGCATGGTCAGGAGGTAAGGACAGTACAACGGTATTATCGCTAGTCCTCAAAATGCTAGAATCATTACCTACTGATAAAAGAACTCGCCACATACACGTTGTCATGAGCGATACTCGCGTTGAAAATCCAGAAGTTGGAGCGTACATGCACTCGCAAGTAGAAGCGTTTAACCATTATGTAAAGCCTCGTAATCTACCAATTGAGGCTCAAATTGTACACCGTCCAGTAGAACATTCTTATTTTGTTTTGACTTTGGGACGTGGTTACTTTTTACCTTTAAGAAGTGGTGCTGGACGTTGGTGTACTCAACGCTTAAAAATTTCACCACAAGATAATATGCTAAAGTCAATTGATCCTTCATATATCATCATCGGAACTCGCTTATCAGAATCAGCAAGCCGTGAGGCTAGTATTCGAAAATGGTCGATTAGTGATCGTGTAGGAAAACATGTTTCACTTAAAAATACCCATACATTTATGCCAATCGTTGACTGGACGATTGATGATGTTTGGGCGTATCTATCGCAAGGCTCACTAGGATGGACCACAACAAATGAAGTAAGACGTATTTATAAAGAAGCAACAGGTGAATGTGGAGTAAGTAATCCACGTGGAGTTGAGAACATCGCAGCAAAAGCAGAAGCATGTGGCGCAAGGTTCGGCTGCTGGCTGTGTCCAGTAGTTGCTAACGACCGATCCACAGAAGAAATGACGAAATATCACGCTTGGCTAGAGCCGTTGACTTACTATCGAGAACTACAGGCGAAAGTGTACGGAGACTTTAAACCGATTAAAACAAAAGGACAGTCGCGCGCTCACCGCAGCCAAGAACTCCGTAAATGGGAAGCGATCAACGAGCAAATACGTTTAATTACAAAATGTGGGTACAATCGTGCAGGCAAACGTATGAAAGATGGACAAGGGACATTTACAGTAGAAGCAAGGCGATACCTGTTCGATGAACTTATGGCGACCCAAAAGCTTGTTAATCGTCTACGCAAATACGAAGGTTTAGCGGATATAACACTTATAGATAATGAAGAAATCTCCTTAATTAAGAAGCTATGGGCGGACGACGAAGTGAATACGCCTCACGTTGTCACAAACGCAATAGGACGCAGTATTGACGGATTATCACCGTTAGTTGACGGAAAAATTAGTGAAAAGAAATTTGCTGAATATATAGAGTTAAGAAAGTCGAAGGAAGCAAGTTAAGAAAATTGGGTAAGGAGGTCTAAAATGGATAGAGCGATAAAACCAATAAAAATAACGATAAGTGAGCGAATAACAATAGTTATCAGCGACACAGTTAGCGTCATCGTTACAGATAATATAGCGAATATCTCAGTACACTTATAACTCTTTAATCGGTATGTACAGCGACATACTACTTGCCTTTTCGGTTGACGGTTGGCGACGATCAACGCGAAATGAAGACAATCAGTTATTACATACCGACGAATGGTTGCAGCCATTTGCGGTATAGCAACAGTATTGTACACAGTGCTTAGCAGTAGCACATACAGGCGATAAATGGACGATAGAGACTGAGTTTTTGCGGGATATAGATATTTGGCGATGTCTATATCCTAGCAATTACATTTTCATTTTATGCTACTAATAATTTTATTACAGATTTATAAGAATATGCAAACGAATTATTAAAGGTGATTTAAACGGTTGGCGACGTTTATATCCTTAAAAGAAACGAAAGGAGTTATTACATGACTGACACAACGACAAAACAGCCATTTGTAATAGTGTATAAACAAATTCTTAATGACACTCGCATAACGAGGTCGAGTGACATAACTGTTTATTGTGCGCTATCGGCATATGCAGATAATATAACTCGTCAGTCTTGGGCTTCTATTGCGACTATTGCAAAAATGGCACGATGTAGTGAAAGTTCGGTTAGGCGTGCATTAAAGACTCTAAGTGACTTAGGATACGTTAGAGTTGACAAGCAATATGACCGAATAGGTAAGCAAACATCCAATTTATATACGGTATTAAACCTATAGGGGTATCAAATATGATAGGGATACCCTGTCAAAATTGATAGGGACACCCTTACGTTTTTGATAGACAAACTATACTTATATTTAACTAGACTTATATTAACTATAAAAATATTCACGAGGATTTATGCTTTAGCATAAATCCTCTATGTCGCTATCGCTCCATATCAATAATAATATAACGATATTTTTATTTAAAAGCATATCGACAGTTTATATAAACAACGAAACCATTAATCAGAATATGTGAACATATTAACGTTAATATCTATGACTATATATTATTGACTGTATTAAATAATAAAAGAATAAATAAGGCATATACCACGCGGCTAACTTGCGCCATTACAAAGGAGATTAATTAAATGACGATAGATAATAACAGTATTCAACTATTATTGAAGCAAACAACTTGTGACCACGTATTCAGTTTTTCTGTACAAGATGCTACCCCTATTTTTAAGTGTGAAAAATGTTCATTAGAAGAAATATTTACTGGAAATGTTCTGAGTAATGAAATTCCTTTCTATATGCCTTTAAACGTGTTTTAAAGCCCTTTATAGGCGTTGTGTAGATAAAGTCGAGGGTTTTGTTGTCAAGGAAGAAAAGTGCCTT
The DNA here is from genome assembly GCF_003367505.1 of Lysinibacillus capsici. Taxonomy (GTDB): domain Bacteria; phylum Bacillota; class Bacilli; order Bacillales_A; family Planococcaceae; genus Lysinibacillus; species Lysinibacillus capsici. The sequence goes on from NZ_PXXX01000029.1 coordinate 3,499, forward strand.
AAATCGAACGTAAATGATGAATTATGACGTTGTATTAACGCTATATAATACGCAATAAAATTAGACTTTTTTTAGTCATAATAGCCATATTTATCAGCTTTTTGTGCCTATACATTATAGGAAAGAATACGTTGAATTAACGTAAAATAAACTCAGCTGATACTGTTTGCATGGTGTAAATAGTTACGGTAAAATAGAAGTGAAAAAAGAAGGCTTTCACCTTCTTCTTTCTATTGGTTTAGCGACGTTTATTCTTAGCGGGATTGCGTCGCTTTTTTGTATTCTTTTTCGTTAATGTTTGTATGTTCACTGCTATTGAGGAAAGACCTCCTAAGATGCCAACAATCGAACTTACATACATTAGTAGTTTTTCGTAATCCATTTTGTTCACCTCCTTTTCTATACTTTTATTATAACATCTATATTGACTCGCGTCTATATTATTTACCGTATTTTTAACGTAAAAATTACGGTATTTTTATTTGTGTATTGTTATGTAATGCAACCTTTATGTGTATTTTATCTTTGAATATAGTGATAGGCACGATAAAGTAAATTTATTGAGGCTACTGATGTAGTCTTCTTTTGTGATGACAATACTTTCCTTTTATTCTATGATGGTAGTAGATTAATAGGATAGGAGGAATAGATTTGACAACTAAAATTATTGGGATGAAAGAGGATAAGGGGACGGATTCTAATTGCAACTGCGGAGGATCACTGGTTTACCAAAATGCTTGGGATGATTTATTTGACAGATATGATCCGAATACGTCGTCACATGATGAAATATATAGCAAAATTTATAATAGGGACCATCAAGCAAAATATATTTGTAACAAATGTAAATTAGAAGTATTTGTTATACCTGATTATCAAATTAAAAAATAATACATAAAAGTCGCACTCACTACGAGTTGTGGCTTTTTATTATGCTTATATTCATTAAGAATCCACCATGTTAAGATAATAATAGTAAATATTGGGGGAATTTAAATGAAAAGAGTCATAGAAGTAATTCTTTCTATTTTTGTAGGAGTATTTTTATTTGGAATTTTCGCTATCACTTTTCAAGTAATAGGAGGGGATAGTTCTAATAAAGCTGCTATTATAGGTGGAATATTGAGTATGTTTGGTGGATTAATAGGTGCTTTCGGTGCTTATTTTATTGCGAAATGGCAAATGAATGTTTTATTAGAGAGGCAATACGAAAAAGAAAAAAGTAAATTTACTTGGGAAATAAAAGTTAATAAAAAACTAGAAGTAATAAGCATTTTAAATAATAAAATTAATGAATTAGATTTATTTAGAAAGGAATTTCTAAGTCATAATTCGACTGTACGTATTTATTTGAGAAAAATGATTAAAGAGAATCCTGATATTAAGGCCATTACTTTACCACAAGGTTATATAGAAGAATGTGAAAAATTCTTAGATATGATAACTAATTTTGCTCTTACTTTCCAAATATTATTTTCCTATAAATCGTTTTATAGTAAAGATTTTTTAAATCTATTAGAAAAATTAGATAAAGATTTACTTCAATCTTATAAAATTATAATTAAAGATATATCTAAAAATGATTGGGAAATTAAATGTTCCCCAGAAGAGTTTTATGATAATTGGTATGAAGAAGATTGTAAAATAGAGAAAGAAATACATGAATTAGATACTAAATTTCTTAAACTATTAGATTATCTTATCAATGAAGTCTCAGAAATGTTACCTGATGAGTAAATGAAGTATGTTAGGTCGGAATATTTTTAAAGTCACATTACAAAGAGGTGTGGCTTTTAATGATATCTTGAAAGGTGGCAAGTAGGAATAATATTAAAACTCACAGAAATTTCAAGTTAATTTATACATGTTCTTTTCCAAAGGAAATTTATAATCATTTTACCTTTATGGATATGATTGTGTGAAAGGGGTTTTTATGTAAATATGTTATTAAAGAGAAATTAAGGGAGGTTTTAGATTGGACAGAAGAATTTGGGAAGTTGATTTTGATGTGATTGGTCCGATATCTATTGAAAGAAAAATTCAATTCAAGCAAGAAAAAGGATTCGATCCATATGACCCTTTTTATAGTGATATAGAATTATCAAAATGTCCATACGGCTTTAAAGCAACAATTACTGCATATGCTGATACTATAGATATTGCTGAGACTGTTGCATATGTATTTTTTGGTAGAATGAGAGATGTATTATCCTTAATTAATGATATGCCTATCCAATTACATAAAAACGAAGGGTTATTTAATTCTGGAAAGAGATTTGCAAGTAGAAGGAAATTAAAAAAAGCTGATATCATTGAAGCTTTTACACTATCTAGAGAACTAGAAGTTTTGCATCCAACTTTACTAAGGGCTATTGGTTGGTACTCTAAGGGAAAGTTATCACATAACGCAATTGATCAATTTTTCGCATTCTGGAATGTTGTGGAAATATTAGGTAAGAAATATCATGTTGAAACGGAAAGAACAAAAGGTGGAAAAACTAAAAACCAAATTTATCAATGTTTTGAAGATTATTTTGGACCATTATCCGAATGGAAATTACCTGAGGGTTGGATAGACAATATGTATTCAAAAAGAAATATGATATTTCATGGTGGAGAAGATACTACACTTGACGCAATAAATGAAATTTCTAAGATGATTCCCTTATTAGAGAGAACTTCTAAAGATTTAATTAATAATATTATTGATAAAGAATATAAGAAGATCCATCATGGTTTAGTTATTACTGAACCATGAAAATGCAAAAACAAAAATACAGAGGTGAAGATTTTGAAAAGATTTAGTTCAACAATAACAGGTTTTGAAAATGTAGATTTTGAAAAGCTTAGGGAAGAAATGAAGACATCTAGTAAAAAAATATCATGCCATTATTGTAGTTACACTTCTGAAAATCGAAATGAATTCAAAATAAAAAGCATAGTAGTATTGGAAGAAATAGATGATAGGTATATTGCAGATAATAATTTTGTCTTATTATGTTATCAATGTTTAAAAAAAGATTACTAAACTTTTTTTTATAGTCACGTTTATACAAGCGTGGCTTTTTATTATGCAATTAATTATAAATTGTGGGGGATGAAGAACGTGATGATAAATGAACTTTTATAAATCAAAGTCTTGGCGTAGTAAACGCGCTAAAGTTTTAAAGCGTGATAATTATGAATGCCAGGAGTGTAGGCGGTACGGTAAGAATCGAACTGCTACTACTGTACATCATTGCAATCCATTAGAAACACATCCACAATGGCGGTTAGAGTCTTGGAATCTATTATCACTATGTACTGCTTGTCACGATAAAATGCATGATAGAACTAACAGCAAGTTGACTGAGTTAGGCGAATATTGGGTAGACAAAGTGAAAAAAGTGGAGGGTACAGAATGGTAAACAAGAGAACATGGAGAGAGTTTAGGGAGTCAGGAATGCTTTGGTGGATTAACATGATACTTCACACATTTGGTTGGTCAATTGTCATAAACATTGATAATAACGGTGATATAACAGATGCATACCCAGCAAGAGTTAAATACAGAGGATTTACAGAGAAACATAACACAGAAGGTTATATCAACGTTTCGAAATATTTAAAAGAAAATATTGTTGAAATTGAAAAAGAATCAAAAGAATAGCCCCCCATATCAAAACACTTCTATAAGGCATCGGGAGACCGAGGAGGGGGACTTTTTCCAATAGAGCGTAATTTTTAAAATAATTTTTTGAGGGAGGTGAAAGGCATGTCGAAGGTACCAAGTAAAGAAACAATTAAGCGTCGAACAGTGAGTGATATGAAAGCGTTGGGAGTACATAAACCGCAATATAATCGCTTGATTGACGCATATTCGGATATTGTACATCAATATTTAACTTTGACCGAAAGGTTTGAAAAAGAAGGCTATGAATATGAAAGCTACACAGCCGCAGGAGGCGCAAAAAAATCGCCAATTGTCGCAACCTTGGAATCACTTAGAAAAGACATTCTCGCATACTCTGATCGACTTTGCCTGAATCCAAAATCAAATGACCCAAACAATAAAGCTCCAACAAAGAATACAGGTTTAGTAGAGGCTTTGAATAGTCTTGGAGGCTAAGTATAAAAACTATGACCTTGTAATGGAGTATGCGAAATCAATTGTGGAAGGTCGTAAATTGGCGAACAAAGAGCAAATACAAGGGTGTGAACGGTTTTTACGGGATTTAGAAAATCCTGCATATGATTTTCGACCAAAAGATGCTGAATTTGTTATCGGTATTATCGAGAAAACATTCGTACATGCACAGGGCGAAATGCTAGATGGTACACCGTTGCGAGGTAAGCCATTCTTATTAGAGCCATTCCATAAATATCAAGTTTATAATTTGCTAGGGTTTTTTCATAAAGATACGGAGATTAGACGTTTCAAAGAAGCATTTATTTATATACCTCGAAAAAATATTAAAACATCCTTTGCAGCTGCATTAGCGTGGGCGTTAGGTTTGTTAAACAGGCGTTCTGGATCTAAGGTGTATATTGTTGCGGCTGCTTTAAAACAAGCACTCGAAAGTTTTAATTTCATTAATTACAACCTTGTTCAAATGGGCGAGAAAGAGAATTTTCGTGTGATTGATAATAACCAAGAACATTCTATTCGAGGGGATCTAGGTGATGGGTCTTTGTTTATTCAAGCATTGGCCGCCAATCCAGATAAGCAAGACTCATTAAACTGTAATATCGGTATTGCTGACGAAATGCACGCTTATAAGACACCGAAGCAATATAACATTATAAAAGAAGCAATGAAGGCATACACCAATAAATTGATGATTGGAATAACTACCGCTGGTGATAATATGTCTTCTTTTTGTTATCAACGTTTACAATACTGTAAAAAGATATTAGACGGCACAGTGATAGACGAACAATACTTCGTCTTTATCGCAAAAGCTGACGAAGATGAAAAAGGGAATGTGGACTATACGAATCCAATCGAACACGAAAAGGCGAATCCAGCTTATGGCGTGTCAATTCGTCCACAAGACATGTTAAATGATGCATTACAGGCACAGAATGATCCACAACAAAGGAAGGACTTTTTAGCAAAGTCTTTAAACATCTATACTTCTGCTGTAAAGGCATATTTCAATATTGACGAGTTTAAAACTTCTGACAGGAAGTATAACTGGACTATAGAGGATTTAGCGAAATTACCTATCACATGGTACGGAGGTGCTGACTTATCAAAGATGCATGATTTAACAGCTACCGCGCTATACGGTCACTATAAAGGC
>NZ_PXXX01000003.1 GCF_003367505.1 Lysinibacillus capsici
GTTACACCCGTAGAACCAGTAACCCCAGTAGCGCCAGTAGGTCCGATTGCGCCAGTCGCGCCCGTAGAACCAGCAACACCGGTAGCCCCAGTTACCCCAGTAGCGCCAGTAGGTCCGATTGCGCCAGTAACACCGGTAGCCCCAGTAGGTCCGATTGCACCAGTCAAGCCAGTAGCCCCGGTTATCCCAGTAGCGCCAGTAGGTCCGATTGCACCAGTAACGCCAGTAGCCCCAGTTACCCCAGCAACGCCGGTAGCTCCAGTAACGCCAGTAGGTCCGATTGCGCCGGTAGCCCCAGTTACACCAGTAACGCCAGTAGGTCCGATTGCGCCGGTAGCCCCAGTTACACCAGTAACGCCAGTAGGTCCGATTGCGCCAGTCGCGCCCGTAGAACCAGCAACACCGGTAGCCCCAGTTACTCCAGTAGTGCCAGTAGCGCCGGTCTCACCCGTAGCCCCAGCAACGCCGGTAGCGCCAGTAACGCCGGTAGCGCCAGTTACTCCAGTAGTGCCAGTAGCGCCGGTTACTCCAGTAATGCCGGTAGCCCCAGTTACCCCAGTCTCACCCGTAGAACCAGTAACGCCGGTTACCCCAGTAGAACCAGTAGCGCCAGTAGCCCCGGTTACACCCGTAGAACCAGTAATACCAGTAGCGCCGGTCACTCCCGTAGAACCAGTAACGCCAGTAGCGCCAGTAACGCCGGTAACGCCAGCAACGCCGGTAGCGCCAGTAACGCCAGTAACGCCGGTAGCCCCAGTTACCCCAGTAACGCCAGTAGCCCCAGTAACGCCGGTAGCCCCGGTTACTCCAGTAGCGCCAGTAGGTCCGATTGCACCAGTCAAGCCAGTAACGCCGGTAACGCCAGCAGCGCCGGTAGCGCCAGTAACGCCAGTAACGCCGGTAGCCCCAGTTACCCCAGTAACGCCAGTAGCCCCAGTAACGCCGGTAGCCCCGGTTACTCCAGTAGCGCCAGTAGGTCCGATTGCACCAGTCAAGCCAGTAGCGCCGGTTACCCCAGTAACGCCAGTAACGCCGGTAGCCCCGGTTACACCAGTAGCGCCAGTAGGTCCGATTGCGCCAGTAACGCCCGTAGCGCCCGTAGCCCCAGCAACACCGGTAGCCCCAGTTACCCCAGTAGCGCCAGTCTCACCCGTAGCCCCAGCAACGCCGGTAGCGCCAGTAACGCCAGTAACGCCGGTAGCCCCAGTTATCCCAGTGGTGCCAGTAGGTCCGATTGCGCCAGTCAAGCCAGTAGCCCCGGTAGCCCCGGTTACACCAGTAGCGCCAGTAGCGCCGGTTACCCCAGTAACGCCGGTAGCCCCAGTTACCCCAGTAGCCCCGGTAGCGCCAGTAACGCCAGTAGCGCCAGTAGGTCCGATTGCGCCAGTAGCGCCCGTAGAACCAGCAACACCAGTAGCCCCAGTTACTCCAGTAACGCCGGTAGCGCCGGTAGAACCAGTAGCGCCGGTTACACCCGTAGAACCAGTAACGCCAGTAACGCCGGTAGCGCCGGTAGCGCCGGTAGCGCCAGTAACACCAGTAGCCCCGGTAACGCCAGTAGCGCCCGTAGAACCAGCAACACCAGTAGCCCCAGTTACTCCAGTAACGCCGGTAGCGCCAGTAACGCCGGTAGCGCCAGTAGCCCCAGTAACGCCAGTTACCCCCGTAGAGCCAGTCACACCTGTACTACCTGTAGGTCCAGTTATCCCCCCAGTCGGTCCTGTAGGTTTCACTGGCCAAATTGGACAACTTGGAATAGGACCAGTTTTACAACAACAAGGAAATGAATGACACTTACTGCAAACTCTATCTATAAAATTTCCAAAATGCATAATCTCACCTCCTCTCTCAAATATCGTATTCTGATGAATGATAAGGGAGGTAGACACATAACTATTAATTACTTGTAAATAGAGAGTTATTTATAGATTCGTTGCAACTGTATTTAAGATAATTGGATGTTTATCCTGCAAACAGGAGACGAAACTTTTTAGATGGTGATTGATATTTTTTAAGAGTCTTTGTGATTGATTGTTAAAATACGCTTGAAATATTCTTTATTGTGTAGAATTTTTGGGTCATTCGGAATAAACGAGCCCGCTAATTCATTATGGGCATTGGCTAGTTCATATTGTTGTAAGCGATCGTAAAGAACACAGAGCTGTAAGTGGGGTAGCCATGTAGAAAAGCTTTTGTTTTGAAAGGGCGCATTTGGCTTCTGTTTAATCACTAGAGCTTGCTCATACCAAAATATAGCTTCGTAATTTCTAGATTGTTCCATAAAGTGATAACCTAGGCGACAGCAGGCTTCTGGTCGGGGGATATCGTATTCAAAGCTTCGTAGTATAGCGCTGAAATTGTTTTCTTTATCGTTTAAATGGGAATAGCAATCAGCTAATTTTAAGCAGGCACGTATGTTATCTTCAATCCACCCTAATTTGGACGTTAAAAATAATTCATAATAATAAATAGCTTCCTCAAACAGGCCATGATCTACTAATTCATTAGCAAAATAAAATGTATCACGTGGTGATAGTGTTTCTCCCGTTTCAATCAGTTGTCTATAAATCGTAATATTGCGGGAGTGATCATGGGTTAACGGTAAATGGCTGACAGCAACATCACTATCAAACAACATACCACAAACTTCTAAATATTCATGAACTGCACCAATCCATTGAAATTGCTTTTCCCTCCTGACAAGGCGATATCTTCTTATTAAGGCATCTGCATTTCCCTCATGATCGAAACTTAAATGATAATTCATAGAAACAGCATCAATGTCGGAAGTAAGAGATGCTTTGAGTGCCTTTAATTTTTGGCGGTCTTCCTCTAAAAAAACATCGTCAGCATCAAGCCAGAGGATGTATTCTTTTGTTGCTTGTTGAAAGGAAAAGTTTCGTGCTGCTGCAAAGTGATGTATCCATTTAAAATCAAAAATTCGGTCTGTATATTGTGCAACCACTTGCTTTGTACTATCTGTTGATCCCGTATCAACAATATTAATTTCATCTACTATATCTTTGACAGAGTCAAGACATCGACCAATAACATCTTCTTCATTTTTTACAATCATACATAAGCTAATGGATATCATACTCAAATTCCTCCTTACCATTATCTTTGTAATATATGTAAGGACGGAAATATTGGTTGGATGATTGAACTGTTAGAAGAATTGCGCGCCTGATATGTGAAATGTATTTTCATGGTTTGTCATAAATTTACCTTCCAAGTTTCACCCGAATTTCACAATTGTGAAGTATAGTAAAGGGGCAGAGGTGATAAAGTTGAAAAAATGGGCATTCTTCATTTTTTCGTTACTACAAATTATATGGTTAGCGGGTTGCGCTGAAAAGTCATATGAACCCATTGAAAGGGAACGAAGTTTTATAGCTTCATTGAACATACAAGAGCCATCATTAGATTTTATTGATGAGGATGGGAATATGCTTGCGACATGGTTATTTGATAAGGCTTATTCAGGGGCCATATTATTAGGAGATGACCAAGTTTTATTATATGGACACCAACTAAATAACATCGACGTCTATACAATATCCACCGGAGAAAAGCTCTATTCAAAAAAAGTAGAGATTGGTACGACCAATGTATACTACGATGACAACATCAAGCAATTTTTTATCACGAATAGTAAAACCAATACAGTGACAAGCTTTGATCAAGAAGGCAATCAGCTAGCTTCACAACAACTTGGCAATTATCCAATGTCAATGACATCGTATAGGGATAAACTATATGTTATTAATTTTAAAGATACAAAGTTATCTGTGTTAAATATGAAGGATTTAAAAATTGAGCAAGAATGGCCGATTCAAAAATCTGCACATGGAATAGCTGTTCTAGAAGAAACACATGAGCTATGGGTAGGCGGTCATGGGGAAGGAAGTAAGCCAAATAGTTCTGTTAAAAAATATGATTTGACTACAGGTCAACTGCATGGAGAGATTGACATGCCTTTGATGCCAGTAGGAATAAAAAAGACCAAAGATGCTATTCTTGTTGTAAGTCATGGTCACAACGAGTTATATGTGGCTGACTTTGATGGCCATATCAAATGGCAGCAAGAGGTTGGGGCAAATCCATTTGTAGTGGATCAATTTAAAGATTATATTGTTGTCGCTGGCTATGATGATCACACATTGTATTTTATAAAAGATGGCCAGAAGGAAAAAACAGTTGATGTGGGGAAAGGTGCTTTTCAGCTGTTAGTAAGGGAGGAACAATGATGACAACTGTATTAATAGTTGATGATGAGCAGGATATGCGTAATTTAATTGAAATGATGCTCAATAACTCTGATATAGAGACATTTACTGCCGCTAGTGGAACTGAGGCTTACGATGTAATAGTGCGTGAAAATATAGATTTAGTCTTACTTGATGTAATGATGCCACATGAGGATGGTTTTGTTGTTTGTCAAAGTATTCGGGCTATGTCCAATGTGCCGATTATTTTTTTAACTGCACGTGATGCGAATGAGGATAAAGTGAAAGGTCTTACACTTGGCGGAGATGATTATATTGTTAAGCCATTTACACATGATGAACTCGTAGCCAGAATTTATGCTGTATTAAGACGAAGTGGTGCAAATATTACAGAACTACAGCAAAAGTACGTAATTTTTGGCTCTATTAAAATAGATGAAATAGCACGAAAAGTATCCGTTGATGGAAAGAGTATTCCACTTACTTTAAAGGAATTTGAACTCTTACACTTATTTATGAAAAATCCAGGAAATGCCTATTCGAGAGAGCAATTATTAGAACGCATTTGGGATATTGATTATGTAGGTGGAACACGCACGGTAGATACACATATTAAAACTTTACGAATAAAGCTTGGAAAGGATGCGGCTTCGCATATTCAAACCGTTTGGGGTGTGGGCTACCGCTTTGATCCTGGCGAATGAAAAAAATTGCCACGCGCATTTGGTTGTTAATTTTCGCCTTTTTAATTATTACCGTTGTCTTTATGTATGTTCTCACAAATTTTTTATATCAACGTTTATATGTACAAGATACAGAAGATACAATGGTCGAAGTTGGATTGAAGCTACAAACAATGTATGACAATGGCAAGGTAACGGATGAATTTATTGCAGATATTGAAGAATTTAATGATTATTCCAATTTGAATATATTTGCGGTAAGGAATCCTCGTGAATTAAGTGCCTGTGTTCCATTTGATATCGATTATGAGACATTGATTGGTCCTGAGGAAAGACAAAAATTATTGGCAGGAAAGTATGTGCAAAAAATTGGGTACGAGCCTCGCTTTGATCGACAACTTATTTCGGTGGTTGTACCACTTGTTGATCAAAATCGATTAGAAGGTATTATTTATATTTATTTCCCACTGGCCAAAATTAGTGAATTGGCAAATAGTGGCGTTATTTTATTGTTTATTAGTGCTTTCATATTTTTAGTAGTTGTTAGCTATTTAATTTATAAAGGGATTCGACATATTATGCGACCATTAAACGATTTACAGCTTGCAGTGGAGCAGATGTCCTATGGGAATTATGAGACTCGTGTACCTGTCAATTCACGAGATGAAATCGGTAAATTATCTAGTACCTTTAATAAAATGGCAGAGGCCATTCAGCAAGAGGATGAAGCACAAAAAACATTCTTGGCAACAGTCTCGCATGAATTACGAACACCAATTAGCTATGTAAAGGGCTATAGCGAAGCCATGCAAAATGGCATCATCACAGAAGGCCAAAAAGAAGAAACCATTCAGCTAATCGTCCGTGAGGCCAATCGCATGGAACGCTTAACAAACGAATTACTTCAACTGGCAAGAACAGAAAATGAACAAACTGACATTGATTTATATCCAATTCCATTAGGTGAAACATTACGAGAGGTTCAAAAAATCTTAACGCATCAAGCAAATAAAAAGAACATAACTTTATATTTAGATGTAGATGATGCCCTAATTATTGAAGCGGATGAAGTAAAACTAAAACAAATTTTTATTAACATTATTGAAAATGCGATTAATTATTCGCATGAAAATTCTAAGGTGGAAATTGTTGCTGCTGAAAAGGCTGGTAGTGCACAAATTACCATTAGGGATTATGGAATTGGTATTCCTGTCGAGGATTTAACCCATGTCACTGAACGATTTTATCGTGTTAACAAAGCTCGAAGTCGTGCGGACGGTGGTAGTGGACTAGGTTTATCGATTGTTGAACAGTTATTAAAACAGTTACAGGGAACGTTAGAAATTGAAAGTGTTGTTGAAAAAGGCACATCCGTGAAGATACGGTTGCCATTAATGGAGGATTAAAAGATGAAAAAGTGGTTATTTGCGCTAATTGCAGTCCCTACATTATTAGTAGGATGTGGAGAAAAAAAAGAGGCATTGCCAGAACCAGAAGTACCACAGATCCCAGAAGTTGAAATTTTAACACCAAAAGAAGTAGCACTCAATGAAACGATTGAGCTGGCAGCACATGTTGAACAAGGTGGAAAAAATGTCGATGATGCTGTAGTAGAATTTGAAGTTTGGGAATCAGGAAAACGCGATGAAGGACAAATGATTGATGGGAAATTAGAGCAAGACGGTGTATATAAAGCAACGACTACTTTTGATCATGATGGTGTGTATTATATGTATGCACATACAACAGCTAACGGTGTTCATAATATGCCAAAGCAACAAATTATTGCTGGAAGCCCTGATATGACAAAGGTTGTCCCAGAGGATGAAAAAGCCAATAACAGCATGGATAATAACATGATGGATCATAATAATGACACTTCAGATGATATGGATCATGAGGAAGAGAAAAAAGATGAAAAAAATCATCATTAAAAGCTTGCAATTTTTTTGAAATAGGAATATGATAATGACCAGATGACCGAAATGGTTTTCTGGTCATTTTTATTGAAGTGTACGAGAGATGTACATAACCTAACTAGAAAGGATGTTACTAATGGATCGTAGGCAGGAAATTCTTGAAGCAGCTGCAAAATCTTTTACATTGTTTGGCTACAAGGCAACAACAATGGAGCAAGTGGCTAAAATCGCCAATGTCGGTAAAGGTACGATTTATACATTCTTTGCAAATAAAGAAATTTTATTTCAAGAGATCGCAATGTCACTTGTACGAGAGATGAAAGCGGAAGCAGATGCAGTGTTGGATGCATCAGCAAGCTTTATGGATAATGCGCATAATGCTTTAATGAAAATGCTACAGTTCCGAGAAAAACATCTTTTATTTGCAAAGCTAATCGAGGAAGAAAAAGAATTACGAACACCAGCAGTTAAACAGGTGCTACTACGTATCGAGACTGAAATCTTATCGTATGTCGCAGAGTTAATACAACGACGTATTAATAAAGGTGAAATTAGAGAGTGTGATGCGGAGCTAGTTAGTTACTTATTGCTGAAGGCATATCTTGCTTTTGTTGTCGATTGGCATGAGTTACATGGTGATGTAATCCCTGAAGAAAAGATTCTTAATCTTTTTAAGGAAACTATCTTTCGAGGTTTGATTTTAACTTGATTCGATAAAATACAGCTGTATAAGTATTGAATCAAGTGCTCTTTTTGCAATATTGTCGAGGTTGATTATTTTTTTTGAATGAAAATGACCAAATGACGTTTTCGGTCAAATAGTTTAGGAGTGAGGATATTATATGATTAAAGCTGAGTGGCTGAAGATCTTTAAAACAAGAAAAATGCTTGTGTCAATCATTGCTGTATTATTTATTCCAGTAATGTATGCGGGTATGTTTTTATGGGCGTTTTGGGATCCTTATGCGGGGCTTCCTAATCTTCCAGTAGCTGTTGTTAATGAGGATACTGGTGCTGAGATGGATGGCGTTAAATTAGACTTAGGGGATACCTTGGTCGATAAATTGATAGATAGCGAGCAATTTAACTTTATAGAAGTTTCAAAAGATGAAGCTGAAAAAGGCTTAAATAGTCGTGACTATTATATGATTTTAGAAATTCCAACAAATTTCTCTGAACATGCAACAACACTATTAGATGACAAACCATCAAAATTAGTAATGAACTACATTCCAAACGAGGGATTGAACTTCCTTGGTGCTCAAATTGGTGAGACTGCAATGGATCGTGTACGCGCTGAAGTAAATTCTCAAGTATCAGCGACTTATGCTGAAAAATTATTTGATTCCATTGCAACACTTGGAGATGGCTTTACAGAAGCTGCAGATGGCTCAAATAAGCTAGATGAGGGTGCACAAAAAGTAGCGAATGGTGCAAAAGATTTAAAAGGATATCTGGAGCAACTAGCATCGAGCACAGTTGAACTATCAAATGGTACTGATAAATTAACAAAAGGTGCGGGAGATGCCGCAAAAGGCGCGAATGACTTATCTAGTGGTTTAGTCAAACTACAAGATGGTACTGTTCAATTACAACAGGGTGCACAGCAAGCTGCAAATGGAGCAACGAGCCTTGAACAGGGGTTATCACAATATACACAAGGTGTTGCAAAAGTTGGTGCTGGTTTAAACACTTTAAACGACAAACAACAGCAAATTAGTGCAGGTGCAGCATCTATTGCTGAGAATGCCGGTGCATTGAATGGTGCGGCAACTCAATTAACAGCGGGATCTGCAAAAGTAGAGGCAGGCATTACAGCTCTATCAAATCAATTACAAACGATGATGGCTTCAATGCCTGAAGAGCAAGCAACAGCGTTGAAACAAACATTAGCGGAACTACAGGCAGGTAGTGCTAGTGTGCATAACGGTTTAACATCCTTATCAGCTGGTACAGAAAAATTACAAGCTGGTGCCAATCAAGTAAGCTCTGGGGCAACTCAAATTGCAGCAGGTCAAGCAGAAGTGCTAGCTGGTGCGAATGCATTATCAGCTAAAAGTAATGCTTTATTGGAAGGTGCAAAAGGTCTACAAGCAGGTAATGCTACATTAGCTGCAAAATTAGGTGAACTACATGCAGGTGTGAATACAGCTGTAACAGGTTCAAAAACATTAGCATCTGGTTTAAATGAATTAGCGAATGGTACAACAACATTAAATCAAGGTACTTCAACACTTGCTTCAAAATCTGGTGAGCTAGCACAAGGATCTGCAACACTTGCAGATGGTTCGACGGAGCTTGCAGATGGTACAGCTACTTTATCTGGTAAATTAGGTGAGGCTAGTGAAAAAGCAAATGAAGTTAAAGCAAATCAAGACACGTATGATATGGTAGGTAGTCCAGTTGAAGTTGAAAAAGAGTCTGTAAACCATGTTCCTAACTATGGTACAGGTTTTGCACCGTACTTTATTTCTCTAGGTTTATTCGTAGGTGCATTATTAATTTCAATTGTGTTTCCACTTGTTGAACCTGCTATTCGTCCTAAAAACGGGGCATCTTGGTTTACAAGTAAAGTGACAGTACTAGCAGTCGTAGGTTTAGTGCAAACATTACTAACAGTAGTTATTGTTAAATGGGGTCTAGGCCTCGAAGTGAATAACATGGGCTACTTTATCTTAACAGCCTTATTAACAAGCTATGTATTTTTAGCCTTAATCCAAATGCTTGTTTCAATCTTTGGTGACCCTGGTCGTTTCATGGCAATTGTTGTACTAATTTTACAATTAACAACAAGTGCAGGTACATTCCCATTAGAATTAATACCTTCACCATTACAAGTATTTAACAAGCTATTACCGATGACATATACAGTTCAAGCATTTAAATCAAGTATTTCTACTGGTGATACGTCATTCTTAATGCAAAACTATGGAGTTCTAGCTGGCTTCTTAGTAGCATTCTTAGCGATCACATTTGGTTACTTTATGCTACTGCACAATAAACGTTACTCTAAAGTAGCTGAAGAAAACTAATCATGAAGCACTCACCTAATGTACGGTGAGTGCTTTGTTGTTCATAGGGGTTATGTAATAATTCTTCAGCCTCAAATGACATAAATAAAAACGAAGTTATCTATAGAAATTTTATGAAAAAAAGTATGGATTTCCATTGCGGTCATTTGTTTTTAAGTAGGTGAGCTGCTCCCTCTGGACGCTGGCAGAACGGAAATCCCCCTTCCCTTGCCAAAAGGTATTTCTCTGCTAGTGATTGTCTTTTTCAAAAGCATAAAAACAACAGCTGATATGAGCGTATCAGCTGTTGTTTTTTGTAAGTGTAAGAGATTTAATTAAGGGTTCATCAAAATATGATGAAGGGTGTCATGATTGCTACGTGTGGGGCACGTATATGACTATATCAGAATAGGCAAATGCTTATAGGTGGTTACATTTTTCACAAGTGTTGCTGTAGCATTCGCTTTGTTCTTCCATTTTTTCACCGCACTCAGTACATTGCTTAGCAGGTAAATTCTTGAAAAATTCAACTACGTTTTCTAACATTGTGGACTCCTCCTTTAAGTTCATCTGTACTATTACTGTTTTGATATTTTCTAGTGTATTATAACAGATGCTTTTCGTCAACACAAAATGCCTAATTTACGGTAAAATAAATATGGATATTTTGTGAAGGAGGAAACGTGAACTATGATTTTCGTTGATAATAAAGGGATCCATGATCCACGTATTAATCTTGCTATTGAGGAGTATTTGTTAAAAACAATGGACGTTGAGAAAGAGCCAGTGCTCCTTTTCTATATTAATCAACCGTCTATCATCATCGGTAAAAACCAAAATACGATTGAAGAAATCAATACAGACTATGTAGAGGACAATGGCATTATTGTTGTGCGCCGTCTTTCAGGTGGTGGTGCTGTTTATCATGATTTAGGCAATCTTAACTTCAGCTTTATTACAAATGATGATGGCGATAGCTTTATGAACTATAAAAAATTCACGCAACCAGTTGTTGACGCTCTAGCAAAAATGGGTGTGAATGCAGAGCTCTCAGGACGTAATGATATACTAGCAGAGGGACGTAAAGTTTCAGGAAATGCTCAGTTCTCTACAAAAGGACGTATGTTCAGCCATGGTACATTGATGTTTGATACAGAAATCGATGCGGTTGTCTCAGCCTTAAAGGTCAAAAAGGATAAAATCGAATCAAAAGGTATTAAATCAATTCGCTCACGAGTAGCAAACATTTCAGAGTTTTTAAAAGAGCAAATGACAGTTGAGGAATTCCGTCTTGAAATTTTAAAATCCATTTTTGGCGGGGAAGAAAATATTCGTTATTATGAGCTAACCGAAGATGATTGGGCAAATATCCACAAGCTATCAGAGGAACGCTATCAAACATGGGAGTGGAATTTTGGGAAATCACCTCGCTTTAATATTCAAAAAACACACCGATTCCCAACAGGAGGCATTGATATTCGCCTAGAAGTAAATCATGGTGTGATGGAAGAAGTGCATATTTTTGGAGATTTCTTTGGTGTCGGTGATATGGCTGATATAGAACAGCGCTTAGTTGGGACAAACTATGACAGAGCTGCAATTGCTAAGGCATTAGCAGACATTGATATCCCTACATATTTTGGTGGAATTTCAACTGAGGACTTTTTACAATTAATTTATTAAGGAAAATACGGTTTCATGTAATGTTTTAGCCTAAAGGTTCGCTGACAATTATGTCGTCGAACCTTTTTTTGATACAATATAGAAAGAAAGGAGTGTTGATATGGAAAAGCATCGAATATTCATAGTTGAAGATGATGTCAAGATTGCATCATTACTAGCGGAAACGCTTAGAAAATATCAATACGAAGTTGCAACAATTCAAGAATTTGATCATCTTATAGAAGAATTTACAGCATTTAATCCACATATGGTGCTGCTTGATATAAATTTACCCGCTTACGATGGCTATTATTGGTGTCGCCAGCTACGTCAGCATACAACATGTCCAATAATTTTCATTTCTGCACGCTCAGGAGAAATGGACCAAATCTTTGCGCTTGAAAATGGGGGCGACGATTTTATTACAAAGCCTTTTAACTACGAAATTGTGTTGGCTAAAATCCGTAGTCATCTACGCCGTACATATGGTGAATATGCAGCAAGGCAAGAAGAACGGACAATCAAGCAAGGACAGCTTGTACTTCATTTAGAAAGAATGGAGCTACATAAAAATGATTTAGAAATTCCACTTCAGAAAAAAGAATGTATCATCTTAGAGCTATTGATGGGCAATGCACCGAAAGTAGTTTCGCGTGAGCAATTGTTAGAGGAGCTTTGGGACGATCAAGCATTTGTCGATGAAAACACTTTGAATGTGAATATGACCCGAGTTCGAAAAAAGTTAGCGGATTATCATATATCGTCAACAATCGAAACGGTACGTGGTGCAGGCTATCGATTCATATTAAGTGCAGGTGAGCTATAGTGGGCTGGAAACTTTTTTTACGTGATTATGCATCATTTATTGTGTTCCAGCTCTTATTAGTTGGCTTCATCATGGTTATCTATGCACTCGACGGTTTTCGAAATATTGATACGGCTATTTATTCCTTTTGTATTAGCCTTGTGCTATTAGCATCCTTTTTACTTGTCCGCTATTTAATGCGGCAACGCTACTTATTGAAGATAACTCAGCTTCCATCAGCAATGGAGGATGTGCTACAAAAAAATGCAAAAACGCCAGAAGCTATACAAACCGAGAAGTATATGCATGAATTGTATCGACTTTATCAACATGAGCTGCATGCTTTATATGCAAGTCAAAAAAGGCATGATCAATTTATGAACCAGTGGGTCCATCAAATGAAAACACCTATTTCAGTGATTGAATTATTATTACAAGATGACCGACCTCTTGATAAAAAGAATGTTCAGGAGGAAATCGATCGCTTGCGTAGAGGATTGGACATGGTACTTGTTAATGCACGCCTAGAAAATTTTGAGGATGATATGCAAGTAGAGCGGGTTGCGTTAAAAGGTATTGTAACTGCAACTGTTAATGAAAATAAACGTTTATTTATTACGAAAAGAGTTTTCCCGGAAATTCATATTGACGACGATCTAATTGTTGCCAGTGATTCAAAATGGCTTCGTTTCATTCTTGGACAATTTATCACCAATGCAGTGAAATACACGTTTGAAGCCAATAAAAAAATTGTTATTTCTGCCATTGAAAAGGATGACTATGTACAACTTGCGATTTGTGATGAGGGTATTGGGATTCCAGCTTCCGATCTTTCTCGTGTTACGAAAGCCTTTTTTACTGGCGAAAATGGGCGGAAAACAGGTGAATCAACTGGAATGGGCCTTTATTTAGCCAAAGAAATCTGTGAAAAGCTAGGGCATGAGCTGGCTATTACATCAGAGGTAGGAAAAGGGACGATTGTGACAGTAACATTTACAAATTAGGGGGCACTAGGATGGTAGAGGTACGTATAGAAGATTGGAAACTAACGATTGATAAGGAGAAAACAAATGCGCTTTATATGACACATCTGCAAGCGGGAGATCCATTAGCCTATCAAAATTTTATCCTGGCAAATGAAAAGTTAGATGAAGAACTACTGCATTTTTCAAAGAGCCTTGGGTTAAACTTACAGCAACCAACATTATTGAATGCTTTTCCTGTAGACGGTCAACAGATTATGTATAGTGGGTATTATACTGTATGTGGGGAAATCGTAGAGGGAGAAATGGATGCTTGGGATGTGATTATTGGGGAGCATTGCTTTAGTTTAGTAGAGGAAGAGTCAATACTGGCTTTAACAGAGCCTCATTTTCACATTGGTTTTGAGGTCGTTTTACAGTGGCTTTTACCTCAATCCTTAGAATTAATGAAGAAATAAGGTGAATGAAGTATGCCTATTTTACAAATTAAAGATGTGACAAAAGTGTACGAAGGTAAAGTAACGCATCGAGCATTAAATCAATTGAGCTTTGACGTGGAAGAAGGCGAGTTTTTAGCTGTTATGGGGCCCTCAGGAAGCGGTAAAACGACATTGTTGAATATTATTTCGACCATCGATGAACCAACTAGTGGAGAAATCATTTTAGATGGAATGAATCCACATAAGTTGAATGCTACAGAGCTTGCCTATTTTAGAAGAAGACAGCTTGGCTTTGTGTTTCAGGATTTCAATCTTTTGCATATGCTGACGGTCGAGGAAAATATCGTGTTGCCCTTAACGTTAGATCAACAGCCACTAGAGGTAATGGAGGAGCGTCTGGCAAGTATTGTAGAAAAGCTAGATTTAACTTCCTTCCTTCATAAACGTCCAAATGAAATATCTGGGGGACAGGCACAAAGAACAGCAATTGGTCGTGCGCTTATTCATAATCCTAGTCTCATTTTAGCGGACGAACCTACAGGTAATTTAGATTCAAATTCTTCACGTGATGTGCTTGAACTATTGACAAAGGTGAATCAGGATAAACAAACGACAATCGTGATGGTCACGCATGATCCAATTGCAGCAAGTTATTGTGATCGAGTGTTATTCATTAAAGATGGTGAATTTTTTAATGAAATTTATCGAGATGACCGCCGTCAGATGTTTTTCCAACGTATTTTAAATGTTTTGAGCTTACTAGGAGGAGGGCAAGTAGGTGACCTTTCGACAATTCGCTTACCGTAATGTCGTGCGGAACAGCCGGATATATGGCGCCTTTTTCATGGCAAGCTTTTTTTCTGTGGCTGTATTTTTTATCTATTCCATGCTGATGTTTCACCCTGATATTGAACGTGGGATATTAGGGGAGATGTCTCTCATTGGGATGGTGGGGGCTGAAATTGTTCTCGTCCTGTTTACATTATTCTTTTTATATTATTCCATGAGTGCCTTTTTAGAGGCCAGATCACATGAATTTGCTATTTTATTGCATTTGGGAATGGAAAAACGTCAGATGAATAAACTTGTCTTTTTAGAGACAATGATTATTGGAACAGGCTCCATTATTGTAGGGATTGTCTTTGGTTTCTCCTTTTCAAAATTCTTTTTTATGATTGTTAGGGAAATTTTACATTTAGAAGATTTACCACTCTATATTTCATGGGAGCCATTTTTATTAACGATTGGTGTTTTCACAAGTGCATTTTTCGTCATTTCATTTATTAGTGTGTATTTTACACGAGAGAGAAAATTACGAGATCTTATAAAAGGCAGTGATTATTTAAATAGCTTAACAACGTATTCCAAAATACGAGCTTTCTATGGTATTTCTTTAATTGTAACGACGTATATTCTCGCGTTTGTTGTCGGACATACATCACTAATTGGGCTAACGCTGTTAATACCATTTTCCGCAACATTTGGCACCTATTATTTTTTCAGTGATTCTGTACCTTGTTTTTTAGATTTAGCACGTGGGAAACGCAAATATCATTGGCAACGCTACCGTCTACTATCGCTAGCAGAACAAACGCATATAATGATGGATAACGTGAAAATGTTTTTCGTTGTGACGATGGTATCGACACTTGCATTTTTATCTGTTGGTGTTTTAGCAACAATGTCCTCCTATACAACGCAATATGATCGATTAAATCCACTCGGGCTGGTTTATAAAGGGGATGTCGATAATCCATATGAACGGGAGCATATCAATTCTTTAAGGCTGCAATTAGAGGAGAAAGGTTTATCTTATCAGCTATCCCGTTTTATTGTTGTGAAGCAAACCTCCTCTTTCACTCGAAATGAAGTGGAGGTTTTTCGAGAGTCCGATATGAATGTCCTGCTTTCTTCCTACAGTTATCCATTATTGAATCTGGAAGCAGGTGAGGCAGTATTCATTCCTTATTCGGAGGATTCCCTAAAAAAATTAAAAGATCGAGTTGTGCATACTGTTTTAGAAGAAAACAATATACCGCTCACTATTGATAGTGTCTATCCAAAAATAGTGTTTCCAGGCTCGATTGTCAGTGTCAATTCGATTGTCATTAGTGATGAAGACTTCGCGAAGCTTATTCATCCGATTTCCGATCAAGACATTATTCAACCAAGCTATCATCTATTTACATTTGTTATTCCTCAATGGATGGAAACGAAGGATATTGGTAAGGATATCGATCATCTAGAATCCAATTTATATTTTATTAAAAAGGATAAGTTTAGCCCTTTTTACTTTGAAAATGCAGGATTAAATTATTCTTATATACTAGCTACCTACTCATTATTTACATTAGTGGGTGTTTTAGTAGCCACTGTATTTTTACTTGCAGCTGGTAGCTTTATCTATTTTAAATTGCATACATCCCTCGAACGTGAAAAGCGTAAATTTGATGTATTAAAACGTATGGGTTTAACAGATACAGAGTTAAAAAAGCTAGTTAATCGCCATTTGTTTCCCCAATTCTTTTTACCTTGGGGTGTTGCGATGATGCATAGTGCCTTTGCTTTTCTAATGGTTCAAGGTATTTTAAGGGACATTGCGAATATATCGATTGTAAAAGAAGTATTCTTTGCTTTTGGCTTTTTTGTATTAATACAAGTGGTTTATTTTTATTTAATTCGATGGCGCTATATCTCCCATATTCGCTCATGAAGTAATGGTTTAAAAGAGAAAAAAATGAATTATTTAACGTAATTTATGACATGAGATAAAAAGACTCATTGTTTTTTAGATATATTTCTTATATAATATTACTGAATAACGATTCATTTTATACGATAAGGGGATGGTGTAATTGAATTTAGTTTCACGTGTTCGTCAACAGGCAACAGAACAACCTGAAAAAGTGGCGTATCATTTTATGGGGAAAGATACGACTTACGGGGAATTTGAGCATACAGTTGGCCGCTTTGCAAAGGGATTACAAGATTTAGGCGTTGAAAAAGGGGATCATGTGGCGTTTTTACTCGGCAACACGCCACACTACTTAATTGCCCTCTATGCAACAATGCGCTTAGGGGCAACAGCAATACCTGTTAATCCAATCTATACACCGGATGAAATTTCTTACATTTTGCATAATGGAGATGTAAAAGCAGTCATTGCTCTGGATATGTTGCTGCCATTGGTTGAAAAAGGTGTACAAGCATTTCCACAGGTAAAAACATTTATAGTTTGTGAAACCACACCAGATATAGCGGAAAAAGTGGCAGCTTTATCACCACAAGCACAAGAAAAAACACATTTATTTACACATGTAATCGCCAAAACCACTCAATCTTTACAACCTGTTGAAGTTGCAGAGGATGACAATGCTATTATTTTATATACTTCAGGAACTACAGGTAGTCCAAAGGGAGCCATGCTGACACATGGCAATGTGTACTCAAATGCACGTGATGTTGCGCATTATTTAGGCATTAATGCAGAGGACCGTGTTATTGCGACACTACCTGTATTCCATGTATTTGCCTTAACGGTAGTGGTGAATGCGCCTTTATTAAGTGGGGCAACAGTTTTACTTGCACCACGCTTTAGCCCTAGCGAAATTTTTGCTTTAGCACGAGAGCAAAAAGCAACGGTATTTGCTGGTGTTCCTACTATGTATAATTTCTTGTACCAATTACCTGAGGGCAATCCTGAAGATTTCTCGACAATTCGTTTAGCTATTTCAGGTGGTGCCTCCTTGCCTGTTGCGCTACTACATAATTTCGAACAGAAATTTAATGTGCGTGTGTCAGAGGGCTATGGCTTATCCGAAGCTTCACCCGTGACATGTTTTAACCCATTAGATCGTGATCGTAAAGCTGGCTCTATTGGAACATCCATTAGCAATGTCGAGAATAGAGTTGTTGATGTTAATGGTCAGGAAGTACCTGTGGGCGAAGTTGGAGAGCTAATTGTACGTGGTCCAAATGTGATGAAGGGATACTATAAAATGCCTGAAGAAACGGCGATGGCGATTCGTGACGGCTGGCTCTATACAGGAGATTTAGCAAAGGTAGATGAAGAAGGGTATTTTTACATTGTCGATCGTAAAAAGGATATGATTATTGTAGGGGGCTTTAATGTTTATCCTCGTGAAGTAGAGGAAGTGCTGTTTGCCCATAATAATATTGTAGAAGCAGCAGTGGTAGGCTTCCCAGACCCTAACTTAGGGGAAGCAGTACATGCCTATGTTGTGCTGAAAGAAGTAGCTGCTACTACAACAGATGATCTACTATCCTATTGTGCTAAACATATGGTGAAGTATAAGGTTCCGAAAGTAATTGAAATACTGGATGAACTACCAAAAAACACAACAGGAAAAATATTAAGACGCTCATTAAAAGAGAAAGTTTAAACGAGAAAAGCTACTATTGAAAAATGGTAGCTCTTTTTTTGTACATTATTCGTATAATAGTAAAATCAGTTGAGAGTAGATGTCTGTAAGTGATAAAATCAAACTTGTGAAATCTTCTACATACTTTTCAAGAGCTTGTCATATAGTGAGGAAGTAATGTAAAAAGACGTACAAAACTGGAACCCTTTGAGGTGAAGCCACGTCAAAACTTTTAGGTAAAAATACTATTGAAAGAGAGCATACAAAAACATGTTAGAACTCATTAAGGAGTTAATAAGTTTTATTGTGCATATCGATGTGCATTTAGAAGAAATTATTCGTGATTTTGGCAATTGGAGCTATCTTATTTTATTTGCGATTGTTTTTGTAGAAACAGGGGTTGTTATTTTCCCATTCTTACCTGGTGATTCCTTGTTATTTGCAAGTGGAACATTAGCTGCGGCAATGGGCGCATTCGATATGTGGATTTTAATCCCTGTATTTTTAGCAGCAGCTATTTTGGGAGATACGATGAACTATCATATTGGACATAAGGTAGGGACATCTATTCCGCCAAAGAGCCTCCTCGGTAGAGTTGTTAAGAAAGAGCGTATGGAAGCAGCTGAAAAATTCTTTAATACACATGGTGGGAAAACGATCGTAATCGCACGTTTCATGCCATTTATTCGTACATTTATCCCGTTTGTGGCGGGTGCAAGTAAAATGAAATATAGTTATTTCTTATTTTATAATATTTTTGGTGCAATTTTATGGGTATTCAGTTGTACGTTATTAGGTTACTTCTTTGGGAATATTCCAATTATTAAAGATAACTTCTCTGTTGTATTGATTTTGATTATCTTTATATCAGTTGTGCCTGCAGTGATCGGTGCAATTAAATCCAAAGTCGGTAAATAATATGGACAGTCCTTAAGTGATTCATCATCACAGGGACTGTCCTTTCTTTATTATTTGCTGAAAAAGCAAAGTTGGCATGTTAAGTTAGCTTGAAGTATAAGCATCAGGTCGTAAAAAATGTTATACTATAAATTACTAGAAAATGGAGAAATGGGGGGCAATGGAATGGAAGTATTCATTGGCAGACAGCCTATATTTAATCTTCATGAGCAAGTCGTTGCATATGAATTGTTATACCGTAGCAAAAATGTAAATGCCTTTCCAATGGTCGATTCAGATGCAGCAACGATTGATGTACTTGTGAACTCATTTCTTTCAATTGGTTTTGAAGAGGTAACGAAAGGTAAGCCTGGCTTTGTTAATTTTACTGAAAACTTATTGATGAGCTCTATACATGAATTTTTAAATCCCTCACAGGTAGTGATTGAGATATTAGAGGATGTTCCACTTACCTCTCAATTAGTGGAGCGTGTAATTGAGCTAAAAAAACAGGGGTTTCAAATTGCCTTGGATGATTTTATGATGGATGATCAAGTGGAAGTTTATGATGAATTATTTGAACAAATTGATTATATTAAGGTGGATTTTTTAGCTTCTTCCATCGTAAAAAGAATGGAAATCGAAAATAAAGTTAAGGAGAAATTTCCACATATTCAATTGCTCGCTGAAAAGGTAGAGACGCGTCATCAATTTGAAGTCGCTAAATCCTCAGGCTATGTGTTATTTCAAGGTTATTTTTTTGAACAACCGCAAATAATACGAGCAACAGACATTCCAGCAAATGCGATTCAATATATTCACATTATCTCTTTACTAAAAGAGGAAGAACCAAATATTCATTTGTTAGCGGAAAATATTGAACGTGATATTTCATTGACATACAAATTATTGCAAATGATTAATAACTCATCTAAACGTTCTAAATCTAAAGTGCGCTCCATCAAGCAAGCGATTGTGTTATTGGGCGTATCCAATTTACGAAAATGGATTTATTTATTGGCCATGCGTGAAATTGATATTGATGCTGATTCTGATCTTTTTAAAGAAGTGATGTGTACGTCTTTATTCCGAGCTAAGGTTTGTGAAAAACTAGCTAAGCTTGCTTATAAAAAGAATTTCTCAGAATATTTTTTAGTCGGCATGTTTTCTCTAATTGATACATTACTTCAAAGACCGATGAATGTTATTTTACAGCAGCTACCATTCTCAGAGGCTATTACGAATACCATTTTAGGCTTTGAAACGGAAATGACCCCATATTTGGAGTTTAGTATTGCGTTAAGTAAACTTGATTGGCCACGATTAGAAGAGCTAGCTGTACAGTTGAATATTCAGTTAGTTGACATTGATCTTTTATATTATGAAGCCATCGAATGGGCAGAAAAATCATTTTAAACCAAATCAACAAAAGCTATCTTTATTGAATACTGTAAGATAGCTTATTTTATACCTTCCTCAATCTAGTATCCCTTCATCATGATGAAGTTCTCAATGCTAAAAGTATTTGCTATAATCATCTCGTCTTTAAAAAATTCTGATAGTTGAAGTGGGCGTGGGGAAATGAAACATGATGTGAGAGATAGCATTGTGGAGTATGTGTATGTCATTGTAGGAGCGGCAATAATTGCTATTGGTTTTAATGTCTTTTTATTACCAAATCAAGTCGCTTCAGGTGGGGTAAGTGGAATAAGTACGATTTTGCATGGTTTATTTGGTTGGAATCCGGGAATTGTTCAGTATGCATTTAACATTCCGCTTTTTATTGCTGGTGTTTTATTATTGGGCAAAAAATTTGGAATAAAATCCTTTATTGGGACAATTACATTACCTTTTATCGTCTTATTAACAAATAGCTGGGAGCCGTGGACTGATAATCCTTTATTGGGTGCTCTTTTTGGTGGAATTGTTGTTGGCCTAGGAATAGGACTGGTCTTTAAGGGGAATGCTTCAACTGGTGGCACTGATTTACTGGCGCAAATCATTACGAAGTTTACAGGATTGTCGCTTGGAACAAGTGTGCTGTTAATAGATGGCGTTATCGCAATTAGTGCAGCAATTGTTTTTGACTTAGAAAAAGGTTTGTATGCTCTGATTGGACTTTATGTTACCACAAAAACGATTGATATTATTCAGCTAGGTTTTAGTCAGTCAAAAATGGTCTATATCATTACATTGAAACAAGATGAGGTAAGGGAAGCCATTTATGCTGAAATTAATCGTGGTGTAACGAAGTTACCAGCAATTGGAGGGTATACAGGAGAAGCACGACCAGTTCTGATGGTTGTTGTTTATCAAACAGAAT
Source organism: Lysinibacillus capsici (assembly GCF_003367505.1). Lineage (GTDB taxonomy): Bacteria > Bacillota > Bacilli > Bacillales_A > Planococcaceae > Lysinibacillus > Lysinibacillus capsici. The sequence goes on from NZ_PXXX01000003.1 coordinate 21,335, forward strand.
TCACAAAGCTGAAACAACTCATTAAAAGCGTTGACCCATCAGCGTTTGTTATCGTTTCTGATGCATATGAGGTATTAGGAGAAGGTTTCAAACGTGCATAATTTTGGTATAATGGCGGCGTAAGATATTTATTATGAGGAGGGGTACTAATGAAAAAAGCAATGTTAACATTAGTGTTCGGATCAGCAATCTTCTTAGCAGCATGTGGCGGCGGAGATAAAACTGCATCTAATAATGGTAATGAAACTGCTACAGAGCCAGATGGCGAAGCAATAGCGATGAAATCTTGTGTTACTTGTCATGGTGGCGAGCTACAAGGTGCAAATGGTCCAGCATTAAATGATGTAGGTTCACGTTTGTCTGAATCAGAAATTTTAGATATTATAAATAATGGTAAAAACGGCATGCCTGCAGGATTAGTAAAAGGTGCAGATGCTGAAGCTGTTGCTAAATGGTTAGCAACTCAAAAATAATTGCTTTTTAAAAACTAGCGGGCTGGAGAGCCGCTAGTTTTTTTAGTGCAAGTAAACGCTGTATTGAGAGTAAATACATTTCTTTTACACATAGACATGCTAAAATAAGATGAACCTTATCCATTGATTGGAGGCTTTTTCATTGGTCGTAGTATTAACAAGAGATGTTATGGAGAAATTTAAATTAGAGTTATTAGCTGGTGAAGAAGGAATAGGCAGGACAATTGTGACAAGTGATATCTCAAGACCAGGGCTTGAGATGGCAGGATACTTTACTCATTATCCAGCAAATCGAGTACAATTGCTTGGCAAGACTGAACTTTCCTTTTTTGAAATGCTACCAGCGGATGTTAAGCTTGAGCGTATGCGTTTACTTTGTTCACAGGATACACCTGCTATTATTATTTCTAGAGATTTAGAAGTACCAGAGGAACTTATTCAGGCCTCAAACGAAAAGCATGTACCTGTGTTTAAAACACATATGACAACAACCAAATTTTCGAGTAGATTGACGAACTACTTAGAGGGGCGCTTAGCTCCAATGACAGCAGCACATGGTGTACTTGTCGATGTGTATGGCATTGGTGTGCTTATAATCGGTAAAAGCGGCGTAGGTAAAAGTGAAACAGCACTTGAGCTTGTAAAAAAGGGTCATCGTTTAGTTGCTGATGATTGTGTTGAAATTCGTCAAGAATCAGAAAACCTATTAATTGGAAGCCCTCCACCTTTGTTAGAGCACTTATTGGAAATACGAGGCATCGGCATTATTGACATTATGACACTCTTTGGTGCAAGTGCAGTACGCCCCTATAAACGTATTACCCTCATCATTGAGCTCGAAATATGGGATCCACAAAAAGTTTATGATCGATTGGGCTTAGAAGAAGAAAAAATGAAAATAATTGACACGGAACTAACAAAACTAACAATTCCAGTAAGACCTGGACGCAATGTCTCCGTTATTATTGAAGTGGCAGCGATGAACTATCGTTTAAAGAAAATGGGCGTCAATGCGGCAGAGGAATTTTCAAGACGTTTAGATGAAGTGATTTCATCAAATGATGTGTTAGACGATTAAAAAGCGAACAACATTGTTCATGACATATTGAGAGGAGTAGAAGATGGATTTATTACTATTGCAAATTGACCCGATTGCCTTTCATTTAGGACCAATTCCAGTTCGTTGGTATGGATTGCTAATTGTGTCGGGAATCATTTTAGCCTATATTGTTGGGCAAAGAGAGGCCGTTAAGCGAGGTCTGCCTGAAGACTTTCTTGCAGATTTATTATTATGGGCAGTTCCTATATCCATTATCTGTGCACGTATTTACTATGTGTCAATGCGATGGGATTACTATAGTGAAAATCCAGGCAAAATCATAGAGATATGGAATGGTGGTATTGCCATCCATGGTGCACTCATCGGGGCATTTGTCACAGCTTACATATATACTCGTATAAAAAATGTAAGCTTTTTACGAGTAGCAGATATTGCAGCACCTAGTATTTTAATCGGGCAGATTATTGGTCGATGGGGCAACTTTATGAACCAAGAGGCCTATGGTGGCGAGGTATCGAAAGCATTTTTAGAAAACCTAATGCTACCAGACTGGATTATTAATCAAATGTATATTGAAGAATTAGGTTCATATGTTCATCCCACTTTTTTATATGAATCGATTTGGAACCTAATTGGGCTTATTATTCTATTAGTTTTGCGTAAAGTGAACTTACATCGTGGAGAAATATTCTTTAGCTATTTAATTTGGTATTCAATTGGTCGTTTTTATATCGAAGGAATGCGCACAGATAGCCTTTACTTAGTGGGAGATTTACGTTCAGCACAGGTTGTATCCATTATCGGTATTGTAGTTGGTCTAGGTGCAATTATTTATCGTAGAATAAAGGTGAAACCAGCCGTAAAATACTTGGATAATAAATAAGGGGTTGTAAAAGATGGCTGTTAAGGCACTACTATTTGATTTCGATGGGACTTTACTAAATACAAATGATTTAATCATTCAAACATTTATGCATGTATTAAATGAGCGATTTCCCGGGCAATATTCGCCAAAAGATTGCCTGAAATTCATTGGTCCATCATTGAAACAGACATTTAATGACATTGCACCAGGTGAAGAAGACGATTTGATAGAGATGTATCGCGCTTGGAATATTGCACACCATGATGACCTAGTCAGCCAATATCCTGATGTTGTGTCAACTCTAGAGCAGTTAAAAGCTCAAGGTATAAAATTGGCTATTGTTTCGACGAAACGTAATGAGACCATCGATCGTGGACTTGCTATTCTTGGTGCAACGCATCTATTTGATGTGCGTATTGGTACAGATGATGTGAACAATGTGAAGCCTGATCCAGAGCCAGTATTGCTTGCGTTGGAACGATTAGGGATAGAAAAAGACTATGCGATTATGATTGGTGATAATTCGCACGATATTGAAGCTGGACATCGTGCTGGTGTAAGAGCAGCGGGTGTTGCTTGGGCAATTAAGGGAGAGGCTTACTTACAGCAGTATCAACCAGAATATATGTTGCAGCATATGTCAGATTTATTTGATATTGTGAAAGAGGGGTAAGGTAGATGGCGCGTAAGACAGAACGTTACCGTGTCGAAGGAGCCAATTCACTTTGGAATATATATGACACGGTGTCCTTTTGGAAGGTGATGAAGTGTTTCATTGTCATTCAAATTGGACGCTTCACACCATTTTTACGTGTGAAAAACTGGCTATATCGTACTTTTTTAAACATGACTATTGGTAAGCAAACGTCATTAGCCTTAATGGTCATGCCAGATACCATGTTTCCTGAACGTATTTTCATTGGAGACAATACTGTGATTGGTTTTAATACTACCATTTTAGCGCATGAATATTTAATAGAGGAATATCGCTTAGGTGATGTTCATATCGGAAAAGAAGTAATGATAGGGGCAAATACAACTATTTTACCAGGTGTAACAATTGGTGATGGTGCCATTGTTTCAGCTGCCACTCTTGTACATAAGGATGTGCCAGCAGGCTGTTTAGCAGGGGGTAATCCAATGCGAATAATATATACTGCTGAACAAATGGCTGAGCGCAAACGTAATGAGGCTGTAGAGTGGTGTACACCAAAGAAATAATAAAAACTCACGTAGTATAGTGATATACTTCGTGAGTTTTTTGCATAAAAAGCTACTCCCAAAAACACTAGGTTTTGGGAGTAGCTTTTACTGTTTAAGCAAGAGCTGCGTCATAATCTGATTTGAATTCACAAGTGTCATGATCACCTAAGCAAGTTGTTTCAACAAAAGTTGATTTAATTGCAGTCCCATCAATGTCTTCAGTTGTGTGAAGTGTTACCTTGTCACCAGGATAAAACTCGCCTTTACAAATACTAACGATCATTTGCTCACTAAGTTGTACGAATGGACATGCCATAATAAATCCCTCCAATGTAATGTATATGGTTCTTTTTGTTATTAATGCTATTCTATATTAAGTTTTTTGAAATGTAAAAAGTAAAATAAAATGAGAGTAATAATCAATAAATGTATTGATATAAAAGTATTATTGACGATAATGAGATTGAGAATCATTTTAAGTGATTGGTTAAAAATAATTATATAGATATAATTATTGGATTTCGATATTGAGAATACTCTATTGAAAACTCTTTATTTTTATCAATGATTTGTTAAGAGAGAATCATTATCAATTTTTAGCGAATACTTAAAGTGATTAAAAATTGGTTTGTCACAATTTAGACATATTCTCATTGTCACTAAAGTATTTTGTCAAATTATAAGTAAAATGAGTCATGCTTTTTTTGGAAGTCTTTGCAATTCAATGTGTATAATTAACAGAATAATAAGTATTTAAAGATTTCGATAATTAATAAGGATATCGTTGACTGTATTAATGAAATAAGTTAAAATTCTTTCATAATCTAATTCTCTAATACTCTAGTGAATTAAAGTGAAATGTGAGGAAGTGTCCATATGTCGTCGATAAAAATGTTTGAAAAGCCACTTGGAATGCGCGATACATTCCCGCAAATCTATGAGAAAGTTGAAGCAGTTAGACATGCGGGCAGAGACTTTTTATATAAAAGGGGTTATGAGTTTATTAAAACGCCTGCGGTGGAGTATTTCGATACAGTGGGGAAGGCTTCAGCGATTGCTGATGCTCATTTATTTAAGCTAGTGGATAGCCAAGGAAATACGTTAGTGCTGCGACCTGACATGACTACACCGATTGCTCGAGTAGCTACATCGAAACTATTAAAGGAAATGATCCCACTACGTCTTGCCTATTTTGCAAGCGTTTTTCGAGCTCAGGAAGCAGAGGGAGGCAGGCCGGCTGAGTTTGATCAAATGGGGATTGAGTTAATAGGTGATCAATCAGTTTTTGCTGATGCAGAAGTTATTGTAACAGCAATGGAGCTATTAAAGCATTTTAAATTGGAAGAGTTTAAAATCACAATTGGACATGCTGGTATATTAAATTGCATTTTACAAGATTACACAGAGAGTATCGAACAGCAAACAACGCTTAGAACATTGCTTGTCCAACGAAATTACGTAGGGTTTGAAGAAGCAGTAGAGTCATTTGATCTGCCTAAAGCTAAATCCGATGCCCTCTTACAATTTATTGAAGAAGCCATGAATGTCAGAGATATACGAGATATTGAAAAATATGTCCGCAAAAATGATGCATTAGAATATATGCAACAACTTGCTCAACTACTTGAAATGGCTGATTTAGCTGATTATGTAGCTTTCGATTTCACACTTTCGAGTCATATGAGTTATTACACGGGTATGCTATTTGAAGTATTTGCTGTGGGAAGTGGCTTTTTATTAGGAAATGGTGGTCGTTATGATGGCTTGTTAGAAGTTTTTGGTTCAAAGGTTGGTGCTACAGGATTTAGTATTCGTGTGGATCGTTTATTAGAAACATTAAACGGGCAATCTGTGAAACGACAGGAAGCAACAGTTGTTCTTTTTGAAGAAGAACAATTTGAGGAAGCTTTACTAAAGGTTAAAAATTTACGAGCAGCAGGAAAATTAGCTACTTTGCAGTTACGTAGTAGTCTAGTCGATGAGGCGGCTTTTTTAGCATACTTTACAGAAGTGGTGGTAGTTGGACAGGAGGAAGTTGGCGGTGAATGAATTAACGATTGCAATGCCCAAAGGAAGAATCTTTGAAGAGGCATATCAAATGTTGTTAGAGGCAGGTTTTAATTTACCAGAAGAAGTAGAAATGTCACGTAAATTAATGATTGAAATACCAGAGGAAAAAATTCGCTTTATTTTATCAAAGCCAATGGATGTTCCTGTCTATGTTGAACATGGTGTTGCTGATATTGGTATTGCTGGTAAGGATGTTTTGTTAGAGCAACAGCGAGAAGTGCACGAATTACTTGATTTGAAAATTAGTAATTGCTATATCGCTTCTGCAGGCCTACCAAACACCCCCATGAATGAGATTGCGCCTAGAATTGCTACGAAATATCCGAATATTGCCATGAAGTACTACAAAGGCATTGGAGAGCAAGTGGAAATTATCGAGCTCAACGGTTCTATTGAATTAGCACCAATGATTGGCTTAGCTGATCGAATTGTCGATATTGTTTCTACAGGTCGTACATTAAAAGAGAACGGCTTAGTAGAATATGAATTTATTACGGCTGTCTCTTCTCGATTAATTGCAAACCCTGTAAGTTATCGTATGAAAGGTGAGCGTATTATTGATCTTGTGAGGCGGTTAAAGAAATGTGTAAATGAGCAGAAAAAGTAATCATTTGTAGCTACATATGAAGGACTAAAGGGGATTAATCCTATGAAAATAACAAAGCTTGAAAAAGGCATTTCCTTAAAAAGACCACTTGAAGGAGGAAATGAAGAACAAATAAAAGTTGTACGACAAGTGCTTTCGGATGTTAAGACACAGGGAGATGCGGCGTTACGCACCTATACTGAGCGATGGGATGGCTATGTCACTAAAAATTTACGTGTCTCTGAAGAAGAAATACAAGAAGCAGTAAGTGAACTCGATCCTCAATTATATAAGGACTTAGCGGAAGCAGCAGAAAATATTCGTTTTTATCATGAACAACAGATACGTTCAGGGTATCACCTAGAACTGGGAGATGGTTCTTGGTTAGGCCAACGGGTAACAGCTTTAGATGCAGTAGGACTATATGTTCCAGGTGGTACAGCTGCCTACCCTTCATCAGTCTTGATGAATGTAATACCAGCGCAGGTCGCAGGGGTGAAACGTATTGTTATTACTTCACCTGCAGGGTCAAATGGGAAACTACCAGCAGGTGTACTTGTGGCGGCTCACCTTTTAGGGATTGATGAGATTTATAAAGTTGGTGGGGCACAAGCAATAGCTGCACTTGCCTATGGCACGGAAACAATTTCCCCAGTCGATAAAATAACAGGTCCAGGAAATATTTATGTGGCACTTGCCAAACGTGAGGTATTTGGAGAAGTAGCCATTGATATGATTGCGGGACCGAGTGAAATTGCTGTGCTGGCTGATGACACAGCCTATCCTGATGAAATTGCTGCAGACCTTTTATCACAAGCAGAGCATGATCCACTAGCTTGTTCAATTCTTGTCACAACCTCAGAGCAATTAGCCAAAAAAGTAGCTGAGGAAGTAGAGAAGCAGCTGCTGAACTTACCGCGTCAAGAAGTAGCTCGTGCCTCCATAGAGAAATTTGGGGTAATTTATGTAGCTGAAACATTGGCAGATGCAGTGGAAGCCATTAATTCATTAGCACCGGAGCATTTAGAAATTGTGATGGAAAATGCGGAGGCGTTAGCTGAGCAAATAAGACATGCTGGTGGTATTTTTATAGGTCGGTATAGTTCTGAGCCAGTTGGTGATTATTTTGCAGGGACCAATCATGTACTTCCAACTAATAGTACGGCTCGTTTTGCAAGTGGCTTAAATGTTGATGATTTTGTGAAAAAATCAAGTATTGTTTACTATAGTGAAAAAACCTGGAGAGACAACGCACCAAAAATTGCACGTTTAGCGCGTATGGAAGGCTTAGAGGGCCATGCTCGTGCAGTGGAATCACGTGGATGGGAGAAGGAATAGGACGATGACAGAAAAGAAACGATATGCAAAGATAGAGCGTACAACGAATGAAACGCAAATTTCTGTAGCAATTGATTTAGATGGTGAAGGCAAGGCAGATATCCAAACAGGCGTGGGGTTTATGGACCATATGCTTGACTTATTTATTAAGCATGGACTATTTAATGGCACAATACATGCAAATGGCGATACTTATATTGATGATCACCATACAACAGAGGACCTTGGTATTGTATTAGGACAGGCTGTTCGAGAAGCACTTGGTGATAAGAAAGGCATAAAACGCTATGGTAACGCCTTTGTACCGATGGATGACGCACTAGCTCAGGTAGTGGTCGATTGCTCGAATCGACCTCATCTAGAGTACCGTGTGCCAGCATTAAAAGAAAAAGTAGGAACGTTTGATACAGAATTAGTGCATGAATTTTTATGGAAATTTGCCCTTGAGGCAAGGATGAATGTTCATGTAATTGTACCTTATGGTCAGAATACACATCACATTATTGAGGCAATTTTCAAAGCATTAGCACGTGCGATTGATGCCGCAGTGGAAATTGACCCACGTGTTAAAGGCGTACCATCGACTAAGGGGCTGTTGACGTGAAAATAGGTGTCATTGATTATGGAATGGGTAATTTATTTAGTGTGGAGCAGGCATTAAAAAGGCTAGGCTGTGAAGTTATTATAACTGCTGATGAGAAGGCATTAGATACAGCTGACGCACTTTTATTACCAGGGGTGGGTGCATTCCCTGATGCCAGAAAGCGTTTAGCTGAAACAAACTTAGATCAATATTTACAGAAGGCACAAAGAGAAAACCGTCCACTTTTAGGAATTTGTCTAGGTATGCAATTATTATTCGAGCAAAGTGATGAAGTAACCCCAACAAAAGGGCTAGGGTTTTTCAAGGGGTGTATTAAACGCTTTAGTGGTAGCCAAGAGGGCCAAGCATACAGAGTACCGCATATGGGGTGGAATGAACTAATTGTGACAAATCGTCCTGCATGGTTACACAATGAAGTATCAGCGAAGCATGTCTATTTTGTTCACTCCTTTTATGCAACAGATATCGTAGAATCAGAGCTTGTTGCCTATGCTGATTACTTCGGCATTCAAGTACCTGGTATTGTGATGAATGGTTCTGTGACTGGCATGCAATTTCACCCTGAAAAATCAGGGGAATTAGGTGTTTATTTATTAGAGCAATGGTTGGAAGGTGTGAAGGCATGCTAACAAAACGTATTATTCCATGTCTTGATGTGAAAGAAGGTCGTGTTGTAAAAGGTATACAATTTGTCTCTATCCGAGATGCAGGAGATCCAGTGGAGCTTGCGAAGTTCTATGATGAACAAGGAGCAGATGAGCTTGTATTTTTAGATATTTCTGCATCACATGAAGGTCGAGAAACGATGGTAGATGTGGTTCGTCAAACAGCGGCTACGCTTGCCATACCCTTTACTGTTGGCGGAGGTATTCGTACGTTGGATGATATGAAGCGTATTTTACGAGCAGGTGCTGATAAAGTTTCAGTGAATACATCCGCGCTGGAAAGACCTGCCCTTATACAGGAAGGCTCTGATTACTTTGGCGCACAATGCATTGTTGTAGCAATCGATGCTCGCTATAGTGAGGAAGATAGCACATGGATGGTTTATACACATGGTGGTCGCAACAAAACCCCTTGGTCAGCCATTGAGTGGGCCAAAGAGGCTGTACGCTTAGGAGCTGGTGAGATTTTATTAACAAGTATGAATCAAGATGGAGAAAAATCAGGCTTTGATTTAGCCTTAACCAAAGCAGTGCGTGAAGCTGTGACAGTCCCTGTGATTGCTAGTGGTGGAGCGGGACATGCCGAACATTTTTATGAAGTATTAGCACAAGAGGTAGATGCAGATGCTGCACTAGCAGCCTCTATCTTCCATTATAAAGAAACAAGTGTAGCGCAAGTAAAGGAATACTTACGTGAAAAAGGAGTGGCAGTAAGATGATAGAGAACATTCAATTTGATGAGAGAGGTCTTGTTACAGCTGTAGTACAAGATGCCAATACAAAAGAGGTATTAACAGTAGCTTATATGAATAAGGAGTCATTAGCTAAAACAATTGACTCAGGGGAAACTTGGTTTTATTCTCGTTCCCGTCAAGAGCTTTGGCATAAGGGAGCAACAAGTGGCCATACACAACAGGTGGTTTCAATCAAAGCGGATTGCGATCAAGATGCTTTAATAGTGGAGGTTCTACCGACAGGGCCAGCATGTCATAATGGGACAATTTCTTGCTTCACTAAGGTTATTCAGCAAAAAGAGAAGGTAGGCTCTGTGGACATCGTTTCTAAACTTGCTCGTGTCATCGAAAAGCGAGAGCAGGAAATGCCAGAAGGAGCGTACACTACATATTTATTTGATAAGGGCATTGATAAAATCTGTAAAAAGGTTGGGGAAGAAGCAACAGAGGTGGTCATTGGTGCCAAAAACCGAGATGCTGAGGAAGTAAAATGGGAGGCAGCTGATTTAATTTATCACCTACTCGTATTATTACAAGAACAAAAAGTAAGCATTTATGATGTTCTGCATGTGTTGGAAAAACGTCACGAGGAGAAATAACAGCATATTATTGATTGTGTGGTATAATAGGAGTTACTGTGTAAAGGAACGTAGAATACGTTCCTTATTTCTTGTTTCGGAGGAAATATATTGGAAAAGAAACGTCAAAATGAGACTCAATCGAATATAGTGTCGTTCATTCCAACAGGCGACTATTATTATAAGAAATCAATTCAAGCAATGAACAGTGGACAAATGAATAAAGCCTATAAATATTTACAGCGTGCGGTAGATTTAAGTCCCGACGATCCAATGATTATCTTGCAGTTAGCCATAGTAGAGTTAGAAGGTCAACGTTTTGAGGAAGCGTATGACCTACTTCGTCGCGCCTATCAAATTGATCCAGATAATCCAGAAATCATATTTTACATGGCAGAAGTATCAGGGTGTGTAGGCATCATGCATGATGCAAAACGCTTTGCAGAAGAATATTTAAAGCTAGAACCTGAGGGTGCTTATGCCGATGAAGCAGCAGAAATATTAGAGTTTGTCGCTTTTGAGCAAGATGATTTTGAAGAGCTTGAAGGCTCTGGTGAGGATTTATATCGTCAGGAGCAAGCTCGTCGTTGTATGGAAAAGGGAGATTTTCCTGAAGCTATTACTATTTTAGAAGATTTAATTGAAGATCGACCAGCATTTTGGTCAGCCTATAATAATCTAGCACTCGCTTATTTTTATGTTGGAGAAGAAGAGCAAGCAAAGGCTCTCTTGCATACAGTGCTACGTGAAAATAAGGGCAATCTACATGCATTATGCAATTTAACGGTAATTGCGTATTATGAAAAAAATGAAGATGATTTACAAGAACTGTTAAATGTTCTTGTTAAAATTCAACCCTATACTTGGGAGCATCGTTATAAACTTGGTGCTACCTTAGCCTTAATCAGCCAATATGAATTAGCCTATAAATGGTTGCGCAGCATGCAAAAGAGAGGCTATGTAGGAGATGCAGGATTTTACTTTTGGCTGTCACATGCTGCTTATTTCTCAGGACATGAGGAGATTTCGAAAAGTGCGTGGGATCAGCTTCTAGAGCTAGACCCAGACAAAGAGGGCTTCGAACCTTGGCGCCAACAAGAAAATGAATTTGGACTTGATGCATTGGAGCATGATCGTGATTTTATCGTTGAAAAATTAGAGAGCACTTATACGAGTGAGCGCATTTTTGGTTTATTTTTACTGAAAGGTACAGCGCATAAGCAAGAAATTATCGCCCATCCGAAATGGATTAATATTGAACAATTAGGTTCTTTTGAAAAATTGTTTTTAGCTTATGCACTTGGACATGAATTTGATAAGAAAAATAAAGTAGAAGCAAGCTTTTTACGATCAGTACAGGTCTCAGAAATTTTATTAGAACAATATGGAAAGCTATCATCATTAATTGTACCGCTGTTTCAAATGTGGTTTGTGCTATGTGAACAAGCTTTAATAGAAAATTATCGTTTTACAAATCCAACAGCAATTGCAGGAGCAAATGATTATTTATTCAGATCTTCACAAATGCTTAAAGTGACAAAAAAGGAAATTGCGCAGCAATATGGAGTTTCTGTATCTACTTTATCAAAGTATATTGACGAAATCTTAACGTTTTTGCCAAACAGTCATGATTAATGTGTGAGCAACATAGTTGAATAACTTTATACTTTCACATACGATGAACATACTAACGCTATCACCAATTTTTCCTTAGCGTCATTGATCTTCTTCTATAGATGACGTTATATGTATTGGTTGAATGAAGATAAAAAGTATTCTGTTTAGGGGGAAGTATTTATGTCGGAAGAAAAAATTTATGATGTAGTAATTATTGGTGCAGGTCCTGCTGGGATGACTGCTGCTGTTTATACATCTCGTGCAAATTTGTCTACTTTAATGATTGAACGTGGCATTCCTGGTGGACAAATGGCAAACACAGAAGAAGTAGAAAACTACCCAGGTTTTGAGACAATTTTAGGACCAGAGCTTTCTACAAAAATGTTTGAGCATGCTAAAAAATTTGGTGCTGAATATGCCTATGGTGATGTAACGGAAATCATCGATGGAGAAGAATATAAAACAATTAAATCAGGTGCAAAAGAATATAAAACACGTGCCATTATTATCACCACTGGTGCTGAGTATAAAAAAATGGGTGTGCCTGGTGAAAAAGAGCTTGGTGGCCGTGGTGTCAGCTACTGTGCAGTATGTGATGGAGCATTCTTTAAACAAAAAAATCTAGTTGTCGTAGGTGGCGGAGATTCAGCTGTTGAAGAGGGTGTTTATTTAACTCGCTTTGCTGATAAAGTGACAATTGTCCACCGTCGTGATAAATTACGTGCACAAAAAATTCTCCAAGATCGTGCCTTTGCCAATGAAAAAATTGATTTCATTTGGAATGCAACTGTAAAAGAAATTAATGAAGCGAATGGTAAAGTTGGCAGTGTAACACTACAATCAACTGTCGATGGTACAGAATCTGAATTTGCTACAGATGGTGTTTTCGTCTATATAGGTATGCTTCCGTTAACGAAACCATTTGAGTCATTAGGTATTTTAAATGAGGCTGGCTATATTTTGACAAATGAAACGATGGAAACAAAAATCCCAGGTATCTTTGCAGCTGGAGATGTTCGTGAAAAATCACTTCGTCAAATTGTAACAGCAACTGGTGACGGTAGTATTGCCGCGCAAGCTGTTCAACATTATGTAGAAGAGCTATTAGAGAAAATTAATGCCTAATAGGGCTATTTTAAGGAAAAAAATACAATTTTAATGTGGTTTTAATATTGCTGTAACTTGAATGACATATAAAAGGTGTATGATTAAAAATGTAATTAGCAATCCCCCTTTTATTTTGTTTAGTAGGTTGTTTCCGCCTCCAATAGGTGGGAGCAACCTACTTTTTTATGTGTAAAAAATCAAATAATAATATCACGATAAACGTAAATTTCGCCCAAGATGAAATGGTTATCTTTGAATAGAACTAAATTGTTAATTGTCTACGTACAAGAGTTGTAAATGAGGACAAAACTTACAAGGTCTTGTTATAATGAAGAGTAGAATGCAAAAGTGATTAGAGGTGTGCCTATGCAAAGAATTGCAAATTTAATTGCCGTAAAAGACGGTAAAGTATTATTACTTCAGAAACCAAGACGAGGCTGGTATGTAGCTCCAGGAGGGAAAATGGAGAGTGGCGAGTCAATCTTCGAGGCTGCTATTCGAGAGTTTCAAGAAGAGACAAACGTCATACCTTTACATGTTCATTTAAAGGGTGTTTATACGATGATCATTAAAGAAAACAATGACGTAGTGGATGAATGGATGCTCTATACATTTGTTGCAAAGGATGTAGATGGAGTACCATTCGAAGAAACAAGAGAAGGCAAACTTGCATGGCACCCAGTAGAGGATTTAGCACATTTGCCAATGGCTGAAGGAGATCGAACTAATTTACAATTTGCTGTTTCGCAATCAGGCATTCAGTATGGCACGTTTGACTATACAACGAATTTTGAATTACTTCATCAGAAAATACAAATTTCAAAAGAACAATAAAGGAGTTGCATGACAGTGGTGGTTGAAGGCCAACAAAGTACACATGAATTGGTTATTATTACAGGAATGTCTGGGGCTGGGAAAACAGTAGCTATTCAAAGCTTTGAGGATTTAGGGTATTACTGTATTGATAATTTACCACCTGCGTTACTTACAACTTTTTTAACCTTATTAAGAGATTCTGGTAAAAACAGTACCCGAATTGCAGCAGTAATGGATATGCGCGGAGGCGACTTTTTTGATGCTCTAATTGGCGCATTAGACCATATACTAAAAGAAGGCGATATTGTTGCTCGTATTTTATTTTTAGATGCAGATGATGCCACATTAGTCAGACGGTATAAAGAAACGAGACGTGCACATCCATTAGCAGTGAATGGTTTACCTCTAGATGGAATTAAACAGGAACGAGTACTTTTATCTGAAGTAAAGGGTCGTGCCAATTTTGTTTATAACACATCTAACATGAAACCAAAGCAATTACGTGAAAAAATCGTAAAAGAATTTGCAAGTGAGGCAGATACTATTTTTACCGTTAACATTATGTCCTTTGGCTTTAAACATGGTATGCCGATTGATGCGGACTTAGTGTTTGATGTTCGTTTTCTTAAAAACCCATACTATGTGGAGGAGCTACGTCCAAAAACGGGTCTTCAAACAGAGGTATCTTCTTATGTGTTAGCGTTGGAAGATACGCAAATCCTTATACAAAAACTGACGGATTTATTAGACTTTATGATTCCTCTCTATCGACAAGAAGGTAAATCACAGCTTGTTATTGCTTTTGGTTGTACTGGGGGCCAGCATCGCTCCGTGACATTAGCAGAATTTTTTGGTGCATATTTTGCGGGCAAGGAAAATACGGTTATTACGCATCGTGATATTAATCGTAGAAAGGAATGAGTGAATGGGGAAAAAGCAAACAAAGCTTGTGGTAATTGGTGGTGGCACAGGGCTCTCCACGTTACTTCGCGGTCTGAAGCATCACCCATTTGATATTACTGCTATTGTAACAGTAGCAGATGATGGTGGATCTTCAGGTCGTTTACGTGATGATTACGATATCCCACCGCCTGGCGATGTACGTAATGTGATTGCAGCATTATCAGATATTGAGCCCCTTGTAGAGCAAATGTTTCAATACCGTTTTTCGGCATCTGAAGACTTACGAGGTCACTCCTTAGGGAATTTAATGCTTACAGCCCTTACTGATATTACTGGTGATTTCAATCATGCTATCAGTGAGATGGGAAAGGTTTTAAAAGTTCATGGTCGAGTTATTCCAGCAGCTAATAAAAAAATCACCTTACATGCTGTGCTTGAGGACGGTTCAATTATCGAGGGAGAATCAAAAATCCCGACAGCGACGAAACGCATTAATCGCGTTTTTTTAGTACCTGAAAATGTGCAACCGTTGCCAGAAGCTATTCGTGCAATACTTCGTGCAGACTATATTTTAATAGGACCAGGAAGCTTATATACAAGTATTATTCCGAATTTGCTTGTTAAGGAAATAGGTGAAGCAGTTGTTAAGGCTAAAGGAAGAAAAATATATGTTTGTAATTTAATGACACAAAAGGGTGAAACCATTTCCTATACAGCAGGCGATCATGTAACAGCCATACATAAGCATGTTGGCCATGATTTTATCGATTCCATTTTAGTAAATGATGAAGAACTCCCTAACCCTGTAAAAGAACTGTATAAAGAAGAAAGAGCGGAACCAGTAACATTTGACGTAGCAAAGCTTGAAAGTATGGGTTTAGAAGTTATCAAACGAGACATTGCTACAATTCGACCAGATGGAACGGTTCGACATAATGCTACAAATGTTGCAGAATGGCTGGTAGATTATGCTGATATTTACCATCAAAAAGTAAGAGGACCAATAATAGAAACATAATGGCTTTATTGTATATGGTAAGATGAACATATACATAGAAATCATGATTGAAAGGGGGGCGTGATATGTCTTTTGCTTCTGAAACAAAAAAAGAATTGACACAAATAGAAGCGGACAATCATTGTATGAAAGCAGAAGTTTCTGCCCTAATTCGTATGAATGGTTCATTATCCTTTGCAAATAAACAACTAAGCTTAGACGTGCAAACCGAAAACGCTGCAATTGCCAGAAGACTATATACGATTATGAAAAAATTGTATCCGTACAATGTTGAATTACTTGTTCGTAAGAAAATGCGATTGAAAAAAAATAATGTGTATATATGCCGTGTAAGAGAAGGAGCGCGTGAGCTATTAATTGATTTAGAAATCATCTCAGACGACTTTCAATTTAACCATACTATCTCAAGAAAGCTCATTCAAAAGAGCGGCCAAAAAAGAGCTTATTTAAGAGGAGCCTTTTTAGCAGGAGGTTCCGTCAATAATCCAGAAACATCGGCTTATCATTTAGAGGTTTATTCTTTATATAAAGAACATGGTGAGGCATTAATGGATTTGATGAATGAATTTGAACTCAATGCCAAAACAATTGAACGTAAAAAAGGCTTTGTAACTTACTTAAAAGAAGCAGAAAAAATTTCAGATTTCCTTAATATTGTTGGAGCGCATCAGGCTATGATGAAATTTGAAGATGTTCGGATTTTGCGAGATATGCGTAATAGTGTCAACCGTATTGTGAACTGTGAAACTGCCAATTTAAATAAAACCATTGGAGCAGCATTACGGCAGGTTGAGAATATTCGATTTATTGAAAATTCAATTGGTCTTGATCAACTACCGGAGAAGCTTCGTGAAATAGCACGTCTCCGTGTTGAATACCAAGATGTGACATTAAAAGAGCTTGGTGAAATGGTATCTAGTGGAACGGTTAGTAAATCAGGTGTTAACCATCGATTGAGAAAAATTGATGAGATTGCGGATGCATTAAGGCGTGGTGAAAAAATAGGTGGTTAAGTTATCATACTTCTCAGGTATGAATGTCATGCTAATCGCTTATTGTTCTTTTGCCAGTAAGTAAGGTAAGATAAAACTAATAGACGAACGGTAGTGAAGGGGAGTTTTGAGAATGATTGAGAGAAGAGTCCAGGTTAAATTAAAATTAGGACTACAAGCTAGACAAGCAGCACTATTTGTGCAAGAAGCAAATCGTTTTAGTGCTGATATCTTTCTAGAAAAAGATGAGAAAAAAGTAAATGCCAAATCCATTATGGGTGTTATGAGCTTAGCAGTTGCTAAAGGTACCGAAGTGACTTTAAGCAGTGAAGGTAACGATGCTGAGCAAGCGGTTACAGCATTGGCAACAATTATTGAAAATGAAGATTAACATTCATTAAATACAAAAGGCATCACAGAGCAATTCTGTGATGCCTTCTATTTTTTATTTATTATCGCTACGGTGCATAATATGATCGATTAAACCGTATTCTTTTGCACGTTCAGCAGTCATGAAGTTATCACGATCTGTGTCTCTTGCAATGACTTCAAGTGGTTGACCAGTGCGTTCAGATAAAATGCCATTTAATTTCTCACGTAAGAATAGAATACGTTTAGCAGCAATTTCAATTTCTGTCGCTTGACCTTGTGCACCACCTAGTGGTTGGTGAATCATGACTTCAGCATTTGGTAAGGCAAAACGTTTACCGGGTTCTCCAGCTGCAAGTAGGAAAGCACCCATTGATGCAGCCATACCAATACAAATTGTTTGTACCTGTGGTTTAATGATTTGCATTGTGTCATAGATAGCCATACCAGCCGTAATGGATCCGCCAGGTGAGTTAATATAAAGAGAGATATCTTTATCTGGATCTTCTGCTTGTAGGAAAAGAAGCTGAGCGACAATGGAGTTAGCAACATTGTCATCAATAGCACTTCCTAAAAGGATAATACGGTCTTTAAGTAGACGTGAATAAATGTCATATGCACGCTCACCACGACTAGTTTGTTCAATAACTGTAGGAATTAAATTCATGTTAAATCCTCCTTAAAAAGCTAAATTCGAATACCTTTGCTGAAAATTTTCCTTTGTATTTCAGCTGTATCCTTATCATACACATTATAGTCAGGGAAGGTCAAATATTAACCCTGCTAAAGTGAAATTAAAAAAAATAAATTGTTTTTGCATTCTATGGTTGAATTATATAGGATAGGCTTGTATAATGATTAAGGTTATAAGGTTTAAAGTACAGGACACTATTTTGCAGGTATGCTTCAAAAATGAGGGTTATCTACATCATGCTTTTCGTAAGCCTAGAGTGAGTACTTTTTTTTTGTGTCTTTTGCCCTCGTGGTGTAATGGATAACACGTAAGATTCCGGTTCTTGCACTGGGGGTTCGATTCCCTCCGAGGGCGCCATTTTACTGATCAATTGATATACTGTTATAGCTCATCTCCTAATAAGTAGTTTAGCAGCCTGCTTACTGGAGATCGAGAGGAAGAATAAAGGGAATACTGTCCTAGTTGGCATTATTCCCCTATTTATTCCTTTCAAACCTTCAAAAAAGCAACAACTCCAAATTATTTTTTAGTGAACATACTGTACGTGAGACTAGTAATAGTCGAAAAAAAAGAATCCTATCTGAGGGGATTCTTTTTTTTTGCCTAAATTTATCGAAATTTGGCATGGTTCTTATTGTATATATATTAGTTTTAGGTTAAATTTCTTGTTATTTATACATGTTTTTTTAAATTATATGAATTTATTATAAATTTATATGAAAAAATATTTAATTTTATGCGAAAAGTTGTTGTCTAAATACTATAATGTTAATATAATTGACCTAATAGTCTAACATTTCCGAATTGCGAAAAATAATGCGTAATTCGGAAAATTATCGAACTAGGGGGAAATACAATGAAAAAAACAGGTTGGATGTTACTGATGATTATTGCAGCTTTAACATTAGCACTTGCAGGTTGTGGTACAAAAGATGATGCATCTTCAGGTAGCTCATCTTCAGAAGATGGTGGAGATGGCAAAAAAGTTTACAAAGTAGGTACTGAGGCAACTTTTGCACCATTTGAATCTGTTGACGATTCAGGGAAAATTGTAGGGATTGATGTCGATATTCTACAAGCTATCGCAGATGAGATGGACTTTGAGGTTGAGTGGAATAATATTGGATGGGAGCCAGTGTTCCAAACAATTAAGAACGGTGAAACAGATATCGGTGCTTCTGGAATCACAATTACGGAAGAGCGTAAAGAATCATTTGATTTTACAGAACCGTATTATGAGTCTCAGTTATTAATTGTTGTGAAAGAAGATTCAAAGATTAAATCTCTTGATGAATTAAAAGATAAAAAAGTATCTGTACAAATCAATGCAACTGGTCATATGGCAGCGAAAAAGCTACAAGGGGAAGCAAGTACAAATATTATGGCTTTTGAAAGTCAGCCAATCGCTATCCAAGAGATGCTAAATGGTAATGTTGATGCAGCTATCGGAGATAATGCAGTAGTTTATGAATATATCAAAGCTCACCCAGATCAAAAACTAAAAGTAATTGAAGATGATGCATTCGAAAAAGAATACTATGGCTTCATGGTTCAAAAAGGGAATAAAGAATTGCTAGATAAATTAAACGAAGGTCTTAAAAAGATTAAAGAAAACGGTAAATTAAAAGAAATTACAGGCATTGATTTTCAATAAAAATGAATGAAATGATGCTACTAACATAGTAACTGTGCTAACAGCTCATTTATTAATTGTAATTTAAAGGGGAATGGGGTTTTCGGATGGACATCTTTGACTTACGCTGGGACATTGTCTGGAACTACCGAGATATGTTTATACGAGGTATTGGCGTAACACTTATTTTGACACTTAGTGGTTATTTTGGCGGTATTCTATTAGGACTATTTTTAGGCCTTGGAAAATTATCGAGTAAAAAATGGATTTATTGGCCATCTAAACTATATATCGATTTATTCCGTGGAACACCGATGCTTGTACAAATCTTGTTAATTCACTTAGCAGTTATTCCAACAATTTTTGGTCATTCTTTAGGTTATATGGTATCAGGGATTACAGCGCTTATTTTAAACTGTGCTGCTTATAATGCGGAAATTTTCCGTGCAGGGATTCAAAGTATTGCAAAAGGGCAAATGGAGGCTGCTCGCTCTCTTGGATTAACGCATAACCAAGCGATGCGTAAGGTCATTTTACCTCAAGCATTTAGACGTATGATTCCGCCATTGGGCAATGAATTTATTGCATTATTAAAAGATTCTTCACTCGTAACTGTAATTGCAGCACCAGATATTTTATACGCTAGTAAGGTCGTAGCTGGTGCAAGCTTCCGCTTCTGGGAACCGTATATCGTTGCAGCATTATTATATTTAGTGTTGACATATGGTGTAACGAAGATTGTAGCATTTATCGAGAAACGATTTAGCAATAGCTATGTCCCTCGTAAAGCTAAGGTAGAAGGGCGGGAAGCTAGATGATAAAAATTGAAAACCTACACAAATACTTTGGCAAGCTTGAAGTATTAAAAGGAATCGATTATGAAATTCAAGAAAAACAAGTTGTCTGTGTTATTGGGCCGTCTGGTTCAGGAAAAAGTACATTTCTCCGTTGCATCAATATGTTAGAAGAAGTAACGGATGGTGCTATTTATATTGAAAATGTAAAAATTAATGATCCTAAAACGAATATCAATGAAATTCGCGCTGAAGTGGGTATGGTGTTCCAACAATTTAACTTATTCCCGCATATGACTGTTATCGATAATGTCACGATGGCACCTATGCAAATTCGTAAAATGAATCGTACAGACGCAGAAGCTTTAGGACATGAGCTATTAAAAAAGGTCGGGCTCGACAGCAAGGCCTATAATTATCCTGAGCAGCTATCAGGTGGTCAGCAACAACGTGTGGCGATTGCTCGTGCCTTAGCAATGAAGCCAAAAGCTATTTTATTTGACGAGCCAACTTCAGCACTTGACCCTGAAATGGTAAAAGAGGTGCTAGATGTTATGAAAAATCTAGCAGCTGAAGGGATGACAATGGTAGTTGTGACACATGAAATGGGCTTTGCTCGTGAAGTAGGTGATCGAGTAGTCTTCATGGATGGGGGCTATATTGTAGAAGAAGGGTCTCCAGAGGAACTATTCGGCAATCCCCAAAGCGACCGTACGAAAGCGTTTTTAGGAAAAGTATTATAAAGCTGAAAAAGCGAACGACATGCTCGTTCGCTTTTTTTGTGCTGTTCTTATTTAATGAAGGGGATTAGATGTTGTGTCGAATGCATTCAGCATCGTTTGCATATCCTGTTGGGAATACTGAGGCACCTGATAATAGCCGTGTTTATTTTGATAAATAGATAATTCGTATCCCATTTCAATACAGTTAGGAATACTATCCGCAACAACGCGACGAACTACAGGGTTTGTTGTCTCCAACGCAGCAGTTGTCATACATTTTGCTGCTCCTTTTTGAGCTCCAAGTAAAAATCCGGAAATAGCTTCATCATTAATTTCATTAGCGTTTTGCATCGGCTTTTTTGGTTGACCAGGATTTAGGCCATATTTGAAATCATTTCCTGTTTCCATTTGGTAACGTCCTGTTGGAACAGATGGATCGTGTCCTGTTTTAAAGGACTCTACGATCGTATTGTACATACCAAGAGTGAAATTATATTGGCGATCCAAAATGTTGAGTAATTCAGGATCTTTTACATGGGGACGCAAAATAATCGCTTGGTTCATACCTGCAATAATTTCGCCAATTGTTTCATGCATGTCCATCATTTCATGTCCACCATGATTTAGGCTATGTTGTTGATTTAAATTTGTTTGGTTTGATGATTCATTGTAAAACGATTGTGACAAAAAAAACGCCTCCTCAATAATTTTTTGTTGCAGTATTTAGTATGTCGTGTCAATTCAATTTCATACGGTATAAATGTAAAGGTAAAAATGTAGACTAAAGATAGAAGGAAAAGCAAGTCAAGGAGGCTTAAAATTGAAAAAGTTACTTGGACCAATTGGAATAATTGTCATCATTCTTGTTGTAATCGCCTTATTATTTATACCTAAATACAATAGTCTGGTGACAGCCGAGGAAAATGTTGATTCTAAATGGGCACAAGTTGAAAATCAGCTCCAACGTCGCTATGATTTGATTCCCAATCTAGTGGAATCTGTGAAAGGCTATGCGAATCATGAGCAAGAGGTGATAGCGAATATTACGGAGGCACGTGCACAAATGGGAAGTGCAAGCTCACCAGAGGAGCAAGCTGTTGCCAATGATGCTTTAACTGGCGCTCTTAGTCGTTTACTAGTAGTTGTAGAAAATTACCCAAACTTAAAGGCAGATGCAAACTTCCGCCAGTTAATGGATGAGCTAGCAGGTACGGAAAATCGTCTGGCAGTAGCACGTGAGGATTACAATAATGAGGTGCAGCAATTCAATAAACATGTTAAACGTTTCCCGGGGAATTTAATGGCAGGGATGTTTGGCTTTGAACAAAAAGAATACTTTAAAGCCACAGCAGGAGCTGACAAAGCACCATCTATCGATTTTAGTCAATCGGGTACACATTAATGAAACGCTGCATTGTACAGATAATCATCGTTTGTTCGATGCTTCTTTTTTTCTCGAATCTAGCAGAAGCAACAATGCCATCACCGATGAAAAATACGTATATACATGACTTTGCCAATGTAATTTCTGCGAATGTCAAAGAAGAGATAAATCAATATTCTGAGCAGTTGGATCAAGGCACGGGTGCTGAAATCATGGTAGTCACAGTTGATAGTCTTCATGGACAAGAGCCGAAAATGTATGCGACAAAATTGATTCGGTCATGGGGCATTGGTGACAAGGAAAAAAATAACGGTGTCCTGATTTTAGCTACCTTAGGTCAAGGGGAAGGAAATAACGACGTTGTAATTGCCGTGGGTCAGGGATTAGAAGGAGCATTACCAGATGGTAAATTAGGACGCATTTTAGATAATGCATTTTATCCCTCAGCAAGTGCTGGTAATCTAGACCAAGCTTTTCAAGCAACCTATTCTGAAGTTTTCCGCGCTGTTGCCCAAGAGTATAATTGGAACGGTGATTTGCCAGCGCAAACAAAAGAAGAGGATGACATACCCACTTGGTTAATTATCCTAATCATTATCGTTGTTATTATTATCTATTCATTCTTTTCGAAAGGCGGCGGAGGTCCTCGCTCTGGAGGCTATGGCGGTTATCCAGGAAGTTTTGGTGGAGGTTCGAGTAGAGGGGGCTTTGGCGGATTTGGTGGCGGATCTTCTGCTGGTGGAGGAGCAAGCAGGAAATTTTAATAGAGTATGGCGAACTATTCTATATAGTTCGCTTTCATTTTGGCTTAATTTAAAAACCTCTCAATTATTGACAATAATGCTAGAATTGTTATAATTTAAATATATCGACAAACGATATAGCGTAAACTGATATAGGGAGGAATCATTTTGAAAAAAAGATTTTTATCTGCATCGTTAGCAATTATTTTAACAACCTCTGTAGTTATTCCTGCAACAATGCAAGAAGTCCGTGCTGCAAATGAAACTAATAGCACAGTAACAGCACAAGAAGAACGTGTGTCAGCGCAGGAATTTTTGAATTTAGCTGTAACAACTTTAACATTCCAACACGGTTCAGATTCAATGCGTCAACAAATTATTGATAAATGGGTCAAGGCTGGAGAATTCACAGATTTAAGTTTGACAATTAAACGTGATGAAGCGGCTCGTATTTTAGTTAGAGCGTTAAATAAAGAAGAAAAAGAAGCTTCGCTTGCTGACTATTTAGAGAAGGCCAATAAGATTGGTTTATTTAATGGCTTAACATTAAATACAGAAGCAATTTCAAAACAAGATGCAGTAAAAATATTAAACAATGCAAAACAAATAAAAAATGGTTCCAATCATGAAGGTGTAAAGGAAATTTCAGTTGAAGACTTTATGAAAAATCCTGGTAATTTTGGTTATGAACTTTCGCCAGATGGCAATTACATTACTTTTTCCTCTGCTTGGGAGAACAGAGCGAATGTTTTCGTGAAAAAGATGAATGATGATAGTGAGCCTGTTCGTGTTTCCAATTCAAAAGATCGAGACGTTGCAGGATTTTACTGGAAGGATAATAATTTACTCTACGTAAAGGATAAAGGTGGAGATGAGAATTTCCATATTTATTCTACAACATTTAATGGCTCTGAGGAAAAAGATCTAACGCCATATCCAAATGTCACAGTTGGGATATTAAGTGGCCTACAGGGTGTTAAAGATGAAATTCTTATCATGATGAATAAGGAAGATGCAACAGTTTTTGATGTCTACAAGTTGAATGTAAAGACTGGGGAAACAACTCACGTTGCAAAAAATCCGGGTAATATTACGAGCTGGCTAGCCGATCGCAATGGAAATGTGCGAATTGCCGTAGCCTCAGATGGTGTGGAAGGAACGATCCTTTATCGAGATTCTGAAAAGGATGAATTCAAGCCATTTATTGAAATGGAAGCTGGAGATGAAGTAATGCCACTAGCTTTCTCAAAAGACAATCAATACATTTACGCTACATCTAACAAAGGTAGAGACAAAGTAGAAGTTGTGAAATACGACTTAAAAGGTAATGAAGAAGTAATTATGTCTAATGATCAAGTAGATGTTTCTGGTGTCTTATATAGTGCCGAACACGATAAATTGCTATATGGTGCGTATATAACAGATAAACCACATTACCAATTCTTTGACGAGAACTTTGAAAAGCTTTTCCGTAAAATCCAAAGCAAGCTGAATGTGCATGAAAGTGAGCTTGGTATCAATGATTACAATAAAGAAATGACCAAATTTATTGTGAGTGTTTCAAGTGATACTGTCTATGGAAAATATTATTATTACGATTCTACGACAGATGAATTAACCGAGTTGGCCACTTTAAGCCCTTGGTTAAATCCGAATGAACTGGCAGAAATGCATCCAATTTCATATAAGAGCCGAGATGGCTTAACGATTAATGGCTATTTAACTTTACCGAAAAATAAAGAAGCAAAAGATCTCCCTCTTATTGTCAATCCTCATGGTGGGCCTTGGGCACGTGATATGTGGGGCTTCAACCCAGAAGTACAATTATTAGCTAATCGTGGCTATGCAGTGCTACAGGTGAATTTCCGTTCATCAACTGGATATGGTAAAGAATTCCTTCAGGCTGGTAATAAGCAATGGGGTCTGAAGATTCAAGATGACATCACTGATGGTGTCCAATGGGCAATTGACCAAGGCATTGCAGACCCTGATCGCATCGGTATTTATGGGGCATCATTTGGTGGTTATGCAACATTAGCGGGTATTACGTATACACCTGATTTATATGCTGCTGCAGTTGATTATGTAGGGGTATCTAACATATTTACATTATTAAATACCATCCCTCCTTACTGGGAAACTATGCGTAACATGTTTTATGAGCGCGTAGGTCATCCAGAGAAAGACAAAGAATTGTTAACTGCTGTTTCACCAGTTTTCCATGCAGATAAAATCAAAACACCATTATTTGTCGCACAAGGAGCAAATGACCCACGTGTAAACAAAGCAGAATCCGATCAAATTGTGGAAGCCTTACGCGCTAGAGGTGTGGATGTAGAGTACATGCTAAAAGATAATGAAGGACATGGCTTTGCAAATGAAGAAAATAGAATTGAATTCTATAATGCCATGGTAAAATTCTTCGATAGTCATTTAAAATAATTTAAAACGAAAGGCATTGATGTGTAGCTTGCTCACAATCAATGCCTTTTTTTATTACAATAGGTGAATGGGATTTGGATAGCGCATTTTACGTTCAAATGATGAAATGCACAGTGCTAGTTCCTCAATACCAGTATAAATTAATGGTTCATCTACCTGAGAAATACTTAAACGAATAAGATTATCTTTTTTAAATTCTGGTAGATACATTCTAGCAGCGTCATCCATCAATATATTTTTTTCCTTTAATAAATGAACCACCTGCCTAGCACTTACATTATCAGGAAGAACAACGGAAAGATAAAAGCCTGATACTGGTTTCGTATAGTTAGTAGAGGTGGGAAGTAATGATTCGCAAGCCTCCTGTAAAACGCTCATTTTTCTTACATAAAGCTCTTTAATCTTTTTAATATGACTATTAAACATACCGCTTTTTAAATAAATGTCTAAGGCACCCTGCGAGAGCACAGAGCTATTGAAATCAGCACTAAATTTATAACGTAGAAAATGATTTGTCATTATAGTGGGAAGGACGACTGTCGCTACTCTTAAACCCGGAAGAAATACCTTTGAAAAGCTTTTAATATAAATAACCCTGCCAGTGGGATTAAAAGAAAAAAACGGATCCGCTTTTTTATTAGGATCTAAATCTCCTAAAAAATCATCCTCCACAATATAAACATCATATTTTTCTGCTAATTCCACAATCTTTCTTTTTTCGTCATTTGTATAGCTATGACCAAGAGGATTATGGAATCTCGGCACAGTATAAAAAAACTTAATGTCATTATTGCGAAAAATATAGTCAAGACGATCTAAATCAATGCCCTCCATTGTTAAATCAATCCCAAAAGTTGTAGCTTGTTGCAGATGGACAGATTCTATAAAACCAAAATAGGTAGGCTGTTCTATTAATATATTATTTTTACCATTCGGAAAAGGCATTGCCGCTAGTAAATGTAATGCTTGCTGTGAGCCCGAGACAACAAATAATCGATCAGGTTCAGTAAAGACCTGTAAGTCCTGTAGATACTTAGCCAATTGTACACGCAGCGAGTAAAGCCCTTGCTGATCACTATAACTAAATAATTCTTCTTTATATGTGTCAATAGCTTGATTGATGCAATGCTGAAATTCAATATAGGGCATAATGCTTTTGTCTGGGCCAGCTGATAAAAAATCAATAACTTGTTGGTTTGTAGTTGGTTGCTCTATGTTATTCACAACATAATAGCCACTTTTGGGTTTGGAAAAAATAAGATGCTCCTTTTCTAATTCATTATACGCTCTTATCACTGTATTTTTACTGCAGGAAAATTGCTCAGACAGTTGTCGAACGGAAGGTAGTTTACTGCCTGCAAGGAGCACACCATTAGCAAGCTGCTCTTTAATGTCCTCTACAACTTCTAAATATTTTGCAATCATCATCCTTCCTCCTTTATCTGTACCAGGACAGTTGGTAGAAAATTCTGTTTATTTTTGAGATAGCGCCACTTACTATGGATTATACCAGGGACAGATGGAGAGGAAAATGAAAGGATGAGAACATGCAGGATAAAAGAAAAGAAAAAATAGGTTTGCTGTTAGGATTTGTGGGCGTAATTTGCTTTAGTCTAACGTTACCCGCAACAAGTACAGCTGTACCATATTTTGGAGCGACGATTGTAGGATTGGGGAGAGCTGTCATTGCGGCGTTCATCGTAGCCATTGTTTTACTTGTAAGAAAAGAAAGACTACCGACTGCTAGACAATTTAAAAGCTTGATAATAGTATCCTTTGGCGCTGTATTAGGGTTTCCTTTACTTACATCTTGGGCAATGATAAGGTTACCAGTTTCTCACGGAGCGGTAGAATTAGCACTTTTACCTTTAGCGACTGCGGGCTTTGCTTTATTCAGAGCAGGTGAACGTCCCTCATTTAAGTTTTGGTTATCGAGTGTTATTGGGGCTATAGCCGTTATTATTTATGCTAGCTTTTTAGGCTTAGGCCAATTACATATGGCAGATCTAGCATTATTAGCAGCAGTTGTAATATTAGGTCTTAGCTATGCAGAAGGAGGACAGTTAGCGAAGGAATTAGGGAGCTGGCAGGTGATTGCTTGGGCTATTTTGATGGCGGCTCCCTTTTTTATTGTCCCTGTCATTTCCCAATTTTCCTTGGAAATGCTACATGCCCCTCTTACAGCGTGGGTTAGCCTGTTATATTTAGCTGTTGTCAGTCAGTTTTTAGCATATGTTGCTTGGTATGGGGGAATGGCTTTAGGAGGTATTGCAAGAGTTAGTCAGATCCAATATTTACAGCCATTTTTAATGATTCTTTTTGCTACGCTATTTTTAAATGAATCCATCTCTTGGTTTACGATCGTCGTGGCAATGATTGTCGTGATTTCCGTCATTGTTGGCAAAAATACAACCATTACAAAGAAGGATGCTAAGACAGCTCAAATAAACATCATCAAAGAATAGTAGCCATTTCTACATTGCCACATCGTTTATAATAAAGGAGGAGGTGCTATCTATGAAGATTCAATTTTTTAGTCGGGCGAATTGTCCTTTATGTGTAGAAGGATTACAGACATTAAAGCTTGTTCAGGAAGATGTTCTATTTGATATTGAAATAATTGATATAGAGCAGGATGATCGTATACATGAAAAATATATGCTAATGATTCCGGTAGTTGAAAAAGAGGGTGTCGTCATTCAGTATGGTCATTTAGATTATGCCACGTTAATGGAGCGATTAGGCAGTTAATCTACTGAAAGTATAAAGAATTATTAACGGTATAAATGACTTTATTATTAGCTGTCATTCTCACAATTCACAAATTGTTCAATGAAAGCGGTTTGAATTTGAACAGTTTGTGAAGACCTTCACATTAGACTTTCTTTTCCTAAAAATCGGAGTAGAATAGGTATCAAGTAAGAAGTTGTTATAAAACAGTTTAGCAAATGTATCACAAATTTTAGTGGTTGTTATATTACAAAAATGAATGATGTGAAGGGAGATTTTACAATGTGGGTTATTACAGTATTTGAGAAAAAGGACGTTCGTATTTTTGAATTTACAAATAAAACTGAAGCAACAAAAGCTTTAGAAGGTTTTAAAAAGAATGCGATTTTATCTTTCACTAAATAAGTTCAACAAAGTCTTGTAGCTGTTTTTAGAGCTATGAGGCTTTTTTTTATCCAGAACAATACAACTACTTGCACTTTAAAACAATGCATATTATAATAAAAGCATAAGTGGGACACAAAATAATTAAGTGGGTTAAAAACAAACCCACCACTATTAATTAGGGGAGTAGATAGATATGTTAACTGTTCCAGAGGCACAGCAAAGGCTACTTCCTGAAATGTATCCGCTTCTGCAAGCAAGATATCGAATATTGCAAGCCGTTCAACTTATGCAACCAATCGGGCGACGTACACTAGCTGATTCACTGAAAATGACAGAAAGAGAAATACGCAAAGAAACTGATATTTTACGTGAACAAGGGTTATTAGATGCGCAAAAGTCGGGTATGGTATGTACAGATGATGGTGATATAGTCATTGAAAAATTAAGAGCTATCGTTTATGAATGGTCTGGTTTAACCCAGCTTGCAAAAGTGCTTGAAAGCCACTTTGGCATTCAACGTGTAGTCGTAGTTCCTGGTGATTACAATGAGGATCATACAATCCTAAGCATGCTAGGCAAAGAAGCAGCATTGCAATTTATGTCGGCTGCTTTTGATGAGCAAGTTGTAGCTGTCACTGGTGGAAAATCTGTTGCCTCACTTGCACAGTTTTTACATCCTTTAGACGGACAAAAGGATATCACTTTTGTAGCTGCACGTGGGGGGATTGGACATGAAATGCAAATGCAGGCCAATACACTTGTTGCAACATTTGCCATGCAAATGGAAACACAATACCGTACTTTATTTTTACCAGAGCATTTAAGTGAGCAAGCTTATCAAGCGATGCTAACAGAGCCGATGGTAACAGAAATGATGGCCTTCTATGATCAAGCAGATTGCGTCATTCATGGGATTGGCTCTGCAGAGGAAATGGCGATTCGTCGCAACTCATCTCCTGAGGATTTGCGAATTCTTGAGGAAAAAGGCGCTGTGAGTGAGGCTTTCGGTTATTATTTCAATGCCGATGGAGAAATAGTACATCGTATACGGACAATTGGTATCCAGCTTGAGCAGGTACAAAACAGTGAGCAGGTCATTGCTGTTGCAGCAGGAAAACAGAAGGTCAATGCAATGCTTTCTTATTTCAAAGTAGCACCTAAGCAAACCATATTTGTAACAGATGAAGCAGCGGCCAAAGCAATTGCTGCTAAAATATCTTCTATAGAAAATAAGCATCTTGAATGATGGCAAAGTTGTAAACATGTCACTCGATCTCAGAAAGTGCTAAAGCATTTTTTGAATGAGCATAAAGTAAATTTTGATGTCTCTATTCATAGAGACAGACATCACACATTATTGGAGGAATTAACAATGGCATTAAAATTAGCGATTAATGGATTTGGACGTATTGGACGTTTAGTATTTCGTGAGGCAATGAAGCATGATGAATTTGAAGTAGTAGCCGTAAACGACTTAACAGATGCTGGTCAGCTTGCGCACTTATTGAAATATGATTCAGTACACGGTATCTATGATGCTGAAGTCAATGCAGATGAAGATTCTTTCGTAGTAAATGGTCAACGTGTAAAAGTATATGCTGAAAAAGATCCTGCCCAATTACCATGGGGCGAATTAGGCGTAGATGTAGTGCTTGAATGTACTGGTCGATTCCGTTCAATGGAAGAAGTAGGCAAGCATATTGAAGCAGGGGCGAAAAAAGCGATTCTATCGGCACCAGCAAAAGGCGCAATGCCTACATTTGTTATGGGTGTAAACCATGAGGATTATAACCCAGCAACTGATGATGTGATCTCCAATGCTTCTTGTACAACTAACTGTCTAGCACCAGTAGCTAAAGTGCTTGATGAGAAATTTGGCATTGAACGTGGTATGATGACAACAATTCACTCTTATACAAATGACCAACGAATTCTAGACTTCCCACACTCTGACCCTCGTCGTGCACGTGCTGGAGCGGTGTCTATGATTCCAACAACAACAGGTGCAGCGGTAGCTGTATCAAAAGTATTACCACAATTAAAAGGTAAGCTAGATGGTTTCTCTATGCGTGTGCCAACACCTAACGTATCATGTGTTGACTTAGTTGTAGAGCTAAAAGCAGATGTATCGAAAGAAACGATTAATGCAGCATTAAAAGAAGCTTCTGAAAATGAATTAAAAGGCATTTTAGATTACAATGAGCTACCATTGGTATCAATTGATTATAACGGTAACCATTATTCTTCTACGGTAGATGGCCTTTCAACAATGGTGTTAGAAAACAAAATGGTGAAAGTTTTAGCTTGGTATGATAACGAAATTGGTTACTCTACTCGCTTAATGGACCTAGCTTTATACATTGCTGAACAAGGCTTAAACCATAAATAAGTATCATATTTCGACATTTTGAGTAAAAAGTGTGACATATTACTGCTTTTTATGCACAAAAAGTATAGCCTTTATAATATCGAATAGATATAATATACAAGGGTATTGGGAGTAAGGGATAACCCTTACTCCTTTTTTCTAGATTCAGCAGAAAACCCCACCTCTATAGGTAATGAGATGATTACACCAATGACTCTCTTGATTCATTGGTGTTCAATCATCGACTGAATCAAGATAAAAGCCTCAGCGAATGTCACAGATTTTGAAGAGGAACAAGTTCGGAAAAAATAAATACACTGAGGCGTAATTGATACATGTTGATTGCAAGACATAACAGTTAACTTTTGCTACTATAAAAACAAGTATTAGGGTTCATTATCAAAAGTTGGAGAATCATACTTACACGAGATAGTGACGCTGAAAAATTACCAAAATGACTATTCAATTTAGTAAGCATGGTGTAGAGCCAAGATGGGTAAAACACAAGGGTGTAAGACTAAAACAAACTTTGAAGGGAGTTTCTTCATGTTAAATAAGAAAACAATGAAAGATATTGATGTTAAGGGTCAACGCGTTTTTGTACGTGTAGATTTTAATGTACCAATGGCAGACGGTGCTATTACCGATGAGACGCGTATTCGTGCAGCTATTCCTACAATTGAGTATTTAGTAGAGCAGGGTGCTAAAGTTATTCTAGCTTCTCACTTAGGTCGTCCAAAAGGTGAAGTAAAAGAGGATATGCGTTTAACGGCTGTTGGCATTCGCTTAGCGGAATTAATGGGCAAGCCTGTTACGAAGCTTGATGAATCCATTGGGCAAGCGGTGGAAGAAGCCGTTGCAAACATGCAAGATGGAGATATTCTACTGCTTGAAAATGTACGCTTCCATGCTGGTGAAGAGAAAAATGATCCTACATTAGCACAGCAATTTGCTCAGCTAGCAGATATTTATGTTAATGATGCTTTTGGTGCAGCCCACCGAGCTCATGCTTCTACAGAAGGAATTGCTAAGCATATTCCAGCTGTATCTGGATTCTTAATGCAAAAGGAATTAGATGTACTAGGTAAGGCATTGTCTAACCCTGAGCATCCGTTTACAGCCATTATTGGTGGTGCCAAAGTAAAAGATAAAATTGGTGTTATTGAAAGCCTTTTAGAAAAAGTAGATCACTTAATTATCGGTGGTGGTTTATCCTTTACATTTATTAAGGCACAAGGCCACGATATCGGTAAATCATTGCTAGAGGAAGATAAAATTGAGCTAGCAAAGTCCTTTATTGAGAAGGCAAAAGCAAAAGGTGTGCAATTACATATGCCAGTCGATGCTGTTGTGGCAAATGAATTTTCACAGGATGCTGAAACACAAATCGTTGATGTAGATGCTATTCCAGCTGATTGGATGGGTCTAGATATTGGACCTAAAACGGCTGCAAACTATGCAGAAGTTATCAAAAACTCTAAATTAATCATTTGGAATGGACCAATGGGTGTCTTTGAAATGGACAAATTTGCAAACGGCACAAAAACAGTTGCTGATGCAATGGCAACAACAGCTGGCTACACAGTAATCGGTGGCGGTGATTCAGCTGCAGCAGTTGAAAAATTTGAAGTAGCAGATAAGATGGATCATATTTCTACAGGTGGTGGTGCTTCCTTAGAATTAATGGAAGGCAAAGAGCTTCCAGGGATTGTAGCACTAAACGATAAATAAGCTAATCGGAGGCAAAATGATGCGTAAACCAATTATTGCAGGTAACTGGAAAATGTTTAAAACATTTGAAGAGGCTATTCAGTTTGTAGATGCTGTACAAGAAAAACTTCCTTCCAATGACAAAGTAGATGCTGTTATTTGCGCACCAGCTCTTTACCTACCTACACTTGTGCAAGTTGCTAGTGAGTCAGAGCTGGCAATTGGTGCACAAACTATGCACTATGAAAATGAAGGTGCTTTTACGGGTGAAATTAGTCCAGCACAGCTAGCAAGTGTGGATGTTGACTATGTCATTTTAGGACACTCTGAACGTCGCGAATACTACAATGAAACAGATGAAGCGATTAATAAGAAGGTAGCAGCAGCACTTGCACATACTATCGTACCTATTATTTGCTGTGGCGAAACACTAGAAGAACGTGAAGCAGGCACAACAGAGCAAAAAGTGGCTGGTCAAATTAAAGCAGCACTTGCTGGGTTTGAAGCACAGCAAGTAGAGCACATGGTCATTGCGTATGAACCGATTTGGGCGATTGGTACTGGTAAAACGGCTACGGCAGACGATGCAAATCAAGTATGCGGAGCGATTCGAGCAGTAGTAGAAGAGCTATATAATGCTGAAACTGCGAATGCCTTGCGCATTCAATATGGTGGCAGTGTTAAGCCTGATAACATTCAGGAGCTTTTATCCAAAGAACATATTGATGGTGCTTTAGTTGGTGGAGCAAGCTTACAACCAGAATCTTATTTAACATTATTGGAGGCGGCAGCAAATGCCTAAAAAGCCAGTAGCATTAATTATTTTAGATGGCTTTGCATTTCGAGATGAAACATTCGGGAATGCAGTAGCACAGGCCAATAAGCCAAATTTTGATCGATATTGGCATCAATTTCCTCATGCGACATTAACAGCAGCGGGAGAAGCCGTTGGATTACCTGAAGGACAGATGGGGAATTCTGAGGTGGGGCACTTAAATATCGGTGCAGGACGTATCGTCTATCAAAGCTTAACACGCTTAAATAAATCTATTCGTGATGGAGATTTCTTCACGAATCAAGCCTTTTTAGATGCAGTAGCACATGTGAAAGCTCATCAGTCAAAGCTACATGTTATGGGCTTATTATCAGACGGTGGTGTTCATAGTCATTATGAGCATATGTTTGCACTATTAAAGCTAGCTAAACAGCAAGGATTAGAGGAAGTTTATATACATGGCTTCTTAGATGGTCGTGATGTTGGTCCAACAACAGCATTAGACTATATCGAAGAAACGGAAAAGCAAATGGCTGAAATAGGCATAGGGCAATTTGCTTCTATTCATGGACGTTACTATGCAATGGATCGCGATAAACGTTGGGATCGTGTGGCACTGACTTACAATGTACTGGTGGATGGCGTCGGTCAAACAGCAGAAAGTGCTAAAAGTGGTGTAGCAGCATCCTATGAGCGTGAGGTAACAGATGAATTTGTCATCCCATTTAGCATTCAAGAGCATGGTGAGCCAGTAGCAACAATTGGCGATCATGATGCAGTGATTTTCTTTAACTTCCGTCCCGATCGTGCCATTCAGCTGTCAACAGTTTTTACAAATGGAGCATTCGATGGCTTTGCTATATCTGCAAATCATCCAAAGAATTTAAAATTTGTGTCCTTCACACACTATAGTGATGAAGTCAACGCTCAGGTTGCTTATGAAAATGACAACTTGAAAAATACAATTGGTGAAGTATTAGCGACGAATGGGAAAACACAGTTGCGGATTGCGGAAACTGAAAAATATCCACATGTTACATTCTTTATGAGTGGTGGACGTGAGGAAAAATTCCCTGGTGAGGAACGTATTTTAATTGCTTCTCCCAAGGTGGCGACATACGATTTAAAACCTGAAATGTCTGCCTATGAGGTGACAGAAGCCTTACTTGCAGAAATTGCGGCTGAAAAATTTGATGGCATTATTCTTAACTTTGCCAACCCTGATATGGTTGGTCATAGTGGAATGCTGGAGCCAACAATTAAAGCCATTGAAGCAGTAGATGAATGCTTAGGGAAAGTAGTAGACGCACTCCTTGCAAAAGGTGGCGCAGCTATTATTACAGCTGACCATGGCAACTCTGATGAAGTGTTAACTTTAGCAGGTGAGCCAATGACAGCTCATACAACAAATCCTGTTCCAGTAATTGTGACAAAACCAAATATAATGTTAAGAAATGGTGGTATTTTAGCCGATTTAGCGCCAACCATGTTAGAATTATTAGAGGTGTCACAGCCTACTGAAATGACAGGACAATCATTAATTGAAAAAGAGGAGAATTAATTATGCCATTTATTACACAAGTTTATGCGCGCGAAGTTTTAGACTCACGTGGGAACCCAACAGTAGAGGTTGAAGTATTTACAGAATCAGGCGCATTTGGCCGCGCAATCGTACCATCAGGTGCATCAACAGGTGAATACGAAGCGGTAGAATTACGCGATGGTGACAAATCTCGTTACCTAGGCAAAGGTGTATTAAAAGCAGTTGAAAATGTAAACACAATTATTGCGGAAGAATTAGAAGGTAACTATTCTGTTCTTGATCAAGTAGTCATCGACAAAGCTTTAATCGAGCTAGATGGCACAGAAAACAAAGGCAAGCTTGGTGCCAACGCAATTCTAGGTGTATCCATGGCAGTTGCACATGCTGCGGCAGATTATTTAGATGTACCTCTTTATCAATATCTTGGTGGGTTCAATTCTAAGCAATTACCAGTACCAATGATGAACATCCTAAACGGTGGTGCTCACGCTGATAACAATGTAGACATTCAGGAATTCATGGTTATGCCTGTTGGTGCAGAATCATTCCGTCATGCATTACGTATTGGCGCTGAGATCTTCCATAGCCTAAAAGCTGTTCTAAAAGCAAAAGGCTACAACACAGCAGTAGGTGATGAAGGTGGTTTTGCACCAAACCTAGGCTCTAACGAAGAAGCAATTACAGTGATCTTAGAAGCGATTGAAAAAGCAGGCTACAAACCAGGTGACGAAGTGAAACTTGCAATGGACGTAGCATCCTCTGAACTATTCAATAAAGAAGATGGCAAATACCACTTAGATGGTGAAGGTGTTGTCAAAACTTCTGAGGAAATGGTAGATTGGTACGAAGAGTTAACAAATAAATACCCAATCATTTCAATTGAAGATGGCTTAGACGAAAACGACTGGGCTGGACACAAGCTATTAACAGACCGTATCGGCAATCGCGTACAATTAGTAGGTGATGACCTATTTGTAACAAATACGAAAAAATTATCAGCAGGTATTGAGCAAGGCGTAGGAAATGCCATCCTTATCAAAGTAAACCAAATCGGTACGTTAACTGAAACATTTGAAGCGATCGAAATGGCGAAACGTGCAGGCTACACAGCGGTTATTTCTCACCGTTCTGGTGAATCAGAAGATGCGACAATTGCTGATATCGCTGTTGCAACAAATGCTGGTCAAATTAAAACAGGTGCTCCATCACGTACAGACCGTGTAGCTAAATACAACCAACTTCTTCGCATCGAAGATCAACTTGGTTCAACAGCAGAGTATCTTGGTTTAAATTCATTCTATAACTTAAAATAAGTATTTGATTGAAGAGAAAATACTTTGAATTTAGTAATACACAGCTTTTATATTTGAACCATGTTGTACATTTAGGCTTATGTATTGCTTCAACCTCTGATTTATAAGTGTGATAAACACTTGTAGATTGGGGGTTTTTTAGTTACTTATCTAATTACAGAGTAAGCTTAT
Organism: Lysinibacillus capsici; assembly: GCF_003367505.1. Classification (GTDB taxonomy): domain Bacteria; phylum Bacillota; class Bacilli; order Bacillales_A; family Planococcaceae; genus Lysinibacillus; species Lysinibacillus capsici. The sequence goes on from NZ_PXXX01000003.1 coordinate 57,742, forward strand.
TCAATTAGAACAACCGAAAGCGGTGGACATTAAGTATCTATTCATTGAAACCTATTACAACATTCTGTTATTATTTAACCTAATTAACTAATATCAACCATATTTACATAATGATAAAAAATTACTGAGGGGTAATAACATGAAGAGAAAAACCAAATCGGTTATTAGTATCATTGTAATATTAATTATTTTCGGTGGAGCATTTGGTTACATCAAATTCACTGAGCATATGAATAAATCTACTCCCGAGGAAGAAAAAACAATCGCTGGATATGTTGAAGTAACTTCTAAGGATGGAACTGTTCTAAAAAAAGAAAATGAAATATATCCAGATGACTTAATAGAACACAAAATGAACGAAACCATTCATAGTATGTCTCATCAGAAGGTTGAAGCGGAAATAAAATGGGGTCACGAGCAAATAACACAAGAAAAGGTTGACCGATTGTTAGCTATAGCCAAAGAAAGCAATTATAAATATAAAGAGCTTTACATTTCAATATTGGAAAGATGGTCGAAGGGTGATTTTTCAAATGCAGTTGACGACCACAATTCCATATGGGAAATGCAAGGCGGCGATGAAGAAGCTTCAGGGAAAGCAATTCGTCTATTAACTCCATCAGAAGAGCAAGCTTATATTCAACACAATTTAGAATATGACTTATATTGAATACCATTTTGCGAAAGCTAAATAGACGAATTTCAAAAAATGCCTCAAAGTTTGAATTAACTTTGAGGCATTTTAACATATAAAAAAGATTAACGTGAAGCGGCATGGCAGGCCAATACGGTGCAGGTTTCAAAGAGGTAAGGAAGCTTTCTAGTGAGACAGCTACAGCAACAGAACAAATTGAAACCTCTCTAAAACGATTACGAGTAATATTCAAGCACTTATGGGAAGCATGGAGCAAATTGGAGCAGCCTCTAATGATCAGGCAGAGCAGGTTCAACAATTTAGTGAAGCTATTGAAAAACCTAAATGATATATAAGTGAGCAAATGGCGCTTTACATAAAAGGTCTCTTACGATAATAAGAAAAGACAGTCTACTAATATTAGACTGTCCTGACTATTGTTATGGCTGTGACCAATGCTGATCTAGTTCTTGATCGAGATAGACCCAGCCCTTCCAGGCAATATGAATCGTATCCATAATAAAGTAAGGATCATATTCATGATCTGAAAAATCAACATAGGCAACCTTTGCATCCTTTAATACTTGCTCCATTTTATCGTAATACTTTTGACGACGTTCCTCAGGATAGCCATTATAATCATACCAATAGCCATTAACTGGAATGGAGACGAATAGTGGTTTGGCACCTGCATCCTTTAAAACATCGATAACTAGTTGGAAATCCTCATATTCAGGAGAGTTTGTATAATCCTCTTTTTTTCGTATATCTTTAAACTTTGAAAATTTAGCATTTACAAGTCGCTGATAGGCGCGATCTTCAATCATATAGTCGTTGGATACACGATTCTCCCCATATGCCTCTGCATGCTGCAATTGTTGCTCAAAGCTTTGATTGGCAATCAGCTTGTCATTACTTTTTAATGCATGACCTTTACGTGGGAAAATGGAATAATATAAATCCTTCTTTTCTAGTAACTCCTTGTGGAAACGCCCCGCGACCATGGCCATACGTCCAGTAATTGGTTTTTCCTTGCCGTTAGACATTTGATATTGGTACATGGTCTTTAAGAGGCGATCTCGTTTGACAGTATCAAATTCAAGTAGGCGCTCCATTGCTCTTTTACGAAGGTTGGCATCCATCTCCTGATTAAAGGCTAAATCATAAGCATGTAACATGGAATAATTCGGTGAAAAGTGAAATTCACCCATGCCCTTCTCTGTAAACCACTGAGGGGAGATGATAAAGACCACTTTTTTATCCTTTAAATTCTTTTCTTGTGCTGCGAAATTCAAGAAGTGAGTAATGGACTGCATGCCTCCACGCCCAATCATAAATGTCGAATACGGAGCATCAGTTGCTCGCGTATAATTGTATGGATGGAACGGATCAAAACGGTTTAATTCCGAGGAGCCATAAAGTGGCATGGAATTAGGCTCCTGCAACATTCGCTCCTGTAAATATGTGCCCTGAAATACAAGTGGAGACATGTTCGTTTTGGCTTGCTCCACATCCTCATTGGATATCCATGCTTTAATCCAAGCATTAGGAAAAAAGACAAAGCCAGTAAAAAGAGCAAATGCAATAAATAAAGAAAGAAAGCCTTTTTTGATCATTGTCTTTCAGCTAATTTCCCTGCTATTCGATTAGGCGTATTCCATTCTTCACGATTGAAATCAGTAATAGGGACAGAAATATTAAAACGGTTTTCAATTTCAACTAATAAATTAATTGTCCCAAACGAATCTAGTAAACCTTCTTCAAATAAATCAATATCTGGATTTTCTACAATAATTTCATCTTCACATAACTCGACTAGCATTTCTAAAACTTGTTGTTGATCCATTAATAATTCTCCTTTAGTGAACAGGCTCTTATAGCCCTTTGTTTAAAATAATGTGCCAGAAAAAATATAAAAGCCGAAGCATACAGCATGAAACGTAATGATTACGCCAATAGCATGCGTCCATTTATTTTTTGGCCAACGCTTATGCTTTTTATTCCAGCGTTCAAATTTATCAAAGCTGATAATCAATAGGGCATGATAGAGTCCATAGACCACAAAGTGCCATTCCAGACCATGCCAAATACCCATTAAAAAGAATAGTAAAAAGAAGCCTATATACGAAATAGCAAATTTATTTTTTAGCCATTTTTTCTTTGTCATCCAAAGGACAAAGCGCATATAGACATAATCCCTAAACCAGAAGGAAAGGCTCATATGCCAACGATTCCAAAAATCTTTAATATTGCGGCTGGCGAAAGGGCGATTAAAGTTAATCGGTGTTTGGATACCCATTATCCGGCTCACACCAACAGCAAATGCACTGTAGCCAGCGAAATCAAAGAATAAGTAAAAGCTATACATATACATATACGCTAGCTGTCCCTGAAAGGGTGTCAAATAGTTATACGTATGGTTAGGCAAATAAATAAGCGTGTAGTTGTAAATTAAATAAGCCAAAATAAACTTATATAAAAAGCCGACAAAAATATAGTTAATGCCACTCAATAGCAGCTTTTGGTAATCCTCCGAGGAAGGTACGGTATGAAAATCCTTTGTAAAACGACGCCAACGATCAATAGGTCCCGATGATACGGTAGGAAAGAATAATAAGAAATAGACTAGCTCTACTACCGAAATTTTCTCTTTCATCAAGCCATCACGAGTTTCTAAAATCATTTGCACCGCTTTAAACGTAATGTAGGATACACCAAGGAAGCCAAATAAATGATGTAACCCGAGAATCGGCAAAACCTTCACAAGAATCAGGGGTAATATGGATAAAAGCACTGCTATTATAAAAATGGTTCCGCTATTTTGCTGAAGTCGGTAACGCTGATAAGCCACAATAAGTACTACCTGAAAGACAGTAAATAATACGAGCGAGATGGTCCCATTCAATGAATGTCCGAAGATTAATGCTAAGACAATGACCGATATAAAAAGATTATAACGTTTCGAAGATTTGCCTCGTAACCCTAGGAGGATGGTAGGTAGTAATAAAAGTCCGATGATCACAAAAAATGCTATATTTCCATAAGGCGTCATACTGTCTCCATAACCGCCAATCCTTTACGATCTACCTTACCATTTGGATTTAGTGGTAAAGCGTCCATATATTTAAACGTTTTCGGTATCATATAGGCAGGTAAGTACGCCGATAAAAGTGCCTTCAATTGCTTTGTCGTTTTGAAGGCTGCTCCTGTTAATGGCTCACGTAAAACAATATGGGCACTAAGAGAAATGATTTCCTTCTCTTTATAAACAGGTACAACAACACAACTTGAAACAGGTGGCAGGTTATTGATTTGTTTTTCAATCTCTTCAATCTCTAAACGATAGCCATGTAATTTCACTTGGAAATCCTTACGACCTGAAAAGAACAAATAACCATCCTGCTCATAGCCTATATCACCAGTTTGATAGATGCGATCGCCATCCACGATCGGGAAAGCCTTCGCTGTTAATTCAGGCGCTCCCAAATACCCTGCGCTAACGGTTGGCCCTGAAATAATAATTTCTCCATCTTCTGCTACAGAAACGTTTGGCTCCGTTATAGGGGCAATTGGTAATTGTTCGAAGTGTGCTGCTAGCTCTTTTGTTACTTTTACATAGGATACAGCGACGGTTGTTTCTGTAGGACCATATAAATTATAAATTGTTGCCTGTGGAAAACGAAGCATTAACTCGTTACATACCGCTATCGGTAAAACCTCTCCGCAAAATAAAAAAGTATCCAATGCAGGCATGAGTTTTTGATCCCATTCTTTGTTCATCAAACACATCTTGGCAAAGGAAGGTGTAGAAGTCCATACACGAGTATTTGACATCGCTAATGAATCAAACAATGCTTTTGGATTAGCAATTTCTTGCTGTGTAATCGCATAAAGCGTGTGTCCACCAACAAGAGCTGGGTAGAGATCCATAACAGATAAATCAAAGGAATAAGGTGCTTGATTTAAAAATACGCCGTCTTGCTGTAAAGGGAAGTGTTCCTGCATCCACCTAACAAAGTGTGTTAGATTACTAGCTGTTATTTGTACCCCTTTTGGTTGACCGGTTGAACCAGAAGTGTAAATAATATAATGGATATCCTCATCTCGAACCCATGTTGCGGATGATAGGATCACGTCCTTTGAGGAGGCATCCAGAATATCATGCACTGCCATAACTGGCAGGTTCAACGGCATCTGTAATAGCTCTGTTGTCAATACTAAACCTGCTCCAGAAGCTTCTGTAATGAGCTGTAATCTTTCTGATGGTGTTGACGAATCAACAGGCACATATGGATGGCCAGCTTTTACAGCTCCGATAAACGCAACAATTTGTAGGGGGGACATATGTCCATAAATGACAATAGGCTGTTGTCTCCGCAACTTAAGCTTCATTAAATAATCGGCAAGACGATCCGATAAATGCCAAAGCTCACTATAAGTTAAGGAGGCATTGTGAGTCTGATAAGCAGTTTTTTGTGGCTGCTGGAGGGCCACACGTTCAATAGCTGCCAAAATACTTAACATATTTTAATCTCCTTTATTTAAAATTCCGTATATATAAATGGTCCAGCGTTCATATCATGGAAGCCATGTATAAGAAACAACAGTACCAAAACAATCAAATAAAACAACGTGAAGCCAATAAAGCGTAGATACTCATTATTTTTGATGGATTGCATTTGTCCACCTCCAATGAAAAAAAGTATAGGATTAAACTTTCAAAAAATAGTAATTTACTAGTTAAAAATCCTTACCTTATGTTTTTAACACTGATTTGACGGAATGTGGAGAAAAATGTTGCTGAATTAAGATGAATTCAGTAAATCATAAGATTAATTTAAGGTAAATTTAAGGTTTTGGGGGGATACGTAGAGTTTACAAATTATTGGCTGGTTTACTTATGTAAAAAAAGCACGAACATAAGGGAATAATCTCAACTTATGTTCGCGCTATTATTTTTATTTCACTTCATTAATAACTTTTTTAGATATATAAAATTCAGAGCCATTGTAGACATTGATTGTATCAAATGTATGAGTCTTTGCCGTGTTTGTTGAAGTTTGTTCATAGATCATCGTGTTTTTATTGACTGGAATTTTCACTGTAACATCTGCTTTTTGTGCAATAAATGTTGGGTTTTCTTTATTCGATAAGTCAATTTTTGTTGTAAATCCTTTTTCCGTAAATGCCTTCGTTGCAGGCACATATAATTCATTTGTTAATGTGTTTAAGTCAAAGCCCATAAAGCGTGCCATTGTATGGGCTAAATCAGTGTTTTCTACTAATCCTGTCAATTTAGAAGGACCAAATGAATATAAGAATACATCTTCACCCGTATGGCCACCTGTTGTATAACCAATGTTTGCACGATTGGCTAGCATTTTTACCATTTCATTGCCTAAGTCTTTAGCAGACTGTAATGTTTTAAGCTCGTCCTCCGTTAATGAATCTAAGCCATAAAGAGCAGCGACCTCAACTAAATTCGAGCGATCTTCTTTTAGTTGGCTTAAAGCTCCTTCAATGGTCATTGTAGCTTTTTTTAACGGGTCGATGTACGCAGAGACTGGAATGCTGGAATAGGTACTAGTTGTATTAGCGTTCCCCATCGTAATGCCACTATTTCCATGATCAGTTACTGCGATGACTAAAGTATTACCATCTTCCTTCGCAAAATCAACCGCTTCTTTCACTGCATCATCGAATGATAAAATATCGCTAATGATACCAATAGTATCGTTGGCATGTGCAGCCCAGTCAACCTTACTACCTTCTACAAAGAGGAAGAAGCCATCCTCATCCTTTTTCAGCGTATTGATTGCTTTATTTGTCATTTCAGCAAGTGTAGGCTCAGATGCTCTTGTTTTAGCACGATCTAAATCATAAGCAAGTGCACTTGGCGCAAAGCTTCCCCAAATTTTTGAGGATTGACTGTTAAATAGCTCATCGCGCGTTTTAACGAGATCATAGTTTTTTTCATTCAAAACTTTGATTAAATCCTCGCCATCTTGACGAGCGTTTTTCGATGTGCCTGGTGATAGTGATTCCAGTCCACCACCTAAGACAACATCAATATTTTGATAAACCTGCTGCTCTGCTATATCCCCATATTGACTTCTATTGTTGACATGTGCAGAAAAACCAGCTGGTGTAGCATGTTGAATTTCGGAAGTAGAAATTAATCCAGTAGCCTTACCTTGCAGTTTAGCTCCTTCTAGCACATTGGCTACAGGTCGGAAGGCATCTTCCTTAGCGATTTGCGTTAATCCAGGGGAGTTGATCACAGAGGGCAGCACACCTATATATTTATCGTTCGATTTATGCCCAGTTGCTAATGCTGTCGCAGCAGGCGCGGAATCGGTAATGGCAGATTCAGCAGAATATGTGCGCATAGCACCCGATAAAATTTCATCCATTGCTAGGCTTTCACCTTTATACCAGCGAGAAAGGGTGACAGCATTATTACTGCTACCATCCATCACAAGCATAATGACATTTGTCGGTTTCTTTACTTCGGCTGCATGTACCTCTTGCTGTGGGATACTAACTGCGGATAAAGTCACTGCACTTGCTAAGAACAATGAAGTCCATTTTTTTGCGTATTTCATGATTTTCCTCCTTTAGGTGAATTCAATTGTAAGTGTAAAGGAATGGTGTAAAGCTAGCGTTAAAGGTTTGTTAATGGAATATGGTAATTATGTAAATATTGGGGAAGGAAAGAATCTGTGTAAAAGTCACACAGATTCTTTTGGGGCATTACAAATTTTCCTGATGTTGTGCGCCATCAATTGTTTCATAATATAAAATGTCTTCTTCAATGTACAAGTTGAGGACTTCATCTTCAAATAAGACTTCTTCGGAGCCGTCCTGGACATTAATTTTTGTTAAATAACCGGCATTGTCATAGTCACTGCAATAAATGAAATCATCATAAGTAGCTAAATAATAGCATGCCGTTTCTGTAATTTGATTGTTTTCATTTGTGTCTAAATTATAGGAATAGACCATATTATCATTGATACTATTATAATAAATCACATCATCCACAGTATTGGCATACCACATATCATGCATAAAATCATAATTGTTATTTGTAGCAGTAAAATAATTTTCATTTACCCATAAATGATCTTGGCTTAGTTTTTCATCACTGACTAAAAAGTATTCATAGGAAATCGCATAAGGCTCCGCTGAATCCACATCATTCCACGTTGTATCAAGATGATACCAATTGCCATCGATACTGACTAAATTCCAAGCATGCAGCTGATCCTCACTATAGCCATATACGTATTTAGCTTCTACATCCGATGCTAATAGTAGGCGATAAGCTAGTAGAGCATAGGCTTGACATACCGCAGTTTCCTCGTCTATCAGCTCAAAAACCGTTTGTCCCTCAGTAGAGCCTTGTTCTGTATAAGTGGCTAACTGTACGACCGTATCATTAATGATTTTAGCACGTTCAAAATCTGTCATATCTGTCGTAATATACTGGTCAGCAAAAGCCTCTACATATTGATCGACCTTTTGCTCCTTTTTGGCATCTGTTAAGTAATCAATCGACAACTCTACCAAATAGCCATCCTCGGTTTCCCAAGCCGTCCATTCATAAGTAAGAAAATAACCAGCTGTATAGGGATCAACGAAAGAAAGCAGGCTATTTAAGTCATTCAGCTGCACCTCAAAATCTTCGAAGTGTAGCTTCCCGGTATAAGGGACTTCAAAGTGCTGTTCAAACTTTGCTACTTGTTTTTCGACTTTTTTAGTGAATTGTAGTAAGGCAGGATCATCCTTAAATAATGAGGTTGAAAAAAGATCATTAGGTGAAAAAGAGGCAGATAACGCTTTACTTTCTGGCTTCTTCATATCATTCTCTGTTTCTTCTGCTAAGGTCGTAGTTGTTACATCCTCTTCCTCAAGAAGTAGGTCAATGGCCTTTGAGCATGCAGTAAGAAACGGAATCATGCAGCATAGCACAAGCAGCGCTGCTATTTTTTTATTCATTTTCCCACCCTCCAAAAAAATTCATTTTTGCCATTATAGTTTAATTTATAGGGAGTGACATCCACAAATAGTAGCATAAGTCGACAAGGATGGAAGCATGAGGCGGAAAATTTCCAGCAAAACATAAAGCGAAGTTTGTCATCGTAACCTTTTTTTGTTATAATGTAGTCTGTTGTGATGTTTCAAAGTTCGGGAGGTGCAGTAAATGCATACAGTAGTATTAGTTTCATTAGTTATCGTATCATTAGCGTTAATCGTTGTGGTATTACTTCAATCTAGTAAAAGTGCAGGCTTATCAGGTGCCATCTCGGGTGGAGCTGAGCAACTATTTGGAAAGCAAAAAGCACGTGGTATGGATTTAATCCTTCACCGTGCAACAATTGTGTTAGCTATAGTGTTCTTTTTATTAGCAATCGCTATTACAAAAATCTAATAGTTGAAGATATATCGCCTAACCGAATTGGTTGGGCGTTTTCTTTTATCATTGTTAAATGGTAAATTCTCTCTCTGGAGTAATAAATGAATGGTAATGCAATAACCAATGTCATCCGCTGGGCATCATTGAGATGACGAGAATGGGTATAGTATGTATAAGTGTTTTAGAATGAAGGAGTGCTTACAGTGAACAAATCATTATCACAGCCATTTTTCTTTCAGGCAGGACCACGTGCTGTTTTATTATTACACGGCTTCACAGGAAGCTCTGCAGACGTACGAATGCTTGGTAGATTTTTAGAGAAAAAAGGGTATACTACATTAGCACCTCACTATAAAGGTCACGGTGTGGAACCAGAAGAACTAATCACAACAGGTCCAGCAGACTGGTGGCAGGATGTTATTGCCGCCTACAAACAGTTACAGGATGCTGGCTATCAGGAAATAGCCGTTGCTGGCCTTTCATTAGGCGGTGTTATGGCATTAAACGTTGCATTAAATAATCCTGTTAAAGGAATTGTGACAATGTGTGCCCCTATGACAATGCGTACAACCGACGTTATGTTTGAGGGTGTCTTGAAATATGCAAGGGACTATAAAAAGTTCCAAGGGAAACAGGAAGAGCAAATTGAAGCTGAAGTTGCAAGCATTGCTGACAAAGGCATGCCATCTCTACAGCAGCTACGAGAATTTATAGCTCGCACTCGTCAAGAAATTGACATGATTTACGCGCCTATTTTCGTCGTACAAGCTACAAATGATGAAGTAATAGAGACAGAATCTGCCAACATTATATATAATCAAACTGAGTCACTTGAAAAGCACATCAAGTGGTATGAAAACTCAAAACATGTTATTACATTAGATCAAGAAAAAGATCAATTACATGAGGACATTTATCGCTTTTTAGAAAGCCTAAATTGGGCACAATAATTATAAATAGGATTTTCTCATGAAGGAGGGAATATGTATGAAAGATCAAAAAGATACACTACAAAGTCGTTTACTCGATTTTTTCAGCAAAGATGATTATAAACCACTAACCGTCGGTGAAATCGAGGATGAATTCGGCTTTGAGGATGCGGAGGAGTTCAAGGAGCTTGTGAAAACACTTGTCCGCATGGAAGGGCAAGGCTTAGTTGTACGCTCTCGCTCCAATCGCTATGGCCTACCAGAGCGTATGAATTTGCTAAGAGGTAAATTTATCGGACATGCGAAGGGCTTTGGCTTCGTGACACCTGATGTCGAGGGCATGGATGATGTGTTCATTCCGCCGCATGAAATTAACGGTGCCATTAACGGAGACATCGTTCTGATTCGTGTTTTAAAGGAATCATTTGGTGATCGACGTGAGGGTACGGTTACAAAGGTCGTTGAGCGCGGTCAAACAAGCTTTGTCGGCACATTTCAGGCTAACCGTGGCTTCGGCTTTGTTGTCCTAGACGATAAAAAGCTACCAATGGATATCTTTATTGCCAAAGGAGATACATTAGGAGCTGTCGATGGACATAAGGTTGTTGTTGAGGTAGCAACATGGCCAGAGGATTTAAAATCCGCTACAGGCTATATTACAAAAATTTTAGGGCATAAAAATGATCCAGGTGTGGACATTTTATCCATTTTATATAAGCATGACATTCCACCTGAATTCCCAGATGAAGTCATTGCTGCTGCACAGCGTGTACCAGATGAAATTACCGAGGCCGATTTAGTAGGTCGTCGTGATTTACGTCATGAAACGATTGTGACAATTGATGGGGCAGATGCAAAGGATTTAGATGATGCAGTAACCGTAACGAAAAATGTAGATGGTACGTATAAGCTTGGCGTACATATTGCAGACGTAAGTTATTATGTAACGCAAGGCTCAGTCATTGACATTGAAGCTTACGATCGTGCGACAAGTGTTTATTTAACAGACCGTGTCATTCCAATGATTCCACATCGTTTATCAAACGGCATTTGTTCATTAAATCCACAGGTTGACCGTTTAACACTATCCTGTGAAATGATTATTGATGCGAATGGTAATGTGGTTGCACACGAAATTTTCCAAAGTGTCATTAAAACGACTGAGCGTATGACGTATAAGGACGTTTACAAGATTTTAGAGGAGCAGGATGAGGCATTAATTAAACGCTATGAGCCACTTGTTCCAATGTTTAAAAACATGGCTGAGCTATCTGGTATTTTACGCCGTAAACGCGAAATGCGAGGAGCTATTGACTTTGACTTCAAAGAATCCAAGGTGATCGTAAACGAAGAAGGATGGCCCGTTGATATTGAATTACGTGAACGAACAGTAGCGGAGAAATTAATTGAAGATTTCATGCTAGCTGCCAATGAAACAGTGGCAGAGCACTTCCACTGGATGAATGTACCGTTTCTATACCGTATTCACGAAGATCCAAAGCCTGAAAAGCTTCAACGCTTCTTTGAATTTGTCACGAATTTCGGGATTTTAATTAAAGGTACTGGTAATACCGTTCATCCTAAGGCATTACAGGATGTTTTGAAGGCAATTGAAGGTATGCCAGAGGAGCCTGTTATCTCAACGATGCTCCTACGTTCAATGCAGCAGGCGAAGTACTACCCAGAAAGTCTTGGACACTTTGGCTTATCAACGGATTTCTATACACACTTCACATCACCAATTCGTCGTTATCCTGACTTAGTTGTACACCGTTTAATTCGTACGTATTTAATTAACAAGGATACATCGAGAGAAACCATTGCACAGTGGAGTATGGCAATGGATGAAATTGCTGACCACACATCTGAGCGTGAACGTCGTGCTGTTGATGCAGAACGTGATACAGACGCACTGAAAAAAGCACAATATATGTCCGACAAAATTGGCGAAGAATTCGAAGGAATTGTTTCATCCATTACAAACTTCGGTATTTTCGTGGAGCTACCAAACACCATCGAAGGACTTGTCCATATTAGTAATATGACTGATGATTACTACCGCTTCGATGATCGTCAAATGATTATGATCGGGGAACGAACAAATCGCCAATTCCGTATTGGGGATGAAGTGACAGTTCGTGTGGCAAATGTCATTATTGAGGAGTCATCCATTGACTTTGAAATCGTTGGAATGGTAACTTCATATGGACGAACACGCAAAGCAGCACCAACTGTTATTCATGCACGTAAAAATTACAGCGATAACAAAGGTGGACGCAGTCGCCGAAGCACACGCAATGATGAGGAAAAAGGCGGACGTGGTGGCAATCGTAGAGGCGGCCGTCAAGAGGATGATCGTGGAACTCGTAGCTCATCAAAGCAAGGTGAACGACGCGAAAGTGACCGTGATCCACGTGGACGCCGCAAAGATGACTCAAGCCCAGGTCCAAAAAAACGCGTGAAGCAAAAGCAAAAGTTCTATGAGGGCATTGCCAAAAAAGGCAAAAAGAAAAAAACAAAACGTAAATAAGCCTAAGCGAAAGTATCCATTGAAAGGGTGCTTTCGCTTAAGCTCAACCTTTTAAGTAGAGGGTGAAAGATATGGCAAAAGGTTCTGGTAAAGTATTAGCACAAAACAAAAAAGCAGGCCACGACTACTTCATCGAAGAAACAATCGAAGCAGGCATGGTCCTAACAGGTACAGAAATCAAATCCATCCGTGCAGGCAAAGTTCAACTGAAAGACTCCTTTGTCCGCGTCCGCAATGGCGAAGCATGGATCAACAATATGCACGTTAGCGCCTTTGAACAAGGCAACCGCTTCAATCACGATCCACTACGCACCCGCAAGCTGCTGCTCCACAAAAAGCAAATCGGCGAGCTAGTCGGTGCCGTAAAACGTGACGGCTACACAATCGTTCCACTGAAAATGTACATCAAGGATGGCTACGCCAAGCTCCTAATCGGCATTGGTAAAGGGAAAAAAGATTACGACAAGCGTAGCGACATGCGCAAAAAAGAAGCCAAACGCGAGATGGAACGTGCCTTCAAAGCAAAAAATCAATATTAATAGATTTAGAGAAAGCTCACTGCGGATAGCGGTGAGTTTTTTCGTTGTTGGGTGGGGCGAGCGAGTTTGGCGGATAGAATGGCGAAAGTGACGGATAGAGGTTGAAAAGTGGTGGATAGCAGACTTAATCTGGCGGATAGTATTTATAGCGAAGCCAATTTTTTCTATTAAAGCGGTACACTTGAACTCTCTCTCATTTTGTTTTATAATATGTATTACTGATTGCCAGATTTCATGGAAGCGTACTTTTAAGCTCCCACCGTACTAGAAGCAATTCTAGCTCTTTGTTTGAACGAGGCCAAGCCGCTTCGCTTCATATTCAAGGGGACGTTACGGATTCGACAGGGATGGTTCAAGCTTTGGTCGCGCGTCGGAGGGCTCGGCTCCGTCATCAACGACAGTTATATAATAACTGGCAAACAACAAAACTTAGCTTTCGCAGCGTAAGCTCGTAAGCGCTCTGCCTCTCTATCGCCCATGTAGAGAACGTGGGGCCCAACTTTAGTGGGATACGGTCGATGGTGCCACCTGAGTCATCGGCAAGAGATTTCCAGGTTAGCGTACAGGACGCCTGTTTGTCGGCATAATGTTACGTGAATCGTAAATAGGCAAACTACACGCGTAGAAGCTGAAGTATTGGAGTTTCTGGACGCGGGTTCGACTCCCGCCGTCTCCATACTGTGAAATGTACTGAATTTCACTGAGTGTCATAAACGTTGATATAACAACGTTTGTGGCGCTTTTTTTATGTTTTTGAGTTGTACTGAGTGGTATTGAATCCTTATTAAAAACCTTATTACCCTTTGTTAATCCTTTGTTAGTCCTTTGGCAATTGGATCATTTTCATTTAAGAAATTAGTGAATTTATCAATCGTTTCAGATTTTGCTTTTTTAGTTACGTGTGCATAGACATCTAAAGTAGTTTTGACATCACGATGCCCTAGACGAAATTGAACTTCTTTAATAGATGCACCAGCTTCAAATAGTAAGGAGCAGTGTGTATGCCGTAATCCATGAGCGGTAATGTGTTCAAGACTATGCTTTTCTAAAAAAGGGGTTAGCCATTGAACGGTTTTATTTGGATCTTGAATACCATTATAAACATTTGAGAAAACAAGCTGCTTTTTAGTATTTGTATTAATTCCATTTGCTTTGAAAAGTTTGGCTTGTTCTTCTTTCCACGCAGCTAAATACTGTAATGTCTTCCCATCAATTTTAATCGTTCGCGGATCCCCATTTTTAGTAGGACCTAAATATAACCCATTCTTACCTCTCTTAACCGCTTTATTAATTCGAATTTCATTTTCTTCAAAATTAATATCGTTCCAGCGAAGTGCAAATGCTTCTCCTTTGCGCATTCCCGAAAAAGCTAGTAGATAGAATACAGCGATTCGCTTTATATTTTTATCAATCTCTAAACAAGTAAGAAACTCAAGAAGCTGCTCACGCGTATAAAAGTTTTCAAATTCCTCATCGTCATCATCTAAATTAATTTTCTTTTTAATAACAGGCAATTCAACAAGTTCAAAAGGATTTTTTTCGAGGATTCCATGCTTCATAGCGTATTTCATTACTAATGCAGCATAATTTTTTACCATGCGAAAACGCTCTAGCTTTTTAGCCCATTGGTTAACGTGTTTTTGACAAATCGCTGTATCAATATTAGCGATTCGGTAATCTCCAAATGCGGGTAAAATATGATTTTGAAAAATTCGAGTAGTTTTTAGAAAAGTGCTGTCTTCTACTGTGTTTTCATAGTTTTCAATCCATAAATCGTACACCTCGCGATAAGTGTCTTTGGCGACTTTCCCGAATGTGCCATTTTTGATTTCTTGTTGTAACGTCAAATACGCTTCTTTCGCTTCTTTTTTCGATTTAAACCCGCTACGGGTTGTGGTTTTTTCTTTACCTGTTAGTGGATTGGTTCCAATATAAATATGAAATTTATAGCGCACCTCACCATTTTGCAGTTTATATGTTTTAAGATTCACTATATTTCCTCCTTTAGCTTACGGAGACTAAAGGATGTAGTAGATACTACACGTTTATTGTATGTAATAAATTCTTTTTCAGCAAATAAGAAAACGCTTAAAACATTAAAGTTTTAAGCGTCGGTCCTTTAGAAAGAAAGGGTAACAACCAGTTTCAATTTGGTAACCTAATAAATAGCGAATGTAACATAATTGCGCTAATTCAGCATACTGTATTCTTGCTGTAGTATTTTTAGTTAAAATAACGGCATATCATTTATTTTATCTTTTAGATTTAAATGCATTATATAAATGAATGATGCTCCTAACTCATTGAATTCACTAACCAGCTTGTCTAACAAATACATAAAAAGTTAGAAGTGGACTGTATTTAGTGTTAATTAACCAAGTATCATTTATATGCAGAGCGTCTATATTTTTCTCATAGCACAAACGCTCTCTGGTGAGAGGATTGACATTCTAAATGATTGAAAATTAATCGATATTCTTATATTGTTCCATTATTCTAATCCTCTTAATAAATGCCTTTAGAATTTAAATATTCAGTATATCTCTCTAATGTATACTCCATAATCGGATAAGTTATATGACGATAATATTTGCTAGTTGTATCTTGTTTGCCTGTATGACCTAATCGCTGTTTTTCCCCGTCAGTTCGAATACCTTCAGAATGAGGGTTTGCTTCTAATAAATGTGTAGCATGAGTGTGACGCAAACCATGCACTCCGAAATGACGGATGTTCAAAATTTCTAGATAATTACTGAAAAAATTGTTTGCATAGTTATCTTTCACAATCTTGTTTTTAGTATTACTAAAAATAAGTTGATCTTCGGCTTGCTTAGGTGTTAGACCTAGCATTTGAAGGCGTAACAGTTGTTCTTTTTTCCATTTTTTTAATACTTTTAAAGTCATATCATCTAAGAGAATTTCTCGATCTAGGTCTGTTTTCGTTGAGCTTATATTATTGCCGTGATTATGTTTTGAATAGGAGTAAGCCCCATAGATTTTTAGTAATTTTTTTTCGAAGTCTAAATCAGACCAGGTTAAAATACGCATCTCTCCTTTACGAATACCTGTCAATGCTAATAATCGTAAAAGCGTGTATGATTCCCAATTATCATTTGAAGCATAATCTAATAATCGTTTTAATTCGTCTGTTTCTAAATAATTATTAATTTTAATATGTTTGCCTTCCTTTGGATATTTTTTCATTTTATCGAAAGGGTTTACATGAATATAATCATATCTTGTTGCAGTATCAAGTACGTCTTTTGCGTAATTAATAATATGGTGAAAATATTTCAAGCTCTTTTTTAAATTTAATCCAAATTCTTCGCAGTGGCGTACAGTAATTTTTGCCACTTTTTTATCCCCGAAATAGGGAAGGATATGATTTTTAAAATACCCTTCTGTTTTTGAATACGTACTCATTTTAACGCCAGATTCTTTATAATCTTTATCCCAATCTAAATATACTTCTTGAAAAGTTTTACGATTATTTTCTGGCTTTTTTCCTTGTTTAAATTCGTATTTTAGTTTATCAATTGCTAATTCAGCTTCTTTTACAGAATTAAAGCTACTGCGTGTTACAGGTTTTTCGATTCCAGTCAAGGGATCTATACCTAGATAAACTGTAAATTTATATTTGATTTCACCGTTCTTTAGTGTGTATTTTTTGATTTGTCGATGTTTCTTTGATATTTGTTCCATAGTTTTGTCCTCCTAAAATAGTTATGGTTGGGGATTAAATTTAGAAAATAATCCCCATTTATATGATAAAAATATTATTAAAAACTATTTTTTTTCATAAATTCATCTAATGCAGATTTTGATACGCGACGAATGCGGCCGATTTCTACAATTTCTAGCCCCATCTGACGAAATGTCATAAGTGTCTTATATGAGACATTTAGATAAGCTGCAGCAGTTTTTAAATCCATCCATTCTATAATTGTTTCCGTATGCTTAGAATATTGCATTTGAAATTCCCTCCTTTCGAGCTTTGAAATACTATACTTGCTAAGTAACCATATTCTAAGAGGTGAATAGTAAAAAAATATAAATAAGTCTATTGAACTATATTTAGCATTAAGTAATGTTGTTTGATGTTACTTAAATTACTGGAAATTTAGATTAATAAGAAATTATAAGAAGTGGGGTTAAAAAGAAAAAAATCGTCTGGTATAGTATTTCAAATATTTTTGAAAGAGGTTATATCGGATGAATCAACTTAATAATATTAAAGAAGTTAATAACGAAGTAAAAGTAGTTGAAGCAGGACCTGAAGCGTTAAAATTATATAATGAAATATTAGGATCTCTTTCAGATAGCGCTCAAGATGTATACATTAATTCAGTGCAAGATAAAAGTATAATGACTGAAGATGAGCCATTTATCAGTCCAATTTCATATGATGATAATTGTATTAATTATACGGATTTCGTTAAATTTTATACTGTGAGAATTAGTAACTTCACTTTGAAGCCAGTGTATAAAGTCCGCTCTGATAATAACGAAATTTATTATTGCATGGAGTTGAAAAATAAAAAAGAGAGTATTCGCACTCTAATGAATGCTGAAATTTTAACAAGTAATAAAGCCTTCCGACAATTTGTTAGAAGTAAGGGTGATTTTGCTTGGTTAGGGAATCAATACAGATTAGATTATTTAAATGAATATCTAATTGAAATGTTTGATTGTAATGAAGTTGTAGAAATAAACTATATTGGGTATCAGCGATTCGAAGATGGTAATACCCTGCAGAATGGTGATTTGTGGGTATTTCCGGAATTTGCTTTTTGTAATGGTGAAGTGGTTTTTCCAAATGAAGATGGAATTTTCATTACAGAGAAAAAAAGCTTTATGTTAAATAAATTTTTAATTGATAATTTAGAAATTAAAGTACATTATGTTGATGAAGAATTTGAACCTGATTTAGTGAAGATTTTATTGAGGGACCTTTATAAACTTTATGGTAATCAATTGTTTTTGGGAATTGGTTATATGATAGCGACAATGCAAATTAGTTGTATTGAAAAGATAACAAATCAATTCCCATTTTATAGTCCAAATGGAATTACCCATTCAGGTAAAACTGAATATTTAAATTTGATATCAAAATTCGCAGGGGTTGAAGTAGAATTTGTTTCGCCTCCGGAAAGAATTGACGTTCTAAGAAAGCAAGTTTCGTTTTATTCCCACTTACCATATGGTTACGATGAAGCTCAGGATGATGGAAATACGAGTTTTTATAAGCGGCATGAGGCTGCTTTGAAAGCTTACTTTAATCGACGAAATCAATTTCGTGGAGATAAAGATATTTTGAAAGTATATAATTATCCAATACGATGTAGTTTGATTTTTGCAGGAGAAATTGCGGTGAGTAATAGTGCATTATCCACTCGTTCAATCCTAGTAGATTCCGCATCTTTTACTCATGATCAAGTGGCATTCAAAAATGTTCAGTCAAACAAAGAATTGATACTTGGTATGGGGCAATATATGATGAGAGAATCTGGGGAATGGCGAGATACCTATATTGAAGCATACCATGAATATGTGAATCTAATTGACCAATACCTTAATGAAAAAGTGCTTTCGCGTGTGAGGACTAATTATGCAGTTTTACTTGCAGGAGCAAAAGTATTTCTACTAAATATTGAGCAACATTTTAAAATCAATTTAAATGTAGAACAAGTATTGGACGAACTAATAAATTTTAGTACGAAAGAAATGATCAAGGCGTATGTTGTAGCTGATGAAAATAAAAACGTTGTGAACTATTTAACAAGTATTGCTTATTTAGCAGATAAGGGTTCGTTAGTTGAAGGAGTACATTATAAAATCGATATCGATAAAAATAAGAGGCCAAAGGTATTAAATTTGGCAATCGGTGACGCTTGGTCTGCTATAGAAGATTCGAGGTTAGGAACAATTTACACAACAAAAAATCAAGTTACAAATGATGTAAAAACATTATCATACTTCATTAAAACAAATATGAATGCTCAAAAGAAAATAGGTGACAAAAATTTGCGTGTTTGGCGTTTTGATTTACAACATCCAGATATTCCGGAATTCTTTCAACACTTTAGTGTTTCTATTAATTAAACTACCGAAATTATGTAATTTTGTTGAAGGCAGCTATCTAAGCTGCCTTTTTAATTTGAATTACAAGTTAAACGAACATAAAAAGTAGCAAAGTAACATGATTTGAGAGGTACTATGAAAAATTAAGTATATTTACTTTGATTCGGAATTAATAAATCTTTTGAGGTATACTTTGTTACTTTTGTTACTTTGTTACTTTGTTACTTTGTTACTTTTATTTATAAAGGTTCATAAACGAGGTTTTGGAAAGTTTTTTATGGTAGCAAGTAGAATATGCATTATGTTGTTATGTTACTAACTATTAATACTTTCAAAATACAATTCCGGTTATAGGAGTTATTTCCTAAACATAATAATGAGGTGCTATAATAATAGAAACGACCTAAAAAGAAGGGGTGTGCTAGTAGGATGGAGAAATATGCACTTTTACGTAAAGATCTAATTCATGAGCTAGAAACATATTTAGTTGGCCCGCGCGATACAGATGAAATATTAGGGACAGAAATCCGACCAATGCAGCTTTATTTAACAGGAAAATTAGTTCCATTTGGATCAACATCAGATGTAGTAAATGAACGTGATAATGCAATAGATACGCATGTACAAGCAAGTGAAGAAGAAATAAATGAACAGTTGACGGTAAAAAAACTATTCCGTCCCTCAACAATGGGTTTTAGTTTTAAACTTCAAGAACTAACAACTATCAAAATAGAAGCATCTTGGGCTATTTATGAAGATAATGAACATAAGCGTATACCACAGTCAGAAACATGGCAGATTGATCTGACACAAAATAAAATGGAGACGCTAGAAAATTTAAATGATTCAAAGTACGGAAAAGTGCGTTTTACTGTTACGCACCGAAATGACTTGTTCCATGTAAATGTGTTTCTAATGAATAGTTTAAAGCGAGAAAATCAATATCCTGAACAAGATGAAGTTATGTTTCAAAGTGCATTGAAAGTACATATACCAACCAAAAATTTGGCTAAATTTACGTCAAAGGCCGATCAATATAATGTTCAGAACGAGCTTCTATACCGTGAAAAAGAAGAGTTAGCAATTGGGCATGGTGTTGGTGTAGATTGGGAAACAGTCGGAAATATCACAACAATTTATTCAACTTGGATGCCTCGATATGAATTGCCAAATGTTGATCATTATAAATTAGAAAACCAGTCTTTTAAAATGAAGGAATTAAGTGAATATCCTGTTGATATTTTGAAAGAAAATTTAAGTAGTATTCCTGCTGCATACAAATTGTGGTTGAACCAAGAGCTTCAAATAGTTAATGAACTTCCAGCATATTTAAAGGCTGAAGCACAGCAAAATGTACAAAAAGTTAAAGATATTATTCAACGTTTAGAAGAAGGAATTTCATTAGTAACAGAAAGTAATAATTCCTTATGTTATTTAGCGTTTCAATTTGCAAACCGCGCGATGCTATTGCAGCGAGCGCAATCAGGAGTAGCTCAAACGTATCGTTCAACAGGAGAAAGAGTAAAACCTGTATTAGATGGTGAATGGCGTTTATTCCAACTAATCTTTTTACTGATGAATATTGCAGGTGCATCGGACGAGCAACACAGGGATAGAGAAATTGTTGATTTAATTTGGTTCCCAACAGGTGGTGGGAAAACAGAGGCATATTTAGGGGTTGCAGCTTATGTGATGGCGTATCGAAGACTATTAGCCCCAAATCAAGTGGATAAATATGCTGGGGTTACAGTTTTTATGCGTTATACGTTACGTTTATTAACGACGCAACAATTCCAACGAGCAGCAGCTTTAATTTGTGCTGCAGAAATGCTGCGTAAACCAAACGCGAACTTATTTGGAGCGGAGCCATTTAGTATCGGACTTTGGATTGGACAAGATTCTTCACCGAATAGATTTGAAGATGCAATGGAAAAACTCGAACAACTTCGTGAAGGAAAAGAAGTGAAATCAGGGAATCCAATTCAGTTGATGCATTGTCCATGGTGTGGATCTGAGTTAGGGCATGAGCAATATCAAATCGATAAAAAATCACAAAAAATATATTGTTCAAATAATGCTTGTACATTTAAGCATGGTATTCCTGTTTATACGATAGATGAAGCAATCTATAAAAAATTGCCAACATTATTAATTGGAACAGTAGATAAGATTGCACAATTACCTTGGAAACAAAACATGCATGAACTGTTTGGAAATAAAAATGTTTATCATCGGGAATTAGGTTTTGAATATAGTGAATCTACTCCTAGAGGCTATAGTCGAATTGACCGTTTGAAACCACCAGAATTAATTATCCAAGATGAACTTCATTTAATTTCAGGTCCTCTTGGTTCTTTAACAGGGTTATATGAGGTAGCCATTGATTTATTAACACGACATAACGGAAAACCAGCTAAAGTAATTGCTTCTACTGCAACAATTAGCGGTGCGGATGAGCAAATTCGAGCGCTATATGGTCGAAAAATGCAGCAATTCCCATTAGCAGTGCAAAAAGCAAATGATAATTTTGTTTCAAAAGAAATCCCGACTACTGAAAAACCTGGCCGTTATTACGTAGGAATTTGTGCGCCAGGTGTTAGTAATAAAATTCAGGCCATTCAAACTTATAGTGCCTATACTACCATTACAAGAAGTGAGAAGAAGTTTAAAGTAGACCCGTATCATACAATGCTAGGGTATTTTAATACGGTTAAAGAATTGGCGGGTATGGTTACTACATTTAAAGATGAAATAAATTCACGATTAAATATGTTGGATCCTACAAATAAATTTGAACATGATTTAGTTGTAGAAGAATTAACAAGTCGAAAAAAAGCACAGGAAATTCCTCAATTACTCACACAAATGGAGAAAACACTAAATGAAGCTGGTGTCCTTGATGCAGTGCTAGCAACGAATATGATTTCAGTAGGAGTCGATGTAGATCGTCTAGGGACAATGATTGTACAAGGACAACCTAAAACGACTTCTGAATATATCCAAGCGACAAGCCGGGTTGGGCGTAAATATCCAGGTGTTGTATTTGTTTTATTAAATTCAATGCGTTCTCGAGATTTATCGCATTTTGAACGCTTTAGAGCTTATCACCATGCATTGTATCGCCATGTAGAAACGATGAGTGTTACGCCATTTGCAAAAGGGGCTTTATATAAAGGATTAACTGGCACATATATTGGATATATACGTCAAACGATTATGGAGATCAATGCAGAACAAAGTCCGAAAAAAATAACACAACTACAAAATAAAATAGATACAGCTACAGTTGAATTTTTAGAAAGAGTTCAACAAGCTAATGATGCTTCAATCGAATCGGAAGTAAAGGAGTTGTTAGATTGGTGGCGTGATTTGGCGTTTAAATACGCAGAAAATACACTTGCATATAAGGAATCACAATATGTAAAAACTTATTTATTAAAAAATTTTAATGAAGAAGTAAAAGTAAAAGAAGCACGTCCAGCTATGATGTCACTGAGAAATGTAGAAGCAGCTATCGAAATCGAGGTGTTGAAATCATGAGTCAGCAAAATGAAACAATCAGACCTTCTCAATTAATCTATCAATCAGGTCCAGGAGCAATCGTCGAACTTTTAAATCAAAGTGTCATCGTTAAATCGGCAGATCAATGGCATACGAGAAGAGCGCCACAAGAAAAAGATGTGCGTATTACATCATTACTAGGGGTAGATCATGTTCGAGTTTTAAATGAAAATCCGGATAAGCAAAGAATAAAAGCAGTAGAATTTCCAAAATGGAAAATCTGTCCGAAGTGCCATAATATGACAAATTATGATAATGATACGTGTTATTATTGTGCGCGTAAAAATGAACATGATTTACAAGATCTTTATGCAAGTCGTTTTATATTAGCGTGTGAAAATGGCCATATATCGGATTTTCCATATAATGAATGGGTTCATCGAAATAAAGTTTGTACAGAGCAATCTAAAGATCCACGATTAATGTTAAAAACACGTGGGTCAAGTGGTTCTTTGTCAGACTTACATGTTATATGTCTACACTGTAAGCATAGTGAGAGTCTAGGTGGAATTATGAAGACAGAAGAAAGAGATCTTCATAGCTTATTTGATTGCAAGGGAGATAGACCATGGATTAGTGATAAAGCTAAGCAAAAATGTAACTGTAAAATGAAAACAACATTGCGCGGGGCTTCAAATGTTTATTCCCCATCAATTTCGAGCTTTTTACAAGTTCCATTGACCGCTTCCAGTTCAGAATTTGATGTACTCTATCTTGTAGAAAAAGATAAAGAGAAATTTAATAAAGCGTATATAGGAATGGGTGAAGAGGGTCTTGAGATGGCATGTGGTTTTAAAAGTATTCCCACTTCGTTTGTACCTACTATTAAACGTTATTTAGATGGTGAAATAACACTTGAAGAAAGTTCGACTTATGAATCGATTAAGAAGCAAGAGTGGAATACATTAACGCAAGATGAAATAAACGAAGAACGTTTTTCATCAAAAAAAGTTGATATTGCCCCAATATTAGTACCATATTTTGATGGAGTATTTCGTATAGATACTGTACCAGAAGTCCAAGTGTTAAAGGAATTTACTCGTTTAGATTATATTGATCGATTTACAGATGAGGAAGTAAAAACACAACCTGTCGTTATTACAAATGAAGCAAAGTGGTTACCTGCTGTACGGAATTACGGAGAAGGGATTTTCTTTCAATTTAATTTAGAAAAACTCTTGAAATGGGAAGAGAATGAACAAGTAACGAGCGCTATTATAAAAGCCTACAATTCGCAGCGTGAAGAATTTAATAAAACACAATTAGATATTTTACCGCGCCAAATATTACTTCATACATTTAGCCATGCATTATTACAAGAGTTTGCTGCTCACTGTGGCTATACAACAACTTCACTGAAAGAACGAATTTATGCTAGTGATGATATGTATGGCGTATTTATTTATACTGCTTCAGGAGATTCAGAAGGAAGCTTAGGTGGACTAATAAACTTGGCACAAAGTGAAAAGTTGTTGCCGATTATTATCCGCGCTTTAGAAAATATGAGCTATTGTTCATCGGATCCAATTTGCTCAGATGGTGATTTTGAATACCATACAACCGCAAACGGCGCAGCTTGTCACGCATGTACATTTGTATCTGAAACATCGTGTGAATGGGGCAATTTACTTTTAGACCGTCGTACATTAGTCAACATTAATCCGAATGAAAACGATGGTTATTTTGATCAATTATTAGAAATGTAACGTAAGGGGTGTTTGAGGATGGAAGTAGAACTAGTGGATAATAAAGGGGAGAACACCCTCGTTAATGTGATGAAAGATGAAATAAAAAAAGGCTCAAAAATTGCAGTTGCTTCTGCCAAATTTAGTATGAACGTCTTTCAAGCACTAAAAAAATCGTTAGCTAAAGGGGATTCTTTTCGCTTTCTCTATACAGAGCCAACATTTTACGAGCAGGAAATAGATGATAATCATCAGTTCAAGTTGGTTGAAAGAAAAGGCCAGCAACTCCAGTTAGAAGGAAATCAGTTTGAAATTCCGTTACGTAATCAAATGCAATCAAAACAAATTGCGAGAGAATTATCGGAATGGATCCGTCAACACGCGCAGTTTAAAACAATTTTAGGAGAAGTTTCTTATCCTAAGCAAATTATGATCCAAGGTAAATCCGATGAAGATATTTTTATTCAATCAGAAATTGAATTTACAGCAGACGGATTAGGTGTTACGCCTTCGAACCGTCAAGCAAGCTATACGGTCATGAAAGAAACGATAGGTGTGACCCAAAACATGCTCGCAGAATTTGATCGTCTTTGGCAGGATGAAACAAAATCGAAAGAAATTACAAAAGAAGTGTTACAGCAATTAGATGTCTTTCAAAAGGAAAATTCACCAGAATGGCTTTACTTCGTCACACTTTATAATATTTTCTCTGAAAATTTAGAAGGCATGTCAGAGGACAATATTATTAAGGAAGGGACGAATTTTAAAGATTCTGTTATTTGGAACAAGCTTTACCCATTCCAACGTGATGGTGTAATCGGCATGATTGATAAAATGGAAAAATATAATGGCTGTATTTTAGCGGATAGTGTCGGTCTAGGAAAAACTTTTTCTGCGTTAGCCGTTATCAAATACTATGAACTACGAAATGACCGCGTACTTGTTTTATGTCCAAAGAAGTTGCGAGATAATTGGGCAGTTTACACACAGAACGATAAACGAAACGTGCTAAGTGATGATCGCTTTAACTATGACATTTTGAATCATACGGATTTAAGTCGTGAAAGTGGAACATCAGGAGAAATCCGTCTAGATACGATTAACTGGTCAAATTATGATTTAGTTGTAATCGATGAATCCCATAACTTCCGTAATAATAATGCGCGGAAAGGGCGATTGACGCGTTATCAAAAGCTAATGCAGGAGATCATTAAAAAAGGTGTAAAAACGAAGGTGCTGTTACTATCTGCTACACCTGTAAACAATAAAATGAATGATATTAAAAATCAAATTGCTTTCATTACGGAGGATCAAGATACAGCATTAAAGGCACAAGGTATTGAAAGTATCGAGCAAACATTACGTTCTGCACAAGCTGCGTTTAACCGGTGGACGGCATTACCAGCAACAAAGCGAACAACAGAAGAATTTTTAAATATGGTAGAGCAAGATTACTTTCAGTTGTTAGATTTATTAACGATTGCACGTAGCCGTAAGCATATTGAAAAATACTATAATGTACAAGATATCGGTAGTTTCCCTACCCGTTTAAAGCCAATTTCTATTAAGGCTGATGTGGACACAGAGCAAAAATTCATTAATATGGCTGAGGTTAATGAGCGTTTAGAGTCACTAAGCTTCAGCATTTATCAGCCGATGAAATATGTTTTACCTCATAAACGAAAGCATTATGAAGAGTTGTATGATACGAAAGTAAAGGATGGCCAAACGACTTTTAAACAAACGGACCGTGAGTTTGCGGTAGCAGCATTAATGAAGGTGAACTTGTTTAAGCGTTTAGAAAGTTCTATCCATTCATTTAGATTGACGCTCGAAAAATTAGTGGTACGTATTGAAGGCACACTCCAAACATTACAGCTTCAAAATCAGCAATTCTATTCGGAACAGTATGAGGACACAGCAGAGCTTGACGACGAGCAACTTGAAGCGATAACAGTCGGCAGTGACAAAGTACAAATCCAGTTAAATGATATTGATGCGCTAAAATGGGCAGGCGATTTGAGGGCCGATCTAGCAACATTGCAAGAGCTTTTACAGCAAGCAACGCAAATTTCTACAGACAGAGATGCCAAATTAGAACATTTAGTCAATTTAATTCAACAAAAAATAGAACAGCCAATTAATGAGGGCAATAAAAAGGTAATTATTTTTTCAGCCTTTGCTGATACGGTTAAATATTTGCACGATAATTTGGCAGAACGACTATTAAAAAAACAGCTTCATTCTGCATTAGTTGTCGGTAGTGGGGCTAATAAATGTACATTAAAAGGTGTGCGTGTAAAAGATATTAACGACATACTAATCAACTTTTCACCGAAATCAAAAGAACGTCATAAGGTGGACAGTAAACGTACAGAAGAAATTGATATACTTTTTGCGACTGACTGTATATCAGAAGGTCAAAACTTGCAGGACTGCGATTATTTGATTAACTATGATATACATTGGAATCCCGTACGTGTCATCCAACGCTTTGGACGAATTGATCGAATTGGTTCAACGAATACACAAATCCAACTCGTCAACTTCTGGCCGAACATGGAATTAGATGAATACATCAATTTAGAAGAGCGTGTAAAAGGACGTATGAAAATCTTAAATACATCGGCTTCAGGGGAAGAAGATATTTTAGATACGTCATCAAAAGAAATGAATGACTTAGAATATCGTCGAAACCAATTAAAAGCGCTGCAAAACGATGTGTTAAACTTAGAAGATGTTTCAGGAGCCATTTCCATCACCGATTTAACATACACCGATTTCAAAAGCGATTTAAGCACCGCACTAAAGTCGTATAAAAAAGAACTTGCCGTTGCTCCAAAAGGTTTGTATGCGGTAGTAAGTAATGACACTATGCCAGAAGCTAAACCAGGTGTTATTTTCTGCTTTAAACAGTATAAAGAGGTAGCAGTTGAAAGTAATAGCCTAGCTCCATATATTTTATTATATGTTACAGATACGGGCGAAGCATTTATTCATTACACCCATGCGAAGAAAGTTTTAGACGCCTATCGTAAATTAACGCTTGGTAAGCAGCAACCAGATACAGCCGTAGTTCAATTGTTTAATGAGGAAACAACTGATGCAACGAATATGGAGCAGTATCAGGATTTACTGAAGCAAGCAATCGATATAATTAAAGATAAGCAAGAAGAGGTTGGCTTTGAAAGCTTGTTTAGTTTTGGCGCCAATACATTACAAGCACAACTGGAACTGGACTTAGGTGACGATGAAATTGAACTCATTTCATTTTTAGTTGTAAAGGATGAAGCGGTATGAATGAAGTGCAATTATTAAAAGCAACCCACTTTCCGAAAGCAACGCAAATCATGAAAACGTTGCCGTATAATCAATTGGAAAATAAGCTAACATCCGCGCAGAAAAAAACCATTTCTGAGTATGTTGTATCAAGGGGAATCCGTATTTTAGCGACAATTCAGACGAGCAATACAAATATTCCTGTATTTGAAAGTGAAACAGAGCGTTATGATTCCATCGTTTTTTTAGCGATAAATGTCAAGGATTTAAAAAAATCAGCTTTAATTTATAAAGTGTTTATGAGCATTATGCCAAATCCACTTGTCATATTATTTTGGGACGAATTGAAAACAAGGTGGGTCTTTTCAACACATGAAAAGAAGAAGGATGGTTTCTTAGCGAGTAAATCATTATATGAAATCCAAGAAGGGGTTTCTTTAGTAGCGGTTGAAAAGGGCTTGCGTTTTGATATTTTTGATAAAACAAATTTAAAAACGTTGTATGAGTCATGGGTTGAACGTATACTTCAGCTGGAGCTGCAAGCACGCTATAACGTTTACACAACCGTGTCATTAAAAGATAATTTGTTAGAAAAGCTTGTTGCAATGGATGAACAAATAAACGACTATGTAAAACAAGCGAAAAAGGAATCACAGCTGAATAAGCGTGTGGAGTTGCAGCAGGCGGTGAATAAGATAAAAGAACAAAAGGCCAAGCTACTAGAAGAAATAATAGAATAAAGAAAAGCCCAATGTCTGCTACGCAAACAATGGACTTTTTAACGCAATATTCACCAAGATCTGCTACACAAATTATGAGTGAATATAGTAATTTACATTTATGGTTCCATTATAGTACCATAATATTCAAAAAATCTATTGGAGCTAAGAGATTTTGCAGGACTAATAAAATTTATAAGGGGCAAAAGTAATGGTGAATAAAATGAATGGTGAATCGATCGATTTGACAGTACGGAACATCGAACAATTAAAAGAACTATTTCCAGAAATCTTAACAGATGGTGGGAAAGTCGATTTTGATATGCTAAAGACGCTATTAGGTGAAGTGATAGATACAGAAAATGAACGCTATCAGTTCACATGGCATGGTAAGAAAAAGATGATTGCAGGTGCGCAAAAGCCTTCAAAGGGTACATTACGTCCAGTACCAGAAAAGAGTAAAAACTTTGATACAACAGAAAATCTTTATATTGAGGGCGATAACTTAGAAGTATTGAAGCTATTGCAAAAATCATATAACGGCAAAATAAAAATGATTTACATTGATCCACCTTACAATACAGGTAAGGATTTTGTATATAAGGATAATTTTAAAGACGGAGTACAAAATTATTTAGAGCAAACTGGACAAGTAGATGCTGAAGGAAATGTGCTTTCAACGAATACAGAAAGCAATGGGCGATTCCATACTGATTGGTTGAATATGATTTATTCTAGAATTAAATTAGCTAGGAATTTATTAAGTAATGATGGCGCTATATTTATTAGTATTGATGATAATGAGATTACCAATTTGATGAAAATTTGCGATGAAATATTTGGGGAGAATAATTTTTTAGCAAATATTGTTTGGCAAAAAAAATATGCTGCGACCAATGATGCTAAAGGATTTTCTACTACACATGATTATATTTTAGTGTATCAAAAGTCAAATGATTTTAATAGGAATTTACTACCGCGAACTGAAGAACAGAATAAGCCGTATAAGAATAACGATAATGATGGAAAAGGTTTATGGAGAAGTGATAACTTGTTGGTGAAATCATTTTCTAAATCAGGTGTATATCCTATAGTGAATCCCAATACAGGTGTTGAATATTTACCACCAGAAGGAAGCTGCTGGAGAGCAAGTAAAGAAACAATGGAAATTTGGTTAAATGAAAATAGAATTTATTTTGGAAAAGACGGGAAGGGAGCGCCTCAATTAAAACGTTATTTAAATGAAGTACAACAAGGTAGGGTTCCGATAACTTGGTGGAATTTTGAAGAAGTAGGGCATAATGATGAAGCAAATAAAGAAGTAACAGCATTATTTAACAAAAAGACACCTTTTGATACACCTAAACCAACTAGGCTTATTAAAAGAATTTTACAAATCGCAAGTTACAAGGATTCTATTATTTTAGACTTTTTCTCCGGCTCGGCAACGACTGCTCATGCAACGATGCAATTAAATGCTGAAGATGGTGGGAATCGTAAGTTCATTATGGTACAGTTACCCGAACAATTAGATGAAAACACGGAAGCATATAAAGATAGCTACCGTACAATTTGCGATATCGGAGAAGAACGTATTCGCCTATCTGGAGAGAAAATTAAAGCTGATTTAAAAGAGAAGCAACAACAGGCAGGTATGTTGGATGGAGATGTAGTTGATCCAGAGTCATTAGATATTGGCTTCAAAGTATTAAAGCTAGACACGTCTAATATTCGCGAATGGAATTTAGATTTTGCTGATTTAGAGGACAAACTTGATTTATATGAAACACCATTTATTGATGGTCGTTCAGAGTTAGATATTGTGTATGAAATTATACTAAAACAGGGCCTTGAGCTGACTTATCCAATAGACACGTTTGAAGTGAATAGCCAAACGGTTTATGATATTGCGTTCGGCAGCTTATTTGTATGTTTATCGCAAAAAATCAATGCAGATATCGCGAAGGCGATTATTGAACGTCGTAATGAACAAGGTACAGAGACAAGTAGTGTTATTTTCAGTGACGCGGGCTTTGAAAATGATTCGAATAAATTGAATTGTATAGAAATCTTAAAAGATGCAGGTTATCCAGAAGATAACTTGTTGACACTTTAGAGGTGATACAATATGAAAATTCAATTTGATGATTTAACGTATCAAACGGATGCGATTAATGCAGTATTAGGTGTATTTGAAGGGCAGCAAATTCGTAAATCGGAGTTTACCATTATGGATCAAGATGCACAGGGCAAGCTTTTTGGCGAAAAAGGGGTCGGCAATAAAATCGATATTTCCATCAGTAAGCTTCTTCAAAATGTGCAGCAGCTCCAAATTAACCAAGGTATCCCGATTGCAAAGGATATTCCCGGCGCATTCCCTCAATTTAATATTGAAATGGAAACAGGTACTGGTAAAACGTTTGTTTATTTGAAATCAATTTTAGAAATGAATCGTAAATACGGATTCACGAAGTTTATCATTGTTGTCCCTTCTGTTGCGATTAAAGAAGGGGTAATGAAAACGCTTGAAATGACACGCCAATATTTTAAAACACAAATGCAAGGTCAAGTGTACCGTTCATTTATGTATGATAGTTCACAGTTAAATGATGTACAGGCCTTCGCAACAAGTGATGATGTGGAAATTATGGTTATTAACATTCAAGCCTTTTCAAAAAGTACGAAAAACAATGACAACATGAATATTATTTATCGTAATGATATGGATGCGCTGTACGGTATTGCACCAATTGAATTAATCGCTGAAACAAATCCAATCGTTATTATTGATGAGCCACAAAGCGTGGATAATACGGAAAATGCACAGGCAGCCATTGCAGCATTAAATCCATCTGTTGCTTTCCGTTTTTCTGCAACTCATAAAAACAAAAGTTACCCCTTAATTTATAAGCTTGGTCCCTTAGAAGCCTATCAACAAAAGCTTGTAAAACAAATTGAGGTAGCGGGTATTAAACGTTCGATTGATGGTAACGAGGCGTACTTAAAGTTAGTGAGCATTAAGGCAACGGCTAAAACGATTACGGCAACTGTTGAAATGCTTGTAAAAAATAAAACAGATATTGAAAAGAAAGAAATTAAGCTCAAGCAAGGTGATGATTTATATATAAAGTCCAAGAGAATTGCTGCATATGAATCAGTTGGCTTTGTGAAGGATATTTCAGCGGAACCAGGCAATGAATATATCGAGTTTTCAGGTGAACCTTCAATGATTCGTTTAAGCCAATCACAAAATGAAGATTTAGAAATTAAGCGTGGTCAAATTCGAAAAACGATTGAAGAACATTTAAATAAAGAATTGAAGCTCAACGATCAAGGTATTAAAGTATTAAGTTTATTCTTTATCGACAATGTAGCAAATTACCGCCAGTATGATGATGAAGGCAATGAGCTACTTGGCATTTATGGTCAAATTTTTGAAGAGGAATACAAAGATGCCTTAAAGTCCTCTAAATATAAAAAGCTTCGTGATTATGAGGTATCTGTGCAAGAGATTCATAATGGCTACTTCTCAATTGATGGCAAAAAGAAAGTAAAAAATACATCTGGATCGTCAAAAGAGGATGAGACAACATACAATATCATCATGAAAAATAAAGAAGATTTATTGACGATGTATGATGAGACGAAGGGCAAAACAAAAGCCGCGCATAAGTACCGCTTTATTTTCTCGCACTCTGCTTTAAAAGAAGGATGGGACAACCCAAACGTCTTTCAAATTTGTACGTTAATTGAGTCTACGGACACAATTACAAAGCGCCAAAAAATAGGACGCGGGCTTCGTATTGCGGTTAATCAAGACGGCGAACGTGTACCGGGCTTTGAGGTCAATACATTAACGGTGATGGCGAACGAAAGCTATGATGAATTTGCGAAAGGTTTGCAAACTGAATACGAAGAAGAAGGTATGGAATTTGGTCTCTTTAAACAAGATATTTTCAGTTCATTAGTCATCGAAGTCGATGAACATACTGGCATCAAAACGCCTCTTGGACACGAAAAGTCAGAGCAGCTTGTCGCTTATTTAAAAGAGCAAAAGTACATTGATGAGAAGCATAAAGGGACGGTAGCACTCGCTAAAGCGATCAAAGAGGAAACATTTGATATTCCAGAAGCGTTTAAAGAGCTTGCGCCTGACATGAAAGAAAAAATCATCGAAGCAATTGAATTAAAATTTAATGTTGAAAAAATCGAGATTAAAGATAATGATAAAAAGGAAAGTGTGAAGCTAAACAAAGAAGCACTTTCTGGCCCATTTTTAGAGCTATGGGAACGCATTAAATATAAAACGAATTATACGATTCATTTAGATTCGGACAAGTTCATTAAACAAGCTGCGGAAAAATTAAATGATGAGCTAATCGTTCGTATAAATAAGCTAGAATTTGAACGCCACAAAATTGAAACTACTGAGGCCGGCATATCAACGGTTATGGAAGAATCGACAGTATTTGCAACGACTGAGCGAGAATATGTAAAAGCGCCAGATATTTTAACTTTCTTACAAAATGAAACGAAAATAAAACGTAAAACGTTAATTCAAATTTTAAAAGATAGTGGCACGTTATCTGATTTCAAACGCAATCCTCAAACTTATATGATGGAAACGTCTCGGATTATCAATGCAGCTAAGCGTATGGCAATGGTGGATGGCATTAAATACGAAAAATCAGTAGGCGATGAATTGTATGATCAATCGCTATTTATTAAAGAAGAAATTGAAACTTATAGCGATAACATTGTACCTGTAAGTAATAATCGTTCGCCATACGATCATATTATTGTTGATTCATCCGTAGAAAGGGAATTCGCAGTGGCCTGTGAGCAAGATGCAAATGTGAAGTTTTATATTAAGCTACCTGCTGAGTTTAAAATTAAGACACCGCTCGGAATGTACAATCCTGATTGGGCATTAGCGCTTGAAAAGGATGGTAAAGATCATTTGTACTTCATCGTAGAAACAAAAGGAAGCATTGCCGCAGAAGATTTACGTCCAACTGAATTAGCTAAAATTCGTTGTGGTGAGAAGCATTTTGCTGCAATTGAAACAGGAATTACATTTAAAAAAGCAACACAATTACAGGAAGTTTACTAAGGGGTATTGAGCATGGCTGAAATTAAGTATGAAGTAGTCGAACACATCGGTGTTTTATCAGAATCAGCAAAGGGTTGGAAGAAAGAGTTGAACCGTATTAGCTGGAATGGAAATGCACCGAAGTTCGATATCCGCGAATGGGCGCCTAACCGTGAGAAGATGGGGAAGGGTGTTACATTGTCGGAGGAAGAGTTTAACGAACTGAAATTATTATTGAAGAATTTGTGAAATAAGAACTTTAAGCATACTGATTTATGTCAGTATGCTTTTGTTTTACAAATATTACTATATAATTAAGTGAATAGTATTATATATCTATGAAATAAGGGTGTGAATTTTATTGGAGATAGAAGTTGGTAGCCAAGTACAATTAATTACTACGCAACAAGTTGGTGTTGTTATAGACATTATTGAAAGACGCGGGCAATATTTATATAAAGTATCTGTTGATGGCAATATTAAAACAATGCAATCTAAATTTTTTGAATTTTTCGTTAATGAGGAAGTGTTAATTTATAAAGAAATAGACGAGGCTCGTTACGGTAACTTGCGTGATTTTGAAATTTTTCAAACATGGACTCGATTAAGGAAGCCCTATGAAGGAAATTTATACAGTTATTTAAATAGTAAAACAGTTTTTAATCCGTTTCAATTTAAGCCGTTGTTAAAGTTTTTGCAAGGGCAATCGATGGAAAGGTTATTTATTGCAGATGAGGTGGGTGTCGGCAAGACGATCGAAAGTGGCATTATTATTACCGAAATGCTTGCGCGAAAAAAAATTCGTTGGCAAAAGCCCGTCATCGTTATTTGTCCAAACATTTTAGGGCCGAAATGGCAAAAAGAAATGCGTGATCGATTTAATTTGACCTTTCAATTGCACAATAAGGATTCCTTTAAGTTGTTGTTAAAAAACATTGAGACTAATCAGCTCCAACCACATCAAATGTTCCATATTGTTAGTATGCAAATGTTAAGAAGTGAGGAAATGCTATTGCAATTAGAGGAACTGAATAGCCAGATACAAGAAGCGATTTGGTCTCTAGTTATTATAGATGAGGCACATCATATGAGGAATAGTGGGACGAATAGTAACCGCTTAGGACATTTGATAAGTACTTTAAGTGAAATGCTCGTCATGCTTTCTGCAACACCATTAAATTTAAAAGACGAGGATTTATTTCAACTCATGCATATTTTAAATCCTTATCTGTACCCTGATATTCAATCGTTTTCAGCGCTAATTGAACCAGTAAAAATATTGAATCGATTCATGCAGGACCTTCTACTTAGTGATATATCGCAATTTTCATCCATGCAATCTCAAATGTTAGAAATAGATAAGAAGATGAATGGTTTGTTTATGAAGCATGAGCAAATGCAGCAATTATATCGAAAATTGGGTAGAAATATTCCGTTCCAGCCTAAGGAAATAGCCCAGTTTGAAAAAATTCTGAAATTGTTTAATCCTTTAGAAGCAAGTTTTACAAGAACATTAAAAAAAGAGGCCTTTGAACAAGTCGTGGTAAGGGATGTTATGAAAGTTCCTATTTATTTTACACAAGAAGAAAATGAAATTTACGAAGAAATTATCGCCTTTGCAACTGAACAATATCAATTTAGGGGTGGTCATCCAAGTGCAATAGGATTTGTAACTAATTTACCACGAAGAATGGCAACTAGCTGTTTACCTGCAATGAAAGAGTATTTAACTAGAGGGTTTTTAACAGGGAAAATCGATTTTAATGAATCGCTTGAAGATATTGAAGATGATTCTATGTTTGATTATGACATTTTACCTCAACATTTACTGACTCGTTCTCAAGAAATTTGCAGAAAAATTGATGCTCTAGTTACAGACACAAAATACGACCAATTACTGATAACGATTAATCGTTTATTTGAAGTTTTAGAAAATAAGCAAATAATCATTTTCTCATTTTTTACGAAAACAATTGATTATTTAAGAAAACGCTTAGAAGCAGATGGTTTTTCAGTTGGTGTGATTACAGGACAAACACCTTTAGTAGAAAACGGTGGTCATCTAGGGCGTTATGAAATTATTGAAAATTTTAAGCAAAAGAAATTTAATATTCTACTTGCAAGTGATGTTGGTGGAGAAGGTTTAGATTTTCAGTTTTGTCAGGCGATGTTAAATTATGATTTACCTTATAATCCAATGAAAATTGAACAACGTATAGGACGTATTGATCGTTTTGGTCAGCAAGCTGAAAAAGTGTTTGTAGCTAATATGTATCTAGCAAATACGGTTGATGAGCGAATATATGAATTATTGTATGAACGAGTAAACCTAATCCATGAGAGTATTGGAATGTTTGAACCCATTATAGGAAAAGAAATTGAGGATCTGCAACAAGACTTAATAAAAGGTTCATTAACTGAAGCTCAACAGCAGGAAAAAATGAAAACATTACTACTAGCTGTAGAGAAGGCCAAAATTGAAAAAGAACAGTTTGATTTACAAAGAAATGATTTATATGGGGATGATTCATTTAATTCCATCATAAGTGGGATTACTAAAAGAAATGACTTTTTAACACCTAGGGATGCAGCCAAAATCACAGCCTTTTATCTTGATATGAACAATATCGAATTTGAATGGCTGGACGCTGAGCGGCTTAAATTTACATTAACATCCACTCTATTGGAGCAGTTAACAACATTTTTAAGGAAGCCAGGAAATGAAGGGCATCAAGAAGAAATGGCTTCGATATTAAAGAGTAAAAAACTTATTTTTCAATTCAATGGGAGTAAGTACAATGAATTACTAGAAGTTTTTATACCAATTACAGGGTTCTGGATTCGATTTGTATTAGCCGAGTTAGAAAATAGGTCCGCTTTATATCGTGTATTTAAATTTGCTGTCACTTCAAAGGACATTGGTCTGGAAGTAGGAAATTATTGTATGCCAATTTTTAATATTGAGGTGAGCGGTGTTCATGAATTAAATCATATTGGAATTGTGCCAGTTTGTGAGCAATCAGGTATAGCAGTTGATGTTGATTTTCTAGAATTTAGTAAACAATTGTCTAATACTAAAGAAATAGAAAATCTGGGTTTGAATTTCTTTACACCTGATGAAGCGATAGCGGAAGGTCAATTTGTGATAGAAGAATTTATGGGAAATTATCTCGGAGAAATTCAGTTTGAGCAATCAATATTAATTGAAACCCGTATTCAAGCAATCGAATTAGGCTGTCAAACACGTGTCAAGCGTCTTGAACAAACACTTAACGATTATCTTGTAAGCGGGCGAGCGGATGAAAGATATTTAAGAATGTTAAATGGTCAAATAGAAAATGAAAAAAATAGGGCAAATGAGAAAATTAGATCATTAAAGGGAAGTCAACAAATTGCATATACAACACAATTAATCGGGCTAATCGATCTTGTAGTGAAGGGAGAATAAATAGATGCAAAATCCAGCCGAGTTTGAATCGAAATTAAGGCAATTAGAAGAACAATTTTTTGAAGCAAAACCTGGTAAAGAGGCCCTTGAATTTTTAAGAATTCGAAGGGAATTTGAAAGTCATGTTCCAGGCTATATGAATTCACTAAAAGTTTTATCAGATACAACTTATGAGGATAGAAAGCACTTTTTATTAGAGCTTATTCAAAATGCAGACGATGCAACTTATGATACACAACCAGCTATTCATTTTAAAATTTATAATGATTATTTTGCGATTTCATATAATGAATCTGGATTTAGTATGCAAGATATTTTTGCAATTACTGATACAGGTGGATCTACGAAGACAACGAGTAAACTAGGTGCAAATTCATTCATTGGTGAGAAGGGTATTGGGTTTAAATCCGTCTTTGCTTTAGCTAAAGAAGTTCATATACATAGTGGACCATGGCATTTTAAATTAGATAATAAATCCTATATAGTGCCTACTATTCTTGAAAATGAATCATTTACAGAGGGTACAGAGTTAAAGGTATATTTCAAAGAAAGCGAAAGTATTGAAATTATTGCGGATGAATTAAGAAAACTTTTGTCGGAGAGATTGGAATCATTTTTATTTTTACAACAGCTGACCCATTTTATTTTGAGTGATTATCGAAGTAACGAAACAAAAACATATACGTTAAATATTGAGAAAAATTCAGACCTCATAAAATTAACTGCAGAACCAGTAGGTATTGAACGACAATATTTAGTTTACGAGGATGAACTAGAATTTTCACCTGATTTAGTAAAGTCTCGTTGGGAACGCTTAACAGCTGATAAACCGCTGAAACGAACACTGAAGATGGCTGTATTACTAAATGCATACAATCTCGGAATAGAAGAAGGAAGGTTATTTTGCTATTTACCGACAGAAGTAACTTTACCAGTACCAATATTTCTACAAGTTGATGGACATTTAAAGGCCGATCGAGAGCGATTGCATGATCCGCAGGCAAATGAATGGAATCGGTATTTATTAGAATATTTACCAACATTTTTTAAAAAAGCATATTCACAATTACGTTTTAATAACTCAATACAATATTCATTTCCAGATTTAATACCTATTCAGAAAGGCGGATCGCAGCTTGCACCAGTCCTTGAACGTTTTATGGAAATATTGAAGGAAATGGAATGGGTTAAGACTAGCTCAGGATGGAAAACACCTAAACAAACGGTATTAGCTACACCGCTATGGTCTGATATGTTTAGTAAAGATGATTCTCTACAAGGTCACGCAGAGAAAAGTATTTATCGATCATTTATTTCTGAGGATTGGCAAGGAATTTCACGGTGGGAACCTGTTTGGAAATTTTATAAAATTGAAGAAATTGATATTACCCAAAGCGTAATTACCTTAGAAAAGAGGCCGCTAAGTTCAGAAATTTTGGGAGATGCTTCTTTATTAACTAAACTGTATCAAAAACTGTACGATGGCATTCGATCTTATTATTCATGGAGTGATATAAGAAGCAGAATAAAAAATGCATTGATTTTTCCAATTGAGAATCAGGGCTTTAAAGCATTTTTCCAATTAAAAAATGCTTCTAAAATTTATTGGCTTTCAAACCGAATGAGAAGAAATCATGGTTTGCATTTAATTAATGATATAGCAATTATCGATTATAATTATACAATGCAACCAACTTCCATAGATGAGCCTGAACAGCAGCTGATAGCAAAACGAAATGAAGCATTAAGAATGTTATTGAAAGAAATAAAAGTGGAAGAATTGAATGAGGATACAATTTTGCGATCTATTCAAATCCCATATTTAACGAGGCAATATGAAAAATGGACTAGAGAAATTGTAGATAATCGTATTCAAGTGTTGTTCACTGTATTTGACGCTTATCGCGCGAAAAGGTCAAGTAAGGATGAAAATTATTTGAAAGTATTGGCAGAGCTTCGGGAGATGAAGGTTCTTGTTGATAATAAGTACATGAAAAAACTTTCAAATGTGATTTTACCAATTAAATTGCAGCTGAAAAATGGTGACGACGCTTACAATAATTCGGGATTAATTGAATTTGAATTGCCAGGATATTGGTATATACCCGAATCAAAAATTGAACAAAGCGGTGAACGATTAGACCAGTATTATATGGAAATTCGGGACTTTCTAGTTTCATGTGGTATTGCTAATAGTCCTCAATTCTTTTTCAAAGAAATGAAATATGATACTGCTGCTGATTTTTATAATGCTAATCCTAAGCTATTTGGAGATTGGAAAGAAAAAAATAGTAACGATTATACTAGTAGAAACTCGATTACTTTACAAAATGTTATTTTAGATCAAGCAACTAGAGAGCTATTTATAAATGAAAAAGCAACAATTGAAGTCGAACAGCGTTTATATCAGGTATGGCAAAAAAATTATTTAAATCACATCGGCTATATTGAAGGTAGTAACTATAACGAGCCGACACCACCTGGTTTTTTAAAAACAATGTACCATAGACAAAGGTCGGAAAAGAAATTACTGCTGGAAGATGATCTTTGGGGTGGATTGGATTCTTATTTTATTCCGTTAACTACTGAAGATGAACGATTAACGAATGCTTCAAAAGCATTCCGATTAAAATCCGTTAGAGGTTTAAATAAGGCGTTGGATTTTTGGGATATTGTGCATGAAAGTCCAACAAAATATAACACTTTCTATTTAGAAACTTTAAAAGTGAAAAAACTTGCTATAAAAGAAATTAATCAAGCATGGCGAGTAGCAACACCTGAACAATGGGACGATTTATTTGCAGCTACAAATGAACTTGCAAATAATCAAGTTGACTTAACAGAATTGCGAATTATTGATAAAAATACTCGACAATTGAGATCGATTTTTGATTTTAAGCTAGGAGCAGAAATTAATGAAGCAACACCTTATATAGAGCAACAATATGGAACAGTTGGTAGGTCGTTAGGCGAAAAACTACAATTACAAATGGATTCAGAAATAATTCCATTGTTAGAAAGTTTAGAAGAATTTTATTTAGATGAACAACAATCTATTGAAGATAAAAACCAAATTATTAATTATGTTATTAAACAATTTGAGTACTTAAATAAAGAGGATCAATTGGCTTTATTAGCTCAGCAGTTAACTATAAAAAAGCGTCAAAAGAATCCACAACAGCTGCATTATGTTTGTAATAATTATAACCTTTATCAATATATTCTGGAAAAAGAATACAGTATCGTTCACTTAGAATGTGATGCTCAAAAAGAAGTCATATATAAAAATATTGCAAGTGAATTTTCTCTGAGAAATGTTGAAGATTATGGAAAAGTATCAGCGGATGAATATTCATTATTGACCGAAGAAGAAAAATCGATATTAATTCAACTATTTAAATCGCAGTTTGAAGAATTAGATTTTATTGAATCATCCAGATTAAAGCGTTTGTTCGATCCTTATGGTGGTATTGAACAAGTCGTCGAAAACATTGTTTATACAAATAAAATCCATAAAAAGATTTTTGAATTCGAGATTAATAGCAGTTTGCCATTATACGATACGAGAGAGAAAAGATTTTATGTTGAAGAAAACTTACACGTTTTTGAAATAGCTGCTCAATGGATAGCATTTCTTGAATTTTCACCATACAAAAGTACGTTAAGAGATTACGAATACTATTATAAAGAAATTATTAAAAAAGAACAGGCTGTAAAAAAATCTAAGAAATCAACCGCTTCTTTAAAAGAAAGCTCAGCAACCAAAGAAGAATTAAACTTAGAAGAAGAACCAATTGTTGTGCATGAGCAGCAAAGTAAAAAATCAATTGAACATAAAGTAGATCATGAAGAAGCTTCAGATAAAGTTGTTAAAGTGGTCGTAGAAGAATCTCTTGACGGAACGAGTACAGAAGAAAATATCCAATCCGTGGCAAACTTATTAATGAATGCATTACAACGTGAAAAAAACGGTGAAGTTGCGGCTACATATGAACCATGGAAAACTGCAACAGATCCAGAACAGCATTTAGCTAGTATAGCCATTTTAAAAGAACGTACTACTGAACAATTAAAAGTTGGTTCAGTAAAAAAAGAAGTAAGAGAACGTGCGAAAAAAATAAAGTCAAATATACAATACGTTGATACGACTGCACCTGACCCAAAGAAATATTTAATTCAAGAGTATGAAGGTCGCTGTCAAGTTTGTGCTACGCGTTTAATGATTGGACCTAGTCAATATTATATCGAAGTATATCGTTTAGTAGAATACAAGGAAGGCCATGCGTGGCATAATCAACCATTTAACATTTTAGGTCTTTGCCCGAACTGTCATGCACTTATGAAGCACGGACAGCAGTTAAATTTAACAGCTATTCTTGATGAAGCAAAGGCTTTTTTATTACAAGAAACAGCTCCACAAGAAATAGAATTATATAACGGGGACTTCTATGACATCCCGTGCGAAATTAATGGAGAAGCGAGTTCAATTGTTATTTCGCAGCAACATTTGAATTATTTTGCGATGTTGATTGAGGTAGATGAAGAATAGGTAGCTGAAAAAGAAAAAAGATTCATTATAAGGTATATCAAATCTTATATAACAAAAATTAGGCGTATCATTTTATTGGTACGCTCATATTTAAAAGTTTTTGTATACTGCTAGATTATATGATGATAAGGATAGTAGGGGGAAATTATGTCGCAAAAATTACAAGAAATTTTGTTAGAAATTAACCCAAGCTTAGCTGAACTTACACAAGATATCGAAAAGCTTATTTTTGTTTCACCAAGAGCAGCAATGCAAACCACGCGCACTATGGCGGAAACTTTAGTTCGTGAAGTGGCAAAATTGGAAGAGCTTGAAGGCAGCGAGTTAAATTTTGGCGAATTACAAATGAAGTTAAAAAATGAAGGCATCCTTACAACCACTACGGATAATGCCATTCATTTCGTGCGTCGTCAAGGAAACACTGCAAGTCATGATGGGATGCGGAAAATGCTTATACGAGAGGCATTGACAGGTTGGGAATATCAACATGTGATTTTGACATGGTTTATCGAAACGTATGCTTCACCAGATATTGAAGTGCCAGAATATATGGAGCCAGTGCCTGAGAAGAGTGCTGGTGATCGTGATGATTTAATTAATCATATTGAAGCATTAATGCAGACCTTTGTACAAAAACAGCCGTCGCAAGAAAAGGTTGTTGTCGAGCAAAAAGTTAGTCGTAAAATTTATTATAAAGATCAATTTATTGAGGTTCCGAATTTTTTACGTGATGCCTTTTTATTACCGCAACGTTTCCCAAAGTCTACTACGTTTTTAATTCGTTTAAATGGCGAGCAGCAGGCACGTATTATGAGTGAACTCCCGTATCAACTGGATGGTTTACATCAGCATGTTAAGCGCTTTAAAGAAGCGAATGATGCGTGCTTTTTCGAGGAATTGCAATTATTCATTGAAGAAGAGGAAAAACGTAAAATTCTGATGGAACAGTACCAAGGCGAAATTTTGCTATTTTACAAATCAGATTTTGTTATTTTAACAGAGGCTTTAGGTAATATTGCCTTAACGAAGGATAACTTTCCAGGTCAAACCAGCTTGCTGAACTCGTTGCTAGAGCAAGGGTTCCAGCATGTGAGGGATTTCCCGAAAGAGCTAGTATTATTAGGTAAGTACCGAAATGTCGGTGAGACGGCATTAGCGAATTTGTTTAACCAGTTGAAGGTAAAATCTATGGAGCCTATTCCAAGTGAAATTTAGTGTTTTTTTATCGTTCTTTTTGTACGAAGCTTTTTTAAAGTTTCTAAAATACTTTCTGAATGATTTTTATTAATGATATTAGTAACCACTTTCGGCTTTATTGGTTAATCTGATCACGAAAAAACTGCACCAGCAATTATTAGATGTGTCAAACAATTGCGTTGCAGTTCATAGGTGAATTTTAAAGTTTTGTAGAAGGCCATTGGAATTGATTTTTGTAAAATTTATTTCTAAGTCGCTTTAAATCAGTTTCCCAAATTGTGATTGCAACGGAATCTGGTTTTCTACCTTTTAAACGTTTAGTATTAGTAGCTAATGTATACGCCACATTTTTTAACCCGAATTGTCTAACGGCTTTGCACAGTATATTCCATTTTGTATTTTTATCTAATTCATGATGGTAGCCTAAAGATTTTAGATTGCTTTCTTGTTGTAAAAGTATTACCTCCTGATGTTGATGAATTAGAAATTTCAGTAGATGGCCATTTAAAATCGGGATATCCAGAAAATTTTAAATGTAAGGGTGAGAATTTCTCTTTATATGTTACTAAATCTTTTTCGGTAATGTAGGCTTTACTGTTTTTCGAATCAACCAAGGTTATTAAATTGTGCTAAAAATAGATCTTCATAGTTAAATAAATATGTCATACCAAAATAAATAAGCAAGTTCCTTGTCGGTTATTGTATATATTTTATATAGTTCCTATCAATAGTAACTATATAGTTGAGCAGTTAGCAGATTATGAATTAGTTAAATCACACAGCAATCACTTCAACTCTGTAACGATTGCTGTGTTTTTATTATTACATGAAAATTTTCGGGTTGATAGTTATAAACTGTTTACGGCCAGAAACGCCAGCATATTGAAAGCTGA
This sequence comes from Lysinibacillus capsici, assembly GCF_003367505.1. GTDB lineage: Bacteria > Bacillota > Bacilli > Bacillales_A > Planococcaceae > Lysinibacillus > Lysinibacillus capsici. The sequence continues at coordinate 101,297 of NZ_PXXX01000003.1, forward strand.
TATAACCTTTTTTGTTCAGATAACGTAATAGCTCATTTAGATTAGCGGCCTTTTTAGCGATTCGTCGTGATTTTTTTGACACGCTTTCACGAGAAATGTGAATCACCTCTTCCTCTTTTACTAAAAATTGCATGATTAATAAAAGCGTATTTGCCTTTACACAAAGTTCTTCTGATTGATGGATTTGTTGCAATTCTGGCCAAACTTCCTCTGTAGTTTTTAAGTTATCGTCAGCATCTAAATAAAAGAAGTGCTGATGGTTTAATTGCAATGATTGAACATCAAAAGTTAGTCGTACGTGGTTCATAGCGACATTCCTCCCCAAAATTTTTAATATTCTACTACAGGATTTTTCATATTCGAATAGTGAATTACGATAAAATAAATATTTATTTTGAGGAATCTGCTCTAAGAATTTTCAAAGTATGAAGCTAAGATGATTAAAAGAAGAAAAGGAGATGATTGCAATGCTAAAAAAAGAGCATTTCATTCAGAACAAATTAAACAGTAATTCAGAAGAAACACAGTTGGAAGATACGTTTCAAGCAGAAGAAAAGCAAGTTGTAACAATCAGAGAAGTAGTATCATTATTAAATGAAAATGAAACAATTGAGCATGTTGCACAAAAGTTAGAGATGCGTACAAATGTATTAGCAAGCAAATTAGCTAACGCAGCTGTTAAGTTGAATGAAGAAAGTAAATGGGTATATCTTGGGGAAAATGAAAATGAGTCATTAGCACGTAATATTTATAAAAAAATTTATGTGAAGCCCTATGATCAAAAATATGTTCAATCAAGTGAGAATGTAGAAAATGATAGGGAAAATGAAAAGGTAGCGGATTTAGATTACGAATTATATAAAGACAGCCTGAATGTAAAAGCAACAGTAGATAAAAAATCCGTGTTATTTGAAGAAAAACTTTATGAAGAGCTAAAAGAATTGAGTCAAAAAAAATCGATTAAAGTGAGTAACCTGATTAATACATTAATCAAAAAAGGACTAAATTACTATGATTTAAGGTAAATAGTATCCCTCTTGCACTCAACGTGAGAGGGATTTTTTAATGCTATTTAAGTGGCACACTGAAATGGCAATTAAACTTAAATATTCACTTTAAAAGCAACACACACTCTAATTAAACAAAAAGCAACGATTAGTAATTATTTTAAATGTATTAATGGCGATATTTTTAGTGTTTTTGAAATGCTGTTAACACTTACTGGTTCAAGGTTTTGGCGGGTTTAAAGGGTTACCCACAGAGAGTGTAACCCGTTTGTGCCTTCAAGGTAACCAATTTTATGAAATTGCCTTGATTTTCAAAGTGCTATTGAAGTCCTTGCAAAATCCTGTTTCACGGAAATGAAGTAAAAAAGATGGTTCATAATTGAACCACCCTAAATTGTTATCTCAAGAATACTGCTATATGGAAGCTGCTTTTTACTTTCGTTGAATAATTTTGGAGTGTCATATTTGCCAATGAAGTTTGAGAGAGAAATGAACAACATATTAGATGTATCCATCGCGAATGCATTTTTTGAATTAGCTTTATTTTTTCTAAGAATATCATTAGAAAATTCGCCAGTATCGAGATATACTACCAAAATTTTTGTGAAGCGATTAAAGTATCGCCCACTATTAATACCTTCAGCTAAAATAGCTAATTGTTCACCTTTTTTAACATTACCTTCCTCCATAAAGAAGGGAATTAGTAATTGAGCAGTAGAATGTTCACGATTTGTGTATACTAATGTTTTTTCGGGGATATATCCATCTTGCAGAAAGTATTTTTTTTGTAGTATTAAATCTTTATCTAGATAACCAAATACCCAATCTGAAAATTGTAAGTCTCTTTTCTGGATAAAAGCATCAACCAATTGAAGAAGCAAGAAGCTTTCATCCGGAATGAATCCTGCAATTTTTCTGAAAAATGCTTTCAAAAACTCAGTAGCTCTACTGAATTTAATCACATACATTTCAAACTGCCAATTTTTAAATTCTGAAAAACGTGCAATTTCTTGTTTTACATTAGCTATACGTGTTGTACAATTCTGATAAGCTCGCGTTAAAACAGAGTCTTTACGATTATCTACCATTATAAATAAGACATGATAGTTTGCTGAGTCGATTTCTTTCTTGTTAAGCTGTGGCTGCAATCGTGATAACTTTCCCTCGAAAGACGAATCATTCCCACTTTTCGGTTTCCGAATTTGCTCATTTCCACAGTCAATCTCTAAATGCAGGTAGTGTCCTTCTATTTCGAAGAGCCAATCTGCAATGACTTCTGTATCTGTTACCTTATAAGGATTAATTGATGTTAGTAAGGTTTTTTCATATTCTATAATAGTGTTATCATATTTTGTAAAATGTATTAGCTTATCTTCACCAAGGTGTTTTGTTTTATAAATCAAAACAGGGTCTGTTAGGTTGTTTAAAGAAACATTAGGCTGAATACCAACAAAATATAAGCCTTTAGCGTGATAAATTTGAGCGTTAGTACGTTTGCGATGATTAGCTATTACATCAAGTACGACCTCTCTAATTGCTAATGCATGATCAGGTTTAGCCAGATTAAATGATTTTACTTTAGCTTTATCATTAACATAACCTAATTTTTTTAATACTGTTAAGCCCGCATTTGCCAATGAAATAATAACAACAGAATGACCTGATTGCAGTGGAATTGATTTCTTTTTAATTAGTCCAGCTTGTAGCCATTTGCCTGTTTTTTTTCGAAAAGTAGCCGGATGAACTAATTGAACGAATGAATAAAACTGATACATTTGCGGCTGTGATAAAAAGTTATGCTCGTTTAAAAAAAGTAGGGCTTGAATTTCTGGATAACCCAATTCAACGCGTTGCCCTTTGTTGTTGTAAATGAAATGTACTTTAAATTCTTTTGAATTCATGATGATTTCCTCCGTTTTAGGTTAGCAAATAGTTTTAAGCACACAATCGTTTGCTAGTTAAATAGCATTGATAGTGAGCTTGAGGCTCTAATATTTTATTTGGCTTTACACATTATAGCCTCGTGAAAACCATATTCTAAGTACCTATTTAAAATGGGGATTCTCCAATTTAAGGACGTAATATTGCACATGAAGCAATAATTAGTTTTTTTTAAAAGTATTTTATTTGTGGTTTTTATCAAGGGTTTATTTTTGAATTCTTTTTAATGTACATTGCTTCTCGTAGTATAATCAACGATGCTTTTAATCGATCAGCAGTTGAAGCCCTTGATAGATAAGGCTTTATAAGCAGTTCTGGTGGGAGCTTTTGATTTCCTAATGGGTTTTGCTATGGGTTTTAAAATGGGGTTTGATATTAATTTTGAAATTGAATATGTAATAGGTTTTTAAACCGCCGTACACCATTTTAGGGATTATCACTATAAAAATCCATTAGCAGATAAATCCATCAGCTATAGTGGAGCAATGGAATTTGCGGATTTTGACATGCAAAGTATTGTTTGAAAGATTATCTAGCATCTTAAGGAGAGTAATTTTATATGCAATTAAGTGAGGGGGTTGCACATAAGGTTAGTTGACCTTTGTGCTTATTGATAAAATGCCGGCTAGACTTAACTAACTAGCACATACAGAATGTCGAAATTCAGGTGAGTGTAATTCTTTGTTGCCTGTCTAGTATGGGGTAGCCCAACCTTCAAAATGAAGGCTGGCTATAATATTAACTTATTTAATTTTTATAATATGGTATGATTTTTAATTCCTTCGAATAGTTCATTTTTAATTCAGAGTCAATATAATCTCTTCTGCGAATTATTAAATTAGATATTTCGTAAAAAAATGTATAAGTAATTTTAAGATTTTGTTCATTAATAATTTCAATTTCTTGAATGGCCTCATTCAAAATTCTACATATGAATTCGTTATTGTAAAAGTTATCAAAACGATAGCGTAAGTTACCTTTTTCAATAAGTTTATTTCCACTTAATGCAACTTCTATTAATTTATAATGTTGTTCCGAAAGATGGTTTTTAAAGCAAAGCAACTGCTCTTTAGATAAATTGATAACAAGATTTCCTAATACATCATTATCAGAGTTTACCCACTTTATAAATTTATGGAGTGCATCAATTAAATCAATTAATATTGTATTAAAAAAAGTATCAAAATCAAACGATGATTTAACTAAAGCCACTTTGTTTGAGACTTTATCAATTATTGTATATGTAACTAAAGGACTATTAGCGAATGAATCATTCCCTAATAAAAAAATTCCATTAATATAATCGTTTTTATTACCCATTTTCCACCTCTAAAAATGATATTAAGTTAGTGAGTAGATCAATATAACTTTGCCTTACTAAATCCTAACTTAAATACTTCAAATATTTTATGTTCGGCATAACATTATAGCCATCACTTGTCTTCATAGCTTTAAATCCTATATTCATATCTTGAGTAGACGTAAATATTTTTTCATAATCATTATCTAATTTGAAAATTATAAAATCATGTTTGGGATTGTCAATTTTTTTATAAAAATATTTTATAAAAAGCTTTCTCATCACTAAATCATCATAATTTAACTCGAAATTCCCTTCAGAATCTAGGCGATTCTTTGCGTCAGTTAACATGATAGCTAACAAATAAGCGTCATCATGTTGTAAACATTCAAAATTTAATAATTTTTTTGGTAATATGATTTCTTTGCCGTTAATATTAATTTGATTAGTTATTTCTGATTTATTTATCTCAAAATTGAAATTGAAAGGTATAAATAAAGCTGAAGAAACATCATATCCAGCATCTCCTGCTCCAGAATTAAATAGTATATTCATTAAATCTTCTAAATCAGGATCTATAAATTCTCTTATTAATTTATTCGAAGTATTAAATTTATCAATAATTTTATTTGAAATATTGTTATTAATATTAAACCAGACAAAATCCTCATCAATTTTAATTGGATTTTTATAATCTATAAACAAAGTAAAGATGGATTGTATTCCATTTAACTTTTTTTGATATATTTCATTATTTTCAAATTTAGATAAGTTCCAAGTCATTTTTGATATGTCGTGTTTACAA
>NZ_PXXX01000030.1 GCF_003367505.1 Lysinibacillus capsici
CGGTCTGGGGAGTAGGGGTAGTAACAGGGAAAAGACACGACAATAGCGATGCTACCCAAAAAGTAAGAAAAAAATTTATCAATGAATCGGGTTTATACAGTCTAATTTTAGGAGCTTCTAAACAAGGTAACAATCCAGAAATTAAAGCGAAGGCAAAGAAGTTCAAGCGATGGGTTACGTCAGAGGTACTTCCATCTATTCGAAAGGATGGAGGATATATTCAAATAAATGAAACAGACGACGAAGTAACGATACTAGCAAGAGGTTTATTGGTTGCTGAACGAGCATTGGCGAGAAAGGACGCTTTAATTTTAGAACAAGAACGTGTTATTAACGCACAAAAGCCGAAAGTAAGACTTGCAGAAGCTATACAAGCGAGTAAGACAGCTATTTCTATTAGTGAGTTCGCTAAAATCCTAAACCAAAACGGCATAAAGATGGGACAGAATCGCTTCTACGAGTGGTTACGTCAAAACGGCTACTTAATCAAACAAAGTGGAATTGACTACAATATGCCTACTCAAAAAGCTATGAATCTAGGCTTGTTCAGAATCAAAGAATCACCGTTTACAAAGTTCGGAATTGTCCGTATCAACAGGACGGCAAGAGTTACTGGAAAAGGACAAGCCTACTTTGTAAATAAGTTCTTGAAGGAGGCGAAATCCAGTGAAAACAACTAATAAGGTGGGGTTATCAATGACAGAGGACGAGAAACAAGAGGCAATGACGGAATGTGTTAGGGGGAGATAAATGAAAGATATTCGTTTCATCAATTTAGATCAATTAGAGAATTATGAACCGAAATTCCGTATAAGTCTAATAAGGCGTTACCATTCTCTTTATACACAAAAGTACAGGTGGTTTGTTCGCCCATTAAAAGGAAGAGCGTATTACTGTAATGGGGAACGTCCTAACGAAATAGGCGTAGAAATTTTCGATTGCGATTGGACACCTGAACAGTGGGACACACGTCCATACAGACATTTTTATAATCCTATACAAGATGCCTGGTACGAATCATATGCGCGTCATGGACTGCCTCCATTAAGTGAATATAACTTCGGATATGGACGAGAGGATTCGCTCATTACAAAGAACGGTAAGCCTTGGTATTACGGTATGTTTCGTGACGGGAATACAAGCGCGCATTATTGGGTAGAAAGTGACGATATTTGGATAACGCATAAAGGTAGTCATACAAACTATTACGGAGCAAGTGGTAAACATACGCAGGGTGCGACGTTTTCAACCACAGTTGACGTCAAAAAGCCGTTAACAGAGCCGATTATGGCAGCCGCAAAAGCATTGAATAAACGCAAATTTAACGGAGTTTACAAGCCTTTTATTGATAAATTAGTTGAATTATACGGATTAAATCATACGCAAATATAAGGAGGACTAAAATGGATAGAGTGATAAAGCCAATAAAAATAACGCTAAGTGAGCGAATAACAATCGTTATCAGCGACACGGTTAGCGTTATAGTAACAGACAAGACAGCGCATATTTTATTACGCTAAAAATGATTTAATCGGTATGTACAGCGACATACTACTTGCCGTTTCGGTTGGCGGTTGGCGACGATCAACGCGAAATGAAGACAATCAGTTATTACATACCGACGAATGGTTGCAGCCATTTGCGGTATAGCAACAGTATTGTACACAGTGCTTAGCAGTAGCACATACAGGCGATAAATGGACGATAGAGACTGAGTTTTTGCGGGATATAGATATTTGGCGATGTCTATATCCTAGCAATTACATTTTCATTTTATGATACTAATAATTTTATTACAGATTTATAAGAATATGCAAACGAATTTTAGGAGGGATTAAATGCAAGAGTTTTTAAATCGTGTTATTCATGGGGATTGTTCAGAAATTATGGCGTATATGCCTTCGAATTGCGTGGATTTGACTATAACAAGTCCGCCTTATGATGATTTGAGAAATTACAATGGTTATTCGTTTCCGTTTGAGGAAATCGCTAAACAATTATTTAGAATAACAAAAGATGGCGGTGTTGTTGTTTGGGTAGTGGGAGATTCACATGACAAAAAAGGCAGTGAAACACTAACGAGTTTTAAACAAGCAATTCACTTCAAGAATATTGGTTTTAATGTACACGATACAATGATTTATCAAAAGAATAGCTATCCTTTTCCACCCTCAAACAGATATTACCAACAGTTTGAATATATGTTTGTTTTGAGTAAAGGGAAACCAAAGACCAGTAACTTACTTCGACAGGCAACAAAATGGCAAAAAAGTACAGGTGAAGTAAGTACCACACGACAAAAAAATGGTACTACTAAAGAAATGAAATATGAAAAGGGTAAAAAAGACAGAGTGAGAGATAATGTATGGCCATTAAACACTGGATACATGAGGACAACAAAAGATAAATTTGCTTATGAACATCCTGCCATGTTTCCTGAACAATTAGCACAAGATCACATATTGACTTGGAGTAATGAAGGTGATGTTGTTTTTGACCCGATGTGTGGTGCTGGTACAACATTAAAAATGGCTTATTTAAACAATAGAAACTTCTTCGGCATAGACACTTCTATTGAATATGTAGAATTATCTCAAAAACGATTGCAAGGAACTGGATATTATAAATAGAAAATAAAGGAGTGATTATATGACGGGTTCTAACGATTATCATAAAGCATTACCTTATGAATGCGACAGTGGATGGGTAGCGATACAAAACGAAGCATTGACGTTATATACGCTACATCCGAAATTTAACGGTAATGTTTTTATGGTCTATGCCTATTTATTAAAAAATTTTAATCATCGTGAAGGTCGAAGTTATCCTTCTTATATGAATATGTCAATGTCACTTGGTATACGCGAGAATACAATTAGAAAATGTGTAGAAGTATTAAGCAATCTGGATATGATAGAAGTTCACCGTTTAGGCGGGAAAAAGCGTTACAGCTATTACTACACCTTTAAACCATTGATAAATGATGAAGATACCTTTTTTGATCGTTTCCCAGAAGCTCATATTCAACTCGAAAAGTATGGTCGGAAGCCACAACAAGAAGGGGATATGCTGCAAACAGAAGTAACAGAGTTACTGGAGTGGATTTAGTGCGACACCTCAAATTTTGAGTTGTGACACCTCAATTTTTGAACCGTGACACCTCAATTTTTGAGCTGTATAAAGACTTATTATAAAGACTTAAAAATAAATACTTAATATATTAACGAGTCTTTATGCTAAAGCATAAATCCTCTATGTCGCTATCGCTCCATATCAATAATAATCTAACGATATTTTTATTTAAAAGAATATCGACAGTATATATATAAACAACGAAATCATTAATCAGAATATGTGAACATATTAACGTTAATATCTATGACTATATATTATTGACTGTATTAAATAATAAAAGAAAAAAATAAATAAGGCACATGCCACCCGGCTAACTTGCGCCTATACAAAAGGAGATTAATTAAAATGACGATAGATAACAGTAGTATTCAATACTTATTAAAACAAACAACTTGTGACCACGTATTCAGTTTTTCAGTTCAAGATGCCGCGCCTATTTTTAAGTGTGAAAAATGTTCATTAGAAGAAATGTTTACTGGAAATGTTCGTAGTAATGAAATTCATTTCGATATACCTTTAAACGTGTTTTAAAGCCCTTTATAGGCGTTGTATAGATAAAGTCGAGGTTTTTTGTTGTCAAGGTAGGAAAGTGCCTTAAATCGAACGTAAATGATGAATTATGACGTTGTATTAACGATATATAATACGCAATAAAATTAGACTTTTTTTAGTCATAATAGCCATATTTATCAGCTTTTTGTGCCTATACATTATAGGAAAGAATACGTTGAATTAACGTAAAATAAACTCAGCTGATACTGTTTGCATGGCGTAAATAGTTACGGTAAAATAGAAGTGAAAAAAGAAGGCTTTCACCTTCTTCTTTCTATTGGTTTAGCGACGTTTCTTCTTGGTCGGAGTGCGTCGCTTTTCTCTTTTCTTTTGTTGTTCTTTCTTGACTACCTCGGCTCTTTTTTTCTTCTTTTTCTTTCCTTTCAGTGTTTTGATGTTAATGATTAGTGATGTGATAGTTGAAAGTGTTCCTGCGATTGTTCCAACTTCTTTGATTATGTTTAATATTGTTTCGTAGTTCATGTTTATCACCTCCTTTTCTATACTCTTATTATAACATTTATATTTACTCACGTCTATATAATTTACCGTATTTTTAACGTAAAAATTACGGTATTCTACTGTGTGTTGTTATGTAATATAAAGACTTTGCGTGCATTTTATCATTGAGTATAAGGATAGGCACGATAAAGTAAATTTATTGAGACTACTAAACTGGTAGTCTTTTTTTATAATGACAATTCATTCCATTTATCCTATGATATAGGTAGATGGGAGGTGTTGTTATGCGTACAGTTACTTGTAATAAATGTGGAGAACATTTAAATAAAGACGATGTATTTGCTGATTTTAAAAACTGTTTCAAGTGTGGTTCTGATGATATTGAGTATCGTATTGGTATTTCTGACAAAATAGGGTTTCATGAAACACTTAAAGGGAAATCGAAAGTTCCAGGTAAGAAAAAACCCAGAACAGAATTTATTGCAGGAGAAGAGTATTCTGTAAGAGGTGAAAAATGGGTAGAAAAGCAAAGATATATCAATAGAGATGAAGATATTTATTATGAGCGTGTAAAGGACCCAGATACTGGTGAAGTGTTACACGAATGTTCAGAGCCATTAACAAAGCATACTGGGCATGGTAGTGCAAAACATAAAAAACAATGATGCTAATACCAAAGTCACATCTAACTATTTGTAGCTTAATTAACAATAATATATGTAAAATCAATTTTTTACTCGTAATTGTTGGTGAAAGGATGGTAATAAAATGTTGAAGAAGGCTCTTAGAGCAGGAAAGTTTAATGGAAAAGAATATGTAGGAAATGTATTAGAAATCTCCCCAGGAGTATTTCAAGGGGCGATACACGAAGTCCCAACTAATGGTCAAGCTGAGGCATTTTTTGACCATGTAACAGAAGTTTTCTCAACTCAAGAAGAAGCTGAAGTTTTTGTGGCAAACGAGTGGGAAAAGAAATTTAAAACTAATAATCCTAAATAATTAATTGTTTACAGAGACATCCAATTGGGTGTCTTTTTATTATGTAATTAACTATGAAATTGTGGAGGGCTGAACAATGACTATCGTAAAAACTATAGACTGGAACAGTCTTAATGGAAAAGCATTAAAGTTATATGTAACAGAACCTAATGCAGTTGTAATAGGTGTAGATGAAGAAACAGGAAGGTCCTATGTTTTACATGAAGAACCATTACAATCCTCACTAACAGTAAATATGCAGAATGCACGAAAGGGGTTTTGGAGGAGATAGATGGACAAAAACTTCTACAAAACAAAAGTGTGGCGTTCTAAACGAAAAAAGATACTTCGACGCGATAATTATGAATGCCAAGAGTGTAGGCGATACGGCAAGAGCCGACCAGCTACTACTGTACATCATTGCAATCCATTAGAAACACATCCACAATGGCGGTTAGAGTCTTGGAATCTATTATCACTATGTTCTGCTTGTCACGATAAAATGCATGACAGAAACAAAGATGTGCTAACTACTTTAGGAGAGTATTGGCGTGAAAAGGTTACAAAGGTATCCCCCCCATTTCAAAACACTTCTATGAGGCATCGGGAGACCGATGAGGGGGACATTTTCCAATAGAGCACAATTTTTAAAATAATTTTTTGAGGAGGTGAAAGGCATGTCGAAGGTGCCAAGTAAAGAAACAATTAAACGACGAACAGTTAGCGACATGAAAGCGTTGGGAGTACATAAACCACAATATAATCGCTTGATTGACGCATATTCGGATATTGTTCACCAATACTTAACTTTGACTGAAAAGTTCGAAGTTGAGGGATACGAATATGAAAGCTACACAGCCGCAGGAGGCGCAAAAAAATCACCAATTGTTGCAACCTTGGAATCACTTAGAAAAGACATTCTCGCATACTCTGATCGGCTATGTCTGAATCCAAAATCAAATGATCCGAACAATAAAGTTCCAACAAAGAATACTGGGTTAGTAGAGGTATTAAGCAGTCTTGGAGGCTAAGTACAAAAACTATAACCTTGTAATGGAGTATGCGAAATCAATTGTAGAAGGACGTAAATTGGCAAACAAAGAGCAAATACAGGGGTGTGAACGTTTCTTACGAGATTTACAAAATCCTGAATACGATTTTAGACCAAAAGATGCTGAATTTGTGATTGGTATTATTGAGAAAACATTTGTACACGCCCAAGGCGAGATGCTAGACGGTACACCTTTACGAGGGAAGCCATTCTTATTAGAGCCATTTCACAAATACCAGGTTTATAATTTGCTAGGTTTCTTTCACAAAGACACTGAAATTAGACGCTTCAAAGAGGCATTTATTTATATTCCTCGAAAAAATATTAAAACATCTTTTGCCGCAGCGTTGGCATGGGCTTTAGGTTTGTTAAACAGGCGTTCTGGATCTAAAGTGTACATTGTTGCAGCTGCTTTAAAACAAGCACTAGAAAGTTTTAATTATATTAATTACAATCTTGGACACATGGGCGAGAAAGAGAATTTTCGTGTGATTGACAATAACCAAGAACATTCTATTCGAGGTGACCTTGGGGATGGTTCTTTATTTATTCAAGCATTAGCCGCCAATCCAGATAAGCAAGATTCATTAAACTGTAATATCGGCATTGCTGACGAAATGCATGCTTATAAGACGCCAAAGCAATACAACATCATAAAAGAAGCAATGAAGGCATACACGAACAAGCTGATGATAGGAATAACTACAGCAGGCGATAATATGTCTTCTTTTTGTTATCACCGTTTACAGTACTGTAAAAAGATATTGGACGGTACAGTGATAGATGAACAGTATTTCGTCTTTATTGCTAAAGCTGATGAAGATGAAAAAGGCACTGTGGATTATACGAATCCAATCGAACACGAAAAAGCGAATCCAGCTTATGGGGTATCCATTCGACCACAGGACATGTTAAACGATGCATTACAGGCACAGAATGATCCACAACAAAGGAAGGACTTTTTAGCGAAGTCTTTAAACATATACACTTCTGCTGTAAAGGCGTACTTCAATATTGATGAGTTTAAAACTTCTGATAGGAAGTATAACTGGACTATTGATGATTTAGCGAAATTACCTATCACATGGTATGGAGGTGCTGACTTATCAAAGATGCATGATTTAACAGCAACCGCATTATACGGTCACTATAAAGGC
>NZ_PXXX01000031.1 GCF_003367505.1 Lysinibacillus capsici
CAACCTCCCGGTAGTTTGATAGGTTTTAACCAAAGATTGAATGAAAATTATCATCTAAGAACTTTGCCATTTGAACTGCATGAAAAGACCATTTTTCACCTGTTACTTTTGGGTAGAACAAAACCTCCGTTTTTCACACTAGTATCTCTTTAAATCTCGTTGGAAAAAGAATATTAGCTTTTATCCATTCATGTTGACCAATAAACCCCACTTAATTTTTCATGTCTCAATTAATCAAGTTCTACTTTCCTAGTTGTGCTGTTGTAAACTCGATTACCACACTCCATAACTACTAAATTCATTTCTAAATCTCTTCAAATAGTTCATTCCACGGAACACCTAGTTCTTCACCTAATAACTTTGCTTCTGAAATAGTAAAGTCCATTTCTTGTCTTTCTTTTAACCCATATGTGACACGATGAATGTTTAGTTTTTTTGCTAACTCACTTTGAGTTCTTTTTTCATTTTTGCGAATTGCCATTAAACGGTAATACATAATATCTACCCCACCTTTAAATTTTAAATATAATATTTTATCAATTAAAACAAAATATGATAAAATTTTTATCAAAAATGATAAAAAAATTGACATTATGCATTTTATCTTTTATATTGTATATAGATAAAAAAATTATCAACCATTTTTTGGAAGTTGTTGTGAAATATTCTTCTACTAGTTTTTCTAAGTAATTATTATACTGAACATTAAGTCCCTGCCAGGTAAAATGTTCCATTTATAATCATTCTTAAATAAATAGTAGGAATTCCTAAATTTAATGATGTAACTTTTTGTGTTTCTTTAGACTTTCCTCATGCAGAAAGAACACTTCATATGTTTGATATAAGTTTCACCTCTCTTATGTATCTCCGATTATATATGATATTTTTTTTATCGTCAACAAAAATATTGATAAAATTTTTATCAAAGGAGTTTTTAATATGACATTAAGCGAAAGATTAGTATCTTTACGCGAAAGTAAAGGTCTTACTCAAGTAGATGTTTCCGAAAAATTAGGAATAAAAAGAGCAAGATATAATGCTTGGGAGCAAGGCTTATCTCAACCAAATATCGAAATGCTTAAATCTATCGCGGAGCTTTATAATATATCAACAGATTATTTAGTTGGTAAGAGTGATATGGTTAATGCAGAAATTGAACGTATGTCTTTAGATTCCGACATTAGAGTTATCCAACGAGCTGCATTAGAAATGACACCTGAACAAAGAGAGAAAGCAATCGAAATGTGGGATGTTTTATTTAAAGATGTTATTTCTAACGCTAAGAAGCAAGAAGGTGTAAATAACTTTGACAAAAACAGAGAAGAAGATTGATTTCGAAAAGGCAAAAAGAACCGCAACAGATCTCTTAGAAATTCATGAAGTTAATGAATTCCCAATAAATATTTTTTCAATATTTGAAGAATACGACAATCTTAATGTAGTTACTTATAAAGAAATTATGAATAGTTGCGGATTAACTAGACAACAAGTTATTAAAAATTGCAAAAGTACAGAAGGAGCACTGAGTTATAATGTTAATTTGGACGAGTATATACTCGCTTATAATGAACAAATAACTAATACAAGACCAAAAGAGATGATTTATTGGACTTTGTGTCATGAATTCGGGCATTACATTTTACAGCACAATAAAGAAAAAGGTGTTGAAATGATAAGTAGAAGATTATTAGAGCCTACAGACAGAGATCCCTTTGAAACTGAAGCTAATTTTTTTGCTCGTTTTTTCCTTACACCTCCTTCAATTATTGTTGCAGCAAACATGAATGATGCTAACAAGATTTCCTCTTATTTTGGCGTTTCATATACTTCTGCAAAGATAACAAGAAAATACATTACTGATAGTATGAAAAAAGGAATTATATTTAGTATCCCAGATATTTTAAAGTCGTGTTACTCAAAATTCATTAAACGTATTAATTATGGTAAAACATGTGTTAAATGCAATAGTTATTTTGAAATAGAAAATCTTAAAAACTGTTCGATTTGTAATGAAACAGTCTTCAATAAATATAAAAAAGGGGATAATCCAATGACGAAATATATTGGAATTAAAGTAGACCATAATGGTAGAGCTAAGTCTTGCCCACGTTGTCAAAATGAAGATTTAGATTACGACGGAAATTTTTGTAATGTTTGTTCAGCATATTTGGTAAATGAATGTGCAGCTATATATGATCATAATCCATTTGTGGAACAAGAAGAGCTTTTAGTAGATTCTTGTGGAACAACATTATCTGGGAATGCTCGTTATTGTCACAAGTGTGGAAATCCTTCAACATTTTTGAATAACAACTATTTAAATGCATGGAATTATAGAAAACCTATAATGAGCGATTCACATTATTAAAATACAAATACATATTTAGGGCTGAGTAACTTCTAGGATATTGTAGTACATAAAAAAGAGGACGAAATTTCGTCCTCTTTTTTTCCTATATATCCATATTATTCAGCGGATTATACTTATCATTTTGTTCATGTAAAGCAGTTCCCCACAATGCCAAATATTTTTCTGTCATTGAAAGCGATGTATGTCTAAGAATCTTTTGTAGTGTAAATACGTCACCACCATTCAATAAAAACTTCTGAGCAAAGGTATGTCTAAATGTATGAGCGGAAAGTCGTATGTCTTTAAAATTCATTACTTCTTGTAAATTCTTGAATACACCCTTTGTCGCTTCGTATGATATTTGTTCACCGTTTCTATGCACAAAAACAAATTCTACTTCATCATCAAAATATTTCTCATAATAAAGTTTCAAATCCATTAATTCTTTATATAATTTTTCAGTAAGTGGTACTGTTTCTAATTTACGATTCTTACCAAATATGCTGATATGCCTGATACTCACATCTGACCATCTTAATCCTCGCATCTCTCCTAAACGTATACCTGTTCCAAGGAGAGTTATAATCATTGCAGTATTCCTATAAGCTGTGAACTCATGATCTTTACGTTTCATACGTCTATAGTATCGTAACATCTGTCTTATATGCGCGTCTGTGAAAACTTCTATTCGTTCATCTGTTTGTTGTTTCTTTAATTTTAAACATGGATTATGTTGTAAATACTCATTTTCAATAAGGTGATTAAAGAACGCTTTAAGATTCTTTACCTTATTGTTAATTGTATTAGGGCCATTGCCCTTTTCGTTCTTACAATATGTTAAATACAATCGTAATGAATTCGCAGTAATGTCTGATACATCCTGTATACCGTTTTCTCGTAACCATAATTGAAAACCTTTGAAAAAACTCTTGTAATTAATTAAAGTATATTCACTCGCATTCATCATTTTTCTTTCATCCAAAAAATCTTGAATTGCAAATTTTATCAACATTAAAACACCTTCTCCAATTTATTAGATAATCAGAAAAGGGTAATCTACTTGTACATATTCCTGAAATCGCTCTAAACGTTGTTATATCAACCTTTTAGAAAGACCTTACTGTTTGATTCCTCGTAGGTTTATGGTGTGTACTCGTAACAGGCAGGTATCCTGACTCATGATCATCGCTTCTTTTCTCCTTCCCGTCCAAAGACAGTGGATACTGAAAAGTCGCTCACATTTACAGTTGCGGGACAGTGTCGGATTCGCACCGACTTCCCTTTTAAGCAAATTGCACGCAATTTACACCTATTACTACACGCTATTCAGTTGTCATAGGAATCGAGTGTACTCCACATTCCTATTAGATTACTAAAATCAATTGTAAAGTAGTGTTTTTCTAAAGTCAAATATCACAATATTTTCCAAACTACTAATAAAGTTATAGGGGGATATAAAAAAAGGTGAACTGCGTATTTTTTATCTTTCATTGACTTTATAATGAAAGATAGTGTACTTCTAATAGTGGAAGGATGAAAAATATGAAAACAAGTCAACAATTAGTAACGAGTAATTTAGAGGAAAAAATGAAACTATTTACTCGAGCCGTTTCTGGACAAATTATAGAGGAAGCTCATTTTGTCATAGCCAATACGAATATTCCAACTGATACATTTAATTTGTTAGTAGCGAAATCGCCTATAATTCATAAGGAAAATCATCTTAAACAAAGGATTAATCATTTCATTGTGAATAAACTTCCCTTCAGCACATGGGTGGATGCCAACTATCTAAGCGATGATTGGCTACAGCTGATAAAAGACTGCAATTTACAGGAAGCTGAACGAAATATGATGATGAAGCTTGACCATACACTTCACACAGGTCCACGAATTTCCAATTATCTTACCATCACAGAAGTAAGTAACAAGGAAGAGCTTCTACAATATAAGGAAGTTTTTCTAAGTTTATTTGGAGAAACAGCAGAAAGAGATGCATTAGAAATTTACTTTCATCAATTCTCACAGGAAAAACTAGCATCAAATGCTCGCATGTTTATTGGTTGTATAAAGGAAGTACCTATCGCTACGGGATTATTAATCGACAGTAAACATAGCTATGGGATTTATGATGTGATGACAAAAGATGCGTATAGGGGCAAGGGTTATGGCAGTGAGATGTTTCAATTCCTACTCAGTCAAACAATCGATAAGCAAAAGCCCGTAGTCTTACAGGCATCAGAGGATGGAAAAAATATTTATAAACGCTTCGGGTTTAAAGAAGTCGGAGAAATGATTGTATTTGAATAAAACTTCGCCAAGGCGCTCTTATTTACACTTGACAGTATTTTCGAGCTTACCGTAATCATGAAGCCGATTTAAAATCCCTTACACCGCCCCCTTCCTGGCACGACAGAAAAGCCTCGCAAATCTGCGGGCTTTTGGTTGTGCACACGTACTATTAGCACCTTCATTACGTCCCCAAAACATACTGTGCTAAGACGCTTTGCACCTTATAAATATTTGTCGCCTTATTGAAGTTTTTTTGAATCGGTAATGGACTGCCAGACACCCATATTTTAAGCTCTGCATCTAAATCAAATGTTCCAGCTGTTTCGACTGAAAAATGAACGATATTTTTATAGGGAATGGAATGATACTCTGTTTTCTTGCCAGTCACTCCTTGCTTATCAATGAGGATCAATCGTTTATTGGTAAAAATAAACGTGTCTCTAATAATTTTATAGGCGTTCTTGACTGTCTCGTTTGGAATTAATAAATTATGGACCTCCTCCTGTAGTTTTTCTAAATTCACCTCGCTTGCATTGCCGATCAATCCATCAAATAAGCCCACTATCTGTCCCCTTTCGCTCTCGTTTATTTAATGTATTACAAAAAAGTGAGAGCTACGACAGGAAATGGTGGTATTATTTAGCCTATAGAGGGGGTGAGTGGTTGCGAATAATGATAGCTGCCTTAGTGTCTCTACTAGCCGTTGTTTTACTAGGATGTAATGAAAAACCAGATGATAAATTAGCTAAGGTCAGCATTTCTATTGGTGCTAAATTTAACAAGGTGAACACTGATTTTTTTAAAGAATATACGGATGAAGAAGCACTTACACTATTCCAACAAGCCATTGCAACAACAGTCAAAAACGAGGGTGTTGTCAATATGGCTTCGCCAGAATATGATGTACAAATAGTGGACAAGGCAGGAAACAAATATCGCTATCATCTTTGGTTAGGTGATAAAGGGCAAAACAGTAGTTTGATGCATGTCGAGGATACGCATACTATCTACACAATATCTGAGGAGTTCACTGAAAAATTAGCTGCGCTAGTTCACTCATAAAAAAAACACTTCCCATTCAAAGGAAGTGTTTTGCCAAATCAATGATCCATTGCCTGAAACAGCATTTTTGCATAGCTGTCCGTGAAGGTAAAGCCGTTATTCTCTTTGTTGCTCTCATCAACAATGGTTCCAGCCTTCATCACATAAATGCGATCGCATAAATAGGAAACAGCCTTTAAGTCATGAGAGATAAAGAGAATGGCCATTGCCCTTTCTTTATTCAAGGTCTTTAATAAATCAACGATTTCTCGTTGAATCAAGCGATCTAGGCTTGAAATAATTTCATCACATACGATTAATTGTGGCTCGACCAAAAGGGATCGTAATAAATTAACTCGCTGTTTTTCTCCGCCACTTAGCTCAGAGGGCAAGGCATGTAAGATATCTGTGGGTAGCTTGACCTTCTCCAGCATGGTCTGTAAATAGGTGTCCGTTATAGGTTGCTTATGCTGAAGCGGCTCTCTTAATAGGTCCCTTACAGTCCACACGGGATTTAAAGCGGCTGTTGCATTTTGAAAAATAATCTGGCAGTTGTCATAAAAAGCTGCGCGACGATGCTTGGTTATTGGTTGCTGTTGAAAGTATACTGCCCCTTTTTCAGGAGCTTCTAGCTGCATAATTACTTTGGCCAATGTGCTTTTGCCACTGCCACTTTCTCCTACTAAGCCGACAATTTCCCCTTTTCCTACAGTAAGATGAATATGATTTAATATTGGGCGTCCCTTTCGATAGCTTTTACAAATATTGTGAACCTGAAGTAACAAAGCCCACACCTCCTCCTAAAAATGATGCGCTACTAGCTGCCTAGTGTATGGATGCTTAGGCTGCTCAAAGATTTCTGTTACTTGCCCTCGCTCCACAATTTCTCCATTTTTCATGACGAGGATAAAATCCGCGATGGAAGCAGCTACATCTAAATCATGGGTAATTAAGAGTACGGTTGTTTCTAGCCGTGTATGAAGCCTTTTCAATTGTTGAATAAATTCCTGTTGATGCAGCATATCTAAGGAAGAGGTTGGTTCATCCGCTAATAAAACAGCTGGCGCCAGATAGAGAGCACAGGCAAGCATACAGCGTTGTAGCATCCCTCCTGAAAGCTCGAAGGGATAGCGCTCCAACACATCTGCTGGTAAATGTAAATCCTGTACAATATGCTTCATTTTAGCTAGAAATACTGCCTTTGTCTGCCCCATCCGTAAGGCCGTTAATCCATACAATTGCTGTTTCATTTTTTGCGTTGGCGAAAAGCTATTAGCAGCATCCTGAAAAATCGTAAAGAAGTGCCTTTGGCGTAGTACAGATTGATCCTGTTTTGCTAATTCCACTATATTTCTTCCATTAAAAAAGATTGAGCCTTCAACTGTTGCTTGCGCTGGAAGCATGCCTAGAATGGCAGAGAGCATGGTGCTTTTTCCACTACCGCTTTCACCTATCATCACGGTAATCTGACCTTTTGGCACCGTAAACGAGAGATCGTTCAATATAAATTTTTCGTTTATTCGAACAGTAACATGCTCTATTTTAAACATGGGTCTGTCCCCCTCTCTGCTTAAATCTACTACCAATAGCTTGCACGCATAAAATCGTTACGAAAATGAACATCCCAGGAAAAAGGCCCATCCACCAAGCCCCGACAAGTAAATCATTTTGTGCCGTATAGAGCATCGTCCCCCACGATGGAATGGACGGTGGAACACCGATACCTAAAAAGCTTAAGGATACTTCCGTAAAAATAGCACCAGCAAAATTAAATATCGTCACGACAAAAATGGCGGGAAGACTATTACGCAATAAATGACGAAAAAGAATCTTCCACAGCGGCGTGCGGAACATCTTCGCCATGTGGATAAACTCTAATTCCTTCAACCGGATAAATTCAGAGCGCACGATACGGGCAGTGACAAACCAGCCTGTGCACCCCATAATCATTGCCATGCGCCATACACTTCCTTGCATAATCGCTTGAAGAGCAAGCACAATCACTAAAGATGGAATTGTTAAAAATGCCTCTAGTATACGCATCATCACTGCATCAATAGCTCCACCGAAATAGCCACTTATACCGCCATAGATAATGCCAATTATGCTGGATAGAACAACCGATAACGTAGCGATAAAAAGGGTCACTCTACCACCAACGAGTAGGCGGGAAAGAACATCTCTACCTAGTTGATCTGTGCCAAGGAGGTGTGTTCCATTAGGTGCTTCATAAATATGATTCATATCCATCGCGTTTGGCTCAAAAGGCACTAACCATGAGGAAAATAGGGTGAAGCCTACTAAAAGACCAAGTATCACTAGCCAAAAGATGAGCATTTTTTGCTCTTTTCTCATACGATTCCCCCTCTTCTTAAGCGGGGATTGAGACAAATCATGAGGACATCAATCACAAATAAACAGATAACGACTACTACGCCAGTGATTAAAATGGCACCCATCAGCACAGGAAAGTCCTTTACCATCACTGCTTTCACTAAAAGCTGACCTAAGCCTGACCAGCCAAATAATGTTTCAACCACGATGGATCCTCCAAAAAATGATGGGATGGTCACACCGACATAATTGATATATGGAATAATGGCATTGCGTAAAATCATCTTACGAATAGCTCGCTCTGGTACTCCGTTGGCACGTGCCACCTCTACATAATAACGATGCTTCTCTGCCTTCACATTTTCCTGTAAAAAACGTGCGAATACCCCGACATGTGCCAGTACAAGGACCGATAAAGGAAGAACCATATGGTATAGTCGGTCCACAAGGCCGCCATCCCCTCGTACATCCTTCATCCCCGATGAAGGAAACCAGCCTAGTTGTACAGAGAACACCATGATGAATAAAATGCCAAGCCAAAATGGAGGGATGGCTGAGCTAGCAATACTTACAAAGGAAAGTCCGCGATCTAATAACGAACCCTCCTTCATGCCTGCCTGTAAGCCGAGCCATGTTGAGGCAATGGCTACGATGCCTAAAGTTCCAACAACGAGCTGTAATGTATTTGGTAAACGTTCTTGTATAATTGTCGCTACTGGTCTGCCTTCTTTTGCCGAGTAGCCTAAATTTCCTTGCATCGCTTCACGGAGCCACACACCATATTGATAGAGTATCGGTTGATCCAGACCAAAAGCTGTTTCAATGCGTTCTTTCTCCGCTGTCGATAACGTTTGGGCATTGCCACCATAATACGCTGCAGCTGGATTACCAGGAGCCGCATGCATCAGGAAAAAAGAGAGGAAGCTCACGATAATGAGGACAATTGTCCCCATTATCACGCGCTTCCCGATCCATTTAGCGATCATGCCATTTCCACTCCTCGACATTCCATAGGAAGCCTGCCCCATGATGACCTAAAATGCGCTCTTTGACGCCACTAATCTGCTGATTAATACCATACACAGCATCCACATAGGCAAAGTAGGCGAATGGTGGATCTTGTGCTAGCTCCTCCTGTAATGCCCCATAGACTTCCTTACGTTTTTCAGGATCAACGGTTGTACGCCCCTCCTCTAGCAATGCATCCACTTTCGGGTTGTTATAGCTACCATAATTGTAGCCAGCACTTGTGAGACTGGATTCACCAGAATGGAAGAGACTATACGTATGATGGTCAGCATCATATGGGCTTCCCCAGCCAACCATAAAGGCTTCTGTTTCTTCAATGACAATATTGCTCCAATCGAGTGCAGCTACTTGCACATCTGCCCCAATCTCTTTATAGCCTTCTGCCACATAATTAGCCATGTTCACACGCACTGTGTCAGTAATAGGTGCCGTAATAGTAAACGCTAATTTTTGACCATCCTTATAGCGGAAACCATCCTCAGCTAGTTGCCAGCCCGCTTGGTCGAGTAGCTCGTTTGCTTTATCAAGGTCATATTTATAATGCTCAATGTTGGCGTTTACAAAGGCATGCTTTTGTAGCGGTGAGTATGCTTCTGTACCGTATCCATGTAAAATGCCTTTGACAATACCTGCACGATCTGTCCCATAGCTAATGGCCTTGCGAACAGCAACGTCTTGCCAAATAGGATACTTCATATTAAAGAGAACACCACGATAATCTGCTGATTCCACCTCGTATAGCTTTAAATGCTCAACCTTCGATAGCTCCTCTACCTGATTCGGGTCTAGTAACGCTATATCGACCTCACCCGATTTTAGCTGGAGCGCACGCACATTACTATCGGGGATAAATTTAAAAATTACTTTCTCGATAGAAGCTTTTGTGCCAAAGAAAGATGGATATGCCTTTAGTGTCAGGCTTGTCCCTTTATCCCATTGTTCAAACATATACGGACCCGCACCGATTGGCTGCTGGTTAAATGTAGCGGTTCTCATCTCTTGCCCCTCAAAGGCATGCTTTGGTAAAATTGGCACCGTTAATTTGTCTAATAGCGGTGTAAATGGCTCATCTAATTGGATAGTCATCGTCATGTCATTGACCTTTTCCATTGACACAACATGGCTAAAATCAGACTTTAAATATGAACCGTTTGCATCATCCAAAATACTGTTAATGGTAAACATAATATCGTCCACCGTTAATGGGTGCCCATCATGGAAGGTTACATCCCTGTGATTCGAAATGGTATAAGTCATCTGGTCATCTGATATTTTAATACTTTGAGCAATATCATTGATGGGTACATTATGCTCATCAAAGCGCATCAGACCTCTAAATAAAAAGGCATCTAAATTGGTTTCCTCCAAAAGAGGATTTAAGCCTGCAAACTCAGACTCTGAGGCAAAAACAAGCTCATTTGCCTGGGCAGATGATGTAGCTGTCGGTTGTTTCTCTCCTCCTTGATTAGACGAGCAGCCCACAAAAACTACCGCTAGCACCATCAAAAGTATCAATACGGAAAACTTTTTCAATTTACTATCTCCTTTATCACAACAGAAATTACAGCAATGCTGCGATGTACTCGAACATGCGGTTTATTTCTTTGTGAAGTGTTCGTTGCTCCTTGGCAAGCCATCTACAATGAATGGCTTGATCTGTCAATTTTGTCACACTCGCCTGAAAGGACTTTTCCTGTTGGATTTGATCCTGTAAATCCCTTATTGGAAGTTTGTTAACCGATGGAGAGACAATCCACAAAGAACCAATATAGCGTGCCTTTTCAAGCAAGCCGATTTCGGCAAAATTCATCTCCTGCGGCTTAAACTGCAACGAGTCATAAGCTATCAAAGTATCCTCTACATAGATCTTGTATTTGGATTGGAATGTTTGATAGTCAAAGATTTCTCCTCGCATTTCTCTACCTGGAGCAACAATTTCTCCCCAGATCAATGTCGAGCTTTCCTTCATACGAATGGTTGTATGTACCTGAAATTTTGCTCGTTCAAATGGAATCGTCACTTCAGGGAGCCATTCTAATCTCGCCTGCTCTGCAAGTTCCACCGTTATAGCTTGTGTACAAAACTCACCATTGTGAGAAGGGTAAATTTTTAATGCTGATTGTTGCTTTAGCTTCACCTGACTATCTGGCGCTAGTGTAACCGTAATTTCATTGCGATCTCCCGCAACCATGCCCCCTGAGGATTCCATGATAAAAACGGTGGCTGCTGGATGATTGCCTTCGTATAGTTCACGACTGGCCTTTAATGGGGGTTGCTGGTACACATGAACCAGTCGTGTATAGCCCCGTCTCGGTTCAAAGGCCATCTCTAATTTGCCAAAATGATTAACTTTGCTAGGGTTAAACATCTTCTTCAACTGCTTCGGCACCTTCAAGTAACAAATGGTGCTGAATCCATTCAACCACCTTATCTACATTTGTTTGGGAGCGAACATCCGCAAAAATATATGGACGTCCACTACGCATTTTTTTCACGTCTTGATCCATGAGCTCCAGATCAACCCCAACATGAGGAGCTAGCGAAGTTTTATTAATTAGCAATAAATCTGAACGTGTTAGCGCTGGACCACCCTTACGTGGGATGTCCTGTCCTTCTGCCACATCAATGACATAAATATAGCCATGCACGAGCTCAGGACTAAATGTTGCCGATAGATTATCGCCACCGCTTTCAATAAATATAATATCTAAATTAGGAAAGCGCTTATTCAAATCATCAATGGCAGCAAAATTCATGGATGCATCCTCTCGAATGGCTGTATGTGGACAACCACCTGTTTCTACTCCAATAATTCGCTCCTCTGCTAACACACCGTTTGTGATTAAATACTGCGCATCTTCTCTTGTATAAATATCGTTGGTAATGACAGCTACGTTGTAGTGTTCATGCATTACCCGTGTTAATTGATCGACTAAAGATGTTTTGCCTGATCCAACAGGCCCACCGATACCAATACGTACTGGTTTCATGTATATCCTCTCGCTTTCTATGAAATAAATAATCTCGAAAATAAAAACTCATGCTTCATGGACGCCAGTTCAATACCTAGTGCATTATTGGCTAGATCATCCATTGTTAACGTCAACACCGTTTCGGCTGCTTCCTCCACAGGGGCTAATAGCTCATGTAATGCTTGCACACCTGTATTTTGACCAAAGGGTACAGCACGGACAGCATTTTGCACTAAACCACTAATTGATGCGTACATAAAGGTCATGATTGCATGAAAAACGTTCACACCTAGTGCTTCACAATAAATCCCATAGAGAACTGCATAATGGCCTTTTACTTCTTCATGGTCAATCTTCTCTTTCCATTGCAATAAAAAAGGACTCTCCATTAGAGGGGCTACTGTTCGCATAAATTGCTTCCCTACATTGACACTAGCATCTCTAGATTCTTTCGCTAGCTTCATTGCCCCACAAAGTTGGTCGAGCTCAATAAGATGAGCAACATCTCTTCTTTTAGCTGCATGGAATGCCTCTTGAATAAGAATTGCATCACCGTAAACTACATTGTGAAATAAATAGACCTGACAAAACTCAACTAATTGTTCCTTTGTGCGAATGATATCTTCCTGAATATACGTTTCCATACCATAGGAATGTGTATAGGAACCGATTGGAAATGCGGAGTCATGAATTTGCAATAATTGTAATAAGGATAAATTAGTGAGCGTGTCCACGGTATTTGAACGGTTGCTTGAAGCGTCGTTCAGTTGTTTCATAGTGCACCCCAATTTCATCTAATAATGGATTAATCGTATGATCTGCTCGTACGATGATTTCATTGTTTGCAATCAAGCTAGGAGTATGACGGTTGCCCAATTCAAAGGCAGCTTTCCCCATTTCATACATATCTTTTGGTGTAATGACGATAACTGGCTCCAATTTTGTACGAATTGCAATTCGTCGTTGCTCATCCTCGAATAATAGGTCACCATATTGTAGAGGCTCTTCACCCTCTATACGTAAAGCGATATCTGTTCCTTGATCCGTTGCTGTGCGAAGAATGCGTTTGCTTAATTCCTCCCACTCTAGCTCAATCCATTCCGTTGCCTTTTGTGGATGTTCTTCTTCATTCGCTATATTGCCAATAATTTTTTCTATTAACATATGGTTTAGCTCCTCTTTTTCTTTGTATTCGCTGTTACACTCATATCATGTGCTTAGAATAAGAAATAGCGTTGTGCCATTGGAAGTACATCCACTGGCTCACATGTTGCTAGCTCCCCATCAATTTTCACTTCATAGGTTTCTGGATTAACATCAATCTGCGGAGTGGCATTATTAAGCTTCATGTCAGCTTTACGAATATTTCGGCAATTTGAAACCGTGCCAATCATTCGTTTTAGGCCTAATTTTTCTGGCAAGCCTTCTTCCACAGCAATTTTCGGTAAAAATGTCATGCCGCAATGCTGTGGTCCTTGACCGTAGAAGCCATATGTTCGACGGCCTTTCATTGGCTGTGGTGTAGGAATGGAAGCATTTGGATCACCTGTTATGCCATACACAGCAATACCAGCCTTAATGACAACTTCCGCCTTCACCCCAAAGAACGCTGGGTCCCATAGGACAATATCCGCTAATTTTCCTTCTTCCAGCGAGCCTACTTCATGGCTTATGCCATGGGCAATAGCTGGGTTAATATTTAGTTTTGCTATATAACGCTTAACGCGATAATTATCGTGATCCTTGCCTTCATCCTGTGGTAATGGACCACGCTGTTTTTTCATTTTGTCTGCTGTTTGGAACGTTCGGATTGTGACCTCACCAACACGTCCCATCGCTTGTGAATCGGAAGACATGATGCTCAAAATCCCTAAATCCTGCATAATATCTTCTGCTGCAATTGTTTCTGGGCGTATGCGTGAATCTGCAAATGCCACATCCTCTGGTACATCATGCTTTAGATGGTGACAAACCATCAGCATATCTAAATGCTCATCAATCGTGTTTGTCGTAAACGGTTTCGTAGGATTCGTCGATGCTGGCAAAATATTAGGTAAGGATGCCATCACTAATTGGTCTGGAGCATGACCGCCACCCGCACCTTCCGTATGGAAAATATGAATGACACGGCCATCAATCGCATTGATTGTATCTTCTACAAACCCTGCTTCATTCAATGTATCGGAGTGGAGGGCAACTTGAATATCATATTCATCTGCCACCGATAGACTTTGATCGAGTGCAGCTGGTGTGGCACCCCAGTCCTCATGTATTTTCAACCCGATCGCACCTGCACGAACCTGCTCGATAATAGGCGCAGGATCAGATGCACTACCCTTTCCAAGCAAACCAACATTGATGGGGAATCCCTCTACAGCCTGTAGCATGCGATGCAGATGCCATTCACCAGCCGTTAAGCTTGTCGCTTTTGAGCCTGCTGCTGGACCTGTTCCACCGCCTATAAATGTCGTTGTCCCTGCTAATAATGCTGTTTCCACCTGATCAGGGCTGATGAAATGGATATGCGTGTCGATTGCTCCTGCTGTTGCAATAAGCCCTTCGCCTGCATAAACCTCTGTTCCCACACCTATGATCATATCCTGATTCACACCATCCATACTGTTCGGATTGCCTGCTTTCCCTATACCGATAATGCGACCATCTTTGATACCGATATCTGCTTTTACAATCCCTGTATAGTCGATAATCATAACATTGGTAATAACTGTATCCAGCACACCTTCATTGCGTGTATTTTTACCATTTTGCCCCATTGAGACGCGTAGTGATTTACCACCACCAAAGACCCCCTCATCACCGTATGAAGTATAGTCCTTCTCAATTTCAATCCATAAATCCGTATCGGCTAAACGGACTTTATCGCCCACAGTGGGGCCAAACATTTTCGCGTAAGCTTCATGTGTTACCTTCATTTTTCTTCCGCTCCTTTAAAGCCACCTTCAATTGCCTTGTCCAAAATTTCGTCCTTATGGTGGGTAGAGCCCTCTGTTAACATATTTAAGCCAAAGACATGTTGTTTACCACCAAATTCGACAAGCTCCACCTCTTTTTCTTCCCCAGGTTCAAAACGCACGGCTGTACCTGATGGAATATTGAGGTGCATACCAATCGCATCTTGTCGATTAAACGCTAGAAATCTATTAACCTCAATAAAATGAAAATGGGAACCTACTTGTATCGGGCGGTCACCTGTATTCGCCACCAATACCTTTTTCGTCGCTCGTCCCACATTGATTTCAATCACTCCGTTTTTCGGTCGAATTTCTCCAGGAATCATCCACAAACACTCCTTTTACTGAATTGGACGGTGAACTGTGACCAGTTTCGTCCCATCTGGGAATGTACATTCAACCTGCACATCTGAAATCATGTCCCCGACACCTTCCATCACATCTTCCGCTGTCAGTACATGCTTGGCATCACTCATAAGCTGTGCTACCGTTTTACCATCTCGAGCACCTTCCATAATAAAACTGCTAATTAGAGCGACAGCTTCTGGATAATTCAGCTTTAAGCCCCGAGCTTTTCTTTTCAGCGCAAGTTCTCCTGCCACATGGAGGAGTAATTTTTCTTGTTCAACTGGTGATAGCTTCAATCCAATCTCTCTCTTTCTTTTATTCAGAATTATCTTTCAATAATATTTTTTCGAGGCATGACTTCCTTTCAATTTTTTGTAATGGTCTTACGATTCAGTTTTAGTTACATTTAGTTGTTGTCTTACAAATTATAATTTCGCAAGGGATATGCGAAGAGAAATAGAAATGACTTGTTGACCCGGCGAGTGCGGGTTGCAATAGTTGAAGTGAGTAATAGAGGTAACAGCTAGTCCATTATAAGAAACTCGATTAGAAAATTCAACATTTTTATTTATCTGTTAATTTACAAGTTTACGAAATAAATAATAAAAAAAGAGGCATATTTTACAGAAAATTGGTCGTCTGTAAAAAAGCCTCTTCTCGAATGTGTGACAGGAAGATAAAAATTATACTAAAAAACTTATAAAATTATTAATATGTGATAGTTATTTCAGGGCTAAAAAATCTTGAAAATATCAATTTCTTACCTAGACATGAAATTGATTTGTTAACTTTTGTAAGTTATCCGCTTGGACACTTAAATCCTGTGTGACATGATTAACTGCTTGCATTGAGGCTGTTTGCTCATCCATTGAATGTAAAACAGCTTCTGTATAATTCGATAGCTTGCCCATGCCAGCTGCGATGGTTGTCACAGTGGATGCCACTTCATTGGCGCTACTTGAAAGCTGCTCAGCTGTCGTCGAAATATCCTCCAGCTGACTTGTCATCTGACTAACATGCTGTGAAATTGTGCCAAATGATTTTGTCGCTTCGTCAATGACATACACTCCTTGTTGAACATTTTTCAAATCATCTTCTACTGATGAGGCTACTTGTTTTGTATCACTTTCTATTCCTACAACTAAATCCACAATTTGCGTAGCAGAGTGCTTTGATTGTTCTGCTAATTGACGCACTTCTTCAGCTACAACGGCGAAGCCTTTACCATGCTCCCCAGCGCGTGCTGCTTCTATGGCCGCATTTAATGCTAGTAGATTTGTTTGATCTGTAATGGTAGTAATCATATCTGTCATTGATTTAATATCTGACATTTTAAGGGATAATTGCTGCATCAATCCACTTGTTTTTTCTGTTGAAGAGGAAATAAATTGCATTTGCTCTTTTGCCACATGTAAAATATTTGCACCATTTCCTGCTATCTCGCTAGCATCTTTCGCATGCACAAACACATCTTGTGTGGCTACTGTAATTCGCTCAATGCCATCAACGGTTTCTTGCATAGATTTAGCACTATCATTAGCCGATTGTGCTGCTTGCTTCAAGCCCTCTGACGTCTTCTCCATTTGTTGATCTACTTCTTCCACAGCAAGCGTAATTTCATTCGTACTCGCAGATAATTCCTCGATGCTTGCTGATAAATCTGTAGAGCTGTGCGCAATTTTTTGTGTCATTGTTCGTAATTGTTCCTGCATCTCTAAAAAGGATTGTGCTAGTTGAGAAATTTCACCATTATCACGAACCTCAATGACAACGGTATCTAATTGACCTGCCGTAATTCCTTGTGCAGCCTCTGTGATTTGTTTGATAGGCTGTATCACTTTGTAGTGGACATACACTGTGTAAGATAGTGTAATAACAATTCCTACAATCGTTAACACGGTAGAAAACCAATCTAATGTCGTTACATTGGCTAAATCGATAAATAAAATAACGATCATTAAAACATTTAAAACGGAAAAGCCAAGTAAACTCTTTTTTCGTAAACTCATTACAAATTCCCCCAACTAAAATATGTCTTCCATACCATTATTATAGTTGAATAATCCTAAAATACATAAGGATACGCTCTATTTTATATGAGAAAAGGTCTACAAAAAAAAGACTATAGACAGCCTTTTAGGGCATGTCTACAGTCCATCATTGCTCGTTTTATTTTAATTTCATGATACTAGAACCCGCAATACCTGGGTGTGTCATTTCATATGGATCTAAAATCAAGTCTAATTGTTCTTTTGTGAGGACGCCTTCTTCAATGCAAAGCTCACGAATTGAACGACCTGTTAAAATAGCTTCACGTGCTAGACGAGCAGCTACTTCATAACCGATGTGAGGGTTAACTGCTGTTAGCACGCCTACACTTTTTTCTACATATTCTTTCATGCGCTCTTCATTTGCTTCAATATCTTTTAAGCAGTTTTCTGTAAACGCACGGAATACATTATTCATAATGCTAATCGATTGGATTAGGTTGAACACTAATACAGGCTCCATTACGTTTAATTCTAATTGACCAGCTTCCGATGCTAGAGAAATTGTATGGTCATTCCCAATTACTTGGAAGGCTACTTGATTCAGCACCTCAGGCATAACTGGGTTAACTTTACCTGGCATAATTGAAGAACCTGGTTGACGAGCTGGTAACAGGATTTCTCCTAAGCCTGCGCGAGGACCAGAAGCCATTAAACGCAAGTCATTAGCAATTTTAGACATATTAATCATACAGATTTTTAAAGCGCCTGATACTTCTGTGTAGGCATCTGTATTTTGTGTTGCATCCACTAAATGCGTTGCACCTTTTAATGGTAAACCAGAAATTTCAGCAAGATGCTCATCAACAGATTTAATGTAGTCTGGGAAGGCATTTAAGCCTGTTCCGACAGCCGTTGCACCCATGTTCACATCATATAAATTCGGGCGAGTTTGACGAATGCGTACGATGTCACGGTTGATCACGCGGCAATAAGCTTCAAACTCTTGTCCTAAGCGGATTGGCACGGCATCCTGTAAATGCGTACGTCCCATTTTAATGACATGAGCAAATTGCTCTGCTTTTTGATGGAAAACGGATTGCATATAATCCATCGTTACTAATAATTCATCTATTAAATTTAACACAGCGATATGAATAGCTGTTGGGAAAGCATCATTTGTTGATTGTGACATATTGACATGACTGTTTGGGCTTACTGTGTGATAGTCACCTTTTTCTTTCCCTAAAATTTCTAGGGCACGGTTAGCGATGACCTCATTGGCATTCATATTGATGGATGTACCTGCACCACCTTGAATTGGGTCTACAATAAATTCAGCATCCCATTTGCCATCAATCACTTCTTGCGCTGCTTCGACAATTGCCTCACCAATTTCTTTTGATAATAGGTGTACTTCCATATTACTTAATGCAGCTGCCTTCTTCACAATCCCCATTGCTTTAATAAGTGATGAGTGAATTGTGTAGCCTGTAATTGGGAAGTTTTCCGTAGCACGTAGTGTTTGAATTCCGTAATACGCCTCTGCTGGTAATACGCGCTCACCTAAAAAATCTTTTTCTATTCGTTGTGTTGACATTATTGTCGTCTCCTTTTATGTAATACTCACACTTGATAGTAGCTAATAAAAGTCGTATTGTAAACAGTCATTTTTCTGTAAACGAAAAAAATCCTTCAAAAAAGCAAAAAAATCACAAAAAACCGAGCGCATTTCCTACGCTCGGTTGCATTTTATTATTTATTTGACGTTACTGTGAAACGGCTATTAACGTGCTGTGGGTTTTCTAATTCATCGACGACAGCCACTGCGTAATCGGCATAGCTGACATAGCTTTCCCCCGCGTCATTTACTAATAAGTGGTCGACTCCTGCGGTATAGTGACCTGTACGTGGTCCTTCTGGATCGAAAAATGCAGATGGACTAATAAATGTCCAAGTAATGGATGATTGTTGTAAATCCTGTAGGTTTTGTCCTTGATATTGCGCTGTTGCTAAATACATGGCTGGGAAATCTGGTGTATCCATCACACGCACTTTTTTCTCTGGGTCCACAAATAGGCTGCCCGCTCCCCCTACAACCACTAATTTTGTAGGAATACCTTGGAAAATCGAGATCAAATGACGACCCGCTTTGACATGTAAATCTTCTTGTCCAGCTGGAGCACCGAATGCATTGACAACGACATCGAAGCCTTTTACATCATCTTGCGTCACATCAAACACATCTTTTTCAATTACTGGAATAGCAGCTGTCATTTTTGCTGCTGAACGAACGATGGCTGTGACCTCATGACCACGTTGTACCGCTTCCTCTACTATTTTTTGTCCAGCTTTTCCTGTTGCACCAATTACGGCAATTTTCATGATTTATTCCTCCTAAGGTTTAGTTGTAACCATTTTAGTTACAGGTTAGATACAAGAAGACCATCTCCGTCTAAGTACGAAGCTGATCTAGCACATCCTGTAGCGTCTGTGCTTGTAATTGCTCTTCCATTGCCAGCCACACAGATGTATAGACACCCTCTAATGTATGCTTGATTTTTTGACCTACTGCACACGCTGGATTGGGCTCATCATGAATGGCAAATAACTGCTCTGGCCCATCAATTGCCTGATAAATCGCTAGCAGTGTTAAATCCTTTGGCTCTACTAATAGCTCATAGCCAGCCATGCCAGAATGAGAAGAAAGTAAGCCAGCTTTTTTTAGCACACCAATCATTCTTCTTACGACTACTGGATTGGTATTCACACTTCCAGCTATAAAATCGGACGTAAGGAGACTTTTATCAGAGGTTGTAGCAATGAGCGAAAGAATATGGATCGCCACCGAAAATCGACTGTTCACCATATGTATCACCACCTGTTGTAACTATTATAGTTACAGGTGCAGAAAAAAGTCAAGCCCTGTCACCTGTATATATTGTGCCCCGTTATGCTGTTGCTAATGTATCGCTTATATTTTTTTTACGTAAATGACTAATTCCTGTCGTATTTGACCGTTGTCCTCATAAAAATCTAAATTATGAAATTCATATTTAAAGTGACCTACAGGAAATGTCACACTTTCTCCTTGCGCTGCTGCCAAAATGCCTGCTACATCTTGTGACACCATATGTAGCAGCTCTTCCCCAGAATAAGAATCGATAAAAATAATGTTCATAAAAAACACCTCCATAGCCATTATAGCTTAGGAGGCGCTTACATTTATAGTGTATCTTTATAACCTTTCAAACGAATCTCTTCGATGATTTGCATCATTTCTTGAATTTGCTGCTGCGACAATTCGATCTTGTTACAAGAATATGCATGTTGCACAGAACCCATGCTTTGTTCTGGCTCGCTTTGCTGTCGATCATATTCATCTACTAGAAGTACCATTGTATTTTTCACAACTATCACCCCTACAATATAATGGACTATTCCCATTATACCAAATAATGCTAATTATACCATAATAACTATAATTAATTTCTTTTCATCCAGTCATCCAACTACTTGCCTATTTCGTA
The DNA here is from genome assembly GCF_003367505.1 of Lysinibacillus capsici. GTDB lineage: Bacteria > Bacillota > Bacilli > Bacillales_A > Planococcaceae > Lysinibacillus > Lysinibacillus capsici. The sequence goes on from NZ_PXXX01000031.1 coordinate 20,857, forward strand.
AAACAAATAGTTAGTCCTAGATCTTTGTTTGAAAAAAACAGCAACCAAAATGGCTGCTGTTAGCATTATACGGCAATTGGTGCTTTAATCGCAGGATGTGGATCATATCCTTCAATCGATAAATCCTCAAGCTCTATATCAAAGATGGATGCTTTATTTGGATTGATGTGCAATGTTGGTAGGTTTCTTGGCTCACGTGATAGCTGTTCTTTCACTTGCTCCACATGGTTTGCATAAATATGTGCATCCCCAATGCTATGAATAAATTCGCCAACCTCTAGGCCACACTCATGTGCAACCAAATGTGTTAATAAGGCGTAAGACGCAATATTGAATGGACAGCCTAATAATGTATCAAGGCTTCTTTGCATTAACTGGCAGCTTAATTTACCATTTGCTACATAAAATTGGAACATCACATGGCACGGTGGTAATGCAGCTTTACTGCCCTTTGCGCCCGCATTAATGACATCCTCAGGATTCCATGCATTGACAATGATACGGCGTGAATCAGGTTGATGCTTAATCTGATGAATGACATCCTGTAGCTGATCAAGGCTATCGCCATCAGAGGTTGTCCAATGGCGCCATTGTTTGCCATAGACATTTCCGAGATCTCCATATTGCTGTGCAAAGTCATCATCTGTTAAGACACGTTCACAAAATGAGGCAAGTTCTTTTTGATACAATGTGTTAAATGACTCGTCTACTAAACAGCGTCGACCAAAATCTGTCATATCAGGACCTTTATACTCATCAGATTCCACCCATTTTTTAAATGCCCATTCATCCCAGATGTGGTTATTATGCTGCAATAGGTAACGGATATTGGTATCCCCTTTAATAAACCATAATAATTCACTTGCTACAAGCTTAAAGGGCACACGCTTTGTCGTTAGAAGAGGAAAACCTTTGCTTAAATCAAAACGCATTTGATACCCAAAGACACTGTATGTACCTGTCCCCGTTCGATCCTCTTTCTTTGTGCCATTTTCTAATATATGTTGTAGTAAATTTAAGTACGCGAATTCTGGATGCGTCATTTTTCTTCAACAGCTCCTTCAAGTTTGCTGTTGATCATTATACCATTTCACAACGAATTATTGTTGAGCTCCCTTGAAATTTCACTCTCTGTTGTGACGAAAAAAGTGGGCAGCAGGATGATATTTAATAAAACAGGTCCAACAATCACTAATAAATCAATGCCAGGACTAAAGTATAATCCAAATGCTGTAATCAGACCCGATAATACAAGGAACACGATTTGTGCGACAATGATCAAAATCGGCACCAATTGATACAGGTAATTGAGTTTACGGAACTGATGCATATTGTCTGGGTTTTTAATGATTTTCCTTTTTAACCGTCTGGATAAAATAAGACAAGCAAGCAGTTGGATAGCCATAAAGCAAAAATAAATGACACTGTATAAAAGCAACTGACTTTTTTGAATGGTGCCATCAAAATGGCCCACTCTTTGGTTTAATAACTCTTGGACTGCCCCCTCATAGACATATTCACGTTCACTTAAAAAAGTAAAGGGCTCCATAAAGCCAAGCGCTGTCCAATCCTTTGTATTGACAGTCCACTTGGATAATTTACTTGCTAAAATACGCAATTGAATAGGATCTTGCTCGCCAAACATCCCTACTAGATGACGATAGGGAATGGCTACTTTTAGCTGACCATCCTGCTTTTCTTGAAATAAATCCTGAATATAAAAGGTATAGGCAACATCGGATTTATTGGCCTCATAACGAGTCTCACCAATTTTCCAATGATTAGCTAAGGAAGCTTGAATGCCATTTTTCATTTCTGTATAGGGCATATCCTTATGTAAATGCTTCGGAATCTTATAAACAAAATGATGATCACTACCTATGAGACCAATTTCTACCTCGACTTTATCCTGATTCACCGTTTTGGCCTTCGTGGTCAATGGAATGGTGATCATAGCGATGAGAAAAAAAAGAATAAGTGTTAAAATGCCTTTTTTCACGCAAAAGTCCCCCTATTCGTCACTAATGATTAAATTTACCCTATCATAGCCATGTCCGAAAACACTATTTCGTTATTCCGAAAAAACAATAGTGGTTTTCCGAAACTCGTTATTTCGGTATTCCAAATTTATCAATAATTAGCGATAATATATAGGAGATTATGATCATAAGCAAATAAGAGGTTTTACAATGAAAAAATGTACTTATTGTATTTTTCTTACATACTTAATACTCGGTATTTATGTGTTAGGTATTACCATCAAAACACCCTTTGTGAGTCTCACTCTCGATACAACAAACGGTCAGCCTGTTATTATGGACAGCTATTACCCTCAATGGGCAGAGCAAAAAAATATTGAAAAAGGAGATGTGATTGTGGCTATCGATGGGCAGCCAGCCATGAAGAATCGCTACGTTCAACAGCAAATGATCATTAGAAGCGCCAATGCATTAACGATCCAAAAGGCTGATAAGAGTATTCAAACCATTGCTGTCAAACATCGAGACATGCCAGAAGAATTATATTTGCAAATTTTGTTCCCTATCTTTTATTTTTTCCTAGCTTTTGGTGTCGCACTTTATGTTTGGCGACGCAATCAAAATAATCTTTCAACGTTTTTATTGATCCTATTTTTATTAACTTGTTCGACCGCCTATATCAGTACTGGCGCATCAGCTAGAGGAAATATGATTGGGATGTTTGTCATTAGTAGCTGTATTATTTTATGCATGGTTCTCTTTATTCACTTTTTACAACACTTTTTCAAATACCTACAAATTAAGTGGACCTACCCTCACAGCAAATGGCTGTACTTATTAATACTGTTCATCCCTGGCTTTTATCTAATGGAGGAAATTGAGCCATCATTACGTGAGTTCACACCTATATTGAACCTAAGTTTATTTGCTGTCCTGGTAGTCTATGCAATTTTTATTTTAGTAACGAGTTATTTACGTACTAAATTGGCCAAAATTCGTTTAATTGCGCTTGCCTTTATCGTGCCGTTTTTACCTTTTTTATTATTCTTCGTTACACCTGAAATATTAGGACATAAGCCGATACTACACGCTGAAATCGCCGCATTATTTTTATTATTTATTCCGTTCTCTTTTCTGTTCATTCAGGTGAACGAACGATTATTCGATATTGAATACCAATTATCACGATTACGCTATTATTCAACGCTAGCCTTTTTCAGTGCGCTTCTGTTGACAGCAGGGATTGCCCTGTTATTCATGGGGGAGCTATCCATCGTCCATGTCACAAGTATTTTTTTACTTGTCTTTATGGTGATCATTGCAAGCTTTTATATAAAAGAACGCATTGATTTTAAGTATCGAAAAATTATCTTCTCTTCTACTGGAAATTATGTACATAATTTATATGCAGCCGTTCAGCGTATGGGCAAAGCAAAAAACCAACAAGAATTATTGGATCGTTTTAAATATGAAATCACCGAGAAGCTTGGAACCACAGCGTTTCATATCCGGACAATAACAGACGATTCTCCACAGCATGTAAGTTACTATCCGCATTTACTGTTACATGATGCTGGTGAGGAAAAGATTATGTTAGAAATACGCCATGCTCTGCAAAAGGAAGAGCTGCTTTGGTTAGAATTGCTTGCACTGTATGTGTCCATGTTTATCAATAACTTACAGCAAATTGAGGATTTAGTGCGTGAAATTCAGCATATAAAAAATACCAGCGATACACCGCTTCCTTGGCTCGATAAATTGCTATGGAATATTATTGAGAAGGAAAAGAGTATTTTAGCACAGGAATTACATGATACCATTTTGCAGGAGCAGCTTCATTTAGCCAGAGAGCTTGATGTCCTAGCTGGCTCCCCTACTATTCAGAAGGAGACCGTGCTAGCTATACGCGAGCAGCTATTGAATGCAACGAAGGACTTACGAGAATATTGCGAGAACTTAAGTCCCCCACTATTGGATACCTTTGGTTTACAAATGGCATTAAAAAAACTCATTCAAAAGGTAAAAATAAGGGCTGATTTTTTATTAAGCGCCCAAATTGATCGTGTAGAATTTCAGGATGTCACCCTGCATCTCGTAGTCTATCGTCTTGTTCAGGAGCTGTTAAATAATGCAATCAAGCATGCCGAAGCAACAGAGGTTTCGCTTCAATTACAAGCAATCCCTCAAGGCTTTATCCTTCGATACGATGATAATGGTATAGGCTGCGACATTGACGATTTAATACAGTCCTCTGCATCAATGGGCATTAATGGCATTCGCGAACGTGTCCGTGCTTTTAATGGTGACATTACCATTCAATCGAGCCTTAACGAGGGCATGCATATTTATATACAAATACAAGAGGACGGGGATTCATATGATGAACATACTTATTATAGATGACCATCCTGTCGTTTTAGATGGTACGAAAACATTGTTGCAGGATTTAGCCAATGTTCAAATCGAAACAGAACAGGATTGCGCAGCCGTTTTATCAAGAATGGATACAGCTACCTTTCAGTTGTTTCTCATTGATATCAATATGAAGCCAATCAACGGCATTCAACTATCAGAGATGATTAAGAAAAAACAAGCAGATGCATTGATTATTCTTTACACAGGCTACGAACTTTCCGATTATTATGAGCTATTGATTGAGAAAAAAATTGACGGTCTATTATCAAAGCTAGCGACAAAGGAGCAAGTGATCCAAACCATTCAAGCAGCCATAAGAGGTGAGATTTTACTGGCAGCCGATTTCATAGACTTTGTTCAGCAACGCACCAACCTGCCGAATGTGCAGCAGGAGGTTCTACTGAGCGATAAGGAACAGGAAATACTACAGCTCGTTGCCCAAGGCTGTACAAATAAAGCCATCGCCTCTGCAATTGGTGTCACCCAGCGCACGGTGGAGAACTATTTATCGAAGCTATTCGTCAAGCTAAATGTAGAATCGCGGGCAGAGGCGGTCATTGTTGCGAAGGAAAAAGCATGGATTAAATAATGAGGAAATAGCGTTTCTTTACTATTAGATTACAAATGTAAATTTTTCCTTACTAAAAACGGAATTTACTGGATATACAAACAATTCTGTACTATAATAAGGGTAATAATTACATTACTTCATTGCTATGATTAAAAACACGTATTCAAAAGTAATACGAGCTTTTGAATACGTTTTTTATATGTGATAGAAGCAATTGATTGTTGAATTTTTTTGGGAGGGTGTTTACATGACACAAGGTACAGTAAAATGGTTTAACGCAGAAAAAGGTTTTGGCTTCATCGCAGTTGAAGGTGGCAATGATGTATTCGTACATTTCTCAGCTATCCAATCTGATGGCTTCAAAACTTTAGAAGAGGGCCAAAAAGTTGAATTCGGCGTAGAAGAAGGCAGCCGTGGACCTCAAGCAACGAATGTAGTGAAACTATAATCTTCACTTAACATAGACGTGCATATAAAAAGAGACATTCGTAAATGGATGTCTCTTTTTCCTGTGTCAGGATTTGCACAGGTAGCCCCACCGTATGAGCCATTCCATCCTGACTAATATAAATGAATTTGATAATACTTTTTTGGGCGTCCACGTGTGGTGGACGTGTTGCTTGGTAATTCGTGTGCTAAATTTTTTTCATGGAGCTGCTTTAAAATGCGGTTTGCAGAGCGTACCGTAATGCCAAGATGTGTACTGAGCAGTTCTCCACTGACGATCGTTGTCGTTAGTTTTTCCAGCATCGCTTCTATTTTTTGTAATTGTAATAAGGGAATATCATATGTCGTACTTAAATTTTTTAGATGCTGTTGTTTTTCATCGTCAAACTGTAGCATCGTTCCATATAGTAAAGGCCCGATTTCTCTTGAATTTTCAATAATGTATCCCTGTGTTTCCTTTGAAGAGCAGAGGGTTGCGGCTTTTTTAGCAAACTCCTGACTTTCAATTAGAGAGTCACCAATTCCCCACCCTATTCTAACAGGAAACGATAGCTTCTCATTTAAAAAATCAACTAAATGACAATGTGAATAACGATTCGTTGTACTTAAAAATTGCTTATACGTCGTGATAATGGCAATAAACGATGCCTCACGATGTACGATAAATGAGCTAGCATACAGTTGTTTGAAATCTAATATAGTTTTATATAAGGCAATTTGCCGATATTCTAGGTCTTCTATATTCGATTTATCGATCGGAATTAAAATATGCACTACCACTACTTTATTTTGGTTAAGCTGTCGAATTTGCAGTTGATTGAGAAAATGATCTAATGTTAATTGCATTGCATATTGAGACGGGTAAAAAGCGATAAATGGTATATTTTGATCAGCTAAGCGCTCCCGTATTTCTGCAATGCGGGTAAAGCTCAAATCAATCTTGTTTTCCTTATGCAATTGTAGATGCCATTCAGCAGCTTTATCGACAATATCGCTACTTGCGTACTCGCTCATCGTTTGGCTAAAAAGATAAGGTTTTTTTCCTATCGACCATTCATGAATGCCCAAATAGCCGTTTTCCTCATAGCAAAAGTCGATGGCAATGCGATTCATAGCAATCTTTTTCTCATAAAAAAGCTCCGTAACGGTACGGTAAAAATCACGCTCTGAAATATCAAAATAATGCATGGGTACCGTTGCTTCTTGAAAATGCGTTTGAGCATAAAAATATGGAATTTGTCCGCTAAAAAGCGCTCCATCTCCCCCTTCCAAATACTTTTCTAAAAGCTCATTCAAATGTTCAAAATCAGTATAAGCATAGTAATGAAATTCACAAAAAGAGGGTTTAATTTTTTCAAGCTGTTGAACCCATGAAAGTGAGCGTTTTGCGGTAAAAACATTAATTTTATACATACATATAGCTCCTTAATAAAAAATAAATATTGAAAATAGTCAGAAAATATGGTTTCTTTGTATAAAGGACATAGATTTTCAATGTCTTAAAATAGAGACATTGGATTCTTAAAGGTTAAGTCTAATAAAGTATAAAAGGAGATGAAATTTATGCAAGGGAATTCACAAACAATTAAGAAAAAATCTTGGATTGACAATATGTTAGATAAAATCGAGCGTGCAGGTAATAAGCTACCGGACCCTATCACGTTATTTATTATTCTAGCAGGTGTAGTACTAGTTTTATCATGGGTTTTATCCATGCTCGGTATTTCAGCAGTTCAACCTGGGACCGAAGATGTCATTCAAGTAAAAAATCTGCTAAGTCAAGAAGGACTTATCTTAATTTTAACGCAGATGGTTTCAACATTTACAGGCTTCGCTCCATTAGGGCTAGTAATCGTGACAATGATTGGTATTGGTTTAGCTGAGCAAACAGGCTTAATTTCAGCTGTCATGAAGAAAATTGTGATGTCAGCACCTACAAAATTAATTGTACCTTTTATCATTTTTACAGGTTTAGTTGGTAACTTAGCGGCTGACGCGGCATTTATCATTTTACCACCAATTGCAGCCATGATTTTTATGAGTATTGGTCGAAATCCATTAGCAGGCTTAATTATTACATATGCAGCTGTAGCTGGAGGCTTCAGTGCGAACATATTAATTAGCTCTCTAGATGTATTATTATTAGGGATTACAGAATCAGCAGCACAAATAGCAGACCCCGCGTACACTGGTCGTGCAACGATGAACTACTATTTCTTAATTGCTTCGACGTTTTTATTAGTCATTATTGGTACATGGGTTTCAAAGAAGTTTACAGAGCCTCGCTTTGGTTCTTTTCACGGTGAAATTGAAAAGCTAGAGCCATTGACAGCTTTAGAGAAGAGAGGATTAAAGTGGGCTGGAATCGTAACGCTAGTTTATATTTTAGTCATTGCTTTTACAGTCATACCGTCGAACGGTCTTTTACGAGATCCTGCCACAGGTGGCTTTTTAAACTCACCTTTCATGGCAGGCATTGTACCTATCATGTTATTCTTCTTCCTATTACCTGGGCTTGCCTATGGGATAGCAGCGAAGGAGGTTAAAAACGATAAGGAAGTTGCAGAGAAAATTTTTAAATCCATTGCAGATATGGCACCATTTATTGTATTAGCATTTGCCGCTTCACAAATGATTGCCTTTTTCAACTGGAGCAATATTGGTTCTATTTTAGCCATTAAAGGTGCAGAGCTTTTACAAGCATTGAATTTTACAGGTTTACCAATGATGATAGGTTTTGTTTTAATATGTGCCTTTGTCAACCTATTAATCGCCAGTGCTTCTGCAAAATGGGCTTTACTTGCACCAATTTTCGTACCAATGTTCTTATACTTAGGCTATTCCCCAGCGGTTACGCAGATGGCCTATCGTGTAGGGGATTCGATTACAAATCCAATTACCCCTATGTTACCGTATTTCGCGATTTTACTATCATTTGCAAAGCGCTATGATAAAAATATCGGAATTGGTACGCTTATCTCTTCTTTATTACCGTTCTCGGTGTTTTTCGCAATCGGTTGGATTATCCTCTTCGCCATTTGGTTCCTACTAGGTTTACCGCTTGGCCCTGGAGATTATATTTACTTAAAATAAGGAGTGTTAGAGAATGACAACATTACAACAACAGTTAGCAGATTTATTAAAACATTATGAAGAAGAGACAATACAGCTTCGTCGTCATTTCCATGAAAATCCTGAGCTTTCCTTTGAGGAAGTTGAAACGCCAAAAACCATTGCTGCCTTTCATCGTGCATTAGGTCATGAGGTTCGTGAAGGTGTAGGTGGCAATGGAGTTGTGGCAAAGCTAGTTGGTGGAAAACCAGGGAAAACAGTAGCGTTACGAGCAGACTTTGATGCTTTAGCCATTACGGAAGAAACCGGCTTACCTTTCCAATCGAAAATTAAAGGGCGTATGCATGCTTGTGGCCATGATGGACACACAGCTTCCCTCTTAATCTTAGCGAAGGCGTTTAATCAAATGAAGGATGATTTAGAAGGAACAATCGTCTTTATTCATCAACATGCTGAGGAACTTGCGCCAGGTGGAGCTATTTCGATGATTAGAGATGGCTGCTTAGAAGGTGTAGATGTTATTTTTGGGACACATTTATGGGCACCCACTGATCTTGGCAAAGTGCAAACAGCTAAAGGACCATTAATGGCTGCAGCAGATGGTATTTATATAACGATAAAAGGCAAGGGCGGCCATGGTTCAAACCCAAGTGACACCAAGGACTCCATTGTCCTTGCAGCTCAGTTTATTACAAATTTACAGCAGCTTGTGGCACGTCGCATCAACCCATTACGTCCAGCAGTAGTATCAATTGGCCATATTGAGGCATTAAATCCATTCAACGTCATTGCTGATCAAGTGTACATGAAGGGTACGGTGCGCACTTTCCACGAGGAGGAGCGTAGTTTGTTAGAGCATGAAATCGAAGAGCTTTTAAAGGCAACTTGTTATTTAACAAAAGCTGATTACGAGTATGAGTATGTGCGAGGCTATCCGCCTGTTGTGAACCATGATGCAGAGACTGAGCATATAATGGCGTCCGCAGAGAAAATTGCAGATGTTGAGACTGTTGAAATAGTTGATCCCAATATGGGCGGTGAGGACTTTGCCTATTTCTTAGAGGAAATCCCCGGTGCATTTTTCTTCACAGGGGCGAAAAACCCTGATTGGGACGAAGTCTATCCACACCATCATCCGAAATTCGATATCGACGAGCGCTCATTACGAATTGCCGCCAACGTTTTAGGTCAAGCAACGCTAGACTACTTCGCAAAAAATAATTAATAAAAAGCATTACGAAGTGCTACATGCATTTCGTAATGCTTTTTTCGGTTGAATATTTTAATAAGAAGAAAAGGATGGCCAAAGCTAAGAGGTTCTCTGACTAGTTTGAGCGCTCTCTCCTCACTTTAGAGCGGGCTCCTCCTCAGTCAGGATCACTTAGGAGTCAAGACCCCCTACCTCTAACTAGGCATAGGAATGTAAGCCGGCAATGACTAGATTGACAAATACTTGGTTGAACACAATAATGCCGAAGCCGATGATGGCCAACCAGGCTGTTTTTTCTCCTTCCCAACCTTTGGATAAGCGGAAATGGAGGAAGGCTGCGTAGAATAAAAAGGTAATTAATGCCCACACCTCTTTCGGGTCCCAGCCCCAATAGCGACTCCAGGCAATTTGCGCCCAAATCATGGCGAATAGCAGGCCACCTAATGCAAATAATGGGAAGCCGATAACAACTGCGCGATAGGAAATCTCATCCATTAATTGTGGCTGTACGCGGCTTGTCCATGGCTTTAATAAGGCACTCACTGATTTTCTTGTGATGAATCGAATGACACCATATAAAATAGTACCCACGATAAATGCCCAGACAATCGAGTTTAATTTCTTGGCATCTATTTTATTTGTGATTTCGACACCACCGATTGCTTCACCCTTCTCGGTGACGGCTCCTTTACTGACAATCAGGGGCATCATGGAGTAAGTGGCTTTTTCTTGCTGTCCCTGTGCATTATCGAATTGTACCTGCACCTCTTCTGTGGCAAGGCTGAAAAACGTCGATACGCCAATAAAGCCAATGACAACCACCAAACAATACAACACAAACTCAAGCCCGTATGTACTGATAGATTTTTTGGAAACATCCAGCGTTCTTAATAAGTAAATTAAACCTGTAGCAAAGGATACAGATAAAATGGCACTAGAAAAGGCCACAGTCATGACATGAATTGTTAACCAGTGACTTTGTAATGATGGAACAAGCGGCGATACTTCCTTCGCGAAAACGCTTCCATAACCAAGGATGATTAAGGATACAGGAATCGTGAATAAGCCAACCACGATTTGCTTATATAAGAAATGGATAATTAAGTAACTTCCTGTAAGCATGATGCCAAAGAACGTCATAAATTCATACATATTACTGACAGGTGCATGGTCAACCGCCACCCATCTGACAACAAAGTACACGAGCTGTAGGGCAAAGGCTATATAAGTGAGCAATAGTCCTAGCTTACCGAATGTTTTTCTCTTTGATTTGACTGCTAGCCCTAATGGCACAATAGCAATGAGTAGTAGAATAAAGGCAATAAATAAGGCATTGCTACTAATGGATAATAAACTTTCTTGATTCAATAGAATCCCTCCAACGTCTCTTTTTCGGAATATGCTTCCAAATAGTAAGAACGTTATAGCGTGTAAGAAGTGCCATGTTTTCCCTTTAAATATTTTTATTTTTTCAAATTGTTACATTTTTATGACATGGAAATGGGGATGTGCTTGGTAGGATCAATCATTATGTAGAGGGAACGATAAAATATCCCATTAAATGGAAGATAACTGTATCAAAAAATGGTATGCCTCTATCTACATCTTACAAAAAATTGTAATAAAAGTCTATTTCTTTTTCTATCTACATGGGACAATAATGATGCGCACAAATAACATAACGTTATGTTTCATAAACTGGAGGCTTTTAATGAAACAAAATATTTATGATAATCCGATATTTTTTCATCACTACAAGACATTGAGACAAAAAGCATCTAATTATAACCGTCTTTTGGAGCAGCCCACGATGAAGGCTTTACTTCCACCGTTGACAAATTTACAGGTACTCGATATTGGCTGTGGTATGGGGGATTTCGCCAAGTATTGTATCGACCATCAAGCCAAGCACGTAACCGCATTAGATGTTTCGAGCAATATGCTGTCCGTCGCTAAACAGGAGCATGCCCACTCACAAATTGACTATCAGCTACAGGCAATAGAGGATTATGAGGCTCCTTCGGATAGCTTTGATTGTATAACCAGCTCCCTATCTCTTCATTATGTCAAAGATTTCGATGCGGTCATTGGTCAAATTGCTCACATGCTACGTCCTAACGGTGTATTTATCTTCTCTGTAGAGCATCCTATTGCTACAGCTCGTCATACAACAGATGATAATTGGGTATATGATGACAATCATCAACGTCTGCACTATGCTGTGGATCATTACCAGGAAGAAGGCTTGCGTGAGCAAACATGGTTGGTGGATGGTGTTGTCAAATATCATCGCACTATAGCGACACTGGTCAATACATTGATTACCCATGGGTTAACCATTGATAAAATCGTAGAACCAATTCCAAGCACAGCAGCCATTCAACAGCTTCCTTCTATTGAAAAGGAGCTACGCAAACCATCCTTTTTATTCATCAAAGCAAAAAAATAAACGAAAGCCTCACCCTAGGTATGTGGTGAGGCTTGTTTCATATAAATAATTTCTGGGTCTCCCTCATCCAAGTTGTCGATAAAACCGCTTTTGATAAAGCCTAGGTTATGAAAAAGCTGGTGCATACGCCTATTGGATTGATTTGTAGAGGAGAAAACCTTTGCTGTTTTAGCCATTTGGATATAAGCGGTCATTAAGGCAGATGCGATCCCCTTTCTGCGCTCGGACGGCTTGACAATGACTAAGGAAATAAAGCTATAGCCAAAAAAGTCATTGCTAAATAGCAAAAACCCCCCAATGGTATCAGCGGATTGGTATAGCAAACAGCGTTTCTCTTTGATAGCTTGCTGAATTTCTTCCGCTCTGGATGAATCTCCAATTACTTCTTGATCGATTGTACAAAGTGCTTGTAAATGCTCCATTCTTGCTTCAATTATATGATGGCTCAATTTTCAACCTCCTTCATATAATAGCTCATCACCTTTAGCTCATCTCGAAGTCCCATCGCCTGTCTGCCTTCATCGACAAAGCCACATCGCTTATAAAGTTCTTGAGCAGCTCTATTTGGTACATTGACCCCGAGCACCAGCTCATTGATGTATGGGAAATGCTTGCGAACAAAGTCAGGCAATAATTGGAGTGCTGTCTTGGCATAGCCTTTGCCCTGCTCATAAAAATCAGTGGAAAAGGAACGGATTAATAGCGCCTGTTCGTTGGAGGAGTAAGGCGTCACCCCCTCTTTTTCATGTAAGACAAAGAACGTGACTAGCTTGTTACCGTCCATTGCTAAAATGGCATGTCGACTATTATCCTGCTTAGCAAGTGCAATACTGTCTTTTGGAGACTTTGTATAGCGTAGCTGTTCTTCTGTTAGGGTATATTGTTCTACTAAATTTTGTGCTTTGTCCTCATAGAACATGAGCTGCATAGTCACTCGAATTCCTCCTCGTAAATAGCGGTAAATTCATATTCTCCCTCTATAAGTTGCTGTAAATAATCCTCAAACGAAGCTGCAATCACCTCAAAGCTATCAGGATCATGGACATAACGAACCACCTGGCCAACTTGTCCCGCTTCATTTGGCGTAAAATCAATATATAGGCTTGATGTGCCCCCATTATTCATACAATCTGCAAAGCATAGCCGTTCATTTAACGGGACATGCATATTAATCTTTTCATCTACTTCCACATACGCTAAAAATTCCTGATAGCGCTCATAAATTGTTTCACGTTTATCATGATAATCTTTCACGATTTGCTCCACCGACTTTAAATAATACGGATAATCCCCTAAATCAGAGCCTAGCACTAAAACACAGATCGTTTCTTGCCCATGCTGACAATAATATGTACCATTGACATCCTGTAATAGCTCCACCAAAGCTTGTGGGCAGTTCGGAAATACTTCTAACAAGGCCTGAATTTGTGCCTCTGAAGCACCAAAAGCCTGTTGTAATTGTTGCTGCTCTTCTTGTGGTAAGTATTGTAATAAATTCGCAAAATATGTTGTGCGCATCTTAATCCCTCTCTCTCTTTAACTATGACATATTTTAACATAATTTCTTCCATTCTCTTAGTCCCTCATGCTACTATGGAAGTATGCACAAAAAAGGGGTGGGTTTATGAGTGTAAAAGATGCAGTAGACGTGAAAATATTACCAACAATCGTAGGGTTGTAACGCTACTTGCAGCCCTTATATATATATAAGGGAGAATACAATAATGGAACATTATTTGAAAACATTTTTAACAGGTCAATCGATCACTTTACAACAAATGACTACTGCTGACCTAGAGGCTTTTATAGCAATCGAAAGCGAAATCACCTCTTTGCTACTTGCTAATGATGAGATTCCCTTTCCACAAACTGTAGAGGATCACACCGCTTTCTTTAACAGTATCAGCGGAAAGAAGGAGGAATACTTTTTCGGTATCTATGAAAAAGCGTCACAACAGTTAATAGGCTCCTGTGGCGTTTATGCAGTGAATTGGCAAAATAGCACTTGCTCAGTGGGCATTTCAATTGGGAAAGAGTGGCACGGCAAGGGCTATGGCACGGATGCAATGAAAACGCTTATTGATTTTATCTTCCAATATATAGCTGTTCAGAAAATCAAGCTTCAGGTTTTTAGTTTTAACCCAGCAGCTATTCGCTCCTATGAAAAATGTGGCTTCACAAAAGAAGGCATTTTACGCCAAGAAATTTTCCGCTTCGGTACATTCCATGACGTAGTTTTATTTGGCCTCTTACGCTCCGATTGGGAGAGGAATTAACAGAATAGCACAAGAGAGATACTATGATTGCTGTAGTATCTCTTTTTTTGTTCAGTCCTCTTGCCACACGCGTGTTACTTCCTGTAAGGATAGCCCTTGAAATGTTAATCGATAGATATCTGGCATACTTAACGTTTGCCAAAATGCATAATCGTACTGGGCATCAAAATATTGCATCATCAATGCCATGATATTGCCATGTGTACCGATAACGACAGACTCCTGTGGATGCGTGAGAAGGATGTTTCGCAAACTTGGAATAGCGCGAGCCATTGCCTGTTGATTGGACTCCCCACCTGCCCATGCAAAGCTTGGCTCCTGCCACACCCGTTGAACTGCTGCATGAAAATCCTCCAGCTTCCCAGTAGCAAGTTGTCTTTCTTTTAAAGCATCTATCGTTTGAACGGGTAAAAGACGAGCCTGTGCAATCCCCTCCACTGTTTGAATGGCTCTACGATAAGGACTAGCATAAACTGCGTCGATTCGATGATGCTTCAAAAGATTTGTGACACACTCTGCATCCCTTTGTCCCTGAGCAGATAGTGGACGATGATATTCATCCTCTGAATAATGAGCATGTGCGTGTCTAACAAAATAAATTTCAGTCATCTGTTTCTCCTCTTTGATCTTTAGCTAAATGAACCTTCCAAATCCCCTCTTGCTGTTGCAGAGCGTATGTTTTTATGTAGCGCTGACTCCCAACGGAAATTTCCAGTTGAACGACCTGTAAATCAGGGGTGCTCGATTCATTAATCACTATTCGATCATAAAATCTATACATGAAATAGGTAACAAGCAAATCACCTGCAAGTGAATCGGTATAGTATTGCTCAAACAATTCTTTTGTGGGGAATGCATCATTGCTGTAAGTAATCGCATACAATGCATCCATACGAGGTTCCTCCACTAAATCAAACATAATTAGCAGCATTTCCTCTGGCGAAAAGGTCTGCAAATGACGAATTTCTCCATCGTTTAAAAATGCTTGATAGGCCTCTCTTTTTTCCAAAGATAAATCGGCTACATAGCTAAATTCAGTGGATGTGGATGTCGATGTCGTATCCATGTCATACACAATGGTCGGTTCCTGTAAGGGCTTCTCCCTTTCACATGCCGTTAGTAAACTTAAAAAAGCAATGATTGAAACCAGTTTTTTCATCATGCGCTACATCACCTCATCTACCATCCATTATTCCATTAATTTCAAAAATTCTCAACATTTCACCATAGACAATGAAATGTCCCCATTTCTAAACAACAAAAAAGGGAATTTGCTAAAATGTGACAAGATATGAATTCTGTGATTAATTATCGGAAAATTCAATCTCTAATCACAACTTTTTTCTTAGTATAAAAGACTTAAGACTTCTCCATTTTCCCCTTAATATTTTCTAAAACAAAGAACGTGAATAACCCTATCCAGCACATGAATAGGGTTTTAAGTCATGCATTAAATTCTATAAAAGGGGAATTTTACAGTAATTTTTATCTATAATATATAAAAATTTTCAACCAGGCTAAATAGGATGAAGTACCCTATCTATGACTAAATTACGAATTTAAGAAACGATACACAATGTGACATTTTTTTTAATATAAGTGATATACAATGAAAAAGTTGAATCGAGGTCATAAAAATTTATTTCAAGAATATGGATAAAAAATTAGGAGGAAAATATCTTGGTTAACTTATTACTTAAACAATTCTTGAAGGCGGAAATTGAGATCAAACGAAGAATTATGTATAAAAAAGCAAAGGATCTTGGTTTCACCCACCCTATTGTAGTAGATTACAGTCAAGAATTGGATGTCTTACTTAATAGATATTTAAAACAAGCACAAGCTTCCTAATCATAACGAGGCATATAATAGAAGAAAGTATAGATATGATAAAGCCAGGCCATGTTTTATTGGCTGGTTTTATCGGGGATGATACATGCATTCACCTAGCCATTTCTCAGAATGTATAGAGAATGAAAAAGTAGGCGATGTTTTTGATAAGAAAACATTTGGAGGTTGAATGATGCACGTATTCATCTTAACTTTTATGGTTGTTTCCAAAATATTATTGCCACCTCAACATTCAGTAGACCATACATCACCCACACTTTGCACACCAACTGAAATAAATACACTATATCAATACCCAAACAACCAATTTCAATCGTTTCGTGATGAGGACACATTTTATCAGCAGCTTAATCGTGCGATTTATGAGGAATATACCAATGCTTCATTGAATATTCGTCAAAAGATGGCTTTTAAAGATGTAGCAAATGCGACAAAACGTTTTTATTTACAAACAGATGGTAAACAGGAAACAATAGACCTCTCTCAACATACTTTTATTCATCCCAATCGACAAGTTTATTTTTTAGCATCCTTTCAGCACAATACCGATGAATCCTATCGCAAATTTCTTGTCATCGACGCTGAAACACAAGAAGTAATACTGGGACATTCGCTTTTTCAAGAAAGTTCCAAGCACCTTTAATTCATTGTATGCACACCATGTAGATTCTAGTAGTCATTTCAAAAAAATAGAAGTAAAAATTTCTTAACAATTAAAAAGCTTGCGATGAATGACGAACATTCATCGCAAGCTTTCTTTACTTGAATTAAGCTAAACTTTTTTGTTGAATGGCTGCTGTGACTTCTTCTATTAATTGCTGTAGTGACTTATCAGTGGAATTTTGCTGACCATGTCTGCGAACAGCTACAGTTCGGTTGGCAACCTCACGATCACCGATAACCACAATATATGGTATTTTTTGCAATTGGGCTTCTCGTATCTTTTTGCCGAGCTTTTCTTGGCGGTCATCTAATTGCACACGGATGTCTGCTTGTTGTAAAGCTTCAACAACTTGCTTGGCATAGCCTTGATGTGCCTCAGCTACCCCAATCACTTGGACTTGCTGTGGTGCCAGCCAAGTTGGGAATGCTCCGCCAAAATGCTCGATTAAAATACCTAAGAAGCGATCAATTGAGCCAAACACTGCACGATGGATGACAACAGGTCTCACCCTTTCATTGTGCTCATTAATATACGTTAAATCAAATTTCTCTGGTAGCTGGAAATCAAGCTGAACCGTTGCACATTGATGACTGCGCTGAATCGCATCTTTAATATGGATGTCAATTTTCGGTCCATAGAAAGCCCCGTCCCCTGCATTAATTGTATAGGTAATACCTAAATTGTTTAGGACATTTTCAAGTGCTGCTTCTGCTTGATCCCACAGTGCCAAATCACCCATATAATCATCTGGTCGTGTCGATAATTCAATCGTATACGCAAATCCAAAGACGTTGTACACTTCATCTATAATCTTTAAGGCCAGTGCAATTTCATCCTCAATTTGCTGTGGTGTTGCAAAAATATGGGCATCATCCTGACAAAAAGTTCGTACACGTAACAGACCATTCAAGGCGCCACTAAATTCATGTCGGTGCACTTGCCCAAATTCTGCCATACGTATAGGTAAATCCCGATAGGAATGTAAGGCATTTTTGAAAATCAGCATATGCCCAGGACAGTTCATCGGCTTTAAGGCAAAGCTTTGGTCATCCACCTGTGTGAAATACATATTGTCCTTATAATGATCCCAGTGACCTGACTGCTCCCATAAGCGTTGGTTCATCATCAGCGGTGTTCGCACTTCCCTATAGTCATATTTTGCTTGTAAATGTCGCAAATACGATTCCAGTTCATTGCGTAAAATTTGACCATTGGCTAAATAGAAGGGCATGCCAGGTGCTTCCTCTGAAAACATAAATAACGATAGCTCTTTACCTAGCTTGCGATGATTTCGCTTTTCTGCTTCCTCCAAGAAGATAAAATGATCGCGCAGTTCCTCTTTTGTAGCAAAGGCAACGCCATAAATACGCTGAAGCATTTGATTCTTGCTATCGCCTCGCCAGTAAGCGCCTGACAGATGCATTAATTTAAAATGCTGTAATTTGCCTGTAGACGGGACATGTGGACCACGACATAAATCATAAAAATCTCCCTGCTCATAAATCGTAACTAGCTCATCTACAGGAATTGCCTCCAACAGCTCTAGCTTTAACGCATCATGGGCGAATAATTGCTTTGCTTCTTCACGTGAAACCTCGCGTCTATGAATCGGGATATTTTCCTGTACAATTTGTTTCATTTTCTTTTCAATTTGCTGTAAATCACTCGGTGTCAGTGTATCAGCAATATCTATATCATAATAAAAGCCATTTTCAATGACTGGTCCTACTCCAAATTGTGCATGTGGATAAAGTCGTTTAATTGCCTGAGCTAATAAATGGGCCGTAGAATGGCGAATGACCTCGATCCCTTCCTTTGAGCTTGCATCGTACAATGTAATTTGTGCATCTTCCATAATCGGGCGCGTCAAATCAATGATGGTTCCGTTAACACTCCCTGCGACTGCCTTTTTACGAAGCTCTGGACGAATCGCTTGTGCAATATCGGTTAGTGTCACACCTTTAGTAAATGCTTGTTGTTGACCATCTGGAAATTGAATGTGAATACGTTGATTTGACATGTTTCTCTACTCCTTTTAGTAATAAAATCAATTACACCTTGGCATAATTGTGTAGATAAAAAAAACACATATCCGCCCCTAAGAAGGGACGAGTATGTGTTGATTACCCGTGGTTCCACCCAAATTCCCACTAGTTTATAAGCTAGTGGCTCATTGATTTTGCTGTAACGCCGCAAAAAAACGGTGCAAGTTTCCAAGCACGGCTCCAAGGTAGTAAGATGGGAATACGACATTAGGAAGCTTGCAGCCAAGGCCTCCCTCTCTATAAATGGTTAATCGCATCTCTTGTCCTTATCATTGCCCATTTCATTTTGTATGAAATTGTTAATTACTATAACGAATAGTGAATTCTTTGTCAAACACTAAAAAAGAAAAAAATTTAGCGACGGACTTGCAATGGGCGTTCTGGACGTTGAACACAATAGTGACAATGCGGGTCATCACATGCCTCCTCTTGCCACTCATTACACATCGCACAAAAATAACTATCAAACGTGTCATCATAGATGATGGAATTTTGACAACTCGGGCATTGTTGATTTTTTTGAATCGTACCGATGATTTCTAGCCCATCAATAATCACTATATCTTCGCGCTGTTCAATTCGCATTTTATTATTATCTCCTAATGATTTTTCACTTCTAAGGTCTCATCTTCAGATTGCCATTCTACATGGATCATTGGCTTTGTTTCTCGTTTAAAGATTTTCTCACTTTCTTTTTTTGTGAAGGAATAATAGCCATCTTTATTTAACTGAACATCACTTAAATTTTGGGATTCTTTTGTCCCCTCAATTGTAATTTCTAAAGGCCCCAAATCATCATCATCTCCCAGATAAAATAAGCGTAAGCCCACCTCACCATTACTATGATAGATGGCTTTCCAATGCTCACTTTTGGCGATATAATGTATCTCCTGCTTGGGACTTTGACAAGCTGTCAATAGGATGATGAGGGCAAGTGGAAACATCCATTTTTTCATTAAATATCCCCCTAACCTTGTATGGTGATAGCCCACCCTGTCGGCTTTTCTTCAAAGGCATCCTCGTATTCTGTAAAAACAAAATGAAGTCCACTTAAATCATCTGGCAAGGGTGGTGTCACCACATACGTACTGCTTTCATGTCCATTTGAGCCACCTGTACCTTTACTTCGGCATTCATAGGACGCATCAATGTATAGACCAAAATGTTTTCGTTCTAATTTTTGCTGAATCGTTAGCTGAGGTTCTTGCTGCTCATCCCAATCGATTAATAATTGCACTACACTTGCATTGTCATATTGACGAACATAAGAAACCGTATACAAACGCTCTCCCTTTGCTACCGTTTTCAATACAGGGATATAGTGACGGAAGCCTGAAGGTTCTACCTTTGAAGTATAGTATTTTTCTGATTTAATCAACTGGAAGAACAACGCTAAAAAAGTATCATCGAAACCATATTGCTGTGCCCATTTCGAAATGGTATCATCCGAAGGCAAGCCTGGAGTAAGAGCAGTTTGCTCTTTTCGTTGCTGCAAAAGTGCACATATTTGCTCATCTATTGTGACAAGCTTTGAATCATTGTATTTGCTATGTTGTTCGGACATCTATATCCTCCTTCCTCCTGCAAGTCCTTCTTCTTTCTATACGTTATTTTCCGCAATTGGTTCCATAAACAGCCTATTTTTACTTGTAAATACCAAAAAAGCTATCCAATACATTGGATAGCTAGTTCGCTAGCATATCATTGTGCCAGCTAGTCGAGTCTGATAATTGATATGTAACCATATTGGCTGTCACAGCGAGAATAACACCCGCTCGGGACATATGAGAGGTATTTGGCTTTGCTAATACAAGGACCACGTAGCCCTCTCCACGTCCTTGCTCATCAAGCGCATTCGTCGCATTGATTTCAAAGGTGGAATACGTTTGCTCATTCGTTGCATACAGAAGTCGTTCTTCATCATACACGCCATGTTCTTTTAAATTATAGCTGACAGGCATCCACCCTTCAGACCATTCAATACTGCCTATCATTTCTCGTTTCCTTCTGGCAAGACGTCCAATGGAATACCTAAAATATATCTTCATAATCGCTTGATTGTCTTCATTTTTTCCTTCACAAGTGGCTGTCACTTCAAGCATAATATCATTTTTTAAAAGCTTTTTCATAAACACTAATGTCACAGTGATAACACAGATAAATAGTACTATACCCAAGATGATAAATGCCATTAGGTCCCTCCTAGTATCACAATTGCTGTTAATACAATATTACCATGTTCTAGGAGGGATAGGAGCTTTTCACCAAACAATCTTAGAAATTGACACAGGCATAAAGGATAAGACAAAAAGTGATTATTTGTTGGCTTGAAGCTCAACTGTAAGCGTAAAAGGTATTTTTAAGTATTCATAGTGTATCGTTACTTTCTGGTTGTTAGATGCTAGAACTTGTACTGCATAATGCTGTGGCTGCTCGCCAATAGCTTGTTGATTTATGTATCTTTGAGGTACGATCGTTCGCTGTGCTAATTTATGAAAAGATAGTTGATCATTTCCCTCTAGCTTTGTTTCCGCCTCAAAAGGTTCTGACATACTTATTACAAGCTTCGTGTTATCAGGACGCTGATCATTCACCAGTATTTGCTTTAGCTTAATTTCACGCAGCCCTGTATTTTCAAGTGCGATGATTTTGATTGCTTCATTGCCTTGTTTGCTGCTATAGCTTTGAATAACAAGTGGTGGATTGCTCTTGAGATAAATCATAAAGATTGCCCCGACCACTAGCACACTCAGTACTAAAATAAATAGTATTTTTTTCATACTTTCCCTCTCTTTCCTCCCAACTAGTATAACAAAAACAACCTGACTTATTGACAGTCAAGTTGTTTTTGTAACCGTAATTCATCTCGTATTGGAATACCATCATTACCAATGAGTGGGATAGAAGGCTTATAGGCTCTTGCTTTTTCCACTGCATTACGCAGTATTTCTATTAAACAATAGCCTCGTTTTTGATAGAATTTCAATGCATGTAAATTATCGTTTGTTGTAATAAGTGATATGCTTGTACAGCCCTGCTCCATTGCTGCTTGTTCTACCGCTTTCACAAGAGCAGAACCAATACCTTTCCCCTCAACCGTACTATCTAACGAAATGATTTCACAGTCCTCTTCCCGCATGATATAGGTGATTAAACCGATCATCATTTGTTGCTCATTCATAAAAGCAAAGCCCGCTAATTCACTACAATCATAAATGCCACTGGAAATGACCATCTCTGTCGTACCCCAATGTTCCTGAAAAAATTCGCTTACAGTTCGTTTTGGTAGTTGATGTATGGCAATAATCGTCATTTTATAAACTCCTTCTTAAATGGAAATATGAAAAACCCCTGCAATCGCTTTTTGTATGCCTAAAAATACAGCCCAGGATAGCACACCAAGTCCAATAGCTAGTACAATATGTACAGAGGATTTCATCGCCATGTAAATCACAAATAGCATGCACATCGTTGCGGGCAAGCCAACGATAACGCCTACCGTAAAGCGTTGAATATGCTCACTCGACTCACTTTGCACTGTCAGCCAAATAATGCTTAAAATACTCACCAATGGCAACGCAGCAATAATTCCTCCATAGGTAGGGAATCGTCGTGCAACCTCCGTCACAACGCCAATGATAGCTGCTGAACTCAAAATTTTAAAGAATGTATACATTATTTTGCCACCTCACTTAGACGTCGAAACGCCTGTAGAATGGCTTGCTGTTCCTGCTCAGTTAGCTGATTAAGTGCATGCTGTAGCTTATCATCATCTAGCTCCGAGTTTTTCTTCAACACTTGTAGCCCTTCTGCTGTCAAATGTAGCATGACCTTACGCTGGTCGTCACTTGCACGCTCCTTCATCACCCAGCCATGACGCTCTAGCTTTTTCACATGCTCTGATGCCGTATTAGGAGAAATATTTAGTAACCCTGCTATATCACGCACCGTCACTTCCTCTTCCTTTTGTATCATTTGCAAAATACGCACACTCTGATGGGAAATAACATCTTCATGGGTTGTATGTAGATGATAGAATATCGTTGTAAAATAATCATTTATATCTTTAATCATTGTAATAACTCCTTTAATATATCGTTCAAAACGATTATATCGTATACAACGATATATTAAAAGTGACCTCGTTAAAGTTTTTATTTTCAGATATTTTCTTCAGTAAGCTTAGCATCTGATAGCCATCTGAGGGTAAACCTGCATAGGGCTTATACCAGTTTGGATAAATTAGCGGGACTGCTGTTGCAAGAAATTGAAAAGTATTCAAATAAAAAAGGCTATTGAAAAAATAGTGTATCCCTGCATAAGCAGCAAAATAACGGGCTAGATAGCTGGCAAAAAGTAATACTGCTAAAGTCATGATAGGGCCACCCGCTATAAATCCTAGCGACTGCTTGCGCGTTAAGCTACTCCCTTGTTGTGGGGTACAGAAGCCAAACAATCCCCATCGAATATGGAAATGTATACGACCTATACGCAAGTTTTCAGGAAGATGTTTTGCACCTAAATAAACATGGACTCGTTCCTTTGAACATACTATAACACCCAATGTATGCCCAATTTCATGCAGCAGCGTAGAGATTGGTATGCCTACTACATATAAAAGCATAAAGGATAGAATGGACATTACTACTCACCCCCTCTCAAAAATTCTATCTATTTTTCATAAACATCTATCTTTCTGCGCTTCTTGCTAAATAGTATCAATGGGTACTTGTGAACACTTACGTTCTACAGTATTATTACTCTATTCTGAATTTAATTGAGGGCATCCCATGTTATACTTTCTCTATTTTTTAGTAGGTGGCACAATCATGGTGCTAGCGCTACTACTTAGCCAATCTAAGTATTTATTTTTATCAGGTATTATTACGGCCTTACCGATATTGACGCTCATTAATATGGGCATGCAAATGAAAAATATGAAAGAAGATACCTTTCATACTGTTCTTCAAAACACGGTATTTGGAGCGGTTGGCATGCTGTTATTTACCGTGCTCGCGTTCCTCCTAACAAGCTGGTTTAAACCAGGCATTTCCGTTATGAGTGCGCTCGCTGTCTATGCCGTATTTATGCTTTCTGGCAAATATATTTTATCCATGTTTGCCTAAAGAAAGGAGCTGTCCTATGACAGCTCCTCATTGATTATTTTCACATAAACTCCCTGCTCAAACCTTTCCAAAGCAGAGACATTCATTGCTTTGACATAGTTAGATACCTCGCTCGCCTTCCATAGTCGCTGTTGATGATAGATAGCTGGATCGATGAGTCGCACTTTATTGCGAAAATGAATGTCATGATTCTCTTGTTCTTCTCTTACCTCTACATTTTCATGTAATTGTTGTACAAGAGCTTGAACGTCTCGATCATGTGAAGCCTTCATCTGCTGCAATACCTCATGATCAGTCTTTAGGAAATCTTCAAGCGTTAGAATTTGTTTTGCTAGCGACAGTTTTAATACATTCGCTAACGAACTTGTCTCATAGATATTTAAAGGGTGCAAGAAAAAATCTAACACTTCCTGATAATAAATTTTTACAAACCATTCTGCACGCTCAATCGTTTTAACACACAATTTCCCCTGAAAAACGAATAAGTCCTGTAAAAATTTTTGGATATCTTCCAAGGCTAAATTTCCATAAAAATACATATCTCTTAATCTATAATCTATACGATCCGCACACAATGCTGGAGCAGGTTGTTCAAGTAACGACCATCTGGATGTATCTAGTATGTTCTCTACCTCGTAGCCATATTTTTCAAGAATCGCAGGTATCGAAGACAGTTTGATAACATCCATGAATATCGCTTCATGGTAATCTTCCGCCTCATTTTCAAGGACAACATCCACCACATGGGAAAAAGCGGTATGGGACACATCATGTAATAAGCCTGCCACCTGCTCCTGCAATGAACCGCCAAGCTGTCTAATAAGCAGCATGACACCTACAGAATGCTCAAATCTTGAAATAGTCCACTTGCTATTTACTAGAAAGCCTGCCCCAGCCTGATGAATTTCCTTTAAGCGTTGAACTGGCTTACTTACAATCAATTCCTCTAACAAACCATCTATCTCGAACTCCCCATATAAGGGGTCACTAATCAGCATTTATATTCTTCCGACTAATCACAAAGACTCCACCACAATGCGATAGTGGGTAAAATGTTAACTCACAAATTTCCTGTAAGGCGACCTTTAGTTCCTCATGGACAAAGTAAAATTCATCCTCATCCCAGTATCCCTTGCTATCTTGACGACATTGCTCCAGCTGCTCTCTTGTCTGGAAAGCTACATCGCCAATTAAAATTTTCCCTGTTGGTGATAGGTGCTGTAATAATTGTGTGATATACAAAGACTTTTGCTCATCTGTAAAATGATGGAGCGCATACGTACTAATAATCGCATCATAGGGCTGCTGTAATAGCTCCTGTGGCAAGCCATTCATTAAATCCCACTCCATTAAGTGAGCCTCTGGCATTTTTTCCTTGGCAATGGCAATCATGTTCGCAGAAAAATCAAAGCCATAAATCGAATGCCCCTGTTCATAAAGCTTCGCCGTTAATACCCCTGTTCCAAAGCCAATATCTAAAACTGTGGAAGCGGGAACAGCCATCACTTCATTGAAAATTTTATTTAAAATCGCTTTATAGCCTGCAAATGGGTATTGATACTTTTCCTCACTGTGTTGTACCGTTTGGTCGTATCCATCGGCCCATAAATCAAAACCTTGTTTATTTAATAGCATAGTGCCTCCTACAATGTATAAATTCTCCAAGCATTCATTAATTTACGTTCAGTCATCTGTTTCATCATAAATCCCCCTTCATTAACCAATTCAGTCCATTATACCAATTTATTACCTTTCCAACAATTCAGAAAATAAACAGTGCTTTATCAATTTTCAAATTTTCATAAGCTGTTATAATATCAATATGTATAAAAATTACAATAAACATTCTGGATAATATTTTATTATAAATTACCAAAATATTACCACATTCAACTTTTTACGATATAATAATACTGGGTAGTTAAAATATAAAAGGAGATGACTTAATGCAAGGTACAAACAAAAAGGCGTTGTTATGGATTAGCATTATAATGAGCTTAATGTCCATTTTCTTTGCATCTTTTGGTTCTAACAAATTTGGAGCCCCATTCCCCTTTATAAGTTACATCGGTGAGAATGAGTTATCATCCGCAATTGCTCTATTTACTATAAATGGCATTACTCAAATTCACTTTAATATACTTTATTTCTTTATAAATGTTACACTAATTTACTTTATTCTTTTTTATGGTAGAAATATAATTAGTTCATTAAACTTAAGTAATCAATCCTAATTCTTATACATCAAGATTACAAAAATTAGCCTAACAAAAGAAAAATAAATAGTGTCCTGCATATAATGAAGATGGAAATGTTGATTATAGACAAACAATTTCGTCTAATAAATTTGCATGAACCTTTGCATCTTATACCATTGTAAAGGGAGTAATTTCAAAACAATTCAAGAGCAATTAGGACATTCACATGTTAATATGTCTATAGGCACTTATGGTCACCTGACTGATGAAGATAAAGCCAACGATTTGAAGATATTTAACAAATTAATGTAGATTGGTCGCTTTTTGGTCGCCTGTTTAATTCAACCTATTATAAAACCTCATGTAAAACCCATATAAATCAACGTTTTCTTTAAAGGAGGGATCTAAATGATCGCATTCACTTGTAATGCATGCTCTAGAACGACTTCTTTAGGTCAAAGAGGTCAAGATTAAGTTATAAACTAACAGAAATTGAATGATCTCTTTAGGCCAAAAAGTAAACAAATAGCCTAATAAACAGGAGAGATTTCAAATGGAACAACAAACAATTCAGCCGTTTTTAACGGTTGCCAACTATCATTTACTAGAACAGCAATTAAATAAAATTTTACATGCACTGACAACAACAAAGGATAAAAACGTTATCCTAGCAGTACGTGGCCTTGTTGATACGGAGGTAACGACAAAATTAGCATTATCAGCAGCAGAAACAATGCTGATTGAACAGCTTTTTACTGTCACAGATCGTGCACAAGGTGATGCATTTTTAGAGCAATTAAAACCATATGTCATCCCGTTCAAGCCGGTGACCGCTAGTACGCTTAAAGCCTTATTTAAAAAAGAAAAGAAGCTCAAGCTACCAAATCTAGAAGCACTCGATTTTCAGCAAATTTGTTATCTTGCTTGGGATGATGCTGGCACACATCGAAAGTATGTTGTCCTTGAGCAAAATGGGCAGCTAAAAGGGATCAAAGGGATATTTGCCAATAACACGGTTCGCGGCATTTGCGCTATCTGTAATCGCCATTCAGATGTAGGCTTATTTACTACGTCCATTAAAGGACAGGTGGTTGGCACGTTTACCAACCACAGTAATTACATTTGTGCAGATAGTCAAACATGCAATGAACATGTTACGGATATGAACAGAACACTGGAGTTTTTCGAGCGTATTACACAAAAATAAATGAACGAAGGCAGAAATGTTGTGCAAACAACATTTCTGCCTTTTAACTTTAAAAGATTAACTTTTCGGGTTTAGAAAAAGTTATCGGTTGGGATTACGATCAATAAATTCCTCTATTTCATCGGCTAATCCGTACACAAGATGGAAATAGTGTTTCTCCGACATGACACCCTTTTTTCGCCATTTTTGCATTTCTTCATAATGAAATTGATAAAAATAGCCTTCTACATCTCTTCTAGCAATTCCTTTTTTCTCCGCCATCTCTGCAATCGAAAGACCTTTCCTCCACTCTTGGTCGTATTCCTGCACTGTCATGCCCAAAAATTTACTTATAGCTTCATAATCATATTTCACATGGTATACAAGAATACCTTCCTTATTTTCTTCTGCATATACGGTTGAAGAAAATGAGAAAACTACGATAAATAAAAGCACATACACTTTATTGGCACTTTTCATTTTGGAACCCCCATACTTTTTGAGGTTAATGTGTGTGGTTCTCATCATTACTATGTATGAAGGAAATCGTGGAAGTGATGAAGAATGTCAGCGAAGAAGAGAAGATTTTTTATTTATCCTTCGTGAATGATTTAGTCCAAAATACCAGGGCTTGTCATTAGTCATGTAATACAAAATGAAGCATGATACTATTCACGCAAATTTTCAATTCTACGTTCTTATCGATCGATATCTCTTGTCTAAAATCGATTAAGTCCTTTTCCTCTACATGAATCATTTTCGCGACACTAGCCGTTGAAAACATGTATTCCTTAATGAGGTCATTCAAAAGCAATGCGGCTCTTTCCCTTGCATCAAAGCCTTCAAAGCCAACACATAACATAACTATTTTTTGTTCAATCTTATCTAGCTGCTCCGTCGTGATGCTGCCCTTGTTATTCAATAAACTATCCAGCTCATTCATTGGTAAATCAAATATTTTCGCAAGTTGCTGATGATTGAAACTGAATTTTTCAGCCACTTCTTGAATTTGCTGTCTCAGGTAATCGAATCGGGAAATATCCGTGACAAAAGATACTTCTGCCCTATCCTTCCATTCTTTCACAGTAGTAACCCTCTTTTCATTCTTTTTTATGTATCAAATGAAACTATATTAAAAATGAGGACGCCAAAAAAGTGGCAGTATTAATAAAAAAACGGAAATCGTAATAAAAATGGTAGTGGTTGTAGGGGATAATTTTTGGCGATATGGACCATTATAAAATCCCGAAAACTGCAGTTTATTACGATAGAGGACAAACAATAAACTATATATGGCGATTCCCCCAGCCACCCAGCGTATGAACCATCAACATTTATTCCAAAAGAGGTATAAATAAGCCTGGCGCCTCCCCACATCACGCATCCAATAATGGAAAAAAGGATAATAATTCTTATTAATTCTAAAAATATTTTAAATGTAATCATCCATAGTTCTCTTATTTCCTTCACCAGCTCTCTCCACCTCCACAATCTGTAAAATTATTATAACACTTCCTGAATTAGTAATTCACTTAAACCGAGAATGTATTGTCGTCTATGGTGAGCTTACTTGTTGTGTCTTAATACGGTTTCAACATGAATTGGGTAGGAATTATAGAACAAAGTATAATTGGTGGGAAATGTATACTTTTATTATTTCCGCTTTATGAAAAATGACACGATTCCACCAAGTATCGAATATTCACTGACAAAAGAATGAAAAAACTTAATGCCCTCACTAGTATTAATAGCCAGCGAATACAAAAGAAAAAACCAACTTTATGCTAAAAAGCTGGTCTAGTTATTCAATCATTCATTTATGACTTGCTGTTTTTCATCTTCATAAAGAGCCAGAAAAGGTTGGCTATTTCTTCAGCTTCATATTTATAAATCGTTTCAGCGAAAGAAGCACGAAATGGCTGTAGCATGATCTCTAAAACACTCATGCGGGGTGTTTCTCTCTTCATTTCATCCAAAAGTAAGCTAGAGAGTTCGAGTGATTTTTGTGGAAGTTCGATTGTCGAGATTTTTTTACAAAATTTCTCTAATTTCTCTTGTATTTCTTTACTAGTAATGGACTTATAGGCTAGATCCTTTTCTAATAAAAACATTTCCTGTGGCTCTAATAGAATTTCTCCACTCTTAATCATTTCTGGCAGAAAACTTTCTACATATTTCAATGACCGAGTAACCACTTTTTTTAGATCTATCGTCATATTAGTAGCCAAATTCCAATAAAAAGATAAATATTGGAATGTGCCAAAAAAGACGACCGCACACTCATAATAATAGTGCTTTCCTTCTTCTCCATAAATATCATAGAATCTGTTTTTTAACCAGGTGATTTCATGAAAGCGATGTTCCGCAAGAATTTCTTGCAGCTCTTCATCATGCAAAAAGGAGATTTCTCGAAATAATGGCATTAAATTATATTTTTCTTTAATTTTTAATGTGGCGATTAATTGTTCAATTAAAACGTCTACATCATCTTTTTTCTTACCAACTAAAATTTCCTCTTTTAAAACATTTCGCTCTTGACGATTTTGCTCTAATACGGCTTTCAGGCATTCGTTTTTAGATGAAAAATAATTATAAAATGTACCTTTCGAAATATTTGCCTTATCTAAAATATCCTGAACCGATGTATGCTGATACCCTTTTTCAGTAAATAATTGTAATGTTGATTCGATAACGATTTGTTTACGATCTTTCATACATTTCTCCAATCTCTAAACACAATAACGAACTTACTACAATTATACTAGGAAAACTAGATTTCTTAAACTATGCAAATTTGATACTAGAGGTCCTCACTCTGTAGTGCCAGTCCAAATCGGTTAGGTTTTTCTAAAATGTATGGATAGTAAAAAACCTTCTGCACACACTACTTTTCAGGAGGTGATATTTAATGGCGAATAATAACAACAACCAAAATTTCAACTCAAAAATTCCTAATGCAGCTCCAAACGCAATGAATTCAATGAATGTTGAATTCGGGAACGAGACTGATGTTAATCAAATCAGACAACAAATTCAACAAGCTGAAGCTAAAAAGCAACAGGCTTCTGGTTCTATGAACGCAATGAAGTCAACGAACGTTGAATTTGGGAATGAAACTGATGTTAACCAAATCAGACAACAAATCCAACAAGCTGAAGCTAAAAAGCAACAGGCTTCTGGTTCTATGAATGCAATGAAGTCAACGAACGTTGAATTTGGGAATGAAACTGATGTTAACCAAATCAGACAACAAATTCAACAAGCTGAAGCAAACAAAAAATTTGCTTCTGGTAAATTTGCTAACGAAAATAATTCAAAATAGCTTTCATTCAACATCCGCAGCCGGCATCCTTGCCGGTTTTTTGTTTTTCACAATTTTGGTTAATTCCTTCAGGATAAAATTCCCGCTTTAGATTTTCATTCAGGTAAACCGAATTTACATACATCGAAAATGATTCGATTCAAGTTATCAAATTGTTTTTTTAAAAAAATTTTTTGCTTCTTCTATTTGCTCCTTTGGTAGAGTCCGCAGTAATTCTTCTTCTAACCACGCTATCGTTTTGCTTCTTAAATAATTTCGCATGTGTTCTTCCGCTTCCAGCATGACACTATTGATCGTACAGTTCGATTGACTTGAACAAGACTCACACTTTTGGTTTTTATTTTGATAAGCAAAATTCGCTTTAATATTCTTACACTGAAATATCGGATCTTCACCTTCAACAGCTCGCACAACATCCCAAAATGTAATATCTTCAGGTTTTCTATTGAGTCGATAACCCCCTTTTACACCAGATACCGAGCTAACAATTCCTTCCTTGGACAATTTCCCTAAAACTTTTGAAAGATAGGTCTCCGATAATCCTTGAAATTCTGATAAATCCTTTATTCCTATACTTTCATTTTTTGGTACATCAATTAAATAAACAAGACTGTGTAGGGCATATTCAACCATCACACTATATTTCATTATTCCACCCTCTTAAAACATTTTGCTTACCATGATAGTAACACATTTTAGCTATACATAAATGAATCAGTTTGACAAACGAAAATGAAAAGCGTATATTGTAGACAAAGTTAATCAACGATAAAATCAATCGACGATTAGTAACAACTTTATTTAACTGGAGGATTTTTATGCGTAAACTACTTGTGATAAATGCACACCCTGAAGTGGAGTCAAAGACATCTTTGAGCCTTCAAGTATTAGATCATTTTCTAGGGACATACAAAGAAAATAAACAGGATGATGAAGTAATTGAGCAAATTAATCTATATGAAGACGTTGTTCCGATGATAGATAAGATTGTTTTAAGTGGCTGGGAACATTCACGAAATGGAGATCCTTTAACACACGAAGAAAATGAAGTTTTGGAACGCATGAATGAAATTTTAGTTCAATTTAAAAGTGCTAATAAATATTTAATTGTAATGCCTTTGCATAATTTTAATATTCCTTCAAAGCTAAAGGATTATATGGATAACATTCTAATTGCGCGAGAAACATTCAAATATACGGAAAATGGTTCTGTGGGCTTATTAAATGATGGAAGGAGCATGATCCTCATACAGGCAAGTGGTTCAATTTATACAAATGGCGATTGGTATACCGAAGTGGAGTATTCCTACAAATACCTTAAATCAATGTTTGCCTTTCTTGGAATAGAAGATTTTAATATTCTTCGTGTCCAAGGAACAGCCTTATTGAATACAGAAGATGTCTTGCAAAATGCACTTTATCAAGCGGATCAATTATCCGTTGAATTAGCTAATAAATAATGGAGGGATTCACAATGACACAACGTATGAATTATTATGAAATTGCACCAGATGCTATGAAGATAATGATGGAAATGGAAAAATACACTAAAAAAAGTAGTATTGAGAGAAAGCTTCGTGAGCTTATTAAAATTAGAGCTTCTCAAATTAATGGCTGTGCCTATTGCATCAACATGCACACTGCTGATGCGAAGAAAATGGGGGAGACTGAACAGCGCTTATACTGCATTAGCGCATGGAGAGAATGTACTTTTTATTCAGATGCTGAAAAAGTAGCATTAGAATTAACGGAACATATTACGCTTATTCCAGAAAAACGCGTTCCTGATGAATTATATGAGCGTGTGCGCAAGCATTTTGATGAAAAGGCTTATGTCGATTTGGTTATCTTGATTAATCAAATTAACAGTTGGAATCGAATTTCTATTGCTATGGGCAATGTTGCGGAATAATAAATGGCTGCCTTAACAGGTAGCTATTTTTCTTATAGTAGTTTGATATCAATTGGAGTCGTACTTTCATTTGTCAGTCCCCCCTATCTCCCTTTAACAAAATGTTCAAATGTTTGTTTAGGCAATAAAAAAATTTCCCGGGTAAGCGCAAGAAAAGACAAATTCAATCCCACATTCCTCCATCAAGCGACTGATTTCTTCATTTTCCTTGCCTTTTGAAATACTGGCAGAAGGCATTTTAGGATGGGACAATAATTATTTCCTGTTGAGTAGGTTGATTTTAAATACCTTCAATGACAATGCAATCCTAGATATCTAAGTTATTCGGAGTACATACTTTCCCTTGTCTCTCTCAGTATGTATTTTATTTTCGAAAAAAACACTCATCATGTAAACGAGTGTTTCATACTTATTATGACAACCACTTAGGTGGTGTGTTTTTTCCCAGAGTCTAAGTGAGTTTGTATCTTTTAGTTTTTATTTATTAGATTACTTTAATATCAAGTATTCATAGCTTATCGTGCTTTTTAGATTATAATATTTTTGTATATTTTTTAATATTCCTTTGGGGGTACTTAACTTAAATTCATTTTATTTCCCTGAATGCAGTTTTTTCCTCTGGCTTGAATCCAAATTCTACATTTGTGAGTGGTTGATACTTATCGTTACTTAATTGTTTGCCCACCAGCATAGTAAACGGGTTTTCTTTTAACCTAAGATAACTGCATCTGTGATTTTAAAGTGCTTATATTTATCCAATAATTCGATTTATCAAGACCTAATTTCAATAAAGATAGAAAGTTAAAGGGTTCTACACATTAGATATGACTAATATGTAGAACCTTTTCTTCATTTACTAAAGCATCTGTTAGTTAAATAACTGAACAATCCGTTGTTCGCTATAGTGTAACATGTTTACAAATGTTGGTGTAGAGAAGTGTAAGCTTATAAAAAAGTTATGATGAGATTGTGGTAGCACATCATTAGTTGGTGTGCTTGTTCTCTTGTCTACCTTCTCAGAACAGCCCTCAGACGAACCGAGTATTAGATAGACGTACTACTTGGTTACATGGACTGCTCTCAGGTCGGTTCTCAGAGGAAATACATCTTCCGCAGATGCGGCGTAGATATAGATTTGGCTTGGGCTTGTTTCAATGGACTCACTATTTACAACCCTTTCACCAAATCAATATATTAGGACTATCAGATCACTCTACTCTGTTAAATGAAAGAAACATTGAATATTACCCCTATCCCAAATATTGGGTTTATGATAACATATATCTGAATCTTTTAACTTTGGAAAATATGAAAGGAAGTGTAATAACCAGATATGAAAAAGATATTGAAACCATTAATTAGTGGTATTGTCATTGGTGCCCTCTCTCTAACTATAAATATAGATAAAAATGTATTAGCTAATGATATTGCAAATACATGTAAGTATGATTCGGCATCGAAGGTCAACCCTGATTATTCCACAATGAACTGTTTGTTAACCGAAACAGCACTGAGTTATAATGTTCCTCCTGAAATTGTGAAGGCAATAGCGGAAGGTGAAAGTGGAAATTGGCGTCATTTCGATATGAATGGTAAAGCGATTGTGACAGCTGATAATGGAATTGGCATTATGCAAATTACAAATCAAGCTGACTACAATCAAGATAGACTAAAAAGCGATATTGTCTATAATATTCGAGCTGGTGTGGAGACTCTAGATGATATGTTTAAGCGGAAGGATTTGCCTAGCATCAACAGTGGGGAAAGAGATATATTGGAACATTGGTACTTCGCTATCATGGCTTATAACGGTACTAAGCCGGTAAATAGTCCATTTGTCCAAGCAACTGGGGAAAGAAATGCAAATGCCTATCAAGAAAAAATTCTCCGAATTATTGAGAGATTAGAATTAATAGACTTAACAGAGCTGCCTTTTACACGCGAACATTTTCAATATGACTCTAACAGCAGGGAAAATATTAAATTTTCAGCGATGAACTATGATTTTGATTTACCATTAACAAAATCAAAGTACTTTTTTAAAACAAATCAAAAAGTTAGTGCAACAACTAATGTAACAGTTAGGACAAGACCTACTACGGATAGTCCTTCTATGGGTACTTTACGTACAGGCGAAATTGTTACTATTACGGGCCCTTTTGAATATGAAGCCGTATCAACGAAGAAAAACCATTTTGTTTGGTATCCTGTGAAAAGAAATGACGGGACAGAGGGGTATGTAGCATCAAGTTATTTAAACTACTCAGCGTCAACAACTACACCTCCTACTACTCCAGTAGGTAGTATAGATGTATCAAAGTTCGCTGATTACAAGGCAGACCAGTACTGGGCAGAGGATTTTCAATGGGCAGTAAACAAAGGACTTATCAGCGGTTATCCAAACGTATACAACCCTGCAACAAAGAAATACGAAAACTTACTGAAACCAAACACGAATTTAACAGAAAATCAGATGTTATCTGTACTTTTCCGTTACTTTAAGTCTGATGAATTAGCTTCAACAAAACCTAGTTCTTCATGGAGTGCAGATGTAAACTATCAACTAGCAAGTAAGTACGCTCTACCAACGCTAGGTGGTATATCAGCGTCTAAACAGGTATATGCAGTCAAAGACATCACACGTGGTAATTTTGCTCGTATCCTAGCATCTATGCATTATGGAAAAACAGTATCTCAGAAAGAGGCCATCCAGTTTCTACGTGACTTCGATTTAACAACTACTAAAACGGATGCAGAGTTTAAACCAAATGATTCTCTAACAAGAGCGCACGCTGTGGCATTCTTCCACCGTTATGAGCAAATATTCAATAAATAAATTGCTATCTTTAAGTGAAAAGGTGACTTTAAAAGTCACCTTTCTTTTATATGGTTCTCTAAATGGTGCTATAAAGCCCTATGTGGAGTTACGGGAGAGGCTGTGAAAGCATAACAAAGGGACTTGCATATCGGGTAATCAATCATAAACACAAGTCCTGTTCAAATTGAAGGAAAGCACCTTCAATCGAGAGTGCTCAATGTAGCTATTGATATCAGCTATCGCTACAATTCAATTGATAAATCTAAGAAAATCAAAAAATTAAAAATTTGGGGTACTTTTTAGGATACATGCTTTCCCCTACCTCCCCCACTCTGAAAAATTAAAAGTTATAACTCAATGACTTTTTACAAACGCTGAGATATTCACAAAAAAACACTCGTCATGTAAACGAGTGTTTCGTACTTATTATGACAACCACTTCGGTGGTGTGTTTTTTTCCCAATAGATATCGCCAAGGTTGTTGTGTGCCATGAAGTTGTCCTCGACACTGTGGTAATGGAAGTTGTAGTAGTAGCCTTCCTGCGGTCTTTTTTCTGTGCGCACATGGAAACGAATTAAATCTGTGCCTGTTTCATTGTTGATGACATTGAAAATTTTCTCACCGTAATTACCACTTGGCCTTTCAGAGATGGTTAAAGATGCAGCAGTTTGATCATCAAGATTAGCCACTGTCATTGCAATGGCTTCCTCCATTTTAGGGAAGATGATGCTGTCGAATTCATTGCTAATTTTTGGACCAATTTTTGTGCCAAATTTTATGTACGATTGTTCTCTAGCCGCATCTACAAGTAAGGCATTATAATCAATCGCTTCCTCTTGTATCTGTAGCTGCTCGTCACCGCTATTTTCATGTTCAGCAGCTAAAGCAGTGCTTGTCCCTGATGAAGGGCCGATGGATGCACGGTTCGAAGGATTTTGATCAAATGCTTCCCAAATCTCATGTGTAGGCGTTATTAAACCAAATGTTAAAAACGCAACCATGATGACTATACTTTTCTTAACCCACGTTTTCATTTATTGTCACCTACTCTTTATGTACAAATTGGTAATTCTCCTATTATTATATACGTTCTCGCCATTAAAAGGTTTCATATTTCTATAATTCATTGTACAATATTTATGAATAATGTGTCGTTTTTTTAAAGGAGGTACAAAGCATGAGCATCGCAATGGGTATTGGTCTTTTATTAATGTTAGGTTACTTATCATCTTTATGTTTCACGGACTAATTTTTATATTTTGTAATATGTACCCTACAAAGCCCTAAAAGCCTGTTATATGCAGCTTTTGGGGTTTTTTATTTTTCTTTACATTACAATGTATAGTAATGCATGCACACAGTTGGCTTGTTGGGAATAATATAATGTCAATAATTCTTGGCGGCGTGTTAAGCAAATTTATGGTTGCATTCAAAAGATGATGAACCATTGAAGCTCAAAGCGTTATATCCAGAGTTATTGGGCTTGTTTGTTGTCTTGAGGTTTACCAAAGTAGAAGATATTAAAAAACAAATGAAATAGTATAAAAAATAAGGACCTGACAGCTATAGAGACTGAAGGTCCTTTTTTATAACCAATTTTGTATAAATTTATCTAAAAAAAGTGTTGCTCCCTTCTTCCATTAAATGACCCATTAAGAGAAAAACGCCTAAAACCAATTTTCATAAGGTTTCAAGCGTTTTTTTGTGTAAAAAATTAACCAATGATTTGCAATTGACATCCCACATTCGTCTTGAATATTGGTATTACGATTTTCACATAGGTAATGTAAAAAATGGGTTGAGTGAAAAGAATGGAGGAAATTCAACTTTAAATCAGATTCTAGCTATCAATATAGTCTTAGATTTAATCCAATGCGAATTTGCATAAATAGACTTGCTACAGGGAAGACTTTTTAAAGAAAATTATGGAGGTGCGAATTACGTGTTTGAGAAAAAATTAGCACTTCATGAAACCATGGAATTTCATGAAGTCATTAACTTTATGACAACTAGTTTACTTAAATCGAAGCTGAGTCAAGGTGTGGTCTTTGATGATGATTTAAGAGCGTTATTGGACAAAAATGTAAAATTATCTACCCCGGCACTCACTGCTATGGTTAAGCTCTACTCAAAATCGGAATTGGAATATTAGGAGGACAATTGTATGCAAGACTATTTAGATCCTATAAATTCAGTTGGAATGCCTGAACTAACTGATTCGGGGATTGCTCTTGAGTTTTTACTTACAACCAAAACAGGTATTCGTAATCTTTCAATTGCCTTAACAGAAACAGCTTCTCCTGCTCTTCAGAAAATCTTGAGAACTCAGCTGGATGTCATGGTCGATTTATATTTCGAAATTTCTGAACTGATGGTAAAAAAAGAATGGTTGAAACCTTATGATCTTGCAGGTCAAAAGGAACTGGATATTAAATCAGCAGAAAATGCGATTAGTATTGCCCAGTTGGATTTATTCCCTAAAGATATGAATCGAAAAGGAATGTTCCCTACCCCACCGAAAAAATAAACGAAAATGAGGGATTTTTTAAATGAAAGCTGTCACTTTTCAAGGTGTTAAAAATGTTGAGGTTAAAGAAGTACAAGACCCTAAAATAAAAAAAGCCGATGATATTATTGTTCGTTTAACCACTACTGCCATTTGCGGGTCAGACTTGCATTTGATTCATGGTATGATTCCGAATCTTGGACAAGATTATGTCATTGGTCATGAACCAATGGGTATTGTAGAAGAAGTTGGAAAAGATGTGACGAAGGTTAAAAAGGGTGACCGGATTGTCATTCCTTTTAATATTGCATGCGGGGAATGCTGGTACTGCAATCATGATCTGGAAAGTCAATGTGATAATGCAAACGATAATGGCGAAATGGGTGCCTACTTTGGTTATTCAGACACAACAGGCGGTTTTCCAGGAGGACAGGCAGAGTTTATGCGAGTGCCCTATGGTAATTTTATCCCTTTCAAAATTCCAGAGAAATCAGAAGTTCCTGATGAAAGTCTTGTTCTCCTTGCTGATGCCGCATCTACTGCTTTTTGGAGTGTAGATAATGCTGGTGTAAAGAAAGGAGATACTGTTATTATTCTTGGCTGCGGACCTGTTGGACTGCTAGCACAAAAATTTGCTTGGCTGAAAGGAGCAGAAAGAGTAATCGCAGTTGACTACATCGGGTATCGTCTTAAACATGCAAAGAAGACAAATAACGTGGAAATCGTTAATTTTGAAGACCATGAAAATTGTGGTGAGTACTTGAAAGAGATTACCAAGGGTGGTGCAGACGTTGTCATTGATTGTGTAGGGATGAGCGGAAAAATGACGCCTTTAGAATTTCTTGCAAGTGGGGTAAAACTTCAAGGTGGTGCTATGGGAGCCCTTGTCACAGCCAGTCAAGCGGTACGTAAAGGAGGAACAATCCAAATTACCGGTGTATACGGCGGTCGATACAACGCCTTCCCACTTGGAGATATATTCCAACGCAATGTAGCGATTCGTACTGGACAGGCTCCAGTTGTTCATATCATGCCCCATGTCTATAACTTAATGGCTGAAGGAAAAGTGAATGTCGGTGATATCATTACACATGTACTCCCCCTTGAAAAAGCAAAACATGCTTATGAAATATTCGATACAAAGCAAGAAGGTTGCATTAAAGTGGTTTTAAAACCCTAATATAGAAGTTTTCAGGTACTTTTGTCTCTGCATTGCAAAAGTACCTTTTTCATTGACCTAGGGGTACATATTTATATGTATTACTTCTGAAAGTGATTCTTCAAAATGGCATTAATATTTGAGCACAAGCCTCTTCGACTGGCGAACTACATTTTGATCAACAGAACTAACCCCTCCCTAATCAAAAATCATTATGTAACGATTCCTTTCATTGAACAACTTCTAATGAACAACTCAACATCCCATTTGTTTTATTTCCATGAGGAAAGACGCTTTCCTTATTTGAGAAAAGCGCCAAATTTATGAGTAAATAATTAGTTTGGCAAAACAGTTGAATAAGTTTTTGAACTACCTTAGATATCCACCATTATTAATATCAAATGTCGCACCTGTGTAATGCTTTGATCTATCTGACAAGAGGAAAATAACAGTATCAGCAACATCTTCAGGCATTACAGGTGTATCGATGAGCTGATGATTTAAATATTCCTCTTTTCTCCAAATAGGTATTGCATCCATCATAGGAGTGTTTACCATTGTAGGGGCAATGGCATTAACTCTGATGTATGGTGAGAAATTCACTGCACAGCTTTTAGTTAATCCCAATATAGCAGCTTTTGAGAGTCCATATATTGCATCTGAACTGCCTTCCATACCTGATACAGAAGACATATTCACGATGACTCCTGTACGTTCGCTCTGAAGTAGATATTTCCCGAACATTTGAGAAAAATA
This sequence comes from Lysinibacillus capsici, assembly GCF_003367505.1. Classification (GTDB taxonomy): domain Bacteria; phylum Bacillota; class Bacilli; order Bacillales_A; family Planococcaceae; genus Lysinibacillus; species Lysinibacillus capsici. The sequence continues at coordinate 60,820 of NZ_PXXX01000031.1, forward strand.
AATACATCCCTTTAAGTTTATATCTATTACTTTATCAATTTCCTCGGTTTGATAATCCAGTATATTCTTACCCAAATAAATCCCTGCATTATTAACTAAACTATCTACATCACAATGTTCTCTTTCCAAATTTCCAAAAAAATTGACTACTTCTTCATAAATACTTACATCTAATTGATATGTATACAAATCTGAGGGGACATTCATTGATTGTTTTAATTCCCTTAAGGCGTCTTCATTAATATCACAAGCAAGTACTGAAGCACCCTCATCTAAACATTGTTTAACAATTTCTTTTCCTATACCAGAAGCTGCACCTGTTACTATTACTTTTCTATTTTTAAGCATCATCTATTTTACCCCTTTATTAAAAAGTTAGGATGTTATGAAAAACTCTACCTAAATTCTATCTTTGGCGCAAGAAGAACATTGTTTAACCTCTCTTTATAAAAGACCTGTTTTTTTAACTTATTACAAATTTGATTGATATGTTGTCTTGGTTTAATATCCAACTTTTCAGAGAGACAATCATCACAATATATATCTTTTTGACTGTTAATAAAGTTTTGGACAATCTGTATATTAGAAGTAAGCTAATTATCTTCCTTAAAAAGAAATCTTTGCTCACAATTATATAAGTCTTCCACTATACTTCCATTAGAACAGAGATAATGTATAATGTCTGTTGTTGAGTTTACATTAACTTCAATCTTTTTATTATTGTAGAGATTCCTTTAGAAAAATAAACTAATAAGTGCTAAAATAGCAGGTCCACCTTGTTTTAATAGAATCGATTTAGAGCTTGTTAAGCTACCATACAAAGCGACAATGATTACAAAGATTAAAAAAATGGCAACAATTTCAGTTTGCTGATGTGACAAAAATAATCCATACAATAAGGCGATCGCAATCAGACCATTATAAACCCCTTGATTTTTGAAAAGAACTTGAACATTTGCATTTTCTAACGCTTCTTCAGACAGATTAAATGTTTTTGCTGTTCTTTTAGAAGTAGTTGCAAACGTTTCTAAATACATAATATACAAATGCTCAGCTGCTACGACTAAGCTTAAAATAAAAGTTAATGAAGACATCCTATTCCCTCCTAAAAAATCTTTAAAAAAGCAATGTCCTCAAGTGTATCAAGGACATTGCTTGAAACTATTTATTAAAACGAACAATGCGGTCTATTGGTAGGCGTGAAGAACCATATGCTGGGGCTGCCGCTTCACCAATGGCTAATAATAAAATAGGAATTTCATTTGCTGGTAATTCCATGTATTCAGCGAATTTTGCTTTATCAAACCCACCCATCGGAACGGTATCATAGCCCATTTCCTTCGATAATAGCATGATTTGCATCGATACTAAGCCAGCATCAAAGTGTACGATATTTTCTAATGTTTTTGTTGGTGCTGAACCATACATTGTCAGCGCATCTTGTGCAAGCTTATTGGCAATTGGTTCTGGCATATAGCCCAGCTCCACGTTTTTTGCATAGATTTCCTCAGCATTTACATACATCTCTATATCACCAATGACAGCAATAATGGCAGAGGCTGTTTCGATTTGCTCTTGATTAAATGAAAAGAAGTTGATATTCTTCTGAATTTCCTTATCATCAATGACAAGAAAGCGCCATGGCTGCATATTACTTGAAGAAGGTGCTGAAGTAGCATCCTGCAGCAGCTGCATGATTGTTTCACGCGGAATTTTAGTCTCTGCATTGTATTTACGAACAGATTTACGCATTTGCATAATTTGTTTTAATGGTGTAGTTGATAACATGTAGTTTCCCTCTTTTCACAATTTAAACTGCTTTTATTGTTACATTAATATTGCCCATTGTTGCTTTTGAATATGGGCATACCGTATGTGTGACCTCTAATAATTCCTGTGCTTCCTCCACTGCTAGTCCTTCAATATGCCCTTCGATTTCCACTGCAAGCACATAGTCAAAAGAAGCTTGCTCCATTAATTTCACTGTTACTTTAATGGTTGATGCATTTTTTAGTTTCTTTTGGCGTTTGATTAAATCTAATGCACTATTAAAGCAAGCACTATAGCCAGCCGCAAATAATTGTTCTGGGTTTGTAACATCCGCTAATTTGGAGCCTGGTGGTGCAATTGTTAATGATAAAGATTGATCTTCTGCATAGGATGTGCCACTACGGCCACCTTCATTAATCATTGTAGTTGCGTATAATTCTTTCATAACTGAAAACCCCTTATCTTTTGTTATTAATTAAATTGTGTACAATCTAATTTTTACAAATTGAATTGTACACAATTTAATTGCGTTTGACAAGTAGGAACTTTATTTTTAATATAAATGGTAGTAGAAGAACTTTAAGAGGGGATTTTTATGCCTAATCATTTAGATAATCAGCTGTGCTTTCTTTTGTATGCAACATCTAAGGAAATCACTCGGCAATATACATTATTATTGAAGCCTTACGATCTTACTTATACAGGCTATATCACTTTATTAGCTTTAGAGGAAAACGAACAGATAACGGTGAAAGAATTGGGCCAACGTTTATTTTTAGATTCAGGAACATTAACACCGTTGTTAAAAAAATTAGAGGCAAAGAATTACATTTGTCGTGAACGTTCTAAGGAGGACGAACGATTAATGAAAATATATTTAACCAAGGAAGGCGTAGATGTAAGAAGGAAACTACCTGAAGTGTCCCGCCAAGTGATGAAGCAATCTAATATCTCAGAGCAGCAATTTGTACAACTGAAAAATGTACTTCAAGATATCGTTTATAACGATTGGAAAATAAAAGATGAAAACTAACACATAGCTATTCCATTAATAGGATGAATATGTAAATAAGAAGGATTGGAGCTACATTGGCTTCAATCTTTTTTTGTTTTTCTCTCCCTCATCTCCTCAAATGTTAATAATCATGTGGCTACCGTTAAAATTTAGTATACTTACATTTATTAATTAGTTTAATTTACAGCATAGATAAGTAATTTTGAAAGTAGAGGTGTTGTTTGGATGAAAACATGGACAAAGACTATAAACATAAATGCCCCCATCGAAAACGTTTGGAAATTACTTGATGGCTCTTTAGCTGACATGCAGAAGATTATGCCACAGGTAATTGAAAACAAGCCTGTAAAAGTAACAGAAGAAGGGGTTGGCAGTATTTATCGCCAAAAATATAAAGAAGGAAAACGTATCGAAACGTATGATGTAGAAACATTGGAACATTCGAATACACCTGATAAAAAAATATTGAAAGTAGGCTTTGTACTCGCTAATTTGTTTGAAATTACGGCTTACTATGAATTAAATAAAATAAATGAAACAGAGACTTCCTTTACTTATTCCGTAACAAATAATGCGTTAAAATGGTTCGTCAAATTATTTTTATTGTTTGCATCGGACAAAGTAGTCGTACAATTTTTAGAACGGGTCAAAACAGTTGCTGAAGCGCAAGACTAGCACCTAAAAAATAAACCGTAGAACTCCCTTGAGGTGAGCTTCTACGGTTTATTTATTACTAAAAGTCTGAACCTGTAATTTCTTTTAACTTACCGTTCTCTTTAATCTTTTTAAGGCCTTCATTTAACTTATCTAAAAGCTCTTTGTTCCCCTTTTGAACCATGAAACCATAGTATTCTTTTTCGAAGGAATCATCTTTAATTACTTTGATTTTGTCATTTGGATGTGCCTTGATATATTCATAAACAACTGAATTATCTCCAATCGCCGCTTCTACGTTGCCATTTAGCATCTCTTGAATAGCAATTGGTTGATTTTCGAAAGCAAAAATGTTGGGACTAGATTCACCCTGTAGCTTCTTGGCAGCCATATGACCAGTAGCATTAATTTGTACAGAAATCTTTTTATCTTTTAATTCATCCAATGATTGGATCTTTGAATCTTCTTTCACCACGATTAATAATTGAGATTCGTAGTACGGCTCAGTAAAATCAAATGTTTCCTTACGCTCGTCCGTAATTGTAATCCCTGCACCACCAATATCTGTTTCACCATTTTTAATTGTTTGGAATACAGGCTCCCAACCAATACTTTCCCACTTCACTTCAAAATCCATTTCATCCGCGATTGCTTGTAACACATCCACATCAATCCCTACAATATTCCCTTTATCATCAAGAGATACGATAGGTGCAAATGTAGCCTCAGTACCTACCTTATAAACTTTTTTACTATCTCCATCACCTGATGATGTATTGTCTTTCGAGCCGCAACCCGCTAAAACTAGCGTGAAAGCTGCCATAATTGTAAGCAACACCATTAAATTTCTTTTCATAGCCCATCCCCCTAGTATGATATTTTTTCCATAATGCGTATTATTTTTCGCAATTCGGAAATGTGAGACTATTACGTAAATTATAGTGACAATATTCTCTTTAGACAATACTTTTTTGTATAAAAATAATCATTTCTTTATAAATAGTATTATTCAATCTCGTTTTTAGGATAAAAAGGAATAAATAGTTAATCAGAAGCTATAAAAAAAGAATCTCCCCTCGGAAATTCTTTTTTGCGCATCTAAATCTTTATCGTATTGGATGTTCAAAATTCCAATTTGTATAAATGGCAGCAGCCTGAACTGGATTTGAGGAGGTATCTTCTGTATAGCCCCCAATTAAATTACCTACTCTAAAAGTAGGCTCAAATAGCTGTTCCTCCTTAGGTGGTGCTGTCGGTCCATCTATTCCTATTTTGGTTTTATCTGTCACGACTACTTCCATACCGTTATCCAATGTAAAGCTCAGCCCATCTTCTCCTACTTCCGTAATGGTCCCTTCGATATTTACTAGCGCACTTGCCGCAGGAGCTGAATGGTCCGCAACAATTCTCTCCGTCAAATCAATTGGTGTATCATGATTTATATTTACCATAGCAAGGACAGCAATCACTGCACAGGCTACTAAGCTTCCAACACTAATTCTTACTTTTTTCATAAAGGACCTCTTTTCATATTTCATCATCTCTTCCTGCATCTTACGCTTAAATTCCTCAGAAGCATGAATCTGCTTCATCACATTCTTATAAGCATTCATCATACTTTGCTCCCCTCTTCTAGAATCGTTTTCAGCTTCATTCGTGCCCTTCTGAGCTTTGAGCCTACTGTATTGACGTTGATCTCTAATAAATCAGCAATTTCTGCCGTTGTATAGCCCTCGTAATAATGTAAATAAACAATGACTCTCTCTTCTGAAGGAAGCTCAAAAATTTCAGTAAGAACCATCTGCTCCTCTTTTGCAATAAAGGCCATTTCGTCTGTAATGGGTACCGTCTTCTTCACACGTGAGGACTTAAAATAATCCTTGCACTTATTAAATGTCACCTTTATGAGCCAAGCCTTTAAATGTGCTTCATGAGCAAAGGGCTTGTTCTGCCTCATCAGTGTCATATAAACCTCCTGCACAATGTCCTCCGCCTCAGCCATATTTTTGGTCTGTTGCACAGCAATTCGTATGAGGGTGTCACTATATGTTTGAACAATTTCTTGCACACTTAAGCCAGCAAACTTTATCATATTTTTCACCTAACCTCCTTCATGACATAATACGATTCAACTTTATCTATTCGTGCAACAGATACACTTTAGCTACATTTTAATAAAAAGAAGAAACCATTCATGAGACATACAAATGTATCTCCCTAATAAATTACTGAATAATAGCCATGCAAAAACCCGCAAACCGTAGATGATTTGCGGGTCCCTCTCTTCATTGCCAAGCTCGATTGTTCCATTGCTTGAAAAATTCGTCCTCAGCCAAAATAGCTTCATAAACAGGGATAAAGAATTGTTTCAGAATCCCTGTCATCTCGAGTGTAGAAGTTAGCTCGATTGTAAAATGATATAGATCAAATAAGTCCACAATATACGCCTGCAATCTTCGTCCTTCAATAGTTTGCGTTTGTAGCAATTGTTGTACTTCATTTATTGTTTTTTCAGTCTTTTCTAATGCTGGGTACTGGTAAATTTTTATAAATTTTTGTGCCAGTACGAATTCTGTTGGATATGTATAAACCACCGCAGCCTTATTGTCTAGCAAGCTCGGAAAATTAATGGTCTTTGGTGTTATTCGCATGTTTTCTTTAAAGGTAATCCTAACTTCTATGTATACAGTCATTTTGCCCAATGTAGCTGGTATGCTTAGTTGAATATTGTCATTCGATACGGACGATTCGATCCGCTGTGCATCCCATTCAATGCCATCCGCTGGTATTGCTAGTGAGCAAATTTCTTTAAAGGCCTGTTTCACTATATCATGTTGATGAACGCTTGCTTGCGCAGTCAGCGTGACTTCTTTGGAAGGCTTCACCAATCCATTTGTTAAAGCAAATAATAATAGATCCCCATCTAGATAAAATTGATCTTCATAGGAGGATATGGATAGACGATAAAGCAGTCTTTCTTGGCAATAGCGTGATACTAGCTGATCCATATTGTCTTGCCGTATAGCCATTTCTTCTAATTGTGTCACGACATTCGTCGATAGTGTGTCGATATTTCCCATTGACATCCCTCACCTTTTTGATTTTTCTGATTTTTTTATGCAGAATTTAGATTTTTACTAAAATTCATGCTTTTATTATCACTTATTTATGGAAGAGAGTAAACGGTAATGTATACCAAAAAGGCCTGTCATGGTTGGACATGACTGGCCTTAAAATTAGACAAGGGGCAGCCTCGCTGTTGCGAAACTACCCCTTTAGTATTTATAGGTAACATTCTCGTAAATTGTAAAAGTCTCAACCCAATCGTCTGGGGAATATTATCTTGAAACCAGATTCGTTTCATCACCGCGGTAAAATTCCACTGTGTGCCTTCTAACTTAAGCAACGCAAACCCTACCATCTTTTGCGTCCTTGCAGCCCCAAAGCATGCGCCAGTGTGAATAAGTATCTACAAAAACAAAAAGCAGAATGCCAGATTACGGAAATATGCTACCTAAAATAGCACGTGTTCTATTATAGCACCTTATACTATAAAAGTAAAGTACTATAAAAAATTACCAAGGAATCTCCTTAGAGCATTTAATCTGATAGCCCTTTTCAGCTGCCCATTGGAGAAGTGTTTGCCAAAAGTTTTCACAGGCAGCTATGATTTGCTGAGGATTCGTTAGATTGCCTGTCATGACCATTTCAGCTAATGCTTTTAACCCGTGTGGCTGATCATCCATCGCTAAAGCCTCAGGTAATACTTGTGCAGATGTTGTATAGCACTGCCTATGGTGTAATCCTACTATCATGGCACCTGTCATCGCTATTTTCATCGCCAGTATCGGCAAAAATGTGGTGGGACCCTGAACAGCTATGTTCCTTAATTTCCCCATGTATTCATACATTTCTTCTACAATGGTTTTGCAAATTGCTTCCTTAAATCGGGCATTCTCCACAGTGGCCGCTTTGTCTTTGAGTTCTAAAAAAAAGCCTGAAGGATCGTAAAGTGGCTGTAAATCGAAAAACTTCCCATTTGTTAATGGCCAATCTTCCTGAACCGTTATTGCCTCTTCGATAATCACTTCTGCTTGATCGAAATTAACCTCTGCCTTCCAATCTCCTGCTGTCCATTCATAGCTATAGCTGTGCTCTAATTGATGACAGACACACTTAAGCTCAATGTCAGAAAACGGACCATCTGATTTTCTAGCCAACGAGCCATAAATACCAATTGCTCGAACATTTCCTCCATATTTTGCGATAACTTGTTGCGCAATCGAATGGGCAATCTGCATGCGTTCATCACTTGTCTTTTTTCTTGGTCCAATCATTTACATCGCTCCTTTTATAAGTAAGATCGTTGTTATTGAACCAAGGTGGACCACGGGCTTAACGAGGCATTTTTGCTGGTAACATCATCAAAACCTCCTTTCATCACATTTCCTGCAATTTAATAGAGCATACAAAATCGATATGAAACGCTTCATGGCTTACAGATTGAATGTGACCCTCATATTTCATGTCATATAGTAAAATTATTGCATTATAAGCTTTCTGTAGTTCATTGCCCATTTTGGCTAGCACTTGATGTTTAAATTGCTGCGAATAGGAAAATTCATCACAAAGTAGTTGCTTAAGTTGGTTTGAAGCTGCTTCGTAACATAGCGCTTCACAAAAATCCTCGTCGAAGGTTAAGCCGAAATCGTATTCAAATTGATTGTAGAACTCATCATAAAGTGCTTTAAACTCTTCCTCACAAGTACGGTGCTGATTTTCTGGTAAAAAAAGCTTTGCTAACTTTTGTGAAAAGGCTTCGTCCGTTTCATCTTCTCCCTGATAGACAGTGGCAAGATATGTATGTAACTGTTCTTCGCTTGTAAAATTACCAGCCCATATGGAAACATAGCCATTCTGTTCATCATCCATGACCTCATCCCTTTCTCGAATAAATCAATGCACCGCCCGAGCCCATTATTATTAAATGCTTGCCAGATGGCGAAAATCCGCATTTAATCATGCCATCCAATCGCTGTAAATCAATAGCTGTCGCATTTTTTAAATAAGTATAATTAGTTGTATAAAGATAATCGAGTACTACTGTGGCACGTGGCCACCAAGGATAAATAACTTCAACCTGCCAGCCATCTGCTGTCATATGAATCCCATCCCCAGCTTCAAAGCCGAAAATAGATATTGTCCCCTGAGGCAATTGAAATGTTAAACGGTCATCACTCATTCTGTCGTAGGTTTCATCCACATCTCGTTCTCGATGAAGACGACGACCTGTTATAGGCTCAGTGATACTATAGCCAGAGCCACTAATTAACACAATGTTTTCCTCATGATCCCAACCGCAAGCCAAAACACCATTGGCAGCAATGCTCGTTTCATACGCCCATGGAATAGGAGGTTTCGTGCAGATCAACGACTGTGCATTCGCCAGCAAGTCTAGCTCAAAGGGAGTTCGTTTATCATTGTTCACCATATTATTCCACCCTCCTCTTTTATTACCATATACTAAAAAAAGGCTTGTCACAAGAACAAGCCTCTATACCTCTAACACACCATAATGAAATTTTGCAGTTATCCGTTCATGCTGCTGAAAGTCATAGGTCGCAAACCACTCTGAGCGAAAATGTGCCTTTAACACCACACGCTTTTTCGCTACACGCTTGGCTTCATAAACCCATTCATCGGTTAATGTGACATGCTCCCCTGCTAGCCGTAATGCCTGAAAATTATTGGCCTCTTCAATAACCTTCTCAAACATTGGGTCCATATAAACCACATCAAATGCGTTGTCTGGTAGGGTTTTTAAATAGCGAACAGCCTCAGATTGTATTACCTCGATGTGTCGCATACAGGCAGTTAACGGTAGCTCGGATATATCATAGGCTTGCATCCCCTGTCTAACAATAAACGCTACATTTGGATTTGCTTCCAGTCCCACAACACGACCTGCTTCACCCACTGTATAAGCCGCTAACATGGCATCTGCCGCTAAACCTAACGTACAATCCAACACCGAATCCCCCAGTTGAAGCTGTGCCGCTTTCAAAAAAGGCTCTGCCTCACCACGGGCCACACGCTTTAATCGAAACGCCGCAGAATTGGGGTGAAAGAAAAACGGCTCCTGCGCCCCATAGGCATAATACTCGAAGCGATTCTTCCCAGCGACCATCACATGTGCCTGCAACTCCTGCGAAATTTTGCGAACAGAGCGCTTGTTTCGTGGCTCAAACGCAGCACCTAATTCTTGACACGCAAAAGCAGCGAGCGCCATCGATACATCGTCTGGTCTGCCCGCTGTCGTCACAATCGTTTTTAGTTCTCGCATGTTTGCTCTAACACGCCAGTTAAATGAGAGACAATCTGCTCCACAGGGAATCCCTCAATTTGTTCACGTGGGATAAAGTAAGCCAACTCCCCATCCTTTAAAATCGCCATAGATGGTGAGCTAGGTGGCACATCCTCAAAATAACCACGCATCGCCGCAGTCGCTTCTGGATCCTGCCCCGCAAACACCGTCACAAGATGATCTGGCTTCACCGCTGCAATTGCCTCACGCGCCGCTGGACGAGCAAGACCTGCCGCACAACCACAAACCGAGTTAATCACCACTAACGATGTTCCCTTTGTCTCCGCCATAAATTCATTCACCGCATCCGCAGTCGTTAGCTCCGTAAAACCAGCCTCCACAAGCTCCTCACGCATCGGCTTCACAACCTGCTTCATATATTCATCATAAGCGTTCATGCTTTTACCCTCTTTCCTATGTATTCGCAAACCTTATTATAGCAAGGTTTTCTGTGAATGTACAAAGACATGCTTTTCGCCTGATTTCGTGGGTTTTCGGGGGGAATGTGACTTTTTTGTGTAACGGATAGTGGTTTTATTTGGGGTCGTTACACCTAAAAAATGAAATATATACAATCATAGTAAATTATTTTATGGAAATATAAAAAGCCCAGGCTCAAATTAATGAGTTCTCGGGCTTTTTCCAGTTAGTTTGCTAAAAAAAATAAAAGAAAAGCTAAATACTATTCATTTACATTCTTCTAAGAGAATATTATATAAACTTCAAAACTTACACAAAAAATAAATTATAAATTGCAATACTCACGGATAGTAGAAATACAAATATTCCTGTGCTTAAAGACTTAATAAAGTTTCTTTTATTTTCACTTTTAAAATCGAAACTTTTATTAATTACGACTAACCCTAAAAGTGCAAATGCCAGATTAATATATATAGGATTGAATGCACTTGGTATAACTAACAGGACCATTATCAATAATAAAAATTTGCTGATGTATTTCCTTTTTTGGGAATTCAATAACAAAGCCCCCTTTAATTTATATCAATAGGAAAATATAGTTGAATATTCTCTTTTAGCAATATATATTATTATATGTTATACCAATTAATTGGAAAACAGGGAAATAAATAAAGAAAATAATTACTTATGGTCTTAGTGCAACACTTGTGCTTTCTTCAATTACACCAGCTATAGCACAAGCTGAAGAAAACAGCGCGTACAGCAATCAGTTGACTCTTCGGAAAATTCAATTGTTGAAACTTTCGAGAACTATACAATTGAAGCTACAAAAAATGGTGATATATCAAAAGTATTGTTGAATGATGGAACAAAAACAGACGAAGTAATACATAACGCTTCCAACGGCGTAGTATTCCTCAATGGGGAAGAAATTTCTGCAGAAACAATGGAATATATAAACAACTTAGTAGAAGAAGTTCTTAGGAATGAAACTATTGTAATAGAAGAGCCCAGTGCTCCAACCTTTGAAGGCATACTTATTGGAGGACCTAATTCAGGTAATCCACAAATTGCTCCTGCAGCAGTAGTTGTAGATGCAGGATTTGGAGGTTCTGAATGGAAATACATTGCAACTCATGAAGGCTCTTTTAATGTAGCTGGCGCTACAGCAACTACTTTGGCAATTGCCATGGGAATTGTATTCTCTCTAGCCGATAAAAAAATTGATGGTGCTGTTACATTAACAAGTATTGCAGCAGGCATTTTAGCAAGTATATCAAACTCATGGACTACTGTTTACTATAAGAGAAAACACTATACTAGACCTCATCCAGATTGGCCACTTTTATACACACAAGATTTATCTGAAGTTCATATTTATAAAGACTCTGCATATAAAAATAAAATTACTACTTTCAATCTTCTTCATTAATTCTCAAACAATGCCCAGGTCCAAGATTATTAAGCACCTGGGCTAAAAAAATTATTTCATACAATTTTGTTGTTTTGCTCTCATTTTTTTTAACAAGTTATAATCCTAAAAGATCGGCTAGCTCTCATACTTGAAACGTGTGTCCTACCATCTATAATCACTGCTGGAATAGTTTTTGTATCACTAAGTATAACTTTCGCTTCTGTAATTTCCGTCCCTTTTACTTCCTCCAAGCCATTAAAAATGTCTAGCTTGAATTGTGCCTCGGAGATTCCCATACTCGCTAAATAAGAATACGGATCTCTATTGTTGTACCTTTTAAATTATCTGTATAATTCAGTTCTAATGCTGAACCTATCTGACGACAAACGGCTATTACAAAAGGATTAAAAGAAGCGTTACCCACAACTTCTACTTCTAATCGGTCATCTTGAACATCAACTCCAGCCGTCAATACTAATACGTCCTTTGGTACTTCGCATTCATAGCCAATACGTCGAGAAATAGGTTTATCATGATCTTTGATCATTCGTCTTTTTTTCTCACGACTCACCAAGCGTTGTATTAACCCTCGTTTTTAAGGTTTCTATACCTTTACGCTTTGCTTCATTAAATTCATCTAAAATCTTTGCCCATTTCTCCCAAGGAGATGCAAGGGCGTTTAAATGAAATCCACTTTTCTTTGCTTCAGTATTTCGAGCAATCCATTTCCCCTGACACGATTTCCATTCAACTTCTGTATATAGATATTAAATAGTAAATATACGAGAATATTAGAAGTTAAAGGTACCTATTGCATCTCCCTACTCAATCGCTATTTGGCGAAAAAGAAAATAACCGCAATCACGTCTATCGAATTACAAGGATAGCTCAATCATCTATTTGATAATGGAACAGCCTATAATACGCTACGCGGTACTCATAATACAGCCAAAATGTTATTTTCCTATGCCAAAGAATCTGGATTGATTGAAATGAATCCTGTGGAAGCTACTTTTGTGCCGAAGAAGAAAATGACGTTAGAGGAAGCAAGCAGTGAGGACACAGCGAAGCTTTATTTAGAAACCAATGAACTGAAGGAATTTTTAAGTTACGTGGACAAACATCGTAATATCATATATCGCACGTTAATCTACGCTATCGCTTTTACAGGAATGCGACCAGGCGAAGCTGTTGCCTTAAAGTATGAGGATGTGGACTTGGAGAAGAAGGTCATACACATCAACAAAACGGTGTATGCAAAGAAAAGTATAAGGGGTGACTTCGAGCTCACTCCACCCAAAACTGCAGGCAGCATCCGCTCCGTCGATATTGATAATATTGTAGTGGAGAAATTAAAGCAGCTTTACAAATGGCGCGAGTATCGAGAATGGGCTAAGTCCGACTTTGTTTTCGGCGATAAGGAGGGCATCCCCCCTATCGTCAAAATGCTCAACCAAACCGTCCGGCGCATCGGTGCACTCACCGACATCAACAAACAATTCCGCACCTACATCCTCCGGCATACACATATTAGTCTGTTGGCAGAGGCTGGGGTGGATTTGAACTTTATTATGAATCGGGTTGGACATAAGAATTCTGATACAACAACGAAGATTTATTTGCATGTTACATCTGGGATGCGCATGGCCGCTACTGAGAGGATGCATGATAAGTTTACTGAGTTGTTGGAAGAGTGAAGATAAAAATGGGGATACTAATTTCTTAAAGAGTATCTCCACATTTAAATTATTATGGTTTATTTATCTTTATTAGTGATAAATGATAAGAAATCAAATATATTATGTTTTTTAACAATTTTCTCTTCAACTATTTTAAGATATTTATGAATATAGATTTGAAATTTAATGCTATTTAAAATACATTTGCTAAATTTGTCAACTAAAAACTCATCGTTTTTTGAAAAATAAAACGTATTAAAGGATTCTTTTGTAATAAAAATACTTTGCAGTATTTCTGAAATTTCTTTTTCATCCATTTGTTTAGAAAATTCTCTTTCTAAATCATAACAAACCTTATGACTAATCCCGAAAGTAAATAGTTCCAAATTGGAATTTTCGACTTTAAAATTATTGATTGCTTTTGCCAATAATGAAATTTCATCAATATCAAGTAAATTTTC
>NZ_PXXX01000032.1 GCF_003367505.1 Lysinibacillus capsici
TCACGTAGTTTTTTGATATCAGCCTTTTTAGTTGTCAACACCTGTTCAATTAAATCCTCAATGATTTCCTGTTCCTCCCCTTGTGGGAACCAACTCGGATGCTCACGTACAACAAAAGATGACTGTCCAAATTCCTCTAAAAATACGCCTACAGCTTCTAATTCATGCCTGTGTTCTCGTAAGATCAGTGCTTCATCGGCTGCATAATGGAATGTTAGTGGTAACAATAATGCCTGACGTTCATGAGGATTAACTTGACCGACTTTTTCACGGAAGAATTCATATTTAATACGTTCCTGAGCAGCATGCTGATCAATTAAATAAAAACCATCCTCCATTTGTGCGACAATGTATGTGCCATGGATTTGTCCCACTACTTCGAGTTCAGGAAAGGGTTCCTTCGTAGGCATCTCTTCTAATATTTCCGACTGTACGGCTATTGTTACTTCATCAATTGTTTCAGCCTCTATTTGTGGTGTAGGCTGCCAACTTTCCTCTCTAACCGTAGAAATAGGCTTAGGCTCAACTATCTGTTCAAGATTATTTTCTTGAATGGTTTGGACATCATATAATTTTTCTACGATGGCATTCATTTTCTCCACATCAATCTTCGGAGCAGGCTTCCAAATGTTTAATTGCTCAGTAGCTGGTTTAACTATTTTTTCTTTCTTTTCCATTTGTGGGACTCGAATAATGTTGCGTATTGTTTCACGAATGGTTTCCTCTATTAACTTCAAAAGCTCAGCCTCTTTACTTAAACGAATTTGATGTTTTGCAGGATGCACATTCACGTCTGTTAAGTAAGGATCACCCTCTATATATAGAACAACTATTGGGAAGCGCTCGATAGGTAAATACGTATGGTAAGCATCTACAATGGCCTTTTGTACTAAATAATGCTTGACCCAACGACCATTAACAAATAGAGACATATAATTTTTAGAAGCACGTGTTACCTCTGGTAAGGATACAAAGCCAGAAATTCGATAATCATGTGACTCGCCTTGGAATGACACCATTTTCTTCGCATTATGTATTCCATAAATAGCTGCTAGCACTTGTTGTACATCTCCTCGGCCATTTGTTTGCAGTAGTTGTTGACCATTATGCAATAATCTGAATGCTATTTGTGGGTTACCAAGTGCGAGGCGATTCATCAGGTCTATTGTATGCCCTAGTTCGGTTTGAATGGTTTTCATATATTTTAAACGGGCAGGTGTATTAAAGAATAGCTGGGAGACTGTTAAATCAGTCCCTTTACGTAACGGACCTGGTTTATGAGTGAGGATATGTCCACCTTCAAGTTCTAAATGTGTTCCAGATTCCCCATTTGATGTAATCAATGTCATTTTAGAAACAGAGGCAATGGATGCTAAAGCCTCACCACGGAAGCCAAGTGTTCGAATACGAAATAAATCATGTTCCTGATGAATTTTACTAGTAGCATGACGAGAGAATGACATTAGTGCATCCTCTTCATCCATACCGCTACCATTATCTATTACTTGAATAGAAGTGAGACCTGCTTCTAGTAAAAAAACATCAATGGACGTACTCCCAGCATCAATAGCATTTTCCACTAGCTCTTTGACAACAGAAGCTGGCCTTTCTACTACCTCTCCTGCTGCGATTTTATTGGATAGCCATTCGTCCATAATTTGTATGTTTCCCACTAACGTATCACTCCTTTATTTTTTAGCGTTCACTAGCTCTTGCTGTAGCTCATATAAAATATTCATTGCCTGCATCGGTGAAGTACCTAGAATATTTACCTTTTCTAATTTCTTTAGCACCTTTGTCTCGGCTGGGGAAATCGGTTCGTCTTCTGTAAATAAAGACATCTGTATTGGTTGTTCAGCTATCACCTGTGTTTCGGCAACTACTTCTTTCCCTGCCTCAAAGTTCTCAAGTAATACACGTGCTCTAGCTAAAATTTCCTCAGGTAATTGAGCAAGCTGTGCCACATGTATACCATAGGATTTATCAGCCGCTCCTTTTTTCACCTTATGCAGGAAAACGACCGTACCATTTTTTTCAGTGGCTGAAACATGCACATTTTGTAAGCGTGGTAAATCCTTTTCAAGTGCTGTCAATTCATGATAGTGCGTAGAAAATAACGTATTGGCTCCTATTTTGTCATGTATATATTCCATCATCGATTGTGCCAAGCTCATACCATCATAGGTCGATGTTCCACGTCCAATTTCATCAAATAGCATTAAGCTATTTTTTGTTGCGTGCATAATAGCATGTTGCGATTCAAGCATCTCCACCATAAATGTAGATTGTCCTGCCGCTAAATCATCAGCCGCCCCAATCCGAGTAAAAATTTGATCAGTAATTGGTAGCTTCGCTTTTTCAGCAGGTACATAGCAGCCCATTTGAGCCATAACAACAATTAATGCTACTTGACGCATATAAGTACTTTTACCAGACATATTCGGCCCTGTAATAAGCATCATATTATTCTGCTCTTCTAGCACACAATCGTTTGGTACATACATTTGCTTGTTCAACATTTTTTCAACGACAGGATGGCGTCCTTCTATAATTTTAAGGGCACGTCCACCATGAAATTCTGGTTTCGTAAATCGATATTTTTCTGAGACGCTTGCAAAGCTTAATAAGACATCCAATTCACTAATGTTTGCTGCTAGTGCTTGGACACGCGGAATATAAGTTTTTAATACATCACGAATTTCTACAAACAGGTTGTACTCTAATGTTAAGCTTTCTTCTTCAGCATTTAAAATCAATGCTTCTTTTTCTTTTAGTTCCTGTGTAATATAGCGTTCCGCATTCGCCAGTGTTTGTTTTCGCTCATAGCGTGTTAAATCTGCTAAATGAATATTTGATTTTGTAATTTCTATATAGTAACCAAAAATGCGATTATAGCCTATTTTTAAATTTTTAATACCCGTTTTCACACGCTCTTCTTGTTCAAGTTGGGCAATCCAATCCTTACCATTACGAGCGGCATAGCGAAGTTCGTCTAAGCGTTCATTATAGCCGTCACGGATAACATCCCCTTCTTTAATGGTAATAGGGGGATTATCTGTAATCGCTTTTGCTAATAATGCCTCGACATCTGAGCATGTATCAAGTTCCGCACCTAATTGCTGTAATGTTTCTTTATTTGACCCCACCAATTGCTGTTGAATAGTTGGCACTTGGCGTAAAGAATCACGCAATTGGGCTAAATCTCGTCCACCCACATTGCCAAAAGCAACACGACCAGCCAAACGCTCTAAATCATATACTTGTTTTAAGGATGCTTGAAGCTCTGTTCGTACAAAATATTCTTCCAATAAATCCGTAACAATCGCTAGTCTGGCCTCTATTGCTGAACGTGTGGCAAGCGGTTGGTGTAGCCATTGCTTTAATTTCCGTCCACCCATCGCTGTCACGGTGTCATCTAAAAGCCATAAGAGTGTACCCTTTTGATCTCCACCACGAATCGATTGAATCAGCTCTAAATTGCGCTTTGAGCTAGAATCAATGCGTAAATAATTTTTAATTTCATTAAACGTGAATGCCTGAATATGTGATAAAGATCTCATTTGCGTTTGGTCAATATAAGCTAACAATCGAAGACATGCAATTTGTAACGGTTTTGGTACAGCTTCTAGATAACTTGCTGCTTTGTCCATAGGCATTTCATTCACTTCAATTGAAAGTACGATCCCAGCATTGACGGCATGCTCTGTTAATAATAGCTGCAAACTATCCGTGACAATCAGTTCTCGAATTCCGTAAGCCTGCATTTGCATTAATAAGGCTTTTCCATCGCCTTCAATAGAAGACGCTACGGCTTCACCTGTGGATAAATCTAAATAAGCATAGCCAAATGTTGTGTCATCTAATTGCTCTGCCGCTCCAATAAAATGATTAGATTTACCATCAAGAGCCTTTCCTTCCATAATTGTTCCTGGTGTGATAAGCTGAACAACTTCACGTTTGACCACACCTTTTGCTTGCTTTGGATCTTCTGTTTGTTCACAAATAGCCACTTTATAGCCTTTTTGCACAAGTGTTTCAATATAATTTTTAGCCGAATGATGCGGCACACCGCACATTGGTATTCGCTCTTTTGCGCCTGCATCTCGGCTTGTTAATGTAATTTCTAAAATTTGTGAGGCATTGATTGCGTCCTCAAAAAACATTTCATAAAAGTCACCTAATCTAAAAAATAAAAAGGCATCTTTGTAATCTTCCTTTACCTGTAGATACTGTTGCATCATTGGTGTATATGTTGTCATATCACTATTTACCTCGCTCTTGCCTTATAGATATATTTATTATAACAAAAGATACATGCGAAACGCTTTATTCACCTTTTTTAAGATGCTAGCATTTCGCATGTATCAAAAAATGATGTTTTTTAGACTTATCTTGGTCGTTCATCAGGAAACGATGAAGACTCTAACACATACCTGCCTTCTCCTTCAGGACTTGAAGAGGAGCTAGAACTAGAGCTTGATGAGGATGAAGATGAACTTTCATCATTAAGGCTCCAATCTTCTTCATAGTCTAGTGGATGGACACTAATACAAATTGTTGTTTCACCCATTACCTCAACAACTACTTCACGTTCCACTACAATTTCAAACTTTGTACCACATGGAGAGATAATCGCTTCAATACAATTTGGTTCTTGTATCACACGTACACGAACATCATCACCAACGCTAATTTCACCGTCTCGATAGTGAAGCTTCACTTTGTCTTTATAGTGAATCGTTTCAGAAAACACAGCTGTTTTCGAATGATTACTATAGGCATACCAAACATTGACATCAAATTTCCCTGTTACTTCTACAAATTTCCCGACTCTTTTTGCAGAGCAAGTGTGATTGATTACCCAGCACCCTAAAATACTTGTCGGTTTATTTGTTGGTGATAATGTTACACGTTCTTCCGTTCTCTTCTTCCCTTTGGCAACTACTGCTTTCGTCACGATTTGTCGTAAACGTTTCAGCGCAATTCCTCCTTCGACTCTTTTCACTCCATCATATGCAGGTAGCGCCCATTGGGTGAACATATATTTTTAGAGAATGAAATGGATCATTTAAAACTTTTCGATGAGAGGTCTATTATAGCAGCTGAATGCTTCAATAGAAGAAGACGTAAAAAAAGCTCGAATGACAGCATTCGAGCTTTGATTTCTATAATCTGTTAAGAGCAGCTACCTGGTTGAGTATTTTCTACGTATGAACCCGTTTCACCACGAAGAACATCGCCACCAGTTGAGCGAATAATTTCATTTGTAACATTATTTGCGATCGTATTTGAAACAAGTTGCAATAAATCATTCACATCGCCTTGTGATTCTTTAAATTGTTGCACAACTGGGATGGCATTAATTTCTTCCTCGATTTTAGCAATTTTATCTTCAATCATTTTTAATGCTTTTTCTTTCCCTAGGTGTTGGAAATTAACCGCTTGTTTTTGTAAGCTTTTTAAGCTTGCAATACGTTCACGTACTTGTTGATTTTCGTTAATTTGCGCTTCTGCTTTTTTGAAAAATTCAACCTCTGGCGTATTTGCAATCATATGTGCAATTTCATGTGATTTTTTAATTAAATCTTCTTTTGTATATAAGACTTGTGTCATTTATGCTTCCACCTTTTCATTTTTTACGACTTCCACAAATTCACCAGTAAGTGAATAGGATGTAGTCTCTGTTATTTTTACTTTCACTAATTGACCAATTACTTCTGCTGGTGCTTTGAAGTTAACTAAACGATTTTTCCTCGTATAGCCCGCTAACACATCGTCGCGTCGTTTACTTGTGCCTTCAACTAATACTTCGACAACCTGACCATTTAAACGCTCTAATGCTTTGCGAGAGTATTCACTCACCACTTCATTTAAACGTTGAAGACGCTCTTTTTTCACCTCTTCAGGTACATTGTCAATCATTTTTGCAGCTGGTGTACCTTCACGCGGCGAATAAATATACGTAAAGGCTGCGTCAAAGCCAACTTCACGGTATAAGGACAATGTTTCCTCAAACTGTTCCTCTGTTTCATTCGGATAGCCAACGATAATATCTGTTGTTAATGTTACTTCAGGTATTGCCGCTTTAATTCTATCCACTAAACCAAGGAAATGCTCGCGTGTGTATTTACGCGCCATAATTTTTAGCACGTCATTCGAGCCCGATTGTACTGGTAAATGGATATGCTCCACTAAGTTGCCACGCTTTGCAAGAACTTCGATTAAATGATCATCAAAGTCACGTGGATGACTCGTTGTAAATCGAATCCGCGGAATATCGATCTTTCTTAATTCATCCATTAAATCGCCAAGACGATAATCAATATCCTCAAAATCTTTACCGTAAGCGTTGACATTTTGTCCCAATAACATAATTTCTTTGTAGCCCGCTGCCGCTAGCTCACGAACTTCAGCAATGATTTCCTCTGGTCGGCGACTGCGCTCTTTACCACGTGTATATGGAACGATACAATACGTACAGAATTTATCGCAACCATACATAATATTAACCCAAGCCTTAATGGAGCCAAGACGTTTCTTCGGCAGATTTTCAATGACATCGCCTTCTTTAGACCAAACCTCTATGACCATTTCTTTTGACATGTAGGCTTCTTTTAAAATGTTTGGCAGACGGTGAATATTGTGTGTACCAAACACCATATCAACATGTGGGTAGCTTCTTAAAATTTTATTTACCACAGATTCCTCTTGCGACATACAGCCACAAACCCCTATTAGCATCTCAGGGTTTTTTCGTTTATATTTCAGCAGGAAACCAAGTTCTCCAAATACTTTGTTTTCTGCATTTTCACGAATAGCACATGTATTTAGCAAGACAACGTCAGCCTCTTCAATCACCTCTGTTGGTGTGTAGCCTAGCTGCATAAAAATCCCGGCCATTACTTCTGTGTCATGCTCATTCATTTGGCAGCCATAAGTCATGATATGATAACTTTTTCCCTCGCCTATTCCACGGAAACCGTTTTCTAAAGCATATTGAATATGTTCAGCTACTGTTTTACGTTTTTTTCCATCAATCATTGATGGCCCTTGAAAATATGTTGAATAATCTTTTTCTGATTCTTTATTTTTATTTTTCGGTAATGTTTTTAGTTGTTCTTGCTCTAATTCAAAAACACTCTTACCTGTTCTCATTTCTTCACTCACTAAACGGACGCTCCTTCCTCACAAATGAATTATACAATTATTTTTATGTTTTATCATTAATAAGCAAAAAGTAATTGTTACAAAACTAAAACGTCACATTTCCTGTCCATACAAATAATTTTTACTAATCCTTTATAATAGATGAAACTTCACCTTTCTCAATAGTTATAACAATAATTAGAATAGTTTATAAATAATTCCAAACCTTTGTTATTATTGATTTATATAAAACAAAGGAGTTTAGGCGTTATAGGCTTTACTGTTGTAGCTGACAAATCAGTGGAATTACAAACGATCTTGAAGGAAAACCCGACATAAGTAATTTTGAGTACAAACCAGGGTATTTTTGAGTAGATAATGATATTACTTCAATTTATGACTTACATTCAACTGCAAAAGATGAATTGTTAGTTGTAAATGGAGGCACAGCTTTGGACAGATTGCATTATTATCAAAGGTTACAAGTGAAGAATTTAAACCTCTTTTAGCTAAAGAAGGTGGCGGTTCAAAATATATAATGGCTTTAGCTCAAACTGTTATTGTTGATGGTAAAACTGTGTCGAACAATTTGTTTTCAGATTATTTGTTCTACAATCAAAACAGGCTATACTAATATTATTTTGGAAGCAACACCCTCAAAGTTATAAAACTAAAGCTAATGAATACGAAAATGTACGAACATTGAAAGATTGAGATATTATTGATCAATAATAAATAACAAAAGACACCAGAGTAATGAACTGCTCCCTGTCAAGTAGACAGTGGAAATAATAAAAAATGTATTAAGCGGCTTGAGCCCTGAATTCTAAAGGACTCAAGCCGTTTAATCGTTTCTGATAACGATAGTAATTATAAAAATGAATATAATCATCAATCGCTAGTTTTAACCCTTCATATGAATCGAACTTATGCAAATAATACTTCTCACACTTCAATGTGCCCCAAAATGATTCAATTGGTCCGTTATCAATACATCGACCAACACGGGACATACTTTGTGTCATATTGGCTGTTTCCACAATTCGTTTAAATCCCTTCGATGTATATTGAAAACCTCGATCACTATGTATTAATGGCTGCTCGCCTGATTGTAATGATTGAATAGCTGATTTTATTGTTTTGAAAACAAGGGAATTATTATTCGAATGACCTAACACATAACTCATAATTGAACCATCATATAAATCGATAATTGCACTTAAATAAGGTTTTTTCCCGTTTCTATACTTAAACTCTGTGACATCTGTACACCATTTTTCATTTGGCTTTTCCGAGGTAAATGCCCGATTAATACGTTCTCCGCCACTGATGCGCTGGAGATTTACGATAAGGCTTTCTCTTTCGCCTAATAACGGACTTCAATCCACTCACCTGCATTAAACGATAAATACGCTTCTCGTTAACCGTCGCTTGATTATTCTTTATTCGCTGACGATTGATTGTCAATGTCATACGACAATAGCCGTAAATGCCATCTACTTGGTGGTAAAGGAGATCAATATCCTTTGAAATGGCTTCATTTTCAACTTCTCTGTTAGATGGCTTACGACTTAGCCACTTATAGTAAGCGGCGCGCGAAACACCCACGATTTCACATAATAAAAGAATCGAAAGTTTCTCCTCTTGGTGTAATTCTTGAATTGCTAAATAGCGTTGTTGTAAGCGAATTTGGCTTAGCGACGCCTCCTTTCGATTTCCTCTAACTTTTTTAAAAATAGATTTTCAGCACGTAAGCACTCATTTTCACGCTCGATTCGTTTGATTTCTAACCTTAAGTTTTTCTTCGGCTGTTAATTCAACTTCATTTTTTGTTCGACCGCGATGATCACGTAATCCCTCTTCATCAGTCGCTTCAAATTTCTTCACCCAATGGTATACCTGTTGATACGAAACATCATAGGCTTGTGCTGCTAATTGATAATTTTTCTGGCTCTTTAAACAGTAGTTGACAATTTGAATATGTTCCTCAAACGTTTTCTTTCTTCCTTATATAGAACTATTTACTTATGCAATATTTGCACAGATTTAATAAATTATTTAAATTTAAAATGTACAGATTTAATATTTCATAAATCGAATATTTAAATAAAGCACTACGTTAAAT
>NZ_PXXX01000033.1 GCF_003367505.1 Lysinibacillus capsici
CTCTTTCTTTTTTCATGATTTATTTAAATTCTAATTCTCCATCATAAGCCAGCATGCCGCCTTCAAGGTTTGTTACATTAAATCCTTGGGCCTCTAAGTAAGCACACGCATTGGCAGAACGAGCTCCAGCCTTACATACAATAATATATGGCTTTTCTACATCTAATTCCTCTAAACGTTCAGGGATAGTTCCGAGTGCAATATGTTGAGCACCTGGGATCATGCCATGGGCTACTTCATCCTCTTCACGTACATCGATAATATATAGGTCCTCATTTGCATCTAACAGATCTAATAATTGTGTTGTTTCCATTGTTTTCATAAACTTTGTCCTCCAAAATATCAAATTCCACTATCATTATAGCTTGTAGCAAAAAAAACAGCCAGTGTGAGAACACTAACTGTTTAACAAACTTATTATACTTCTGTCTCTAAAAACTCTATTTGTTTTGCTGGTACGAATGTAGAAATGGCATGCTTGTAGATTAGGTGCTGCTTATTTTCAGCATCAAGTAGTAATACTGTAAAATTATCATATGATTTCACAGTCCCTTTTAACTGAAATCCGTTTAACAGAAATACAGTTACAAAAACACTGTTTTTACGTAGTTGGTTCAAGAACGTATCTTGCAAATTGATTGATTTCATCAAATAGCCTCCCTACTAACTTTCTACCTCTTCATTCCTATAGTAGCATGTTCTACCAATTTATCAATTAGTAATTTTTAGAAATTTTTCTTTATTCTTATAATCGATCATCCGGCGTAATAAAATGGACATCCATTTTATTACGGAAATAAGTAAGCTGTCTTTTTGCATAGCGACGGGAATTTTGTTTTAAGCTATCAAGGGCTTCCTCTAGGGTACATTTGCCATCTAAATAATCATATAATTCTTTATACCCGATGGCTTGTATAGACTGCACTCCACGGATATTTTGCTGCCATAATCCCTTCACCTCTTGCAGAAGACCATTTTCCACCATTAAATCAACACGACGATTAATACGGTCATATAGCACGTCACGGGACATGTTTTGACCTAGCCCTAAAATAACATGGTCGTAAAGGGGTACTTCCCCTCGATTTTGCGCTTCCGCTGCTTTTGATACACCGCTTAATTCCAGCATTTCTAATGCACGAATAACACGACGTGTATTGTTTGGATGGATTGTCTCCGCTGTTTGAGGGTCTAGTTGTTTTAGTTTGTCATGCATTGCCTCAGGGCCAAGCTTTGCTAATTCCTCATAGTAGGCTTTTCGTGCTTCTTCATCTACTTTTTCATCAGTAAATTGGAAATCATAGAGGACAGCTTGTACATATAAGCCAGAGCCTCCTACTATTATAGGTAATTTTTGACGAGTTTGTATTTCCGCGATCTTCGCACGTACTAATTTTTGATAATCTGCTACCGAAAAAGATTCTGTAGGCTCTAAAAAGCTAAGTAAATGATGAGGAACGCCCTCCATCTCTTCTTCGGTAATTTTAGCTGTCCCAATATCGAGCCCTTTATAAACTTGCATGGAATCACCATTAATGACTTCACCGTGATATTTTTTTGCCAGTTCAATGCTTAATGCCGTTTTACCTGAGGCAGTCGGTCCCACTATTGCTACGACCTCTGCCTGCTGCAATTTAGTTTCTATCATATTTTTCTAACCACCGTAATAAAACTTGAAAGACCGCTTCTTGATTGTCTTCATTTAAAATTTCATGTCGTTTATCCTCGAATAAATAAACCGTTACATCCTCTACACCCACCGCTGCTAACTGTTCAGCAACTTTGTAAACGCCTAGCCCCTGTTCACCAACCGGATCTTTACTGCCACTAATCAAGAGAATAGGGAGGTCTTTTCTTACTTTTGCTAATTCTCTTTTACGATTTAGTGTGGCAAAGCCAGTTGTCAAATCCACGAAAAATTGATTCGTTGGAATAAAGCCACAATAGGGATCATCGATATACTTTTCCACCTCTTGTTGTACTGAACATAACCAATCATAGGCAGTCTTCGGATTAGGAAATTGCTTATTAAAGCTACCAAAGCTCAATTGATTTAACAGCTTACTTTCAGTTTCTTTTCCTAGTCCCTTTGCTAAAGCCTTGGCTACTAGATTTCCTACAGCATGCAAGGCTGTCACATTTCCAGTGCCACAGAGAATAACATTATCTACTTGCTCTCCGTATAATTGAATATAGCGTCTAGTAATGAAAGAACCCATACTATGGCCAAAGAGAATTAATGGTACATTAGCGTATGGTACGTGAAGTTGTGTAATCACTTCATGAGCATCTTTTACAACACGCTCAAAGCCGTTTTCTTCAGCAAAAAAGCCCAATGTCCCATTATATGCTGCCGTTTCACCATGCCCACGGTGATCATGCATCGTCACAACATAGCCTGCTGCGTTGAGTGTTTTCGCAAATGTTAAATAGCGACCGCTGTGCTCTGCCATGCCATGCAAAATGTGAATATGTCCAATACATGGCGTTGAAGGCTCCAATGTTCGCGTGAAGACAAATTGTTCATCCGACATTTGAATATAACGCTCCATCCCTTACTCCCCTTCTTTCACAAAATTTGTTGCATCGTTAATGGCTTGCTCTAATTCAGCAATATATCTATTTTTTTGCTCCTCTGTATAATTTAAGCGTTGTTGCATCACCTGAATCACTTGCTGTTTATAAAGTTTTACTGCTTCAATATCGAAGTATAATAAACCAGTCCGACGGATAAAGAAGTCGCTTGGTGTATAGACCATTTCGGCTTCAATGCCATACAGTAGCATCGCATGTAAGGCAAGTGGCATTGTACTACCATGTTCATGTAAAAATTTCACCCGATCAAATAAGGCATCTACATTCGTGCCATACTTTTGTACGAGATGCTTGGCTTCATCATAATTTAAGCCATATTGTACGCCTTCACGTGCTTTATAGGCAATATAGTCAGGGAAATTAATAGCGTTAATTCCCTTTGCACCAGAAAGTGCTAGCTCACGTGTTAAACAGGCACTTGCATGCTTATAGCGACGAGCCTTTACGATTTTATCCACAATCGTTTCAGCCATTTGGCGATAGCCCGTAAGCTTACCACCCGCAATCGTCATTAAACCACTTGGCGCTGTCCAAATTTCATCTTTCCTTGAAATTTCTGATGGATCCTTACCCTTTTCATAAATCAGAGGTCGGACGCCTGCCCAAGAGGATTCAATTGTGTCTCTTGTGATAGTAGCAGTTGGAAAGACCTTTTTAGCAGCCTCAATTAGATAATCCACATCTTGCTGTGTTGCCACTGGATGTACAGGATTACCTTCATAGACAGTATCCGTAGTCCCTACATAGGTTTTGCCATCTCGTGGAATGGCAAAGGCCATACGACCATCAGCAATATCAAAATAAACAGCTTGCTTTAGCGGGAAATCCTTTTGTTTGAGGACAATATGAACGCCCTTTGTTAGACGTAATTGCTTGTTATCTGCNNTCCGTCATTTCAGCATAATTGAGGCAAAGCGCTCCATATTCTACAGCCTTTTTTAATACTTCAATTGTTAGACGGGCATCATCTGTACGGTATTCTACATAATAGCCACCGCCGACTAAGCCCTCTTGATTGAGTAAAGGCTCTAATGTCAGGGTTTCCTGAGCATTTAACATCGTTCTACGTTCATGTTTTTTGACGCCTGCCAAGCGGTCATAGACCTTTAATGCCATAGATGTTGTGAAGGGACCGAGTGAACCCTTTTTATATAAAGGTAATAGCATTTTTTCAGGCGTTGTGACATGTACAGCATTATCATAAACAATTTCACGCTCTCGCCCTACCTCGGCTACAACTCCTACATCAAATTGCTTTAAATAACGTAGACCACCGTGAATCAATTTGGTTGAACGGCTCGACGTACCAGCTGAAAAATCCTGCATATCAATTAATGCGACAGAAAGGCCTCTTGATGCGGCATCTAATGCAATTCCTGCACCTGTAATACCACCACCAATGACTAATACGTCAAAGCTATAGTGCTCTAGATAATATAAAATTTTTGATCGCTGCTCAAATGAAAACATACCTTTCTCCCCCAATAGCTATGATTTAAAAATTCGTGTTGCCTCTACAGCCTTCTGCCATCCTGTATACAGAGCTGTGGCTTGTTCTTCATCCATGTGAGGTTGATAGGTTTCCCCACTCACCCATAATGCAGATAAAGCCTCTTGGTTTGGCCAGAAGCTTGTCGCCAGCCCCGCTAAATAGGCTGCACCGAGTGCTGTTGACTCATTCAGTTTTGCTAGCTCTACTTGTAGCTGTAAAACATCACTTTGGAACTGCATTAAAAATTGATTTTTGACAGCTCCACCATCTACACGGAGTACTTCAATCGGAGTACCTGCTGCTTCTTCCATTGCATCTAGTACATCTTTCGTTTGATAGGCTAATGATTCTAGTGTTGCTCGAATAAAATGTTCTTTTGATGTTCCACGGGTTAACCCAAAAATGGCGCCACGTGCATCTGTATCCCAGTAAGGCGTACCTAGACCAACAAAGGCAGGGACAACATAAACCCCATCGGTATGATCTACTTTTCTAGCATAGGATTCAGAATCCTCTGCTGTACGAATCATCCTAAGTCCATCGCGTAGCCATTGAATAGCTGATCCTGCTACAAATACACTACCTTCCAATGCATAGGTCACTGTCCCATCAATTCCCCACGCAATGGTTGTCAATAAACCATTTTCCGATGTCACTGCCTGCTCTCCTGTATTTAATAGCATAAAGCAGCCAGTGCCATACGTGTTTTTAGCCATTCCTTTGGTAAAACAAGTTTGTCCAAAAAGTGCGGCTTGCTGATCACCCGCAATTCCAGCTATCGGAATTTTTTCTCCAAAAAATATACTTGGAGCCGTTTCTGTATATATTTCTGATGAATTTCTCACTTCTGGAAGCATGGACATTGGGATAGCTAAAAGCTCACAAAGTTCCTCATCCCACTTCAATTCATGAATATTGTAGAGCATTGTTCGAGCTGCATTTGAGTAATCGGTCACATGAGCCTTTCCCTTTGATAATCGCCAAACAAGCCATGTATCAATCGTCCCAAATAATAAATCCCCATTGTCTGCCTTTTCACGAGCGCCTTCAACATTATCTAAGATCCATTTAATTTTTGTCGCTGAAAAATAAGCATCTAAGCGAAGCCCTGTCTTTTGCTGAAAATGTTCTTCCTGTCCTTGTTCTTTTAAGGTATTCACAATGTCCTGTGTTTGGCGTGATTGCCAGACAATCGCATTGTAAATCGGCTGACCTGTGTGTTTATCCCACACCACTGTTGTTTCGCGCTGATTGGTAATGCCGATCGCATGAACCTCACTTGCTTCATGGCCACTTTCGGTTAATACCGCCGCAATAACGGATAAGATAGAACCCCATATTTCATTGGCATTATGCTCTACCCAGCCAGCCTTTGGAAAAATTTGTTGAAATTCTTTTTGTGCTACATGAACAATTTGACCTTTTTTATCAAATAAAATGGCTCTTGAACTTGTCGTTCCTTGATCAATCGCTAAAATAAATTCACCCATCCATTTTCCCCCTCTCCCTTACATAACCCGTTTAAACATTTTTTCCACTTCATATGATGTAAAGTGAATAAGCACTGGACGTCCGTGTGGGCATGTAAATGGATTATCTGCATTTCGTAAATCTCGTAGCAATGTTTCCATTTGCTCTTTTGTTAAATAATGATTGGCTTTGATTGACTTTTTACAGCTCATCATAATTGCGGCTGCCTCACGTAGTTTTTTGATATC
>NZ_PXXX01000034.1 GCF_003367505.1 Lysinibacillus capsici
TCCCGTACGGGTCATACTAAAAACAGTAGATGCTATTGCATCTACTGTTTTTTGATATTCATAGATACAAAATTTACTCTTGTTTCAATGCATTTTCATCCATATAAACTACTTCCCAGATGTGCCCATCTACATCTTGAAAACCCCAACCATACATAAATCCGTGATCTTGTGGTTCACTATAAGGTTTACCACCAGAGGCAAGAGCCTTATTCACTAATTGATCTACTTGTTCACGATTTTCAGCAGAAAGACATAAGATTGCTTCTGCAGAAGTAGTAGTATCTGTAACTTCTTTCTTACTAAATCCTTTAAATCGTTCTTCAACCATTATTAATACGAAGATATTTTCACTAATAATCATTGAGGCTGTTGTTTCATCACTGAATTGTTGATTGAACTCAAAACCTAATTCCTTAAAAAAACTGATAGATTTGTTTAGATCTTGTACTGGTAAATTGATAAAGATATTTTTCGATTGAAAAGCCATTTAGTATCACCTCCAAATTGACAGTATCATGGAGCATAAAGTCGTGTCAATTATAGCAAAGCGGGGCGCAAATGGAAGCCATTAGCACTATTAGAAGTAGGCGTTATGTCAACAAAAACAGAAAGGTTATATCTTCAACCTTTCTGTTTAAAAAGTTTTAACTATTTATCCTCTGGCTAGCATTCTTTCAAGTGAACTAAGTGCTTCAGCGGTAGTATGTTCATCTACTTGTATACGGTTATGAGGTTGACCTTGCTCAATACTTTCTAAGCTCCATAACAAATGTGGAAGGTCAATTCGATTCATTGTTAAACAAGGACAAAAGTTTTCGTTTAAGGAGACAATATGTTTATCAGGATGCTGCTTAATAATGCGATTGACAAGGTTCATTTCTGTTCCAATTGCCCATGAAGATCCGCTTGGAGCTCGATTGATTGTATCAATAATGTATTTTGTGGAGCCTGCATCATCAGCCGCTGCAACCACTTCACGGCTGCACTCAGGGTGAACAATTATCCTCATAGTCGGGTGTTCTTTGCGAATAACCTCTGTATGTTGAACAGTAAAACCTTCGTGCACAGAGCAGTGACCCTTCCAAAGAATAACCTGGATATTTTCAAGTGGCTCTTTTGTTTCGAGCAAGTTCTTATGTGGATTCCAAACAGCCATATTTTCAAGAGGTATACCTAAATCATAGGCAGTATTTCTTCCTAAATGTTGGTCAGGTAAAAAGAAGATACGCTGTTTTTGGGTAAAAGCCCATTGAACAAGTTCCTTTGCATTCGATGAAGTGACACAAGCACCACCATGTCTTCCAGTAAAGGCTTTAATAGCCGCAGTTGAGTTAACATAGGTTAGAGGAATAATCGTATCACCAAAGAGTTCTTGAAGAATTGGCCATGCTTGTTCAGTTTGATAAATATCAGCCATATCAGCCATTGAACAACCAGCGCGCATATCTGGTAAATAGACATGTTGCTGTTTCGTTGTCAGCATATCAGCAGTTTCTGCCATAAAATGTACACCGCAAAATACGATGTGTTCAGCTTCCTTATTTGCTGCGGATAATTGAGCTAACTGTAAAGAATCCCCAGTTGAATCTGCAAATTGAATGACTTCATCTTTTTGATAATGGTGGCCAGGAATAAATAATTTAGAACCTAATTTTTTCTTTATTGATAAAATACGAGATTCCATTTCCTTTACAGATAGTGCCCGATAATGCTCTGGGAGTAATGTCGTCTGTTGTAATAAACTAGTGATGGACAAGGGAATGATCTCCTTTCATTTGAACGAGTGCACTAATATCAAAAGCTTTAACTGAATGTGTTAAGGAGCCAAGTGAAATCCATTGAATACCCGTTTGGGCATAAGCCTTTAAATTTTCAAGTGTGATGCCCCCAGATGCTTCAGTCGCAATAGTGGGAGGAACAATGGGAAGCCATGCACGGATTTCTTCTGGGCTACGGTTATCAAACATAATAATATCTGCTCCTGCGTTGATAGCTTCTTCTAATTGTTCTTTTGATTCAATTTCAACTTCAATTTTTACGGTATGACCGACTTTCGCTCTAGCGGTCTGAACTGCCTTTGTAATGCTACCAGCAAAGGCAATATGATTGTCCTTTAGCATAATTGCGTCGTACAGGCCATTACGATGATTAAAAGCACCACCAATTCGAACAGCATATTTATCTAACATACGCAGTCCAGGTAGTGTTTTACGCGTATCACATATTTTTGCGTAAGTACCTACTGTTTCTTGAACGGCAAGATGGGCAGCCGTTGCAATAGCAGACATACGTTGAATAAGATTTAAAATGACACGCTCACCGATTAATAATTTTTGTAAGGGACCTTTAATCACAGCGAGTACATCACCTGACTTCACCATCTCTCCATCTTTTGTATGAAGATTGACTTCGATTGATCGATCGAGTAAGAGAAAGCCATGCTCAATAATGTTAGCCCCACAAAAAATTCCGCTTTCTTTCGCGTAAAAAGAAAAAGCTCCCTGTTGTTCGGCTGAAAAGATAAATTCACTCGATAAATCTCCATCTCCTAAATCCTCATTAAAAAATTGCTTGAGCATTTCCTCAAGTTTGATGATATTCATACAATGAGTTCCTCACTTTCATTTGTCCTTGCGAAAAAATAATCCATCGACTTGCCCATTGTGATTTCATTTCGGATTTATCCTTCCGAATATGAGCTCCTCTTGTTTCCGTTCGAGTAATTGCTGCATGTGCCATTAATGTGGCGACTACATGCATCATAAATAATTCCAACTCAGCTAGTTCTAGACCCTTTAAATTAACTTGAATAAGTGATTGCAAGGAGGGTAGTTGCTTTACAAAATGCTGCAAGTCATCAATATTTCTAACAATACCTAGGAACTGCATCATGTGTTGCTGTAATTGGGGTTTGCTAAATAAAGGTGGCATTTTATCAGGACATTGATGCTTTTCCAGTAAAAAGTTTTTTTGATGACACCCTTTTTGAATAATGAACTGCGCCATTTTTTGACCAAATGTAATACCTTCCAATAGGGAGTTACTTGCTAAACGATTCGCACCATGTACGCCTGTACAGGCAACCTCACCGACTGCATATAAGTTCGGTATAGTAGTTCTTCCTTTGTCATCAGCAATAACACCACCCATCAAGAAATGACTTCCTGGAGCCACGGGGATTAGACCATCTTGTAAATGAACGTGATGAACATGGCACAGCTGAGCAATTGTTGGAAACTTTGCTTCAAAGTCTTGAATGTTAGTGATATCAATAAACGTTTCTTCACCCGCTGCACGTTTTGTAAATAGGGCAAGTGCAGTAATATGTCTTGGTGCTAGGTCAAGTTGAGCATGTAAACCTGTCATAATGGGCTGATGCTGGGCATTAACAAAAATACCACCAGCCCCTCTGACAGCTTCAGAAACTAATCCCTTTGCTTCATTTTTACACCACAGAAGACTCGGGTGAAATTGCATAAATTCCATATCACTAATGGCAGCGCCTGCTCGAAATGCTAATGCGATCCCATCCCCTGTATTAGTTGGAAAATTAGATGTACTTGAATAAAGGGCACCTGCGCCACCTGTCGCTAAAATAACATGATGAGCCAAATAACGTTTTGTACCTTTTTCTCCTTTAGTTAGCACTCCTACACAGTCACCATCTGTATTCCGTAAAAGCTCATAAGCCATTTCATAGCAATTGATCTTTGTTTTGGGCGAAAGTTTATGAAGCAAGTAATCTATGAAAATCTGACCAGTACGATCACCACCTGCATGTAGAATACGATGATGACTATGTGCTCCTTCAAGTCCTAGAGCAGGTTTTCCATCGACCTGCCGATCAACAGGGAGGCCATCCTTTAGATAGTTTTGCATAATCTCAGTGCCATCTTTTATAAGTGTTTTAACATGCCTTTTCTCATGATGATACTCTCCAGCTTTCAATGTATCAGCAATATGATGTTGAATATGATCCTCCTCACTGGTAACAGCAGCAATCCCACCTTGTGCACGATAAGAACTACTCATATATATAGATGATTTTGTAACAATTTGTATTTGAAAATGTTTTTCAAGCACTAAAGCAGCCTGAAGTGCAGCAATCCCACTACCAATTATAAGGACGTCTGTCTTTACATCCATTGTTATACCTTCTTTACAGTTGTCTTGACACTTATCTTTACATAAAATATAAAAGAAAACAAGACCTGATGAACAAGAGAGGAAGAAGACGATGATTTATATGGATTATGCTGCAACATCACCTATGATGAGGGAATCTCTTGAGGCATATGTAGAGGTGGCACAACGGTATTATGGAAATAGTGCGAGTTTGCATGATTTAGGGGGACAAGCTTTTTATTTTGTCCAGCAATCAAGGGAGGTTGTAGCCCAAGCCCTAGGTGTAACTAGTGATGGCGTAATTTTTACGGGTAGTGGAACAGAAGGAAATCTCATAGCCATCTTGTCGTTAGCGCTAGCCTCAAAAAAAGGAAAACACATTATTTCATCTCAAGCTGAGCATACGTCAGTGCATGCGGCTTTGAATACACTTGAGAAAAAGGGCTTTACTGTAACAAAATTACCTTTGCAGAAGGATGGTTGTGTTGATCTGGGGCAATTGCAACAAGCAATCCGGGAAGAGACTGCTTTGATTACCATTCAACATGTCAATTCTGAAATTGGTTCAATCCAGCCTGTAGAGAAAATCGTAAAGATGGCAAGAAAATCAAATATATTCTGTCATGTTGATTGTGTACAATCATTTGGCAAACTAGCTATACCACAAGGGGCAGATGCGATTACCATCTCGGCTCATAAAATAGGCGGACCAAAGGGCTGTGGTGCTATATATCTGAACCCTGCAATCAGAGTACCTGCATTAACACCAGGTTTGACACATGAGAGGGGTCTTAGAGGGGGGACATTAGATACTCCTGCAATCGTGGCCTTTGCCGCGGCAATTGAAAACTATCAATATGAATTGCAACATTATGAAACGCTAAGAAATTATTTTGAAAATAATTTACCTGAAAAATGTCAGCTCGTTGAGTGTAAACAGCAACTACCTAATATTTGTGGGGTAATGATGGAAAAAGTAGAGGGGCAATATGTTCTTTTAAAGTTAAATGAGGCGGGAATCTGTATCTCTACAGGTAGTGCATGTGATATTCATAGTGAATCGGGAACAAAGGCTATTCTATCAATGGGGTTCTCTTTGGAAGCGGCACGCCAATTTTTTAGAATATCTTTTGGACCTTCCACTACACTTGAGGATATTGTAAAATTAAAAATAGAGCTTTCAAATATTTAACGAAAAGACGAGTGAAGGATTATCTATAT
This sequence comes from Lysinibacillus capsici, assembly GCF_003367505.1. Lineage (GTDB taxonomy): Bacteria > Bacillota > Bacilli > Bacillales_A > Planococcaceae > Lysinibacillus > Lysinibacillus capsici. Next base: position 5,350 of record NZ_PXXX01000034.1, read on the forward strand.
TCTTCACTTGTAGTGAAATAGATTATAAGCTAATAATATCGGCCAAATAAAATAATTGTTTTCTTTTGAACCAACAATTGCTATAATATTTTGCAGGGCAATATTTTCTCTTACTTAACAAAAATATCTTTAAAAAGTAATAATTTCTTTTTTTTATAAAAAAGTATTGCACAATGTTAGAAAACGTTATACAATAATTCTTGTCTTGAAGGACAGGTAAACAACTTCAAAACAAGATACATAACAAAGTCTAGTGATGATGG
>NZ_PXXX01000035.1 GCF_003367505.1 Lysinibacillus capsici
ACTCCTGTCGGGCGCGCCAAAAGAACAACGGGAAGTAGCTCAGCTTGGTAGAGCACTTGGTTTGGGACCAAGGGGTCGCAGGTTCGAATCCTGTCTTCCCGACCATTTCCAAAAAGATTATGGGGCCTTAGCTCAGCTGGGAGAGCGCCTGCCTTGCACGCAGGAGGTCAGCGGTTCGATCCCGCTAGGCTCCACCATAAGTAAATTAACCAGTATAAAGATCCTGGCGGCGTAGCTCAGCTGGCTAGAGCGTACGGTTCATACCCGTAAGGTCGGGGGTTCGATCCCCTCTGCCGCCATCTTAAAGGACCTTTAGCTCAGTTGGTTAGAGCAGACGGCTCATAACCGTCCGGTCGCAGGTTCGAGTCCTGCAAGGTCCACCATTTATATATTGTAACGGAGGTATACCCAAGTCTGGCTGAAGGGATCGGTCTTGAAAACCGACAGGCGGGTAACACCGCGCGGGGGTTCGAATCCCTCTACCTCCTCCAGTTTTAAATTTTTATAAATGGTGCTTTAAAAACTCGAAACAACATAAAATTATCGCGGGGTGGAGCAGTGGTAGCTCGTCGGGCTCATAACCCGAAGGTCGTTGGTTCAAATCCGGCCCCCGCAACCAAAAGGTCCCGTGGTGTAGCGGTTAACATGCCTGCCTGTCACGCAGGAGATCGCCGGTTCGATCCCGGTCGGGACCGCCATTTTTAAAGATAAAAGTCATGAGAAGCAAAAGAGTGAGCAAGCTTAGCATGGACGAAATGGGTCAGTAGCTCAGTTGGTAGAGCATTAGATTGAAGCTCTAAGTGTCGGCGGTTCGATTCCGTCCTGACCCACCATTTATGCGGGTGTAGTTTAATGGTAAAACCTCAGCCTTCCAAGCTGATGTCGTGGGTTCGATTCCCATCACCCGCTCCAAGGGCCTATAGCTCAGCTGGTTAGAGCGCACGCCTGATAAGCGTGAGGTCGATGGTTCGAGTCCATTTAGGCCCACCATTATTCCGAAGTAGCTCAGTTGGTAGTAGCACCTGACTGTTAATCAGGTTGTCGCAGGTTCGAGTCCTGCCTTCGGAGCCATTTTTATTTTGGGGAAGTACTCAAGAGGCTGAAGAGGCGCCCCTGCTAAGGGTGTAGGTCGGGTAACCGGCGCGAGGGTTCAAATCCCTCCTTCTCCGCCATGGGCCCGTTGGTCAAGTGGTTAAGACACCGCCCTTTCACGGCGGTAACACGGGTTCGAATCCCGTACGGGTCATACTAA
>NZ_PXXX01000036.1 GCF_003367505.1 Lysinibacillus capsici
GTAAGAAGAAACAAAGGTCTGTAACGTCGTCGATTCCAATTTCTTTTGGAGATATTGACGCATTAGGATATGTGAAATTGTCAGAGCATCCAGACGTTGTGATTGCGGTTAATAAGATTGCTGACTTGGTATCTAATATGACCATTCATTTAATGGAAAATACCGAACAAGGTGACAAACGAGTACGTAACTCATTGTCTAGAAAGATTGATATTGAACCACACCGAAATATGACACGTAAAGGGTGGCTATATAAAATCGTTTCAGATTTACTTTTATATGGAAATGGAAACTCAATCGTTCATATCGGTGTGGATAAAAAGACTGGATTAATTGAAGACCTAACACCATTTCAGATGCAGGCAGTCTCCTACGAAGATTTAGATGGCAACTACCTTATTAACCACGAAGGGGTTACTTACAAGCCTGAAGAAGTGCTTCATTTTGTTCTGAATCCTGACCCCAATTATCCGTATAAGGGCAAGGGGTATCGAGTCGCTTTGCACGACGTAGTGAAGAATTTAGCGCAGGCAAATAAAACGAAAAATAGTTTTATGAGTGGTAAGTATATGCCGTCTTTGATTTTAGCAGTCGATGCAATGACCGAGGAAATGACAACAAAAGAAGGTCGTGACAGTATCCTTAAAAAGTATGTGGACGAAACGGATGGTGGGAAACCCTGGGTAGTGCCTGCGGATTTAATCAATGTGCATCAGATAAAGCCACTGTCATTAAAGGATATTGCGATTAATGAGGGTGTTGAATTGGATAAGAAAACGGTAGCTGGACTTTTAGATGTCCCAGCTTTTTTTCTTGGAGTTGGTGAGTTTAATAAGGACACTTACAACAATTTTATTAACACACGTATTTATGCAATTGGTCAAATTATAGCGCAAACATTAACGCGAGATCTTTTATACAATCCAAACTGGTTTTTCCGTTTAAATCCACGTAGTTTATACAGTTACAACTTAGATGAAATGGTATCAGCAGGCACACAAATGGTTGATAGGAACGCAATGAGACGTAATGAGTTACGAGATTGGGTAGGGCTTGATCCAGATGTAGAGATGCAAGAGCTTATCATCTTAGAAAACTATATCCCTGCGAATAAGTTAGGCGAACAATCGAAGTTGAAAGGTGGTGAGAATGATGAGTAAAAAACGTCACATGCATTTTACATCAGACTTACAAACAAGAGCAGTGGAGAATGAAAACGAGGCAGTAATTGAGGGCTATTTTGTACTCTACGACCAAGAAACGGAACTATGGCAAGGAGCCTATGAAGAAATTGCTCCAGGAGCATTTGAAACAAGTTTACGAAACAACGATATTATGTGCTTAGATAACCACGACTCTAGAATTGTACTTGCTAGTTTTGGTAGTGGTACTTTAGAAATCAAATCGGACAATAAAGGGTTATGGGGGCGTGCAGTAATCGACTTAGAAGACCCGAACGCAAAGAGTGCTTATAGAAAAGTACAAACAGGCAAAGTGCGCGGCTGTTCATTTGGATTCTACCCTATTAAAGAAGAGTACATGCCAAGAGAGGACGGTACTTATAAATGGCGCGTAATAGAAGCTGAACTCTTAGAAGTATCCATTACGGCTTTTCCTGCGTATCCTCAAACAGATATTGCAGCACGTCAAAAAGATGTTGAAGCCATGCAGAAACAAAAATTAGAACAACGTAAAAAACAATTAAAGGAGCGATTATCTAATGGCTAATCCAGTTTTATTAGGAGCTAAATTAACGATGAAACGTAGCTCATTAAAATCTGTAGAAGAAAAAATTACTGAATTAATTACTAAGCTAAACGAGTTTGAAGGAGCTATTGAGGAAATTGACTCGGAAGAAGATTTAAATTTACTAGAAGCACAAGTAAAAGATACCGAAGAAGCCCTCACAAATGCGAAAGATGAAAAAACATCATTAGAAGATGAAATTGCGGAAATTGAAAATGAGATTGAGGCAACAAATCAAAAAAAACCGAATGCAGGAGGCAAACGATCAATGACAAATAAAGTGGAAACACGCGAAGCAATTAACGAATATGTTCGCTCAAAAGGTTCTTTAAAAGAACGTGCAGGATTTACATCCGTAGAAGGCGGAGCTTTAATTCCAGAAGAACTACTAAGCCCACAGGTTACCCCAACAGAAGAAATTGACTTATCTAAATTAGTCAATGTGGCAAAAGTTAATAGTGGATCTGGTAAGTACCCAGTTATTAAAAAATCAGGCTCAAAAATGAACTCTGTTGCTGAACTTGCTGCGAATCCAGAACTAGCAAAACCTACTATCACAGAAGTGAAATATGATATTGCAACCTACCGTGGCTATATTCCCGTATCACAAGAAGTGATCGACGATGCTGATTACGATGTTACAAGTCTGATTGCTGATGAAATTAAAGA
>NZ_PXXX01000037.1 GCF_003367505.1 Lysinibacillus capsici
CACTCAAGATGAGATTTCCCATTACGCAAGTAAGTAAGATCCCTCAAAGACGATGAGGTAGATAGGTTCGAGGTGGAAGTGTGGTGACACATGGAGCTGACGAATACTAATCGATCGAGGACTTAACCAAAAACGTTTGAAACATTCAATGCACCGTTTATCCAGTTTTGAAAGAACAAGTAAGCTTTTAAAAAAAGCTTGCATTTATACTGAAATATGGTATAATAAATCTTGTCTTTTAATAAGTCTAGTGATGATGGCAAAGAGGTCACACCCGTTCCCATACCGAACACGGAAGTTAAGCTCTTTAGCGCCGATGGTAGTTGGGGGCTTCCCCCTGTGAGAGTAGGACGTCGCTAGGCAACAAAACAGTCAGCTGTGCGCTGACTGTTTTTTTATTTTGTATCTTTTGAAAACCCCTTGCTATGCGAGGGGTTCCAAAGAGCTTCTAGCTATGGACAAGAAAAAAACAGCCGAGCAATCAGGTATGTTGGTGAGTATTCGAGCAAAAATAATTGTTTCATCTTTTGTAGTGTATTTGAAAGGGAAGAGTAGCTTAATGATATTCGATCGGCATGCCAACCTGAATACAAATATGGACCAGAACCCCAGCGTTTCACGCGAGAGCAAACCACCAGTCTAACTGGTGGTTCTGATTCATTGTAATCTTAGCAAGATATAGAAGGGGTTAGTAAGCTATTAACTAAGTCGGCTAAAATTTTCAAGCCTTCAGTGAAAGAATAAAATTAGAAGTTATGAAAACCCCAGCATTTGTGGATAGCTAAACATTCTGTAACTTTTTTTAAAATTAAATAATATCAATCACCATCAGTACGTTCTTATAAGACATAGTTAATATAGATAAGGGCTGTGATTTAAATTAAATATTGTTGGGGGCTTAGGCCCTTTATTTTTGTTGTTAAAAATATGTTCTACACTAAAAATTTCCGGAACTAAAATTATTGTTGAAACTACATTAGCATTTAAGTAGCTCTTTACATTTCTTAGAATAACGATATTTCGCCGCATATTCTTATATGATACTGTAATCGAATTTTAGCTAGACACTTGGTTAAAGTTTGCTGCTATGTACATAAGTATCGTCAATAAAGTAGAAAATTTAGTTCTATTCGTCATTCTTCATCCTTATACTATAAAGATTACATCAAAAAGGAGAGGAAAGTTTGTGGATTGATGGCGTGTTTTCTGGTGGCGGTTTGAAGGGCTTTGCCTTAGTAGGGGCATATCAAGTACTAGAAGCTGAACATTTTCGATTTAAACGTGTAGCTGGTACAAGTGCGGGGGCCATTTTAGCTGCCTTTATTGCTGCGGGTTATAGTGGAAAAGAGATAGAAATGATGCTAGAAGAGTTAGATGTTCCTTCATTACTTGATCCAAGAAGAACAATTTTCCCTTTTCCTTTTATGAAATGGGTAAATGTTTATAATCATTTAGGTCTCTATAAAGGAAAGGCGTTAGAAAAATGGTTTTTCCAAAAGCTAGCTGCAAAAGGAGTATATACTTTTGGTGATCTGCCTAAAGATTCTCTTAAATTAGTAGCTTCAGATTTAACGAATGGTAGAATGATTGTTTTACCAGATGATTTGCATAAATATCAAATTGAAGCAAAGAATTTTTCAGTAGCTTGTGCGTTACGCATGAGTTGCGGTATACCTTTTTTCTTTGAACCAGTTACATTAAAGACTGGGAAAGGTGAATCGGTTATAGTGGATGGTGGTGTTTTAAGTAATTTTCCACTATGGATATTCGATGATAAAGAAGGTCGGAAAGTACGTCCGATTTTAGGTCTGAAACTGAGTAGAAGAAGAGAAGAACAATGTCCTCAAGAAATTAAGAATGGTCTAAATTTATTTGAGGCACTATTTTCAACTATGAAAGATGCACATGATGAAAGGTATATATCAAGACGACACGAAAGAGACATTATTTTTATTCCTGTAGAAGATTATAGTGCAACCCAATTTGATTTAAATGAAGAAACAAAAGAAACTCTATTAGATATAGGAAGAAACCGTACAATTCAATTTTTACGAAATTGGCCAAGATTGAGGTTGTAATTTTTTAAAAAAATAATTATAAAACTATTGACCAATGACAAATAGGGTGTTATTATATAAAAGTTGCTGTTGAGATATGCAGCTACTAAAATATAAAATAAAATAACTGTTTGACATTAAATATAAAACATGTTATTATATAAAAGTTAACTCTTACAGAAGAGTAAACAAAATGAACCTTGAAAACTGAACAAGCAAAACGTAATCAATAAAGTTTTAAGTAGCTAGTTTTGCTAGTGAACGAAACACAATTTTGGACATCA
>NZ_PXXX01000038.1 GCF_003367505.1 Lysinibacillus capsici
GTAAGAAGAAACAAAGGTCTATTACGTCGTCTATTCCTATTTCTTTTGGAGATATTGACGCATTAGGATATGTAAAATTGTCAGAGCATCCAGACGTTGTGATTGCAGTTAATAAAATCGCTGACTTAGTGTCTAATATGACGATTCATTTAATGGAAAACACTGAACAAGGTGACAAACGAGTACGTAATTCATTGTCTAGAAAGATCGATATTGAACCACACCGAAATATGACACGTAAAGGGTGGCTATATAAAATCGTTTCAGATTTACTTTTATATGGAAACGGAAATTCAATCGTTCATATTGGTGTGGATAAAAAGACAGGTTTAATTGAAGACCTGACACCATTTCAGATGCAAGCTGTTTCCTACGAGGATTTAGATGGCAACTACATCATTAATTATGAAGGAGTTACTTACAAGCCCGAAGAAGTGCTTCATTTTGTACTGAATCCTGATCCAAATTATCCGTATAAGGGCAACGGTTATCGGGTAGCTTTACATGATGTAGTTAAGAATTTAGCGCAGGCAAATAAGACGAAAAATAGTTTTATGAGTGGTAAATATATGCCTTCTTTAATTTTATCAGTTGATGCAATGACTGAGGAACTGACAACTAAAGAAGGACGAGACAGTATTCTTAAAAAGTATGTAGATGAAACAGACGGAGGAACGCCTTGGGTAGTGCCTGCGGACTTAATCAATGTACACCAAGTTAAACCATTATCTTTAAAAGACATTGCTATAAATGAAGGTGTTGAATTAGATAAGAAGACTGTAGCTGGACTTTTAGATGTTCCAGCCTTTTTTCTTGGAGTGGGTGAATTTAATAAAGAGGCCTATACCAATTTTATAAACACACGAATTTATGCAATCGGTCAAATTATAGCGCAAACATTAACGCGAGATCTTCTACACAATCCAAACTGGTTTTTCCGTTTAAATCCACGTAGTTTATACAGTTATAACTTAGATGAAATGGTATCAGCAGGAACACAGATGATAGATAGAAACGCAATGAGACGTAATGAGTTACGGGATTGGATAGGGCTTGATCCAGATGTAGAAATGCAAGAACTTATCATCTTAGAAAACTACATTCCAGCAAATAAGTTAAGCGAACAATCAAAGCTGAAAGGTGGTGAGAATGATGAGTAAAAAACGTCATATGCATTTTACATCAGACTTACAAACAAGAGCAGTGGAGAATGAAAACGAGGCAGTAATTGAGGGCTATTTTGTACTCTATGACCAAGAGACGGAACTATGGCAAGGAGCCTATGAAGAAATCGCTCCTGGAGCATTTGATACAAGTTTACGAAACAACGACATTATGTGCTTAGATAACCACGATTCTAGAATTGTACTTGCTAGTTTTGGTAGTGGTACTTTAGAAATCAAATCGGACAATAAAGGGTTATGGGGGCGTGCGGTAATCGACTTAGAGGACCCAAACGCAAAGAGTGCGTATAGAAAAGTACAAACAGGCAAAGTGCGAGGCTGTTCATTTGGATTCTATCCTATTAAAGAAGAGTACATGCCAAGAGAGGACGGTACTTACAAATGGCGCGTAATAGAAGCTGAACTCTTAGAAGTATCAATTACGGCTTTTCCTGCGTATCCTCAAACAGATATTGCAGCACGTCAAAAAGATGTTGAAGCCATGCAGAAACAAAAATTAGAACAACGTAAAAAACAATTAAAGGAGCGATTATCCAATGGCTAATCCAGTTTTATTAGGAGCTAAATTAACGATGAAACGTAGCTCATTAAAATCTGTAGAAGATAAAATTACTGAATTAATTACTAAGCTAAACGAGCTTGAAGGTGCTATCGAGGGAATTGATTCAGAAGAAGATCTAAATTTACTTGAAACACAAGTTAAAGATACCGAAGAAGCCCTTACAAATGCGAAAGATGAAAAAACTTCATTAGAAGATGAAATCGCAGATCTAGAAAATGATATTGAGGCAACAAATCAAAAGAAACCTAAAGCAGGAGGCAAACGATCAATGACAAATAAAGTGGAAACACGCGAGGCAATTAACGAATATGTTCGCTCAAAAGGGTCTGTAAAAGAACGTGCAGGATTTACATCTGTAGAAGGCGGAGCATTAATCCCAGAAGAACTACTTAGCCCACAGGTTACTCCAACAGAAGAAATTGACTTATCTAAATTAGTTAATGTGGCAAAAGTTAATAGTGGATCTGGCAAATATCCTGTAATTAAAAAATCAGGCTCAAAAATGAACTCGGTTGCTGAACTTGCGGCAAATCCAGAACTAGCAAAGCCTACTATCACAGAAGTGAAATATGATATTGCAACTTATCGTGGTTACATTCCAGTATCACAAGAAGTGATCGACGATGCTGATTATGACGTAACAAGTCTAATTGCTGATGAAATTAAAGA
>NZ_PXXX01000039.1 GCF_003367505.1 Lysinibacillus capsici
TAAACTGTACCCTATAAGATAGACACTTGAAAAAGGTCATCTTATAGGGCATTTTTGTTTATAATTGAAAAAACAAGATTCGGAGCCACTACTATGACTAAGAACTTTTTAACACCCCACCAACAAAATGAATTAAAAAAGAATCCGTATGTAAAAGCTGTGAGCAATAAAGCAATTACGTATACGGATGATTTTAAACGCTTATTTATTGCACAATCTGAAACGGGAAAATTACCAAGAGAAATTTTTGAAGAAGCGGGATTTGACGTGGAAGCAATTGGTATAACACGTATTCATAGAGCAGGTACTAGGTGGAGAACAGCTTATAAAAAACGTGGAATCACCGGTTTAGAAGATTCTCGAAAACACAGTACAGGACGTCCTATCGAGCGAGAATTAAGTATAGAGGAAAAGTATGCACGACTTGAAGCAAAAATGCGTTTACTAGAAGCTGAAAACGAACTATTAAAAAAGATCGATTTACTCGAAAGGCAGATGTTGAAAAAGAAATAAAACTCGCACCAGAACTGAAATTTGAACTGATTGGTCAAACGATTGAAACGTATGGATTGAAGCGAATGGTACGCTATCTTTGTGAAGTGTTGGAGGTATCACGCTCAGGCTATTATAACTATTTTAAGGAAGAATCTCTTCAAAAAAGAGCGATGAAACACCAAGCAGATGAAGTCGTAAAAGAAGTGATTTTAAAAGCGTATCGATTCCGACGACGTCACAAAGGAGCACGTCAAATCAAAATGACGCTTTACCATCAATATGGTATTACCTATAATCTGAAGCGAATTCGCCGCATTATGAAGAAGTTCGGGGTTATCTGTCCAATTCGTAAAGCGAATCCTTACCGTCGTCTAGCCAAAGCCACACAAGAACATCGTACGTGTCCACATATGCTCGAACGCCAATTTAAACAAGGCGTGGCTGGTAAAGTCCTCTTAACAGATATCACGTATTTGACATATAAAAGTGGTAAACGTGCTTATTTATCAACGATTAAAGACGCTGAGACGAATGAGATTTTGGCGTATGAAGTAGCAGCTAGCATCACAATGGAAATTGTGCTCGACACTTTGAAAAAACTGAAAAAGCTAAAGCACCTAGCTCAGGACGCCTTCATCCATTCAGACCAAGGTTTTCATTATACCAATCCAGCGTTCCAAAAACTCGTGAAACAAATGGGCTTAGGTCAATCGATGTCACGCCGAGGAAACTGTTGGGACAACGCACCTCAAGAATCATTCTTTGGGCATTTGAAAGATGAGACGAATATAAAAGATTGTGAGACATTAGAAGATGTAAAAAAAGAAGTGAAAAGCTATATGATCTATTATAACCATTATCGAGGTCAGTGGAATTTAAAAAAGCTGCCGCCTGTAAAATACAGACTGCAGCTTCAAGAAGTTGCCTAACCTTTTTCAAAATGTCCTTTATAAAGGGTACACTTT